>DATBYA010000120.1:0-58826 GCA_036514015.1 Candidatus Sulfotelmatobacter sp.
TGGTGGAGCTAGTCGGGATCGAACCGACGACCTCATCGTTGCGAACGATGCGCTCTCCCAGCTGAGCTATAGCCCCATGTGAGGTTGGGTTGTCAACGGTCTGTGTGTCGACTGCACCTATTTTATCAGCGTTCCAGAAACGGCACCAACAGGGTCGGCATCCAGTGCGGCATTGCAACCGGTAACTGACAGGAGCTCCGTTCAAGAAATCCTCTTGACGAAAGCTCCGTCTTACGTCTAACTATCAATGGGCTGCAAAGTAAACGCCCGCCGCAAGAATTGTCTGATGTTTGAGCAACTCAGTCCCGTGACTGCGCGCCGGCAGCGCTGGCTCCGGATGGGTTCGTTTGGTTTCCATGCCCTGCTGCTGGCATGGCTGCTGCACACACCTGAGCCTCAGCTTCTCACTCCATTCTCGGTAGCTGTGGGGCAGAACGGCAAGTCCGTCACCCGGCTCTACTGGCCCAGCAAATCTCCCGACGACAGCAGTCAGAGTTCTTCCGACAAGGCCACCGAGCGTTACCGCCATCAGCGGCTGGGCCATGAGAAGCTGACGTGGAGAGCGCCAGCCCAACCGCCGAAGCTGGCAGTTCCGCAGAACACTTTGGCCCGCACCAACACTGAGGACGACTCCCAAACCCAGACGCTTTCGGCCGTGGGTCACGGCGCCCAGGCCGGCGCGCCTTACGGTACACTGAGTAACGGTCCTTTTTTTGGCAACGAAATTCGACCGGCCTTGCCGGTCGCTACTTCTGATCCGGTGGCGTATCCGTGGGAATTGCCCGATTTTGAAGGCAACGTTGTGGTGGAGATCGTGATCGATACTCACGGAGATATTGTCGGCAAGAAGGTTCTCCAAAGCCTGGGAGCCAAACTCGATGAGAAAGTTTTGACCGCGCTCGACAACTGGCACTTCCAACCAGCCACTCGCAATGGTGCGCCCATCGCATCCAAGCAGGACGCGGTCTTCCACTTCCGCGCCCGAGGCTAGCGACTCTTCAATCCGCCTTGTCGAAGCCCTGTCCACACCATTCAACCACTATAATGAACCAGTGAGCGACAACGGAATACAACAGATCGCCTCGGCCGATTTTCCGACCCGGTGGGGAAAGTTTCGCATTTACGGGTTTCGGGGGCACACCAGTTCCGATGGCGACCACCGCGTGGAAGAAGCCATTGCGCTCCTGACCGGAGACGTGAAGTCCGCACCGCCCCTGGTGCGCATTCATTCGCAATGCCTGACCGGCGACGTTTTTCATTCGTTGCGCTGCGATTGCCGCCAACAGCTTGAACTGTCGCTCTCGATGATCAGCGAGGAGGGCGCCGGCATTCTGATCTACGAACTACAGGAAGGCCGTGGCATCGGATTGATGGCCAAACTGCAAGCCTACGAACTGCAAGATGCCGGACTCGACACGGTTCAGGCCAACGAACGTCTGGGCTTCAAAAACGACTACCGCAATTTCACGCTCCCGGCCGAGATTCTCAAAGCGCTAGGGGTCACGGGTGTGCGTCTGCTGTCGAACAATCCCGAAAAGGTCGAGGCCCTTGAACGCGCCGGAGTTCACGTCGTTGAGCGCGTTCCCTGCGAAGTTACTCCCAGTCCGCACGCCGAAGAATACCTCAAAACCAAGAAAGAGAAGCTGGGGCATCTTTTCAGCTGAGGCTGACGCGGTCGAACGTTCTCAGTAGTCGTCAATTTCTGCCCTGAGCTTAACCTTGCACCGGAAGCGATACGCCATACGTATCCGTGTCCCGTCGCAGAATCCGCACAATAAAGAACGACAGCAAAGCCAGCAGCACGAACGGCAAGGACGCAGCCATGCGTGTGGGAAAAACCAGGACCGCAGGATTACTTGCCCGAGCTGGCCAAAACACTGACACGAAAGCGACGCCGCAAGCCGCGATCCATTGCCAGCAGAGTGCGACCATACCCGCGAGCGCGAGCACGCGCAGCGGGCGGCTTGCGTTGAGGATTTCGGCCCGGCGCAAACCTAGCCAGAGAATCGCAGGGAGCAGAATAACCTGGTCGTAAACCGCCCCGCCCGTCGGCGCCAGGATGACAGTAACTCCGAGGACAAAACTCATTGCTAACGAAAAGCTGGGGGAACCGGCCGGCTCACGGCGCGCACGCCAGCACGTCGCCGCCGCTAGCGTCAGCATCGCCAGTCCCACCGCAATTCCCAGGAATCTGCCAAGCACCAATTGTGAGAGAGGCGGCAACGTATAATGGGAATATCCCGCCAGCGAGCGCCACCAGCCAACAAACCATCCGGGTAGGGCGAGTTGGCTCACCAGAACCAATAGCCCCAGGCAAAGGATGAAGCTGAGAGTAAACGTCTTTCGACGTTTCCAGTCGCTGACTGCCCACAACAGCAACCACAGAGCGAGCAGCCAAACCAATTGCGGTTTCACAGAAGCGCAAGCGAGCAGCATTCCGGCAAGCCAGAACCGCCCACGAGTCAGCATTGCCGCCGTCAGCGCCAGCGCAGTTCCGACCAACAAGCCTGCTTGCTGCGCATACAGGCCTTCCAACACCGGATAACTCACCAGAAACAGAATGATGGCGACAGCCCCAGTCGTTGACGAAACCCGCAAGCGAAAGGCGCGAAGCCACAATATCAGGCTCGCTGCCGTAAGCAGGGGAAGCAGAGCTCCCAGCACGACTCGAACTGCATCAAACCCAAACGGCAATAGCGGTGCCACTATGAGATCGACATACAGTGGATAAGAGAATGAGCGAAAATCCGTCGGCGGATCGGCCGGACGGCGTGGATCCATGGGCCGGCCGAAAAGGCCGGTCTGAATCTCCCGCGTCATCTCCTGCGTGTAGGGGTTTTTGCCGTGAAAAAGCAGCTCGCGACCGGTCAGCCAGATGGGATAAAAGTCCCCGCCATAGTCATAGGGCCCAACCATTTCGTTGGCCGCATCCTGAAGTCGCGCCCTAGGCAGAAGCAAGTCGAAGTAGTAGTAGCAGGTCCCAAGCGCGACTAACAGAGCCAAACCCAGCGTGCGGTTTTTTCGCAGGCGCATGCTTAAGTCGAATCAGTTGGGGATCTTACACGCGACCAGAGGGCGCGCAACTCCACCGGCACTCATGAACAGAGAAGCCGACCCGGGTCGGTTCAGTTTACTCTCTCCTGAAATCCCCAGAGGCTGTTCATGAGACTGGGCACACGGCTTCGCTTCGCCGCTTTCGTCGGTTCGCCGCGCCGCACGCGAGACAAGCTGACTGGGAATCGGTAGCGGTGCAGTTTGAATCCTCTCACGTTACCATCGCACGCCGAGGCCTGGAAACCTGCTTTGCTGAAAGCCATGCCGCGGCAGTCAAACATAGTGTAGTCACGATTGAGAAAACGATGGGAATGATAAAAAGGTATTTCCAGCTCAAAACCGTGATGGCGGCAAAGCAAAGGGCAAACGCCCACGCAGTGCCGCGCATGAGCGCCAAAGACTCTGGCGGAAGGCGGCCTAGCTGCCACGCCAATACCACCGCGAGTAGAAGAAACACGCTGACAAAGAGTCCGAACCCAACATAGAAATCCCAATAAGTCCGGCGAGACCCCATGATGTAAAAGTGAGTTGACCGCATGGAGCCAAGACCCGCTCCCCACTTGGGATCGGACCAAGGAAAACCAGATGAGTGTCCGGCGTCAAAAAGCAACAGAAGAACAGCTGCGATTCGATAAAACATCGATGCTCGCATTCTCGCCTCATAGATCGCGGCGGCGGGCACTGCTATCCTGCCGCGCAGGTTCAAACTGTACAACTACCGGGAATCGAGAAGTCGCCTCAGGCCACTCTTGTTCTTGGCTGGCAGATCGCGCAACGCACTGCGCGCTAGCGCGGAGTAAACTTCGCGCGCAGCTGGCGAGGCCCGGAGCACGCGCAAATGCCGTTTCATTGTATCCACGTCACCGCGGACGATGGGCCCGCTGAACGCGCCAGCCGCGCCGAAAACAGCATAGTTCGTCAGCGTCTGCTGCAGGATGGGAATTATCCGCTGCTTCGCGGCTTTTCGATTCACTCCGGCGAGCCCCGCAACGCTCTCCGCAGTTGCCAGAAGCGCAGTGAATAGGGGAGAGGCAAACGTTCCCCAGGCATGATACGCAGCCTTGTCTTTCTTGCGAATCGAATAGGCGTGACCGCCCAGGTCTTGAATGACGCGCCGTGCCACACGGACCGCAGGCGCATCACCTTCCAGCGCAAAAGACACTCCGAAAAGCGAAGGCCGCGAGCCCCGCACAAACGTCATCAGCGGATGTACGGACGCGACCGACGCTCCGCGGCTGCGCAGAACTGCCAGTTCATCGCTGGTAAGCGCGCCGCTGGAATGCAACGCGACTGTTCCCTTCCATTCGATCTTCTCTCGGAGTGAGTGCGCCGCTCGGGCGATCTCGTCATCCGGCACACAGAACCAGATCAGTTCGGCCCGCAAATCCCACGCTCCCGTCGCCGCTTCGACCGCCGCACCAATCGCCGGACCTGGCAATACCGGCGCCCCAACTTGCTTTGCCAATCGCTGCGCCTCCTTTATTGAAGCGCCCCGAGAGCGGGCAATCACCGCTTCCATCACGTATCCCAGTCGCTGAAGCGACAAGGCAAGTGCTGACCCTAGATTTCCCGCCCCCACAATGGCGATCCGCGGCTTGACGGCCATGCCGGGCAGCATATCAGAATCGGCTTCCCGCTTTCGTGGTCCGGTCACCCGGAAGCCAGCCTCCAAAAAGGCTTTCGCCGCCGCCGCGACAAGCGGGGAGTCGACACTGTTTCCCGTCCAATTCGATCGCCGTACACCAGTCTTTCAAAAGCCGAACGCCGGCAGCCGGACGCCATGTTTTATCCTTTCTGGGCCGTAAAGCCACTCCGTTCAGCGAGTGGATATAAGGCTTGCCTTTTTGTGGAAGCTACAGCAAAATCTTCTTCGTAGATTCGCTGGATCTGAAGACCTGGCACCTAAAGGTCGGCTGTGACGGAGCTGATCTGTCTAAAAACCAGGCGAATGCAGTAAAGCTACAAATGGGCCCGGGCAGGGCCTTCAGGCGCTAACGTAGGGAGATTAAGCCCATGCGTAGCCTGAGAAGGAATCCCCGCTCTTTAGGGCGGGGAGGATGTCAAATTGTCTGCATGCCCAAATCTTCTAAACCTGCCCGCAGCAGCAAGCGAAGCAAAGAACGCATCATCTCTTCCCGGACCGTCTATCGTGGACCAGTTTTCTCGGTCACAACCGACCACGTCGAGGAACCGAATGGGGTGCGAGCGCGCCGCGATGTCATCCATCATTCGGGATCCATCGTCGTGCTGGCCGTAGAGGAGTCCAGCTCACCCCCGCGCGTTCTTCTGGAACGACAATACCGGCATGCGGCCAAGGACTACCTGTGGGAATTACCTGCCGGTCGCATCGACCCGGGGGAGCAGGAACTCCAGGCCGCCAAACGGGAACTGTTAGAGGAGACCGGCTACACGGCTGGTACTTGGCGCCGTATTTTGAAATTTTACGCCAGCCCGGGGTTCGTCGCCGAGACCATGGCGGTCTATATGGCAACCGGACTTCGCGCTGGCGAGGCCCAACCCGAGGATGATGAGGTGATCTATAAACGGTTAGTTCCCTTGCCAGCCGCAGTCCGTATGATCCTCCGCGGGACCATCCAGGATGCTAAGACGATTGCGTCGGTGCTGTGGCTTGATCATTTTTCGCCTACGGCGGGCGCAAAGAAGAACCCGAAAATCGCGTCGCGCGTGGGCTAACCAGGCCCGACATTTTGGGGAAGGCCGTTGACTTTGCGCTTTTTTTAAATGGTATGATCGCTTGATAGCCCACCCTTGGTGCCCCAAATTGCATCTTAGTTCGCGATATTTACCTGCGATGCACGTCCCCGGGGACCCCCCAACAAAGGACGTGCAGAAAGAGGGGGGACGTGGAACGACTGAAAGGAACCGTCAAGTGGTTCAACAACGCCAAGGGATATGGCTTCATCGGTCGGGCGGATGGGCCTGATGTCTTCGTCCACTACAGCGCGATCAGTTCCGAGGGATACAAGAGCCTGCAGGAAGGCGATCCGGTGGAGTTCGAAATCACCGAGGGGCAAAAAGGGCCGCAGGCGGCGAACGTGACCAAAGCTAACGCCGCTTAGGTCGCCGAGCCATTCTGCTCCGCCGCCACGCCTCGGCAATCGGCTGAGCGCGCGTGTGATCTGCACTTTCTGCGTCTCGCCCTTCGACTGCCGCGGTCCCTCCAGTATTCTTTCGTGTCCACTGGCCCCGTCGTCCGATCTTGGATATCTTAAGTCAGTGGACAACAAGGCCATCGCCAACATTCTCTACGAGACCGCCGACCTGCTCGAAATCGACGGGCAGGATTCTTTCCGCATCCGCTCTTATCGCAATGCCGCGCAAGCCATCGAAAACCTCTCGCAGCCGATCAAAGAGCTCATTGGCGATCCCAAGCAGGTCCTCGCCATTCCCGGCATCGGCAAAGGCATGCTGTTAAATCTGCAGGAGCTTTTCAAAGATGGCAAACTCTCCATTCAGACCGGATTACTCGAGAAATACCATCCCTCCATGCTCCAGTTGCTGAAGATTCAAGGCCTGGGGCCGAAGACCATCGCACTGATCTGGAGCGCATACAAAATTTGCGACGTGGACGGGGTCGCACAACTGGCGCGCGAAGGAAGAATCCGCGAGTTGCCACGGATGGGCGAAAAGCACGAGGCCAAGCTGCTGAAAGCCATCGAGGACTATCGCCGCATCGGCGGCCGCTTCCTCATTGACGCCGCCGAAGCCGAAGCCGAAAAACTCACCGCCTATCTCGAAAAGCACCCTGGCATCGACAAGATCACGCCCGCTGGGTCGTTGCGGCGGGGCCGCGAGACCGTAGGCGATCTCGACATCCTCGTCACTGGAAGCTCATGCACGTCTGAAGAAGGCCGCCAAAAGGCCATCGCCTACGTCGCCCAATATCCACCGCTGATGGACGTGATCGCCAGCGGCGATAACAAGGTCAGCTTCCACCTGCGCAGCGGCATGCAGGTCGACGTTCGCCTTCTACCGCCAGAATCTTTCGGCGCGGCCATGCAATACTTCACCGGATCGAAAGCCCACAACGTAGCCCTGCGTCAGCGCGCCCTCAAGCTCGGTTACACGCTGAACGAATACAGCCTAGCCACACTTGATGGCGGAACGCCGGTCGCGGGCAAAACCGAAGAAGAAATTTACGCCAAACTGAACCTCGACTATATTCCGCCCGAGATGCGCGAGAATCTTGGCGAAATCGACCTGGCCAGGGATCATACTCTACCCGCTTTGATCAGGCCGGCCGATCTCCAGGGCGACGTTCACATGCACACCGTCGAAACCGACGGCCGCAACACCATCGAAGAAATGGCCGAGGCCGCCAAGGCGCGCGGCTATCAATACATGGCGATCACCGACCACTCCAAGAATCTGGCCTTCGCCAACGGTCTCGACGACCCGCGCGCCGTGGCGCACATCCAGCGCATTCGCGAAGCCGGCAAGCGAATCGAAGGCATCACTATCTTCGCAGGCATCGAAGTCGACATTCTGGCCGACGGCGATCTCGATCTCTCCAACGACGTGCTGGCGCAGATGGATATTGTCATCGCCAGCATCCACTCGGTCTTTAATCAGGAACGGGCGAAGATGACCGACCGCCTGCTGAAAGCCACCGAGAATCCCAACACGTCGATCATCGGACATCCCACCGGCCGCATCCAACTCCGCCGCGACGCCTACGACTTCGACCTACATGCAGTTCTCTCCGCGGCCGCAAAACACAAAGTCGCCATGGAACTAAACTCCTACCCCGACCGCCTCGACCTGAACGACGTCCACCTCCGCCAGGCCAAACAGCAAGGCGTGAAAATCGTAATCAACACCGACTCCCACCACACTTCCCACATGGAAAAAATCCGCTACGGAGTTCTCCAAGCTCGCCGCGCCTGGCTGACCAAAGCCGACGTCCTGAACACGCTGCCTGCAGATCGCTTCGCCAACGCCATGAAGCACGCGTGGTGAGGCGGGCTACTGGACCGGTTGGGATTGGCTGGTTGTGATTAATGTTTGCCCGCACACGACCCCTTGTCATTCCGACCGGAGCCGGAGCGAGAGCGACGGCGCAGCGGAGGAATCTGCTGTTCTTGCTCCGTGGTAGCGAAGCATCGAGGTCCCCCATGTCTCGCCGCTTTTGCGAGACATGGGAAGGCCGAGATCTGGGTCACCCGGCACTTGCGAACGTTGAAATCAGTTTGGAATCACTTCTTAGGCCACCCCCGCGATCTTGGCCTCTGCTTCCGCTTGGCGTCCGTGACCACGTCGCCTTAGAGGTTGAGCGTGGTCCGACCTGATTTGACTTTGCTCCGGGAGCAAGTTTGACGAGCGTTAGCCTGTTGTCGTTTTCGTCGGCCACGATGAACGTAAGATCGTCTCCGTCTGCGCACGCCAGCCCCCATCCGGTGTCTGGCGGAAAAAAGTACTTTCGCAGTGGAGCGCCGCTCTTAGGGTCGAAGGCGTAAGTGGAAAGTTCTACCGCCGCGCTGTTCGGAACGTCATGCAGGAACTCGACAATCCAGAACCGCGCGACCGCCTTGATTGTGTAAGGCCGCTCAACGATCGTACCGCCCTCGACGGCACTATTGGTCCAATCCGGTGCCCAAATGGTCCTGTGGCAGCTACTATACCGCCCAAACCGAGAATTGCACTGAGGACAACGCAGACAGTGCTCGATCCTCGAGCCGGAATCGTACTGCTGCGGAAAGTACACTATCGCCGTAGACCCCACGGGGATCCGTGGGGCTTTGCGGCGATGAGGGAAGCGGTCAGAACATTCTCGCGGAGTATCACGATCCCATATCGTTGGCCGCTAGTGCCACGCCGGAACGTGCATCTGAAGTAGAATCAGCGGTACGAGAAGCCTATGCCTGATCAGACTCCCGTCCCTCCTCCTCCGCCGACTCCGCAGCCTGCGCCACCAACTCCCGCAAGCAAGGGCCCAACTATCAACATTGGCGAAGAATACGGCACGGCGAAAAAGAATCTGCCGCCCGCCAAGATCGTGATGATTGCTATTGGCATCGTGCTGGTCGTGGTGCTCATCGCTTCCTTCCTCAAGCGCGCCACACCCCAAGCCTCCGGTTCTCTCGACAACGTCGCCGCCGTTGAGATACCCGGGCAGGGTTCGACCATGGTCGCCCTGACGGTTACGATCCACAACACCAGCGAAAAGATTCTCTACGTCCACACCATCGAGAGCAAGCTCAAGCCGGCCACCGGAGAGGACTCCACCGCCGACGCTGTTTCTGCCATCGATTTCGATCGCTACTATCAGGCGTTTCCCTTGCTGAAAAGGGGTGCGCAGCCCGCTCTCCCGCCGGAAACTAAGATCCAGCCCGGCGAGAGCATCACGCGAACAGTCATCGTAGCCTTCCCCGTGACTCTCGACGCATTCAACCAGCGCAAGTCGATCAGCGTAGTGATCTGGCCCTATGACCAGACCGTGCCGGTAACTCTAACGCAGTAGTCAACAGAGAGGTCGTCGAAGGTATGCGTGACTGTTGCAAGTGTGGATGTGAGTACGTGGGGACAGCCGCCCCCGGCTGTCCGCGAGCGCAGCCCGCCGCTTTCCTTGTCGGCATCCGTAAACCTTACCCGCGACCCGCTTGCACGAATGCAGGAGAATGCGTTTCTATTACAGCATGAACAATCCCCGGAATCCTTTCCGCGTAGTCACTCTCTTGTCTGCACTTTTCGTCTCCACGCTGCTCTCCGTCGCTGCGGGCGAAGCGCACGGCACATATATTTTTTACGTAGGCACCTACACCGAAGACGGCAGCAAGAGCAAAGGCATCTACGCCTACCGCTTCGACTCGGAAACGGGCCAGACCATGCCGATGGGCCTGGCCGCGGAGACCACCAATCCATCCTTCGTGGCGCTGCACCCCAACGGCCGCTTCCTTTACGCGGTGAACGAGGTTGGCAACTACAAAGGTCCGAACAGCGGCGGCGTCAGCGCCTTCTCCATTGATCGTGCCACCGGCAAGCTCACCTTCATGAATGAAGTTCCCTCGCGCGGCGCCGACCCCTGCTACATCACGGTCGACAAGACTGGAAAGTATGTGCTGGTGGCGAACTATACTGGCGGGAGCATTGCGGTTTTTCCCGTGCTGCCGGACGGAAAGCTGGGGGAAGCTTCGGCGTTCTTGCAACACAGCGGGCACGGAGTTAATCCAGAACGTCAGGAGAAAGCCCACGCCCACTCTATCGATCTTTCCCCCGATAATCGTTTCGCCATGGTCGACGATCTTGGCCTCGACGAGTTGTTCGTTTACAAGTTCGACAGCTCCAACGGATCGCTGACGCCCAACGATCCGCCTTTCTCCACGCTTGATCCCGGGTCCGGTCCGCGACACTTCGTGCTGGGCCCGCGGGGGAAGTTCGCCTACGTTATCTCTGAAATGAAATCCACAGTGACAGCGTTTTCGAACGACGCGAAAACGGGCACGCTGCGTCCGATGCAAACAGTTTCGGCGCTGCCCAGGGGCTTCACCGCACAAAACGATGATGCCGAAATTGAGATCCATCCCTCCGGCAGGTTCCTTTACGCCTCCAACCGCGGCAGCGACACCATCACCGTTTTCGCAGTCGATCCCGGCAAAGGCACGCTGACGCCGGTGGAATACACTTCGACCCAGGGCAAGATCCCGCGTAGCTTCGAAATCGATCCCACGGGAAAGTTTCTCTTCGCCGAAAACCAGAAGTCAGACAATATCGTCGTTTTTCGGATCGACGCTAAGAGCGGCCATCTGACCCCCACCGGGCAAGTGTTGGATGTAGGTTCGCCGGTTTGCCTGAAGTTCCTGAAGATTGATTGATCCAGATTGACGCTCTCGTAGAGACGTAGCTCGCTACCTCTCTCCCTGCGCCATTCCAAATGATGGTAAGAAAGAGATGTTCGAAGCAACGTCTCTACGATTCCTTTTGAAGAAATCTTCGCCGCACCAGAAGTGTATTCGCGTCCGGCTTGATCTCGTCATACTTCAGGCAGCTGATTGACCCATCCACTTCCAGCACCGCCAGCGCCACGTGATCGCAACTATTGATCCCGTGCTTCCGCAAAGCCCGGTGTAATTCGTCCATGCTGACGTGTTCCCGCGCCATGTGCGGTGCAATGATCTTGCCGTCATGAATCGGCAGAAGGTTCGCCCTCGATCAAACGCCGGAAGCGCCGGCTGCCGCCCGAAACATCGGCGACCAGGTCGTTCAAGATCAGGAGAGTGCTGGCCGCCACCGCGCCGCCCAGCAGCGACGTATCGGGGCCGGTCATTGCATTGTGCACGGAATTCGACAACCGGAGCAGAAGCGTCCGATCGAACGGGGTCATCTGCCCGACCTCACGCTTACCGCTTAGACGCACGCCAATCAGCACCCGCAGACAGATCGCGGCCGTGCGCAGCACGATCTCGAGCAGCACGCAGCGGCCGGGAAAAAGCTCCGGTCATAATTTAGTGTTTCGTATTTAGTGTTTAGTTCGCCGTCACCGGCGTGGGAGCATTTTTCGGCGTGCTCAAATATCCCGTGGCCTTGTTCTTGTCCACACTCCACACCACCAGCTCAAACAGCAGGTGGTCGCGGCCGGAATAGAACTGAATTGGCTCCGCGACGTTGCGATCTCTCTTTTCGATCGTCTTGTCGTCCGCGGTTACATTTACCGTGAACTTACCTTTCTTGACGTCGGCCTTCTTGAGCTGCAGGCTCACCGTTGATACCGGTTGCGGCTTGGCGCCTTTCAGTAAAGTAAACTCGTAGTAGTTGCGGTCGCCTTTGTGTTTCAGCGTCTCCAGGTCACCCTGAGTGTGCGCGATCAATCCGCTCTGCACGCCCAGGTCGCCAATCGTGCTTTGCAACTTGGCTTTGGTGGCATCCAGATCGGCCTTGGTCGAAGCCACGTCGGTTCGCACTCCGCCCACGTCGGTCTTCACCCCTGTAATTTCTCCGTTTACCGCGGTGATCTGCGCCTTCTGCTCGCTCTCCAGTCGGCCTACCGCGGCCTTTTGTTGCTCCTGCAACTCGGCCGTGCGCTGCGCCAGTTGCTTCTTGGTCATGCCATTCTGCCGGGCCAGCGTTTCTTCCTGCGCCTCCGCCGTCTGCATGCGGTTCTGCAACTCTTTGACTTCAGCCTGGCTGGCGCTCAGATTTTGTTTTAGAACCTCAATATCCAAGTGCGTCATGTAGTGGGCATATCCAAAACCCGCTACCACTAAGATCGCCAGCACAATCAGAACCCACTTGCCGGCATTCGACTGGTGTTCCATTTGTACATCGCCATCATCGGCCATAAATCCTTCCTCCTCAGGAAGCAAACGAATGAAATGCAGGGATGCTTAATTGTTTAGCACGATTACCACAGTGTCAACTGGCTCACACCCAAGCCAAAAGGAACCTGAACAGCTTGAATGATGACTCCCCTAGTGGCGAAGCGTCAACGCTTTCTGCAGAAACGGTTCAGGATCGCGGCGAACCGAGGCCGCTTCCGCCCCCAGTCGCTTTTCCATTTGTTTTCGAGCCGCAGCCGTCGAGTTCGCGACCGCCGGATTGGAAAGCGATGGCGTCATATTCTCTGACTTTACGATGCACGCATAGGCCAGCCCCGCGGGAAAGCCGGCGTTATCAAGAAACCGGCCGTAAGCCAGCCAGTCTTGGGCACTCACGTTGTTGTCGCCGAGCGAGCGGTCCAATTGCAACGCGTGCTGATAAAGCAGCAAAGCTTCGGTCACCTTGCCAGCCGTGGCCTGAAGCGCGGCATCGTTGACATCCGCCAGGCTCTCCAGCTTGCTCTGGCCGGTCTGCGCCGCAAGCTTCTCGGCCAGGTGATAAGACTTGGCGGACAGTTCCGTCTGCGACGAACGGAACTGGCAATCGGCCATGCGCAACACGATGGCGATCACCTTGTCTGCTGCCGGACGATCCTGGGGGCGCTGACGCGCAATCTTTTCCAGGAATGCGACGTAGTGTAACGCTGCAGCCCGTGCCTTGCCCTCGCGATCCAGTTCTTGAGCGAGAAACAGATGCACGAGCAACTGGTCCGGGTCCGCCGCCAGAGCCGCATCCCAGCTGGCCAGAGCCGTATCGGCATGGCCCTTCTGTAGAGCCAGGAGACCGCGATCAACCAGCAGGTTGGGGTCCTTCGGTGTGTACTTGAGCGAGGCGTCGGTCAGATCGAGCGCTTCGTCAAACCGGTTCTGATCGATCAGAAAGCGCAATAGCCCCTGACGCGCCCCAGGATCGGCAGGATTGGCCTCGACCGCCCGCCTCCAAGCGGCCTCGGCTTGTTGCGGCTGACCATCCTCGGTTGCTCTCTGTGCCAGCCGCATCTGCAGCAAGCTGTCGAATGAATCGAGAGCCGCAGCCTGCTCGAGGTCGTGCAAGTCATCGGTGCGCAGCGCAAGATAGTAACGGGTCTGATCGACCGTTCCCCAAACCACCAGCAACAGCACGGTACCCACTCGCAACGAACGGGCTCCCACAGTTCGTCCCCCAAGCCATCGCCCCACTGCGGCGAAGAGTCCGCCCGCCCCGATGGCAACGTCTGCGACCCGCTCCCGCGAATTGAGCAGAACAGATGCGATCCGCCCATCCCGCAGTTTCCAGATGGCGCCATCCAGAATGAAGTGGTGAATGTTTATCAATGCGGTGAAGATCAGGAAGCTGGCCGCAAAATCCTGGTGGAACGCGCGGCTCGCCACCCACGGACCCGGAATGAACAACGCGATGCCACCTACCACCAGCACCCCGAAATAGGCGAACGGCCGCCAGTTGCGCGGTTTCCTGCTCGCCGCACCCAGCGCAGCGCTGCCCGATGCTTCCCCGGCGGCCTCACGGCGGGCATAGTAACTGGTGATCCAGAGATACTGCGCCGAATGCATTACCGCCAGCACGCCCGAACTGTAGCGGTTCTGCGGAATCTCCAGGCCCTTGATCAGCGATATCAATGACGGCAGGAGGAACCAAAGGAACTGCGAAGAAAACAGCGTCAGCGAGGGAATCAGCTTTCGCCACCCGGTGGTCCGCGCCAGTCGGCCAAGGCCGAAAGCCGACAGCCCGATGAATGCCACACCGAGGATAATCTGCTCCCAGCGGCTCACCACTTGGGGGATTCCCAGTGACAAGAACAGTGGATCCGTCGAAGATCCCGTGTGAAATCCGAGAAAAAGAATCAGATAGGAAACGACAAAAGCGCCATACAAAGCCCGACGCGTAGTCTTTGTCGGATCGGCTCCAGCCCGACGGGCGAACATCATGAACAGCCCGTAATTTTGCCCGCTGTAATGCCACGGACTCCAGGTCAAATAAATGGTGAAGATCCAGGGCAGGAGACGCAGCCAGAAATGCGACAACAACAGCGTCAGCACCACCAGGGCCGTGATATGGACGGTGAAAATGCGATATTTCTGGAAGTCCTCGGAGCGATGGTAGGCGCGGTAAATCGTCGCCATGTAGTGCGGATAATTAAAGAAGAGCGCCAGCCCATAGAACGCAACCGACCAGGCGCGCGCGTTCGAAGCCAGCGAAAAATACGAAAGCAGCAGCAGCGGAGCCGACCACGCTCCACAACCCACGATCAGATCGAGCCAGGGATTGTAAATCCAGGGCGCAGCCGGTTCTTTCGGATTCGGTCGCGACTTTCGCATCATGGTGACGGACGATGACTTTCCGGACTGCGACTCGCTATCGCCACAATCCCGGGCTGCGCTCGACATGGAGGCGAGTCGATAAGTTAGGGCCGCTCCCAACCGTGTCTTAAAAGAGCGCGGCATAAAGCCCTGCCGTTAGTGCTCAAACCGACGCGCCCTTCCGCCCCTAAGATCCAATGAGTCTGTACGGCTCGACCAAATTATAGTTGGGGGAATTGCGATAACGAGTAACAGGAAGGAGGCAACAGAGGTAACGAAAGTAACCTGCGCTTACGAGAAGCGAAACCGGGCAGCCCGACATATCAACGTTATTCGAACTTCCAGCGAGTCGATTTGCTTTGAAAGTGTTTTTCCCACAGACCGAACACGACTCGCGGGCGTACCTGGAACACCGGCTCCTTCATCGAGAGAATATCCAACCTCATCGAAGACATATCAAACTTGTACTTGCGTTGGTACTGCGCAAGGAATTTGCGGCGCGCGTCCACGTCTGCGATTTCCGCGACGCCTTCGACAATCACCGCCTCATTGGCGTGCTCGGTGCAAAGCACGCAGTTCGCGCTGTTCGCCAAGTTTCGCGCCTTGCGTGACTTGCTGCCCGTGCTGAAGAGCAGGCATCCGTCCTGCCACAAGCCCCAGACGACCATCGTGTGGGGAGAGGGTTCGAACGAACCACCCGGGTTGACAGTCGTGATCCAGTAGTTGTGCGATTTCTTGAGGCGCTGTTCGGCCCAACTCCACGGGAGCAGCCCCTTACTGCCTGCGGGCAAACCGTAGCCGGGCATGAGTGGGCGACTGGCTTTGGGTTGCTTCGATTGTGCTGCAGCCTTTTTCACCGGCATGAGGAATCTTGGCGAGATTGCGACTGACTCCGGTTTCAGAGGTTCTTCTTGGTCCACTGGTCGATCAGCTCGAGCGCCTGCTGTAGGTGCTCTAGCGAGTTCGCCACGCTGAATCTCAGATAGCCCTCGCCGAATTCGCCGAAGGCCGTGCCGGACAGCGCGGCCACTCCAGCCTGCTCCAGCAGTGTGTCGGCCAGCGGCTTCGATTTCCACCCCGTCTTCGTGATGTTTGGGAAAACGTAAAACGCGCCTTTGGGCATGCGGCACGAGAAGCCTTTAATATTGTTGAGTCCGGTGACAAACATATCGCGGCGCCGCTGAAATTCGTCGCGCATATGGTCGACCGAACTCTGTTCCCCGCGAATGGCCTCGATCCCCGCGACCTGGGTGAAGCTCGCCGTGCAGGAGTTGGAGTTGGTCATCAGGCGCGTCATATGCCCGGCCAGATCAGGACGCATCACGCCATAGCCCATGCGCCATCCCGTCATGGCGTAGGTTTTTGAGAAGCCGTCGAGAAGAATCGTCCGCTCCTGCATCCCCGGAACCGACATGATGGAAAAGTGCTGGCCCCCGTCGAATAGGAGGCGGCTGTAGATTTCGTCCGACAGGATCATCAGGTTGCGATCGCCGATGATCTCGGCGATCTGCTCGAGCTCGCGGCGTTCCAGAACCCCGCCCGTAGGATTGTGGGGCGAATTCAAAATAATCAACCGGGTGCGATCGCTGATGAGCGAGGCCAGTTCATTCACGTCGAGCGAGAAGTCGCGGCCCTCGCGCAAAGGAATCGGCACGGCGCATCCGCCAACGTAGTGGATCATTGACTCATAGATGGGAAAGCCGGGATTGGGAAAGATGACCTCATCTCCCTCATCAATAAGCGCCAGAATCGTAAAGAAAATAATCGGCTTACCGCCAGGGACCACAACCACTTCATCGCTGGCGACCTTCACCCCCCGGGTGCGACTGACATATTCGGCCAATGCCTGACGCAGCTCCGGCAGGCCAGCGGAGGGAGCGTAGTGGGTCCAGCCCTGGCGCAGGGCTTCGATGCCGGCCTCGACCACGTTTGCGGGCGTGTCGAAATCCGGTTCGCCGATCTCGAGGTGAATAATACTCTTGCCTTGGCGCTCGAGCGCGCGCGCCTTGTTCAGAACTTCGAAGGCGGTTTCGGTGCCCAGCCGCGACATGCGGCGCGCTAACTGCAATTCGTATTGGGTAGCTTTCTCCATGCGAACAAACTCCGGAACCGGCAAACCTCAAATTATACGCCCGCTGCGCAGACAACCGGAGCAATCCGGCGCCGAGAGCTCGAGCGTTGGCGGTCGGGGGATCGAGGAGGCGGAAGGGACAAAGAAAAAGGAGTGAAACCGGATGCGCATTGCAGGGTGATATCGCCGACACGCCGTATCAGTCCTCACGACCAGAGACGTAGCCAGCTAGGTCTCTACCCGGCGGACTTACTCGGAGACACTGTGTTCTTCGCTTTGGGCGCGGAGGACGCGATCGACGGAATAAGGAGCGCGGCGGCTGGGCTCGTGATAGTGGCGAACCTGCATTTCTCCGAGCAGGCCAATGGCCAGCAGATTCAAGCCACCGAGTAGAAATCCCATCGATGCCATCATCAGGGGGCCGTGTTCGGCCATCACTGGAACGTGGCGCAGGAACTTCTCTGTACCGAGCCAGAGCACAATGCCACTGCCAGTGAAGATGCTCATCATCCCGATGCTGCCGAAAAAATGCAGCGGGCGAGAGAGGTAGCGCAGCAGGAAACGAATCGTCAACAGATCGAAAAACACGCGGAAGGTCCGCGTGATGCCGTAGTGCGAAACTCCGCGCTCACGGTTCACGTTGCGGATCGCCACTTCACAGATCGTGGCACCATGCCAGGAGGCGAGCGCCGGAATGAATCGATGGAGTTCTCCGTACAGCGGGACCTGTTCGAGAATGTCGCGGCGGTAGGCTTTGAATGTGGTGCCGAAGTCGTGGATGTCGACGCCGCTGATCTTGGCCATCATCCAGTTGGCGATGCGCGAAGGTATGCGGCGCATCCAGAAATTGTCGACGCGCACTTTGCGCCATCCGCTGACAATGTCGTAACCGGCGGCAATCTTTTCGAGGAACAGAGGGATGTCGTTGGGGTCGTGCTGCAGATCGCCATCCATCGCGATGATGTATTCTCCACGGGCATGGTCGAAACCCGCGGCGAGTCCAGCGGTCTGGCCGAAGTTGCGACGCAGCTTGACCACCGTCACGCGACTGTCCACCGCGGCGATTTCACGCAGCATGGCGAAAGTGTGGTCTTTCGAACCGTCGTCCACTAAAACGATTTCGAAGCTTTCGCCGTGGGCCTCCATAACCGCTTTCAGGCGGTCGTAGAGGTCGGTAACGTTCTCCTGCTCGTTGTGGAGCGGGACCACTATGGAATACTTGGGCACGGTTTTTTAATTATAGACCTAAAAACGATTCTCAGTGTTCTTAGATCTCGGTTCTCAGGTAGGTACCTCGGGACTAGCGCCCGTGGCGCTGGGCCAGTATATTTGGATTGAAAAAGCACCCAGCCTCCGCGTGAAACACGCACCCAATCGCAGGACACCCGAAGCCATGAGATGACCTTCCGGAAAAAAACTTCACAGTGACGAGCGCCGCAACGCGGAAGGCAACGAGTCTTATTTTCGAAAAAACTACGATCCTCCGCCCCCCCACTCCGGGGGCTAGCGCGGTCTGCCTAATGCCTCAAACAATTCTTTGCAACATATTGATCCTAAACAATTTATAACTGATAGGCTTCACCAGTCTTGAGCTGAATGCCTGATTTCCCCGCATTGTTTTCATTGAGCTTGCTGATGCAGGTTACGGATTCGGCTTTCGCGGCGCAGGAGTTTCGGGAATCGCTTTGCAACGGACTTGTCGATGACTTCATGCAAGCAAGAAAGTCAAAGTCCCCATCTGCCGTGGCCCAACCCGCGAGCGCGCAGGAGACAGCGTCGCGCGTAGGCAAGTCACACCCAGGCGCACGGCCATCGCTACGATCCCGAAGAGTCCGACCAAGGCGAGGCACTTTCCCGCTTGGTCGAAATCGCGTTTCAAGCCTGCTCTTTCAGTTTCAGGCGCGATTTGTTTTCTTCCATGAAACTTTTGATGTCATCGGCTGCGCCCAGCAGGCGGTTCCATTGCTCGTAATAAAGAGTGACCGGGAAACGGCCCAGGCCATAGACGCTGACGCCGCCCTTCTCCCCGACCTTGAAGATGAGGTCGCCGCTGCGCTTTTTGGTTTCGACTTCTTTTTCCAGCTGAGATAGTTTTGCTTTGAGTTCTTCGTAGGTGGGTTCTGCCATAATTTCCTCGTTTCCGAAATAATTGCTTTGACTGGCGACTGGCCCTGGCCGTTGGTGAGCGCGCTTCCTCGAACGACTCTTCCAATAGTAACTTGCCTGTCGTTGCGTTGGTTAGAGAAGCGTTATAAGCTTTTATGAGTCTAATACACGAACCGAGAAAGCATGATGAGCTAATCGATGCGGTTCTGGACGAGAGTTTCGGCGTGGCTCTGTCTGTCCTTGATGTTGTGGACGGTAACAGCGGAGTCTACCCACAATCATCCCAGCCAGAGAGCGTCCGCTTCCTGTTCGATTTGCGTAGTGGCGCACAGCGCCAGCCCCAGCCTAAGTTCCAGCCATGCCGCTCCAGTCTTTGCCGCGATCGGTTTGCTGCCAGAAGAAGACGTAATTGCAAAGACCCGGTTCGATTTTTCTGAACAAGGCATTCGCGGTCCTCCTGCCCTGTAGGAATTCCCCAAGATCGAATGATCCGGCCGAGCGTTCTCTGTTTCGAGTTCAACCTTGGGGCCGGACCAATTCCCTATTGATCTTGATTCAGGAGGGCTTATGCCTACTTTTTGTAAGCGGCGGCTGGCTGCATTGGCAGCGGTCGTGGTATCGCTCGCAGCTGCGATTGCGGGCGGCCAGTCGGTCGGCAACTCCACAGCCTTGAACGGGACCGTGCTGGATGCAACCGGCGCCGCGGTTTTTGGGGCTACCGTAAAAATCCATAATCCGGTCAGCGGCCTGGACCAGAGCGTGCAAACCGATACCACTGGCGGATTCAGTTTCCCCAACATTCCATTCAATCCCTACCACCTTTCCGTCACGGCCAGGGGATTCTCGTCCTACGCGCAGGATGTGCAGCTGCGTTCCGTCGTGCCGGTCTCGGTCACCATCACTCTGCAGGCCGTGGTGGCAACCACCACCATCGAGGTCCATGAAAATGCCGGCGATCTGGTCGAGACCGATTCCACCTTTCACACCGACGTAGACAAGAGCCTGCTCGACCGGCTGCCCACGTCTGAGTCGTCGGGCGTGAGCGGAGCAGTCGAAGCGGCGACCCCGGGGGTTTCCGCCGACTCCAATAACCAAATGCATGGGCTTGGCGATCATGCGGAAAACACTATTTCGGTGGATAACCAGGTCAATTCCGATCAGACCAGCAAGACTTTTTCCAATCAGATTCCGTCGAATTCGATTCAATCGATGGAGGTTATCGCGGGCGCGCCCCCGGCGGAATTTGGAGGCAAGACAAGTCTGGTGGTGAAGGTCAGCACCCGATCCGGGCAGGGAGTTACGAAGCCCACCGGTTCGCTCACCACTTCCTACGGATCGTTTGGCGCCTCGAACGGGGCATTCGATCTTGCCTATGGTGGACGGAACTGGGGAAATTTCATTGCGATTAGTGGCGACAACAGCGGCCGCGCTCTCGACGCACCCGAATTCGCCGTGATGCATGACAAGGGGAACGAGGAAAATGTCTTCGACCGGATCGACTATCAAATCGCCAACGGAAGTACGGTCCATTTGAACCTGGGGCTGACACGCTCCTGGTTCCAGACGCCAAATACCTTTGACAATCTGAATCTGGGCGTGCTCGATTCCACGGGAAATCCGGTTCCAGCCATGGATCAGCGCTCCCAGATCAAGACGTACAACATTGCCCCGACCTGGACACGGCTGCTCAGTCCAACCCTGGTTTTCACATTTGGCGGCTTCGTGCGCCGGGATGGTTATAACTACTATCCGAGCGACGATCCCTTCTCCGACCTGGGCCCGGCCAATCTGCAGCGGGAAACGATTGGGCAGCGCCGTACGCTCACCAATACCGGTATTCGCTCCGATCTGGCATATGCCCATGGAATCAACAATATAAAGATCGGGGTAACTTATGAGCAGACATTCCTGACTGAGAATGACAGCCTGGGTATTGTCGATTCGACGCTCAATGCTCCCTGCGTAAACGCCACCGGAGTTCCGGTCGCGGCATCGGACGTTACCAGCCCATCGCTTTGTCCGACGGGATTGTATCCGAATCAGCCGACGCCTGGATCTCCGGCCACGGGCTTGTCTCCCTACCCATTTTTCAATCCGGCTTTGGTTCCGTATGACCTGACTCGCGGCGGGGTGTTATATCTCTTTAACGGCCACACGGACGTGAAGGAGCTCGCGCTCTACGCCCAGGATACGATCAATAAAGGAAACTGGTCGTTCAATCTCGGGCTGCGGGGCGATTTGTATAATGGCCTGACCGTGGCGCGACAAATAGAACCGCGCCTGGGTATTGCCTACAATATCAAGCCCAGCAGCACAGTTCTGCGAATCTCTTATGCCCGGACGCTGGAAACTCCATTCAACGAGAATCTGATTCTTTCCGATAATGGGTGTGATTTTGCCGTGATCGCCGCCCTGGTGCCCTGTGTTCCGGCCAACTTAAATCCCGGCTTCCGCAATGAATTCCATGCCGGATTGCAACAGGCTTTTGGTCGCTTCCTGGTCTTCGATGGGGAATACATTTGGAAGTACACGCATAACGGATACGACTTCAGCGTGCTGGGCAACACGCCAATCACCTTCCCCATCGAATGGCACAATTCGAAGATTCCCGGATACGCCGCCAGCTTGCGCGTGCCCACGCTTCACGGATTTTCCGCGACCATAGTATTTTCCAGCGTGGCTGCTCGATTCTTTCCTCCGCAGGTTGGGGGTTTGGGTGTGACGGTGGGGCAGAACGGGCTGCCCTTCCGCATTGATCACGATGAGAAGTTCAACCAGTCCACCAACCTGCAGTATCAGCCTTTGAAGCGTGGACCGTGGTTCGGATTGAACTGGCGGTATGACAGCGGACAAGTGGCGGGCGCAGCCCCGTGTTATGGCTTAAACCCGGGCAACGACTGTCCGGCTTCGACTACTCTCGATGGTCAACCGGCGGTCAAGATGTTCGGCAATGGCGCTCCGTTAACCGCGGACGAAGAGTATGAAGCGGGCTTCTACTGCGGCGGCGTTCACGCCACGCCGAGTAGTGCTCTGCCCTCGGTGTGTCCGGCAACGCAATTCGGTTCCACCCTGATCAAGGTGCCGGCGCCGGAAACCGAGAACGACGACCACAATCCTCCGCGCATTGCCTCGCGCAATCTTTTCGATGCCTCGGTCGGCCTCGACAATGCCTTCCACGGCGACAAGCGCAAGTGGGATATGCGCCTAACCGTCGTCAACCTGATGAACAAGGTGGCGCTCTACAACTTCCTTTCCACTTTCAGCGGTACGCACTACGTTACGCCGCGGGCGATCACAGCTCAGATCGCGTTCCACTTCTAACTCATCTGAATTATGCTGGGGGAAACTGGCGGCCCGGTCCGGTCCGCCTTTTTCCATTTGGGAGTTGGGGCTTTGTAAATCCATGTAAAGCCTGCGGGGATACATCGGGGAGAGGCGGTAAGGTTGGTAGAATGTAGAGACATCGTCATTCAAAAACCGCGCATCTGTTTGTTTTTGGGGGGAACTATTTGTCCATTCCGTTCGCCGCAAGAGTGGTGGCTTATTCTGTGCTTGCCAGCCTTTGCCCGTTGTTGAGTGCCGGACAGCAGACCACGCAATCATCGAGCCCCGCTCCGTCGACCCCAACACAGGCGCAGAATCCAGCACAAGGGCAGGTTTCGCCCTCAGCCCAGCAGGCGCCGGCGAACCAGACTCCGGCGAATCAGGATAACAAGGGCGCGGACGCCAAAGGCAACGGATCGGGCACATCGAACGACCGGCTTTTCTATGCCCTGCCAAATTTCCTGAGCATCGAAGATACTGGGAAAATTCCGTCGCTGACATCGAAGCAGAAATTTGCGGTTGTGGCCCGGGGTACGTTCGATCCCGTGCAATATCCGTGGTGGGCGCTTCTGTCGGGGATCGGCCAGGCGGAGAACAGCGAGCCCGGCTACGGGCAAGGCTGGCTGGCGTATGCCAAGCGATATGGAACGACGGCCGCCGATGGAATGATCGAAAACTTCATGACGCAGGCTGTTCTGCCTTCTCTTCTTCATCAAGACCCGCGCTTCTTTCAGTCTCCCAAGGGAGGGTTTGCGCGGCGGACGGGCTATGCGATCAGCCGAATTTTCGTCACTCGCCGGGATTCTGGTCAGGCGCAGTTCAACTACTCGGAGATTGTCGGCAGTGCTTTGTCGTCCGCAATTTCCACCTACAGCTACCATCCGCGAAGCACATATATCAGCACGCCTACCAATCCGCACAAGTTCATTCCTTCCGATCGAACTTTATTGAACACCGCCAGCGTGTGGGGAACGCAGGTCGGAATTGACACCTTCACCATTGTAGTGAAGGAATTCTGGCCGGACATTCACCGCACGTTATCGAAAAAGCACCCGGTTGATTCGACAAATCCTACTCCGACGGCTTCGCCCAGAACCTCAAATCCGCTGCAAACGCCCTGAGGGCCACCGTAAAGTCGCGGAACTGCTGATAGGGTTTCTGGTCGCGCGCGGAACGTAAGGCCAGGCTCAACTCCAACCTCCGATTTCTGTTGCGAAGCGATGAGCGGGGCGATGTCGCCTTGGGTCGTCCCTGTCATTTACGTCGCTTCCACTTCCCTGCTAACATCATTGGTTTACAACTCAACGCTTATCCAAATCTGGCTACGCCTTCATAAATTCGGGGAGGAATCATGGCTATCAAAGTTGGCATCAATGGCTTCGGAAGAATTGGCCGCAACGTGTTGCGGGCCTCACTCAAAGATGCAAATCTGGAATTTGTCGCGGTCAATGATTTGACGGACCCGAAAACCCTTGCCCATCTTCTGAAGTACGACTCGATTTTGGGCAATCTTCCCAATGAAATTTCCGCTGGCGCCGACAGCATTACAATCGACGGCAAGGCCATCAAGGTCTTCAAAGAAAAAGATCCGGGAGCGCTCTCTTGGGAATCCGTGGGTGCACAAGTCGTGATCGAGTCGACCGGGCGCTTCACCGACGCCGCGGACGCCAAGAAACATCTGCGCGGAACGGTGAAGAAGGTCATCATTTCGGCTCCGGCGAAGAATGAAGACATCACGCTGGTGCTGGGCGTGAACCACGAGAAGTATGATGGTGCGAAGCACCATATTATTTCGAATGCTTCCTGTACCACGAACTGCCTGGCGCCGGTTGCGAAAGTTCTGCAAGACCAGTTCAAGATCGTCAGTGGCACCATGACGACGATTCACTCCTACACCAACGATCAGGTAATCCTGGATTTTCCGCACAAGGATCTGCGGCGGGCGCGCGCGGCGGCGATTAATATGATTCCCACCTCGACGGGCGCGGCAAAAGCTCTCAAACTGGTGATTCCGGAACTGGCGGGCAGGCTGGACGGTTTCGCGATGCGCGTGCCGACGCCCAACGTATCGGTAGTCGACCTGGTGGTCTGGGTGGAAAAAAAGACGTCGAGGGAAGAAGTGAATGCGGCGCTGAAGAAGGCTTCCGAGTCCGGGTCGCTGAAGGGGTATCTGGGCTTCGAAGAACATGAATTGGTCTCGTCGGACTTTAAAGGCGACCCGCGTTCTTCGATCGTGGATTCGCCTATGACGCTGGTGGTCGGCGGCAATTGCGTCAAGGTGATCTCCTGGTACGACAACGAGTGGGGGTATTCCTGCCGCGTTCGCGACCTGATTAACTACATCGCCGGTAAGAGCCTGTAGATTTTTGCGTTTACGCCGCATCCGCGAGGGCGAGTACGCCCTCGCGACGGTGGGCCAGATGACGGCGCTACTTCCTGAAATTATCTGCACTCGAGGACAACCAGCCATGTCCAAGCTTTCCATTCGTGATCTGCCGCTTAACGGCAACCGGATATTTATGCGCGTCGATTTCAACGTGCCGCTGGAAGACGGCCGGGTAATGGACGATACCCGTATCCGCGAAACCCTTCCCACCATCGAGTATGCTCTGCGTCACGGTGCGCGCCTGATTCTGGCTTCGCATCTGGGCCGGCCGAAAGGCAAAGTCAATCCGAAGATGAGCCTGAAGCCGGTGGCGGAGCGGCTGCGCATGATGCTCGACAAGGAACTGGCGCGCGGGGAAAACGTCGGCTTCTGTCCGGAGTGCGTGGGGCCGGAGGCGGACGAAGTTGCCACTCAGCTGGAGAAGGGCCAGACGCTACTGCTGGAGAACCTGCGCTTCCACGCGGAGGAAGAAGCGAACGATGAGAAGTTCGCCCGGCAACTGGCGAACCTGGCAGAGTACTACGTTAACGATGCGTTCGGTACCGCGCATCGGGCGCACGCTTCGACCGTGGGAATAACCCGGTTCGTGAAGCAATCCGCCGCCGGATTGCTGATGGAAAAAGAACTGAAATATCTGGGCAAGGCGCTGGAGCATCCCGAGGAACCGTTCGTCGCGATCCTGGGCGGCGCGAAGGTTGGTGACAAGATCGGCGTGATCCGACACCTGATGGACAAGGTGAATTCGCTGATCATCGGCGGAGGCATGGCTTATACCTTCCTGAAGGCGCAGGGACACGAGATCGGCAAATCGTTGCTCGAAGCCGACAAAGTGGAACTCGCAAGCCAGTTGCTGGCGGAGGCAAAGAAGCGGAATTTGAGATTCCTGTTGCCGATCGATCATGTGGTGGCGATAAAGCCGGAAGCGAACGCGGTGGTGCAGCAGATTGGCGAAGGCCAGCCCATCCCCGCCGACAAGATGGCGCTTGATATCGGGCCGAAGACGATTGAATTGTTCTCTGAGGAAATCTTAACGGCACGGACGATTGTGTGGAACGGGCCCATGGGAGTCTTCGAGGTTCCGGGGTTTGCGCGAGGGACGTTCAAGATCGCGCACGCGGTGGCGGACAATGTCGGCGCCATCTCCATTGTGGGCGGCGGCGACTCGGTGGCGGCCGTGCATGCCGCCAACGTGGCCGACAAGATCACCCACATCTCGACCGGAGGCGGCGCGTCGCTGGAATTTTTGGAAGGAAAGAAACTGCCGGGAGTCGAGGCGCTCACAGATAAGAAGTGAAAAACGAGGGCGGCTTCAGAGCTCGGCCGTCCGGCGTTTGATCCGAGCTATCGCTCATCGCTGACGAACCAGAAGAACCTTCCGTGCCACTGGTGTGAAAAGCATGACACTCCGACTCGCCCTCGAGGGCGGCAAAACGATCGAAATTGACGGCCCCTCCGACATCACAGAGGAAACTACGGACGCCATCGTGAATGCCGCCAATTCGTCGCTTCTGGGCGGGGGCGGAGTCGATGGTGCGATTCATAACGCCGGAGGACCAGCCATTCTCGCCGAATGCCGGCAAATCGTGAACAAGATTGGAAGGCTGCCCGCCGGACAGGCGGTCATTACCGGCGGCGGTCAGCTCGCCGCCAGGCACGTCATTCACACGGTCGGTCCCGTCTATCGCGGTGGCCAACATGGCGAAGCCGGGACTTTGGCGAGCTGCCACCGGGAGTCGATACGCGTTGCCAACGAACACGGTCTGGCTTCGCTGGCTTTTCCCGCAATCTCGACAGGCGCCTACGGGTATCCGGTGGCCGAGGCCGCTCTGATCGCGATTTCAGCAACCCTAGAGGCCATCGCATCGGCGACAAACGTGACCAAGTGTCGATTCGTGCTATTTGATATCTCCACGGTGCGCGCCTACCAGCGCGGAGCTGAAAAACTTCATGGTTTGAACACGACTTCTCCATTCCGAATCGAAAAGGCTGACTCATGAGAACAAAAGTAATGGCCGCCAATTGGAAGATGTACAAGATTCCGGATCAGACTCGCGAGTTCTTTCGCATTTTTTTGCCACTCGTCTCCGCCCACACGCGCGACGAAATCGTCGTGTGCCCGCCGTTTCTCGACCTGCCGGCGGCGCTGGCAGCGATCCAGGGATCGAACGTCGCCATCGGCGGACAGAACGTGCACTGGAAGGAAGAAGGTGCCTTTACCGGCGAGACTTCCGCGGCCCAGCTGCTGGCGCTGGGCGTCACGCACGTCATCGTTGGACACTCCGAGCGGCGGCAGTATTTCGGCGAGACCGATGACACGGTGAATCTTCGCTTGAAAACTGCCTTGGAAGCGGGACTGATCCCGATCTGCTGCGTGGGCGAAGTGCTGGAAGAGCGCGAGGCCGGACTGACCGACGACGTTCTGCGGCGGCAGTGCGTGCGGGCCTTTCACGCGGTCTCGGCGAAGAAGGCAGCAAAGCTGATCGTCGCCTACGAGCCGGTATGGGCGATCGGTACCGGCAGGACGGCAACGCCGGAACTGGCCGCCGAGGCCCATGCGGTAATCCGCAGCGAAGCGACTGAGATTTTCGGCGAGGAATTCGCCGGGAAGCTGCGCATTCTCTACGGGGGATCGGTGAAGCCGGATAATGCTCGAGCACTCATGTCGCAGGAAGAAATTGATGGCGCGCTGGTAGGCGGGGCGTCGCTGGATCCGAAATCGTTTGCCGCGATTGTGAACTACTGAATCCACGCGAGTCCCAGCGCAGCATTCGCCGCATGCTGCGAAGTTTGCTTAGGCGCCCACTCGGCGGTGCGGGGCGCGATAGCCCAGCTGCATGGAGACATGCCGGGCTGCATCTTTTAACGCTTCCACGATGCGCGGCATGGTTTGAGAATTGACCTGGCCGATGGTTCCGCTCAAACCCACACTGGCCTCGATGGCGCCCTGCTGGTTGAACACCGGAGCGCCGACGCATCGCGCTCCTAAATTGTTTTCCTCATCGTCGACCGCGTAGCCTTGCGCGCGCACTTTCTCCAGTTCCTTCGACAGACGGGGCAGGGTGGTGATCGTTTTCGGAGTGCGCTTTTCCATGGGGCGCTCGGAAATGATCTTTTCCAGCCGCTCCTGGGGAATATAGGCCACCAGCGCCTTGCCCACGCTGGTGGCATGAACCCGCATCCGGCGGCCTACCCAGGTGTCCATGCGAATGAATCCCGGGGGTTCGACCTTCTCAATATAGACCGCCTCAGGGCCGTCCAGAATTGCCAGGTGGCAGGTGAGGCTGGTCTTCTCCATTAAGTGGCGCATGATGGGCAATGCAACTTCGCGAACGTCAATCCCGCTGAGGGCACCTCGACTGAGGCTCAGAATCTTGAGGCCAACGCGGTATTTGCCGCTGCTGGAATCTCGATTGAGGTAGCCCCGAGTTTCCAGGGTGCGCAGAATGTAGCTGGCGGAACTCTTTGGAATCTGAAGCTTGCGGCTGATCTCGGCATTGCTAAGGCCTTCGGGCTCATGAGCCACCGCCTCCAGCATGGCCAGCGCGCGTTCGACCGCCACCGAAGGAGATTCGTCTTTGTGAGTCATTGTTCTGGATTGCCGTTCTCGAGCTCGCCGCCAAATCGTTATGGTAGCAAACCTTATTCGGCCAACAAAATGAATGTATGTTCTACCTATTGAACAACGCCCTTGACCGCCCTCGGAAGGCAACGTACGATCCGCCAGTATTACGAATTTATGTTCATTATACTGAACATCGTTGGAAGCGAAATTCGACCTTGAGGGATGCGCGAATATGAGGCCAACTGCAGTCGCCCCGACGGAAACCGACGAGCTGATTCACCCATTCAACAGCACGCCTCGCGGGTTCGATCCGGCGCGCGATCTTCCTGCCGGCTTTATGGAATTCTTTCTCCCGCTGCACCACCGCTTCACTCCGCGCCAGCGGGAACTGGCGCGGAAGCGGGCTGAGGTGTTGCAGAGATCGCTGGAGGGCGACAAGCCCAAGCACCGGTTCCCCTCGGACACGGTTCGCAATGGCTGGCGAATCACCCTGCCGGAGTGGTGCCGCGACCAGCGCAACCAGATGACCGGCCCCGCCGATGACGGCGAGCTGTGCGTCAAGATGCTGAATTCGGGCGCACCCGGCGTGATGCTCGATCTGGAAGATTCCTGCGTCAATGAGTGGTCCCATCATGAAAAAGGCGTGGCCAACATCTTGGCCTGCCTGCGCGGCGAACTCAGCTATCACGACAAGAAACGTGACCGCACCGTAAACATTCAACCGAACGGTACAGTAATTTTCACCCGCCCGCGCGGACTGCACTTGAACCAGGCAGGGTTGGTCGGGGGCGAACTGGTCTCGGCATCGTTGTTCGATGTTGCCCGCATCTTTTATGGCATCGAGCCGGCAGAGCTGAACCATCCGCTGTGTATTTACATTCCTAAATCGGAGTCCGCGGAGGAAGCTCTGTGGTGGCGCGATCTGTTCCAGACACTGGCCGAGGGGCGCGGCTTGCCGCACGACTACATCAAGTGCATGGCACTGGTGGAATCACATCCGATGGCGTTCCAGATGGAAGAGTTCGCCTACAACCTGCGCGATCACATTATGGGACTGAATCTTGGTCGCTGGGACTACATGGCCAGCCTGATTCACTTCAATCTCGACGATCCCGACTGGGTTCTGCCGGACCGCAACACGATTCCGCACGACGTGGCTTTTTTTCAGAATCTGCGGGAGCTGATGCCAGAGATCTGCCACCACCGTGGCATCCTAGCAATTGGCGGGATGACCGCTCTCTATCCCAGCCGTGACGATGCGGAACTGAATGCCCGAGCGCTCGCGGTTCTGAAAAAGGATAAGAAGAACGAAGCCGACTGCCTGATGGACGGTGCGTGGACAGGACATCCCGATCAGAATGCGATTGCGGTGGCGCAGTTCCCTTCTCCGAACCAGATGAACGCCCGGCCAAGAAACGCGAGTCGCTATCCCGACCTGCGCCCGCAGCCGGTGCGGGTCGGCGCATGTACGGTGAGCGGGACGCGGGCAGCTGTGCGAACCGTGATTCGGTATCGGCAGGGCGTGCTCAGCGGTCGAGGCGCCAGCTTGCTCGACGGATACATGGAAGATCTGGCTACGGACCGCATTTATCGGCTCATGATTGCGCAGCGCGTGCTGCATCGCGACCTGGTTCGCGTCCAGGATGAGCAGGGCCAAACGGTGAAGCATACGCCGGAGTTCATCACCCGGATGTTCGATCAAGAACTCGATCGGTTGCTGGCCGGTCTGCCCGCGAACGCAGCTGCGGAGGAGGCGAAACGTTTTCGCAGCGCTCGCGAAATCAGCGAAGCCATGATCGTGAACGGAGAATTTAATCCGGTTTAAACACCGGCGGCATCGTTCGAATTCAGGAGAAAATCCACATGGCGGCCAATCCAAAAAAACCCAAGCCACAATCCTCAACATTTCAGATCGAGCATCCATGGGGTGAGCAGGAGCGGGTTGCACAATATGCTCTCGCCCATGCGGCTATGGATCAGGATTGGCGGACAAATCCGCGGTGGACGGGCATCACACGTCCTTACACGACCGAAGATGTGCTGCGCTTGCGGGGCTCGATTCACATTGAGCACACACTGGCGCGCTTGGGAGCTGAGCGTCTTTGGGAACTCCTGGAGACTGACCCCTATATCAACGCGTTGGGAGCGATGACCGGCAATCAGGCCGTGCAGCAGGTGCAGGCGGGGCTGAAAGCGATTTATGTCAGCGGTTGGCAGGTCGCGGCCGACGCCAATAATGCGGGCACGATGTATCCCGACCAGAGCTTGTATCCGGCGGACAGCGTTCCGAATCTTTGCCGCCGCATCAACAATGCGCTGCAGCGCGCGGACCAGGTTCATCATGCCGAGGGGAAAGTGTCGCCGGGGCAAACCTGGTTTGCGCCGCTGATCGCCGACGCCGAAGCGGGATTCGGCGGCACCTTGAATGCCTTCGAACTGATGAAAGGGATGATCGAAGCGGGCGCGGCGTGCGTTCACTTCGAAGATCAGCTTTCGTCGGCGAAGAAGTGCGGACATCTTGGTGGCAAGGTTCTGGTTTCCACCACCGAAGCGATTCAAAAGCTCGTGGCGGCGCGGCTAGCGGCCGACGTCATGGGCGTGCCTACACTGATTATGGCGCGCACGGATGCGGACAGCGCTCATCTGCTCACCAGCGACGTTGATGCGCGGGACCGAGCGTTCTGTACGGGAGAGCGCACCTCGGAGGGCTTCTTTCGCATTCGTGGCGGAATCGAGTCGGCCATCGCCCGCGGTCTCGCCTACGCGCCTTTTGCAGATCTGATCTGGTGCGAGACTTCGCATCCGGACATGGAGGAGGCGGGCCGCTTCGCCCGAGCGATTCATGCGCAGTATCCGGGCAAGATGCTCGCGTATAACTGCTCGCCCAGTTTCAACTGGCGCAAGAATCTGGACGAAGCAACCATTGCGCGCTTCCAGCCGGAACTGGCACGCATGGGATTCAAGTTCCAGTTCGTGACACTGGCGGGCTTCCATGCGCTGAACCTCAGCATGTTCGAGCTTGCACGAGGATACAAGATGACGGGAATGACCGCCTATTCGCGACTGCAGGAAAAAGAGTTTAGCCGCGAAACTCAATATGGATACGAGGCAGTGAAGCACCAACGCTTTGTCGGGACTGGATACTTTGATCAGATACAGCAGGTGATCAGCGGGGGCCTGGCGTCGACTACGGCATGGGCCGGGTCGACCGAAGCGGAGCAGTTTGTGGAAAGGAAATCGCCGATGCGGTCGGAGCATGACCCCGATTCGGCTTGCCGGCCCATGCGCGACCGCTGCCCGCAGATACCCGTCACGGTTGATTTGGGCCCTGAGGAGATGTTGTTACCCTCGGGCGACTAAGCGGTTCCTCTCGCGTAAGGAAAACCGGGCCGGTCTGCAACCCTGGGATCGGCCCGGTTGCTTGGGCGCCGCTTTCTGAACGCTGCCCGGAACTCCCGCTTATCACAGTTGGCTTCGCCATCCGCGCGGCCGGCGCTACCCGCCGCCGGGACGGCGTCACCGAGAGATCCTCAAGAAAATCTGCAGTTCTTCAAAAATATTTGTCTCGCTCATTCGTCTACAAGAATAGATGGAAGAAGTACTGAGAAAACCGGGAATGATGGCGGAGCAAGACCGGCATATCGCGGAAGCTATCGATCGGGAGCAGACTCGGCTGCGCAATTTCATCCGCAGACGTGTGGCTGACCGGGAAGACGCCGAAGACGTCCTGCAGGATGTTTTCTACGAACTGGTGGAGGCCTACCGGATGGTCAAGCCGGTGGAGCAGGTTACTGCCTGGTTGTTCCGCGTGGCCCGTAATCGGATTACGGACCTTTTTCGCAGGAAAAAACGGGAGGCGCTGAGAAACGAACCAGCAACGGTCACCGAGGGTGGAGAGATGCTGCAATGGGAAGAGCTGCTTCCCTCCTCCGATGACGGGCCGGACGCAGCTTATGCACGGAGCGTGCTGCTGGAAGAACTGGATGCCGCTCTGGACGAATTGCCGGAGGAGCAGCGCGACGTATTCATCGCCCACGAGGTGATGGGACAGAGCTTCAAAGAGCTGGCGGCGCAAAGCGGCACCAGCGTGAACACGCTGCTTTCGCGCAAGCACTATGCAGTTCTTCACTTGCGCGAGCGACTGCAGGCTATTCGCAACCAATTTAGGAAACCATAATCCGAAATCATGAGGACAAAAGAGATGAATAAGAATTGGATCACCCGGGGGTTGAAGTTCGTATTCTTTGCCGTCTTGTTCATCACCCTGTTTGGGTTTGTTGTCATGCGCCTCTGGAACTGGCTGACGCCGGCCATCTTCGGGTGGCATGGGATCAACTTCTGGCAGGCCGTGGGCCTTTTGGTTCTGAGCAAGATTCTGTTTGGCGGATTCCACGGCCGAGCGGGCCGGCACATGTACTGGCGTCGCCGCCTGATCGAGCGCTGGGACCAGATGACTCCCGAGGAGCGCGATCAGTTCCGCCAGGGCATGCGGAGCCGTTGCGGTACGTATGCCGCCCCGGCCGCCACTCCCAAGGCCTAGAGTCGAGGAACCTCCGGCACCATCGCGGGCGGTTTCCACTTTGCTTTGATATTCTCCTTTTCTTCGCCTACAATGAGCTCTCCCGCGCACCTAGCTGCCGCGGCTGCCAGCCAAGTCCCGGAGGAGGTGACCATGCTGACTGTGACTGTCCAAGAGTTGGATGACGACGTGATTCTGCGATGTTGGGGCAAGATTGTGGGTGGCGAAGAGACCGCCATTTTGTGCGCGGCGGTTCGGCATCCTGGCCGCCATGTCATTCTCGATCTGGGCGGCGTGGATGCGATCGATGCGGCTGGAATCGGACTCTTGATTACGCTCCAGGCTGCTGGCATTTATCTCCAACTACTGAATCCAACTAGACGAGTGCAGGAGATACTGAAGCTTACGAAACTGGACTCGGTCTTTGAGATCTGCGAATCCCCATCTGACAATGACTGCATAACGAACCCTGCCACGAACAAGGAGTCTGAGCCCACAAGGCGGGATGGAAATCGGAGTCTTCCGAGTCTTATCACGAGTTGACCCCTCAAAATACAAAATAATCAAAACCAAAATCCAGCTTGCAGTATCGGGTTGGTAAACAAACGGAAGTTGCCCAATACAAGCCCTGCCGGGGGACGATCCTCAAAACGACCAGCTCTAGTGTGAATCGGTTATTGACCCACTGCGTGTCATCCCATAACAATCCGGAACCAACACGAGGGGATGGCGTTCCGAGAATAGCTTCTGATTTCCTAATCCATGTACCCGCCAGGTGCCTGCGCCGAGCATAGGACTGTGAGCTTACCTGTCTTGCGCGGGGACTGCGGGCCTTGAGGAGCGTCGGAACTTCAGTCAGGGGATGGTATGAAATTGCAATTGGCAAACTCTTTAAGGACGGGTCTGGTTCTTCTTGCGGCAGGCTCCGTCTACGCTCAACAGCCTCTGGTCGCAACTGGAAATCCAGACTTGGAAGGGCAAGTTGCCCCCGCAGTGGACTCTTCGTCACCGCCTGCTGCCGAGCCAGCAACCGCGGCAGCTTCTAAACCGGAGCCGACCCTGCCGCCGAAACACAAGATTGGTCCGCTTGAGATTTCGGTCAACTGGCGCACCCGCGCCGAGGGTTGGTACTGGTTTGAGGGCAAAACCGGAAATAGCGACTATGGCTTTTGGGATTCCTTGTTGCGGGTGGGGATTGGCCAAAGCGGTGAACACTTTGATTGGTTCCTGGAAGGAGAACAGCCGTCTATTCTCGGATTGCCAAACGACGCTGTGGTAGCCGCTCCCCAGGGGCAACTGGGCTTAGGTGGAAATTACTATGCGGCGAACAACAACCACACCAACGTTGCCAACGGGTTTGTGAAGCAAGCATTTGTGAACTTCAAAAAGGTTGGGCCGGCTGGTTTGAAACTGGGCCGCTTTGAGTATTTTGACGGTCTTGAGGGGGCGCCTCGAGATCCGTTGCTGGCCACGGTGATTCAGACGCGCATTTCGAGCCGCTTGATTTCGAATTTCACATTCGCCGCCGTGCAACGCACCTTCGATGGAATCCAGCTTACCGCGAACTCGGGACCGAACAACGTTACTTTCTTCGCCGCGCGGCCGACGCAGGGAGTCTTTCAAGTGAAGGGGATGGATGAACTGAATGTGGACACTTACTATGGCGCCTACACCCGGTCGGTCACGACCAAGCAGAGCGCCGGGGAATTGCGGGTGTTTGCTCTGGGCTATATCGATCATCGCACCCTGGTATTGAAAACCGATAACCGGCCTACGCCGGTTCGCACGGCTGACTTGGGCAAGATTGAGATTGCAACCTGGGGTGCGGACTACGCCCATGTTTTCAATACTACCGACGCAGGCAAGTTTGATTTTCTGGTTTGGGGAGTGGTGCAAACCGGCTCCTGGGGCAACCTCGCGCAGCGCGCCGGCGCGTTCGTCGGCGAAGCGGGATGGCAACCGCCCGTGGTAGTGCTAAAGCCCTGGGTGAGCGCGGGCTATTCCTACGGAAGCGGCGACGGGAACCCCAACGACTCGCGTCATGGCACCTTCTTTCAAGTCCTGCCCACACCGCGTCAGTACGCGCGCTTTCCTTTCTACAATATGATGAACAATGAGGATCTGTACGCGAGCTTGAATCTGCGTCCGGTTCCGAAGCTCGCGCTGCGCAGTGAAGTGCACACACTGCGACTGGCAAGCGCATCTGACTTTTGGTATTCAGGTGGAGGGGCGTTTCAGCCGCAAACTTTTGGGTATACGGGCCGTCCGAGTAATGGCAACCGCGGCCTGGCCAACGTCTGGGACTTCAGTGCCGACTACCCGATCACGCATTCCTTCAGCACCACTTTCTATTACGGCCATGGCTGGGGCAAGGGCGTGATTTCGGCGGTCTATCCGAAGGATGCAAACGGGCAGCTCATATTTCTGGAGACGAATTTTCACTTCTAGAATCGCGCGACTGCGGCGCCTCTAATATAATTCCATTATTGACCCCACCCCGGGTGAGGTGGGATCGTGGTCACATTTTGAAGGTGAGTCTGGGTCTTTGGCGAGGACGGTAATGGCAATTTCTCATCCCGCGGTTCCCAACATTCATAGTGCACCCAGGGCGAACGCAAGCTTCTCCGAGAAGCTCAATTCACGTTGGCACGAGCGCGGGCTGCAGATTTTTATGTTTATTGTGCTGGCGCACTGGGCGGAGCATCTGGTGCAGGCTTACCAGATCTATGTCATGGGATGGCCGCGTCCGAAAGCACTCGGCCTGGTTGGTTTGTGGTATCCCTGGTTGATCCAGACCGAAGCCTTGCACTACGGCTATGCCCTCGTCATGCTGGTGGGTATCTGGATATTCCGGAAGGGCTTCACCGGCGTTTCGCACACTTGGTGGATGGTGGCGTTTTGGATCCAGTTCTGGCACCACATTGAGCATTTCTTGCTGATCTGGCAGGCCACGTTTCATCATAATTTCTGGGGTAAGCCGGTACCCTGTAGCGTACTGCAGTTAGTTTTTCCGCGGGTTGAGCTCCACCTTTTCTACAACTCGATCGTATTTATCCCGATGGTGATCGGGATGTATTACCACGTGTTCCCCCCCGAGGGCGAGCATGGGAATATGGCTTGCACGTGCGAATGGGGCCGCCACGCTGCCGCGGAAGCCGCCTGATCAACAAGTATCCTTATCAAGGCAGGGACTGGCACGATGGGGGAGTAGACCTTCGCGCATGTCGAGTCCTCGTAGGGTTCGCGTGTGCGGCAACTCTGCTCGTGGCCGGCTGTTCCCGACCGGTCGAATCGCCAGGCGCTGTCGCGATTGAGCACGAGATCTCGCCTGAACCAGCCCGGGTCGGCCTGGCTACGATCGTTTTCAAGTTGGCCGATGCCGCCGGCAAACCGATTACCGGCGCGCACATTGCGATTGAGGCTGACATGACGCATGCGGGTATGAGTCCGCGATTCGCAGAGGCGAAGGAAGAAGCGGCTGGTCGTTACAATACTCATTTGGAATTTCAGATGGCGGGCGATTGGGTTCTCCTCCTCCATGTCAGGCTGGCTGGGGGTAAGAAACTAGAGCGACAGATTGAAGTGCGAGGCGTCCGACCCAAGTAGGCAAGCTGTTGAACCCATCTTCCATTCCGGCCCCAGACCCTGTCGAGTCACCCCCGTTCGACCTGATGCGAGTGCCAGGCTTGGGGCCTCTGTTCCGCTGGCGTTATGCCCGTCCGCTGCTCCAGGCGCCACTCCTCGTGCTCAGCGTCATCATGATCCTGCACGGGCTCTTCGGGCCAACGCTGGCGCCAAAAAATCTGGCGACGACGCTGAGCTGGCTTCACTTCCGGGGTGTTTTGGTGCTGGTGCTGCTCTGCGCGGGAAATTTTTTCTGCCTGGCCTGTCCCTTCATGCTGGTGCGTCAAGCCGCACGACGCTTCTTTAAGCCGCGGTTCAATTGGCCCCGAGCGTTGCGCAATAAGTGGATTTCAGTTGGTCTCTTCGTCGTGATCCTTTTTGCTTATGAACTCTTCGCTCTGTGGTCTTCGCCGTGGTGGACGGCCTGGCTGATTGTGGGCTACTTTCTTTCCGTCCTGGTGGTGGACGGGTTTTTCAAGCATGCATCTTTCTGCAAGTTCGTCTGTCCCATCGGACAATTCAATTTTGTGGCCTCCACGCTTTCGCCGTTTGAAGTGAAGGTGCGCGAGCAGGACGTTTGCACGCGCTGCCATACCAAAGACTGCATCCGCGGCCGGCGCGCGCCAGTGTCGGATCTGATCACCATCCGCGGCTGCGAACTGGCGCTGTTTCAACCGAGCAAAGTGGGAAACATGGATTGCACTTTCTGTTTGGACTGCGTTCATGCCTGCCCGCACGACAACATTGGCATCTTGAGCCGGCTGCCAGCCAGTGAACTGATGGCCGATCCCATACGATCGGGAATTGGGTATTTTTCGCGGCGCAAGGACTTGACAGCGCTGGTAATCGTGTTCACGTTTGGCGCGCTGCTGAATGCCTTTGGTATGGTCAGTCCCGTCTTTGCTGTGGAGAATTGGCTCGGAAGAGCGTTGCATGTACAACACGAAGCTGGGGTGCTCGGCGTGATCTTCACGTTCTCGCTGATTGCGGAACCGGTCCTGCTGCTGGGAATGGCCGCATGGTTGACCCGGGCTTGGGCGGGTAAAACATCGTCTGGCCGCCCACGCGCGCTGTTGCCCCTGGCGGTGAGATATACCTACGGGCTGGTTCCGCTGGGCTTCGGGATGTGGTTGGCGCACTATTGCTTTCATTTCTTGACGGGACTTTACACACTCATACCCGTTACGCAAGACGCGATCGCCAGTCTAGGACGACCCTTCCTGGGAGAGCCCCGTTGGACCTTAACCGGCGTGCCCTCGAACATCGTGCAAATCATTGAGATCGGTTTTCTGGTGCTGGGATTGGCAGGCTCTTTGCTGGTCACCTATGGTCTGGCGGAAGACGATTCGCCGGACAGGCCGCTGCGGGCGTTCCTTCCATGGGCGGCTATTTGTGCGGTTCTCTGGTGCGCGGCGATGTGGCTTATTTTTCAGCCGATGGAAATGCGCGCCACGCTGATGACCGGTTAGCCGGTTCAACACCGTTGCTGCCATGGTGGCATTGGTTGAGAAGGATGCTGAAGCCTCTGATGAGCGTGAAAGAAGTTGCGGCTGGGCTGGTGGTTGGGTTCTGGCTGCTGGTACCCACGGCGGCGAGTGCACACAACGGCCCGCCGTTTCCTATTATTGAGAACCGAAAAGTTGGGCCTTGCATGGTCGCGCTTTGGACTCATCCTGACGTCGGCTCCGGGGCCTTCTACGTGTTCCTTCAACCGGCGCCGGGCGGTACGGTTCCAAACGATTTAAAGATCCGGATCGGAGTGCAGCCGGTAACCGGCAGGTTGCCTGAAACATTTTATGAAGCCCAGCGAGTGAAATCGCGCGGACAAGTGCAGTACAACGCCCAGGCCCAGTTCGACCGGCAGGAGTTGTGGCGTGTCCGCCTGGTGGTTCAGAGTGCGCAAGGTGGCGGCGAGGCTACCGCCCAAGTGGAAGTGACTCCGCCTGGGTTCGGCCGGTGGGACCTCTTGTTTTTTCTTTTGCCGTTCCTCTTCGTGGCCTTCTTGTGGTTTCGGGGTATCGCCCGCGTGAGGCGGCGCCGGAACGCTCAACTACAGAAGACGAATCGAGCAGTTGATCCAGCACAGATCGCAGGCAATGCGGAACGGGTTAATTGACGCCGCGCTTCTTTAAGGGGTTCAATTCTGATGGGGACTAGCTTCTAATGTGCATGGACGCGTTGAGCTGTCGTAGCCGAACCTCCGACCGCCCTGACGGGCGATCGGTCAGTTTTCGAGCTACAGCGTTCGTACTGCTCCTCGCCACCGTTGCGGTTGTCCTTGTGGGATGCCATTCCCGTCCCAATCTGCCCGAGAAAGGTTCGAAAGCTTATGCCGAAGTGGTTTCGGCTTTCTATATTGGATTGGCGGCGCTGCAGGTTGGCGACGATGTTCACGCTGAGAGCAAACTTTCTGAAGTAACCCAGCTGGTGCCTGCCGAACCTGCGGGATGGGGCAACTGGGGAGTGCTCGCATTGCGTCAGCGAAATTATGATGCGGCGGCACAAAGACTCGAACGGGCGCGCGATCTGGTCCCACAAAACGATCAGATCTACGATCTGCTGGGGATTCTTGAAGGCGATCGCGGCCATTCCGCAGAGGCGATCGCTGACTTGCGCAAGGCAGTCGACTTGAATCCCAAGAACCTGCGGGCAGCCTATGCCCTGGCTGAGGAGATCGAACGGCAGGGGGCTGCCAACAGCGAAGCCGAATTTCAGCAGGTGATTCAGAAGATTCTGGTGGCACAGCCCGACAATCTTGCCGCCCTGCTCGAGTTGAGCCGCGTTGCCGCGAAGCGCGGCGACGCCCAAACACTCAAATCGGCGGGGGCTCAGATCAGCGCCCGATCCTCCGCATGGCCGGCGGAGGTAAAGCAACAACTTGAGGCGGTGCAGGCTGCGGCTGCTAGCGCGGATCTACGCGCGGCCGCCACGCGAACCACATTTCTGCGCAACGTGCTCATGCGCGTTCCCGAGTACCGTCAAAGTCTGTCGACAATTAAGGCGCCCGCCGGGGAAGAAGCGCAGCCCTTCATTCATTTCCTGCGGTTGGAATCACCGGTCTTCACGCCGGCACCCCCTGACCGGGCGATGCGATTTGCTGCCCAGCCTCTGGCGAACACTGGCAATCGCCGCTGGAATTGGATTGCAGCCCTGCAGCTCGGCAGCGCAGGTACGCCCGTCATCGCCGAAGCCGATGGCCGCGAAGTGCATTTGTCCAGCGGAGCAACACTTCCCTTTCCCGGCGGACCTTCTGCGATTCCGCCGTCACCTGAAGGCGTTTTGCAAATCGACTTCAACTACGATTTCAAGACGGATTTAGTGCTTGCAGGCGCCGGAGGCGTGCGCCTTTTCCGGCAGGACACCCCGAACGCTTTTACTGATGTAACCTCTGAAGCCCAATTACCCCGGTCTGTGATCAATGCGCGCTATACGTGTGCGTGGGCAGTGGACATTGAAGCCGACGGCGATCTCGATATCGTGCTGGGCGCGAATGAAGGATTGCCACTCGTGCTCAGAAACAACGGCGACGGCACTTTTCTGCCGATTCATCCTTTTGCTGGAATCGCGGGCATGCGCGGATTTGCCTGGGCGGATCTCGACGGCGATGGCAATCCTGATGCCGCCATCATCGACGGGGCGGGGCGGCTTCATGTTTTTATGAATGAACGGCAGGGGCAGTTCCGCGAGCGTTCCCTCCCTGCCCGTTTGCCGCCGATCAAAGCGATTGCGGTAGCCGATTCGAATAATGATGGAGTGCTCGACCTTTTAGCCGTGCAGGCAGACGGCGCCATCCTTCGCATTTCCGACAAGGACCAAGGGCAGAATTGGGACACGGCGGTGATGGCGCGAGTTCCCGACCCCGCCTTTCTGGCGGGAGAGGTACGGCTGCACGCCGCGGATCTCGACAACAATGGAGCGCTCGATCTGCTTTTGAGTACAACCGCGCCAGGTTCTGGCGCCAGCACTTCCGGTGCGCTGATTTGGCTGGGAGATGGCGACGGCAACTTCGTTTTGCTGGATCACCCTGCGGGCCCGGCAATGGTGTTTGACGCGGCGGATTTGAAGGGCGACGGCAGGCTCGATCTGCTGGGCCTTACCCCTGACGGAGACCCGATCCAGGCAATCAATCGAGGATCGAAGAATTATCATTGGCAAGTAGTGCGGCCGCACGCCGTACAGGCCGTCGGCGACCAGCGCATCAATCCATTTGGTGTTGGCGGCGAAATCGAAATTCGTTCCGGCTTGCTGGTGCAGAAGCAACCAATCACCGGTCCTCAACTTCATTTCGGCTTGGGAGAACACACCGAGGCCGAAGTGGTGCGGGTGGTATGGCCGAACGGCACGGTGCGCGCCGAATTTGGCGTGAAAGCCGACCAGGAGGTTGTAACCGAACAGCGCTTGAAAGCTTCGTGCCCGTTTCTCTACGCATATAACGGAAAGCAGATGGAATTTGTTAAGGACGCCGTGCCCTGGGGTTCGGCCATCGGCCTACGGATCAATACCCTTGGCTCTGCGCAGATCGCGGCTACGGGGGAGTGGTATAAGATTGGCCGCGATCAACTCGTGCCCCGCGACGGCTTTTACGACATACGCATCACCGCCGAACTTTGGGAGGTCTATTACTACGACTATCTGGCGCTCATGACCGTGGACCATCCGGTTGGGACGGAGATTTTTGTTGATGAGCGTTTCGTGATTCCGCCCTTAAAACTCGGAATCACCACGGTGGCCGCGCCGCACAAAATCGCGCGCGCCATCGACGACACTGGCCAGGACGTCACCGACATTGTCAGCACGCTCGACGGACGAGCGTTGGCCAGTTTTGGCCGCGGCCAGTATCAGGGCATAACACGCGATCATTATCTTGAAGTCGACCTCGGGGACGACGCGCCGAAAAGCGGCCCCCTGTTTTTGATTGCGCAGGGATCGATTCACGATACAGAATCATCGGTGAATGTGGCCATTACGCAGGGGAGTCGCTGGCGCGCGCATGGGCTGAGCGTCGAGGTGCCGGACGGGCATGGCGGCTGGGTTACGGCGCAGGACAACCTGGGTTTCCCCGCCGGGCGGAAGAAAACGATTCTCTTCAATCTGACGAATGTCTTTCGACCTGCCACTCCGCGTCGCCTACGGCTGCGAACTAATCTTGAAATTTACTGGGATGCTATTCAGTGGGCGCGGGGAGCTGCAGATACTCCGTTGAAGACGGCAACGCTGAATCCCACTATCGCAGATCTGCATTATCGCGGATACTCCGTCATGCATATGCCGGCAGCCGCACGCGCGCCCGAGGTGCCCGATTACAACCAGATTGAGGGAACCAAGCAGCGCTGGCGCGATCTGATCGGCTACTACACACGCTACGGTGATGTGCGCGAACTTATCAACCACATCGACGACCGGTACGTGATTGTGAATTCAGGGGATGAGTTGTCGCTGCGCTTCGCCGAACAACCGGCTCCGCCCGCAGGCTGGGTGCGCGACTTCGTAATCGTTGGCGACGGGTGGATCAAAGACGGCGATTACAACTCGACCTTCTCGAAGACGGTATTGCCGCTGCCCTACCACGCGAAAAATGAGTACACGACCCGGCCCGGCAAATTGGAGGATGAGTGGGTGTATCAGCACCATCCCGACGATTGGAAAACGTATCACACCCGCTATGTCACGCCGGAAGTTTTCCAGAACGCGTTGAGGGACGAGACCGGAAAATGACGGGCAATCGGATCGCGCGGGTTCTGGTCGGCCTCCTTTTCATAGCGCTATTGGCTACTCCTTTGGCCATTAAGCGGATGTCGGCTGGGCGGGATGCCGATCGGGCGAAGATCGACGCGAAGACGGCCCTGGCGCGACATGGCTTCTATCTGGAAGAAATCTCTCATGCCGCCGGAATCAATTTTGTTCACCGGTCTCCTCAGTTGGATTCCAAGCTCGATCCCATTATGCCCGAGGTTGCATCGATGGGCGCATCGGTGTCGATCGTCGATTTCGATCGCGACGGCTGGCCTGACATCTACGTCACCAATAGCGCGATCGGGAGCAAGAATGCACTCTACCGGAACATGCACGACGGCACCTTCAGAGACGTGGGCGGCGAGCTGGGCGTTGCCGATGTCAACCAGGCCGGCACCGGAGTTTCAACCGGCGCGGTCTGGGGGGATTTCGACAATGATGGATATGAAGACTTGTTCCTGATCAAGTGGGGACGTCCAGAGTTGTTTCACAACGACCGGGGCCACGGCTTCACGCGCGTAACTGAGCAAGCTGGATTGCCGTCGTGGATTAATGCGAACACGGCGATCTGGTTCGATTACGACGGCGACGGGCTTCTGGACCTTTTCGTCGGCGGCTACTACTCCGAAGACATTGATCTTTGGCATCTCACGACGACGCGCATCATGCCCGACAGTTTTGAGTACGCCAAGAACGGCGGGCGAAAGTATTTGTTTCACAATCTCGGGAACGGCAAATTTGAAGACGTCAGCGCAAAAGTTGGAATCGAGAGCCGGCGTTGGGCATTGGCGGCTGCCGCGGCGGATCTGCGCGGGAGTGGCCATCCCGATTTGTTTGTTTCGAATGATTACGGAGTGTCGGAGCTTTACTTCAACGACGGTAAACGCTTCCACGAAGTTGGCCAGCAGACGGGCGTCGGCTTCGCTCCGAAGAGCGGGATGAACGCCGCGTTTGGCGACATTCTCAATCAAGGCCGGTACGCGGTCTACGTTTCCAACATTTCCGAGGACGGCATCCTCATTCAAGGGAACAATCTGTGGGTCCCGAAGGAAGGTACTGCTGGCGACACGATCAAGTATCAGAACTTGGCGCGGGACTTTGGCGTGGAACTTGGGGGATGGAGTTTTGGCGCGCAGTTTGGCGATTTCAATAACGACGGAACGCTGGACCTGTATCTTACAAATGGTTATATCTCTCTCGACCGGAACCGGAGTTATTGGTACGACTTTTCCAGGGTAGCGGGGGGAAACAGTACCATCATCGGCGATGCGAAGAACTGGCCGGCATTTGAAGGGCGCAGTTTGTCGGGCTATCAAAACAAGCGGGTCTGGCTCAACGATGGCGCCGGAAAGTTTGTCGATGTTGCCCAGTCGGTCGGCGCTACGGATCGGTATGACGGACGTGCGGTGGCGCTGGTGGATTTGTGGAATCGTGGCGTGCTCGATGTGGTTGTGGCCAATCAAAACGGGCCGCTGCTGCTTTACAAGAACACGGTGGCACCTGAGAACCAGTGGATTGAATTTGAATTGGAAGGGACGGCCAGTAACCGCAGCGCCATCGGCGCCCAAGTTATCCTGTTTTGGAACGGTCAGCAGCAGGTGCAAGAGGTTTCCGGCGGCAGCGGTTTTGCAGCGCAGAATGATCGGCGGCTGCATTTCGGGCTAGGCAGGAAGCCGCACATCGAGAAGGCTATCATTCGCTGGCCATCGGGCAAAGTGCAAACAATCGATCAGCCTGCCGCCGGCCAGTTGCACAAGATTAAGGAGGCAGCATGAGTCAGACGAGCCTTCCCGTGCTGCCGCCGCCGCGGACGCCAGTCCAGCCGAAACCGCTGTTCAGAATCGACAGCCGCTATATCGCGCCGGCATTCATCACTTGCATTCTGCTGGCGGGCCATTTGTCATTCGGCATCCTCGAGAGCTATCAAAAGACGCTGCTGGCGATCGTTACGAGCATTGCGTTCGAGTTGGTGCTGGGGCGAATTTTTTTTCACAAATGGTTGCACCCCGCCAGCGCTTATATCACCGGCATCAGCGTCGGCATTCTGGTTCGCTCGCCGGCCTTCTGGCCATATGCACTGTGCAGCGCGATCTCAATCACCTCAAAATACGTGTTGCGGGTGAAGGGCCGCCACCTCTGGAATCCTTCGAACTTCGGCATTTCCCTGATGCTGTTGCTGGCGCCTGAAACGGTAGCCAGCTTGAGCATTCAGTGGGGCAATTTTCTATGGCCCATGCTGATCATCTGGGCGCTTGGATCGGTGATTATTTGGCGCCTGCGGCGTTTTCATATTACAGGGATTTATGTGGTCTCATTCGTTGCGTTCGCGTTTCTGAGAAGCTGGATGACGGGAAGCCCGTGGCAGTCGGAGATTGCACCCATTACCGGTCCCATGTATCAGCTGTTCATCTTCTTCATGATTACCGATCCCAAGACTACGGTGCGATCGAAGCGAGGCCAATGCCTGGTCGTGTTCCTGGTGGCCCTATTAGAAATGGTGCTGCGACTGCGCCAGGTTGTTTACGCGCCTTTTTATGCGCTCTTCATCGTGGGGCCATTCGCCATGCTTCTCGAGATTTGGCTGGATTCGCGCCGCCCCCACCCTGCCAAGCAAACGGTGGCGCAGTGATCGTTGGCGAAAGCGGCTTTCCCTTTCTGCTACCACGATGCCGAGTCGTCTGCTGTTCGCTGCTGGTTGCGATCATTGGATTATCCGGTTGCAAACAAAAACACTCCAGCGAGTCAGCGGCTACTCCTGCTGCGGCGGCAGCGCCAGCTCTCCGATCATCGGCGCCTCAAACTCCAACGCCCGAGCCGAGTTCGGCGATAAAGCGTTCACGTCCTTCCGGCCCCATCGAGTTCACGGATGTAACCGCGCAGGCGGGAATTCGGTTCAAACACAACAGCGGAGCTTTCGGAAAGAAGTATCTTCCGGAAACCATGGGCAGCGGAGTTTGCTTTCTCGATTACGACAATGACGGATGGCAGGACATTTTGTTGGTTAATTCCATGGACTGGCCAGGGCATAAGACTGGCAAATCCTTTCCGGCGCTGTATCACAATAATCGGGACGGCACGTTCAGCGATGTGACCCGGCAGGCAGGCCTGGCGGTGGAGATGTATGGCCTGGGCTGCGCCGTCGGCGACTATGACAACGACGGCTATGACGATATTTACATCACCACCGTCGGCTCCAACCATCTTTTCCACAATCTGCGAAACGGAAAGTTTGCCGACGTTACCGCCAAGGCGGGCGTGGCCGATCCGGGATTTTCCGCCAGCGCCGTATGGTTTGACTTTGACAACGACGGAAAGCTGGATCTGTTTGTCGCCCACTATATCGACTGGTCGATTGAGACAGATCAATACTGCTCGCTCGATAATAAGAATAAATCGTACTGCACGCCGCAGGCCTACAAAGGGCAGAGCTCCGCGCTGTTCCACAACAAGGGCGATGGAACGTTTGAAAACGTCACGCGGCGCGCCGGCCTGAATGACCCCACCAGTAAATCGCTCGGGATCGCGCTGTTGGATTATGACAATGACGGCTGGCTCGACCTTTTCGTTTCCAACGACACCGAGCCGAACAAGCTTTACCACAATAATCGCAATGGCACTTTCGCCGACGTTGCCGTCGCCGCCGGCGTGGCCTATAGCGAAGCGGGCACGGTGCGAGCCGGGATGGGTACCGATGCGTGTGACTATGACAATTCCGGTTGGCAGAGCCTGGTGATCGGTAACTTCACCAACGAGGGGATGGCTCTTTATCACAACGATGGCTCGGGCTTGTTCACCGATGAAGCCCCGGTTACCGGCATCAGCAGGGCATCGACGAAGTCGCTTACCTTTGGCACTTTCTTTTTCGATTATGACCTCGACGGCCTGCCGGATATTCTGGCCGTCAACGGCCACGTTTCCGATGACATCAGCGTAGTGCAGCCCAATGTCAGATATGCCCAGCCGCCTCACCTTTTCCGGAACTTGGGCAAAAATAAATTTGAAGAAGTGACCGCGAAACTCGGTCTTGCGCTCGAGCGGGCGATTGTGGGGCGTGGCGCGGCCTATGGAGATTTCGACAATGACGGCGATCTGGATTTGGTGATTACTGCGAACAATGGACCCGCACGCTTGCTGCGGAACGACAATGGAAACCAGAATGACGTCCTGCGCGTGAAGACCGTGGGCACGCGCTCGAATCGCGACGGTATCGGCGCGAAGGTTACGGTAAGAACCAATAAAGGAGCACGCCTTTTCGGCATGGTTAAGACGGGTTCAAGCTATTTATCTCAAAGCGAACTGCCCCTCACCTTTGGCCTGGGCAAACCGGACGAGGGCAAGATTGTGAGCGTCGAGATTGTGTGGCCGAGCGGTCAGAAGGATTCAATTTCAGGGATCAAGCCCAATCAGAGCATCACCGTGAAAGAAGGCAGAGGAATAAGCTCGGCTCAACCGATTCTCAAGGTTGCGTCCCTGCCCGCTTCTTCCCGAAGGCAATGACGTGAACATCGCTCGGAACTACTTCTGCAGCCGAACCAATATCTGCTTCTGGTTCTTGACGATGGCGCCAAGAATGCTTTGGTTCTTCAGGATGCTCGCCTGATTCTTCAGAATCATCGCCTGATTTCCTTGAATCGTTCTCTGGTTTGCCTGAAGTGCGGCTTGATTGGAGAGAATGGTCTTCTGATTCTGGATAATCGTCTTCTGATTTGCGATAACTTTGTTTTCTGACATTGGGAAAGCGGCCTCCCGCCGCTGGGATCCGACTGCGGATGATGCCGATGATCTTAAACCAAGCCAATCAGGCGATCGTGCCACGACGTCACTGTTTCTTGCCCGCTTGCACTTCCATCATCTTAACCAGTGCTGCTGCCAATTGTTCAGGTTTGAAGCCAAACGGTCCAGGCTTACTCTTGTAAGCAACGCGGCCGTGCGAGTCGATCAAGTAAATGCGGTCGGGCCAGCCGGTATAGGCTTGTTCGGTGGTGTTGCCAAACTCGTCGAGCACAGCGGGAAATTCTATCCCAAGTTTTCGCACGCACGCTCCGGCGATGAATGCTCGATCCTCTTCGGTTTTCGGGCTGGCAAAAACAACATTGTCTTTGATGTTGCTCTGCATCTGCCAGACATCGCTGGGGTGCGCTTCGGTAATGTAGACCACCTGGAAGCCGACGCGATCGCGATATTGCTCGTAAAGTTTATTCAGGGCGGGAACCTCCCGCCGGAACGGAGGTCAAGTGTAGCTGCCAAATACCAGCACGACGGGTTGCTGTTGATTCAGTACCGAAAGCCGAACGCGTTCGCTTTTGTCCAGCTTGAGTAGCGAAAAGTCTGGGGCGGGATCTCCGATACGAAGTTTGCCGGCACGAGCATGGATCCAGGCAGTTTCAAATGGAAAAAGCAGGAAGGGGACGGGGCCAGGCATTCGGGCCATCACTCGGCCGAAGGCTTCCGGCGGCTGATGCATCGCCCACCAAACGTAACCTCCGAAACAGAGATAGCCGCTGATCAGGCCGACGACCAGCCCGAGCAGAAGCCTTCGGGCGAACGGATTCAGCTTCAGCCGAAGACTAGACATATTCTTTTTCGACCCAGTGTTCGATAAGCGGGAGGCACGCGATCGATCGGAGGAATCCCTGTTCCGGCAGCCTCCGGCCATGCTCCGAATACATCTCGAAATCGTGGTTGTATATGTAGGCGGCGGCGATTAGGACCGAGTCCTGGATTTCCCTCTCAGTAGCGCCCAGCCCGCCAGTAGGGTCCACCTCTTCGGCCGGCCTGAATACGACCAGGCCCCGAATGCAAGATGAGCCTTTCGAAAGTTGACTATGGTCCATCGACAATCCTCGGTTCTCACGACCATCAAAACATCAACTTCAGTGCCACCTGGATCACGCGCGGGCTTACATCGGACTGGATTTGTCCGAAGGTCGGCGACTCGATGTCGCTGACCGGCAACCTGAAATTGGTGTGATTCAGCACATTGAACAATTCACCGCGGAATTGGAGTTCTTTCGATTCCGTCAAACGGATGTTCTTGAAGGCCGAGGCGTCCCAGTTCACGTAGCCCGGGCCCTGAACTACGTTACGGCCCTCGTCTCCGAATACCTCGAATCGACCGAGAGGATCGGGCTGGAGTTGCTGAAAGGCGCTAACGTTGAACCATTGCTGAGGAGTACGCGGACCGGAATTCGGATTCCCAATCAGATTGGGACGGTTCGCGGAGAAGCCGGTGATTTCCGGCGCCTGCCCTTGCAGGGAAACATCGTTCGAGTCGAATACCGTGAACGGCCCGCCACTCATAGCGGTGAAGATCCCGTTCAACTGCCAGTTCCCGAGAACGTGTCCGTACCAGGTGCTGGAGTGCTCCAGAAACGGAAGGCTCCACTGATAGCTCAGTACAAAACGATGGTGGGAATCGAACATGGACCGGCCGCGCTCCGCCCCGAGATCAAAGGGATTCTGCGCCAGATCATTCTCTCCAGCAACCGGTTGCGACGCCGATCCAGTTATGTTGAAAGAAGAAACGTCATCGATGGCATGCGACCACGTGTAGGAAGCAAGGAACGAAAGTCCGTGACTGAAGCGCTTCCGCAGACTGGCTTCCAGGGCGTTGTAGCTGGAGTTCGCGACGCTGGCGATTTCGCCGACCGAACTGTAAATGCAATGGTTCGGATTCGCCAGGGTACATCCGGAATAGAGACGCCGCTGGTTCACGTTATCTTCGGTGGAATTCAGACACGGGCTTGCTAGCGAACAGCCAGCGCTAGTCGTGTCCGCGCCGGGGACAAAGACCGGAGGATTGCCTTCAATGAATCGCGGCAGCCTTACACCAGTCGTGCCCACATACCCGATCTGAACCAGCCAGTTTTCACCGAGAGACCGCTGAATGTTCAGATTCCAATCCTGCGCGTAGGGCAGGCGCAGATTGCGCGCGACTACAAGCAGGGTCATCGGCTCGGGGAAAGCCTGACTGAAGGGATTGGGAGTATAAAACGGATTGGCAAATGAGTTGACGGGGAAACTAATCTGCTGAGTTTTCAGATAAGGAGGAGAGCTGACCGGGTCCTGCAACGGCCCGCCCTCGCCAGTGTAGTACGGCTCGTAGAAAATCCCGTAGGCCGCGCTGACCACGGTCTTGGAATTGCCCGGCGGGTCCCAGGCTACCCCGACCCGCGGCGCGAAGGCCGTTTTCTGGGTTGGAATCAAGCCCGCCGGCACGCCTGGATCACCGGGATAGAGAAGCCCCGCAGGGGCGTACGGCACGACTGTCGATTGCGCTCCGGGAACAAAGAGATTTACCTCGTTGTGTCTCTCAGTTGAGGGAAATGGCAGTTCGTAACGAAGTCCCATGTTCAACGTCAGGTGAGAATTGACTTTGTACGTATCCTGGGCATAGGCGTCAACGGCTCGATCGCGAATCTCCCGAGCAAAGTTACCTCCACCCTGCAGAAAGACCACAGGATTGCCGGACAAGAAGCTGGCAAATCCGTCACTGTAGGGAAAGTTGGAGAACACAAAGAAGCCGTTGCTGGCGATGCCCTGCAAGGCATTGATCTGGTCGCGCCGGTAGCCTCCTCCAAACTTCAACTCGTGGCGGCCGCGGATCCAGCTCAGAGAACCAGAACCGTCAAAGGTATTCTGGAACGTGTTACGCGGTCCCGTGATGGGGTCGCCCACCGAGGCGTATCCCCCGATCTGAATGAACGGAGGTCCGGCGGCCGAAGGCAACGTGGGAGCATACTGAAAACCCAAGTCTGATGGCGACTCATGATTCAGATGCTCGTCGAGCAGGAACGTATTGCGTAGGAAGGAAAAGCGCGCGACCCCGATGATGGAGGGCGAAAAAATATGCGTCTCCTGCGTGACAAAGTTCTGCGCGCGGTCATACTCGCCCACTGGAAAACCCGGCACGTTCGCTCCCACCGGCGAAAGCGGATCCGTCGTCGGGCCGCTACTGTACATGTATCGGAAGTTCAACGTATCCGCGCGGGAAAGGTAATGATCCACGCGCAGCCCGAACTGGTCGTTGTTCTCGCTTAGGGTCTGGGTAGCGATGAATCCATTTTCGCCAACGTTCGGCAACGGAAAAAACGGCAGGACATTCGTCGCAGTCGGATCGATGGGAGTGAAAAGAGTCATCTGGTTGAACGGCACCGGGGTGCCAAAGAAACTGAGTTGCTCCTGCGTATTGGAGCAGAGTCCGTTGGAGTCAAAGCTGGCGGGAGGAGCGCACTGCTCCGCGAAGTTACCCTGCCTTTCCGCCGCCGAAGGCACAGTCGCCGGCACGGTCTCACCCTGCCGATTGCGGAAGCCTTCGTAATATCCGAAGAAAAAGGTCTTGTCCCTAACGATCGGGCCGCCAAAGGTGGCGCCGAACTGGTTCTGCTTCAACGGTTGGACGCTTTGAGTGAAGTAATCGGACGAATCCATCGCGTCATTGCGGAGAAATTCCCAGGCCGCGCCATGAAATGAATTGGACCCCGAGCGCGTCACGATATTCGTCGTAGAACCCGTGTTGCGCCCGAATTCCGCATTGGCGTTATGGCTAAGAATTTTGAACTCGGCGATCGCGTCGATCGGTGGCTTGAGCACGAATCCACCATCCACAGAACTCTCATTATCGGCGCCGTCGATCATAAAGTTATTCGATTCCGGCCGCTGCCCATCGACGGCATAGGCTTGGTTCTGTCGCGCCGGGCCTCCTGCTTCGAGCAGCCCGGGCGTCAAGGGCACCACGCCAGGCTGAAGCAGCCCGAGTTGAGAGAAGTTGCGGCCGTCCAGCGGAAGGTCGAGAATCTCGCGCTCCATCACGGTTTGCCCGAGACTACTTACCGTGCTCTGCACCAAAGCCGCGTCCGCGCTCACTTCAACTTGTTGCGTCTCAGCGCCCAACTTGAGGTGAATGGCGACGGTCGCGGTTTCGTTGACGTCCAACGAGATGCCTTGTTGCAGGTACTTCTGGAAACCTTTCGCCTGAACCTCTAACTGGTAATGCCCGATCGGAAGTTCAACCAGCACGTACTCTCCCTGACGGTCCGTGGTCGACTCGCGAGTTAAACCGGTTTCGACTTGCTTCGCAGCAACCGCAGCGGCTTGGACGATCGCCCCGCTCGGATCGAGCACCGTTCCACGGATGCTTCCGGTGATCTGCTGTCCGGCCGCGTTCAAGCTTGCAAAACAAATGGCCACTAGGAACAACGTCAGCATTCTCTTGCTAGTCATGCTCCACCCTTGTCGGAAAAAAGTGCGACTAATCTTCGGAAACCTGTCTCGTCAAGCCATGCGTGTAAAAGGCGCGCGAAGGACTCCCCCGCAGATTTGGAGTGCGGCGATTATAGGGAGGCTTAACGGCGAGTCAATAATCTGAAAGCAGTATGGTGCCGATCGAACAGGTTCGTAGCGCAGAATACAGACAGATGCATAGTGTTTTTGCATTATTGCGCACAACTGTTCCCCAGCGGATTCTGGTTGCCGCGGATACTCCACGTACGGCGATGCTTGGAGTGCAGTGCTTTTGGCCGGATTGCCGGTCTAGGGGCCTCGGGCAGGCTCGCACACGAGCAGAAGCCGGCGCTTCCGGAAGGGGTGTAATCCATGTCGGCGAATCAAAGCGACGACGAGAAGATTCCTGAGGTCGCAGATGGCTCGGCAGTCGCGAAGCCCTCCACAAAAATCAAGATCGTTGAGGATGGCGAAGCCACCGGGGAAACCGCCGCGGCTTATGACTTTTGGCGGGCCGGATCGGGGAGACAGCAAGTCCCCGGCATTATCAAGTGCTTCGGCGTGCGGCCTGACTTCCTGCGTCGCGTGATCGAACTGGGAAACACGATCCACTTCTCCGAAGGTCATCTTTCACGACGAAACAAAGAAATGATCGCCAGCTACGTCTCCTATTTGAACCGATGTCCGTATTGACTGGACAGCCACGCCTACTTCCTGCGGGTTCAGGGAGCATCCGAGCAATGTGTGCGGGCGATTGTCGCAGGCCGGCTGGACGAAGCTGGCCTTACAGCGGCGGAGCGCGCGTTGCTGGAATACGTGGAACTGATCACCCGCGCCGCTTACCGCTCCACTGCGGAGGATGTTGAGAAACTGCGGGTGGTTGGATGGAAAGAGGAACAGATTTCCGAGGCCGTGTACATCACAGCCTTGTTTGCCTTTTTCAATCGTGTCGCTGACGCGTTCGGTGTTCCTCCTCAGGACTATCTCACTACAGGGAAATTGACACCCTGAGCTGTACTGACCTGCATCCAGGCCGTGATTAGCGAGATTTGCGGGATGAACGACGACGGCGGATCCTGATGCGTGACGAGGAAGACGAGCAGATGTACACGAACGTGCCCAGGAACATCCCGATCGTGATCTAGGTAACCGGAGTTCTGCAAGAACCGGTAGAGCAGGCGCGGACCAAACAACGTCGAGACCCTCGACAGCACGAGCAGGGCGACCGAGAAAATCAGTGCGAGCACGGTCGCAACCGCGCCCATCATCGCCGACAGGATGATTTAACGTTTTACTGTGGGTCAACGAAGCGAAACTTTGGACCGCAGTCGCTTGTGCCAAGCGAGGAGGAGAGCGCTCCCGATGATCATTAAGCCGATGCACAACCCAATCCAGATTCCCAGCGCGCCCAAGCCGAACCGGAAACACAGCACATACCCAAAAGGGAGTCCAATAAACCAATAAGCGACGAGGTTTGCGAGCATCGGTGTGCGGGTATCGCTGCTACCACGAAGAGCGCCGGTGGCGACCGTCTGCAAGCCGTCGAATAGCTGAAAAGCTGCGGCCACTAATAGGAGAGTTGCGCCCACCCGAATCACCGCTGGATCGGGGCTAAATAGGCGTGCGATCTGCTTTGAAGCCGTGACGAATACCAGACCAGTACAGGTCATAAATCCGGCGCCCAGCAAAATGGCAGACCACCCAGCAAGGTGTGCCCTCGTTGGATCTCCTCTTCCCAATTGGTGGCCCACGCGCACCGCCGCCGCCGAGCTTATTCCCAACGGAACCATGAACGTAAGAGCGGCACAGTTAAGGGCAATTTCATGACCGGAGAGTGGAACCGGTCCGAGTTTCGCAATGAGCGCGGTAGCTGCCGAAAACGCTCCGATCTCGAGCAATATCTGCGTGGCTGCCGGTGCGCCCAGCGTCAGCAGGGCCCACGCCCGCTGCAAATCGATCCCGACCGCAAGCATCCCATCAGGTAGGCTGCGCTTGGACTCGACATATGCAAGAGTGATTAGCAGCACGAGCGCCATGTAGATGCGAGCCACGCACGTCGACCAGCCCGAGCCAGTGATGCCCATCGCTGGAAAACCGAGATGCCCGTAGATCAGCGCCCAGTCTCCCACGAGGTTCACAACATTGGCTGAGACAAGCGCAAACATGATGGGATTGACCACATGCACTGCCTGCAGATAACGTCGCAGCGCAAAATAACACAATAACGGCGGAGTCCCCCAGTTCAGCGCCTGCAAGAACGGCTGCATCGGTTGGATCAGTTCCGAGCTGACCCCGACCCTCCGCATCAGCATCGGCCAGAACGATACGAGAAGCATAAGAATCGGAGTAAGGCCGAGAGCTAGAAAAAACCCATTCACGAGCGAGTGCCTGGCATCTCGAATGTCGTCGCGTCCATGCGCTTGCGCGACGAAGGTGTCCATGCCAAGAAGTAGTCCGCCGCCGAAAATCGCCACGCTGTTGTAGAGACTCTGGCCGAGGCCCGTAGCTCCAATGGACACCGCGCTGTTGGGAAGCCGCCCCACCATGATGGTGTCCACAACACCCATACTCATCCAGCCAATCTCGGCGAAGATGAGTGGCAAGGCAAGGCGCAGTGTTGGCCGGAATTCCTTGCGGAAGGTCTGGAGGGAAACGGGATGAACACTGAGACTCATAGCTCTAATACGACTATAAATTCTCTGGGAGTCGTTCCGGACGATCATCTATTGTTTCATCGTAGTTGCTTGCGCGGCTGCTTCGAGCGCAAGCACGATCTCACGCAAGTTTTATCCGCCACTGCATGTGCCAGTTGAGTCCCACCGCTGCCGGCGAGGCCTTTCAGCAGCCATGGTTTTTGCCAGGTACACCGTCGTCGTGGCTACCGAATCGGCAATGTAGCCGCTTTGCCCGAAGGTCCTCCTTTGAGTTCTTAAAGAGACGAAAACACTCGCTCCTCCTCCTCCGAGAACCATATCAATTCCGGTCCTGAGCGTGAAGGAGCTAGGCCCAAATAGGCCCCCACGATGACGCGGATCGACCGAATGCAGACCAAGGCGAGAAACAGAAAGGGATTTGCGGAAAGGAAAGCATTTTCACGTTGAAACAAATGATTTGGACTGTATGCGTTGTTGTACGCGCTCGCTGGACATTAGGTTTGTTCTGGACCAACCGTGATTCCTCAGGGTGATGCGTAAGCGAATAAACTGCAAGGCATTTGCTTTTCTGTCAGTGAGGCCCGCCGTTATGGGTACCGGGCCGCTCCAGCGTGGCAAGACTACGCTGGTACGTACAGGGATTCACGAGTCATCGGTACCTCACCATTGACGACGAGACAGTGCTGGAAGCGGCCCGTGGCGATCCGAGCGGATTCGCACGTGGACTTGATCAACCCATTGTCGATGAAGTACGACGCGCTCCAGATCTATTGCGTGCCATCAAGAAAACCATCGACGACGACGGCCGCCCGAAACAGGAGCTGTCGGCTTGCAAAGATGGTTAAACAGCAAGCCTGCTTAGTCTAGGGGAGGTGACTGTCTGCGGCATCCTCCGCCTGAGCCATTCCGCAACCTGCTTCGGGTCAAATCGCACTGCCGCGCCGATGCGAAAGGAAGGAATGACGTGCACCCTCCGAATGGTTGAATGATACTTTTCTTTAGGTCGGGTTCCGACTCTCTGCATTGCCTAGGCAGCATTGGCGATTGCTCCGGTGTAGCCGACGATTCGGGAGATGAACCAGCACAAGGGCGTTCTCGGGACCTGTCGTGCTGAATCGCCATACCATACCAGGATAGGAGTCCTTTCGGATGCCAACGATCCCTGGTTCTTCGAAAAAGCAAGCCGCGGGAAAGCAAACGCAAGACAACTGCCGGTGGTAGTTCGCCTCTGGAAGGATCAATCTCGCAACCCTCGGGCTGGTTCGCTACGCGTAGCGAACCAGGCAGGAAGATTGTTATCGCGGTTAAAGGCTTCCGCGATGCCGGGCGATTTCAGACATCACTGTTCGATACTCGCCATCCGAGTGCAAGCTTTCGACTGCCTTGCGGAGCGCCGCGTTGACGCCCGGATCATTGGAATACCGGTTAGCCGCATCCAGCAGCACACGCGCCATATCCCCGTCCGAGGAAATGCCGGTTGTCGACTGAATCGCTGCAATGGCCATCGCGCTCGAAGTCCCCGGCTTGTCGAGAATCGCCGTCAGAACGTGGGAGCGATCTCCATCGGAATGGATGCTGTCCGCGGCAGCAAAGAAAGCATCGCGAACCGGCTCAACATTCGTCCCGGCGAGGTCCAGAAGGACACGCGCTTTATCACCGTCCGACGAAATTCGCTGAGCTGAATTCGCGACTTCTCCAAGCGTTTCAGTCCCAATTCCCTGCCGGCGGACAAGGGTCACGAGCACCTGCTGGTGGTCGCCATCGCTCGAAATCGAATTCGCCGCGTCAAAGAACGCTTTTCGCACGGCCTGGTCATCGTTGTAACTGGAAACGGCCTCGCGAAGCACTCGAGCCTTGTCGCCGTCCGAGGAAATTTTTTCAGCCGAGCGCAGAGCGCGAGCCAGTGTGTCGCGGTCGTCGCCATGTTTTTCCAACAATTTCGAGAGAACGCGCGCGCGATCCCCGTCCGACGAAATCGAATTCACCGCCTCGAAATACACCATGTGAAGTTCATCACTCGCACGATAGGGGTCCGCCATCTCGACCAGCACTTCTGCCTTGTCACCGTCCGAGGAAATATGCCTTGCCGTCCGGGCCGCGCGTACCAGCGACTCAGTGTTTCCCGCATCCTTCTTTATAATGTCGGAGAGCACCCGTCGTTTGTCGCCATCGGAATTAATGCTTTCGGCTGCGGCAAAAAGGTACGGACGAAGGTCGCCACTGAAATACTTTTCATCCACAGCAATGACCACCTGCGCCTTATCGCCATCCGACGAGATTCCCCGAATCAATTTTGCGGAGTCTTTGAGTTGCTCCGTATTCAGTGTGGCTTGAGAGAAGAGCTGCTCCAGATAAATGCGCCTAGATCCATCGCTGTGGATCAATCCGATCTCGGCCAGCACAGCCGGCGGGCCCCCTTGCCGGAGGATACGCGCGACGCGGGGTCCTGCTCCAATCCCGGTGTCGCGAATCACCTCCGGGAGCAATCGCCCCAGCCATGCATGCCCCTCGTCGTCTAAAGGTTTCGAAGTCCGGCCCACCGAGTAAGTCTTTGTGAGATTTCCCGTTTCATCCGCTTTCACGTCATACCCGCGTCCGGAAAGCCAACTCCCTTCTTCCAGCCTGAAATGCCCATTGGGCGACAATGACTTAACATCACGATCGTCGTCCGTGAATTCGATTGCGCCGTCAATCTTCAGTTGCAGTGACGTCCACCCGTTCCGGGTTTTGAATTCCATATGAGTCTCGCCGCTCTGCTGCAAGGCTACGGGCGCCATGACAGCCAGCGGCGCGGCGGGGGCCAGAGGCGCTGATGGTGCTAGCGGCGAAGTGGCAGCCTGTGCTGCCGGCGCTGCGGACGGAGTAAGCACCGTGATCGGGGTCGGCCATGCGTGAGACGCCAAGGATGCAGGAGAAGTCAGCGCCGCAATTGGCGCTGCCGGGATCTCCCGTGAATGCTGTGCTTGTGGCGCTGTTGGTGCCGTAAGCTCCTGCTGGCTGTTTTCGTTTGTCGGATTCTGCGCGAAGGCGATCATTTGCGGAGCCCTCGCGCCCAAATAGGTCAACCCGACGACCACGGCAACCGCCGCTATCAGTGGACTAAGGACAAGCTTCGGTGCTTCGTTCCGGGTTCTGTCCAGCATGTGGTGAACGCGTTGAAGGAGTTGTGACCGGCTTCCCGCCGCACCTGCGGCCAAGATGCCCACGGCCCCAAATTGCGAGAGCTCTGCCACTTTCGCGAGCGAAGCCGCATATGGCTTTGCAGTTCCCGTTGCTGCGATCACCCAGTCATCGCATGCCATCTCGCGCTCGAGTGACATCCGGTGGTTGAGCCAGTAGACCGTCGGCTGAATCGGTAGCACCGCTTCCATCAATCTCTGCGCCAGGTTGGTCCAATCATCGCGGCGCCGCAGGTGGGCGAGTTCGTGCATCACGATGTGGTCGAGTTCCGAGTCCGAAAGCGTGTCGAGAAACGCCCGAGGGATCAGGATCGCCGGATGGAGGAATCCGAGCGACACCGGGCCCGCCACGTGGTTCGAAATGAGCAATCGCGTTTGCCGCCGAACGCCGTTGATCGCACACAGGCGCCGCAAGCGCACCTTCCAGTATTCCGGAGCCGGCGCCGCCCCCGATTTCAGCCTTCGCAGGCCCAGGTATCCAGCTGCCAGCCTCCCCAGCATAATCAGGGACAGCAGCGCCCATAGAATCTCGATCGCGGCAAGAACCTTTCCAGAGCGAATGCGAATCAGCGGATGCTCAACCGGCTCCCTCACTGCCGATGAACTCGGGGAGCCGGTGTTTTGCACTCGCGCTGATGCAGAGCCTGGTTGAGATGCGGACTCACGGTTTGATTCAGGAATTGATGCGGGATGTGACTCGGGGTTCGCGGCGGTCTTCAACTCCCGGTGCCGAGTTTCCATAGGCACGAAAGTCGGGGCTCCAGGCGTGTTCGTTGTTGCCATCGGAAGCGAATGCGGTTGAGCTCCTCGAATCGGAACTCGGGGCGAGACCAGCCCAATAGGCAGCGCCACGACAGCGAGCAGAGTTAGCCATAGAACCGTGAATCGGGTCGTCGAGTTCAGTCGCGGAAGCAGTTTCAGAAGGACCCACATCGCTGCCGCTAGAATTGTGCCCTGGCAGATTCCGTTCAGAAGAGTTGTCATGGCGAAGTTGACATGTGTCATTTCTGCTCTCCTTGCTCGCTTTCCGCGATCATCCTCTTGATGCGCCGCAATTCAGCTCGGCCGATTGTTTCTTCTTTCAGCAGATTCACGACCAGAAGTTCGCGCGACCCGCCGAAAAAGCGGTTTACCAGATGACCGAGTGCGGTATGGCTAGCTTCTTCATGCGCAATCACCGGCTCATAGATGAAAGCGCGTCCTTTCTTCGTGTGCCGCAGGTAGCCCTTGGCCTCGAGAATGCGCAGCGTGGTCAGCACGGTGCTGTATGCAAGCGGCGGGTTGGCCGGCAATGACGCCACTACGTCGCCCACCGTCGCTCGCCCTTTCTCCCACACGATGTTCATGAGCCGGAGCTCGCCTTCGGTTAAGTTTGGTGATTTTTTCCGCGCCAACGCTACCTCCCTGAGACGAACAATTAAGTAATTAATAGTTCCAAGGGTTATATTGCACCGCGATCTCCTTTGTCAACTAATAACTTAATAGTTGAGGGATGGGTTGCTCGTTCACGAGGTGTCAGCGATTCGAAGCGCTCGACGCACGCCTGGCGACGTGCGCACGCATTCCACTATTCCGTAAGAAGTTCTCGCTGAACGGGGGAGTAAAGTGATAGTCGTGGGCAGTTCGAACTAGCTTCGTACGATTGGGAGCGATCTGCTTCACGCCATCACTGCACCCAGGCCGCTTCACCGTGGGGTCCGAATCGCTACTTCACGTCCCGACGTGTTTCATTTCTTAACCCTGCAATTTCTGGCCTCTCGTT
>DATBYA010000121.1:0-34871 GCA_036514015.1 Candidatus Sulfotelmatobacter sp.
CACGGACGTGACGGGCGTAGCCGAGTTGCCGGCGGGCACGGAGATGGTGATGCCGGGGGACAACGTGAGCCTGGTGATTGAACTGATCACGCCGGTGGCCATGGAGAAAGGCTTGCGGTTTGCCATTCGCGAAGGCGGGCATACGGTTGGAGCCGGGACCATCGCGGAGATCGTGCAGTAACCAGGAAAAGCTGCGGAGCTTTGCTCCGCAGGGACAGCCGAGGGCGGTTGTCCCTCCAAAAAATAGACGCGGCTTGCGGCGCGCCGCCAGTTCTTTCCTTCCGGAGATGCCGGGAGGGGTTAGAGAGATGAAACAGTGATTGGAAACGAGAAAATTCGTATTCGGTTGAAAGCTTACGACTACCGCATTCTGGATCAGTCGACCAGCGAGATCGTGGAAACGGCCAAGCGCACAGGGGCGCGGCTGGCGGGACCGATTCCACTTCCCACGATGAAGAACAAGTACTGCGTGCTGCGGTCGCCGCACGTAGATAAGAAGTCGCGGGAGCAGTTCGAGATCCGCACGCATAAGCGGTTGCTCGATATTCTGGATCCGACGGCGCAGACCGTGGACGCGCTGATGAAGCTCGATCTGCCGGCGGGCGTGGACGTGGAGATCAAGGCGTTCGGGAAAGAACATAAGTAGGGCGCAAGCGCGCGGGCTGGCGTCCGCGGAACGGGCGAGGGCTCCCCACGAGCAGATGCGCTCCCTAGCCGATAGGCGCTGGATCACAGCGAGCCACGCTGGGCATGGAGAAGGAAAAGGAAATGGCAACCAAGGTCGCGGGAATTCTGGGCAAGAAGGTGGGCATGGCGCAGTTGTTTGACTCGAAGGGCGACGTGCGTCCGGTCACGGTGCTGCAGGCGGGCCCTTGCGTGGTGACGCAGCACAAATCGGCGACCCGAGATGGCTATGAAGCCGCCCAGATTGGACTGGTCGAGTTTGTGAAGGAGTCACGGCTGACCAAGCCGGCGCGGGGACACTTGGCCAAGAACAATCTTCCTCCGGTGAAGTTCATGCGCGAAGTGCCGCTGGAGGTGGAGGGAACGCCCGATGGGGACGGCTCGGTGAAAGTTGGCGACCGGGTGCTGGTGGAGATTTTCGAAGGCGAGCGCTTCGTCGACATCGTGGGTATCAGCAAGGGGAAAGGGTTTCAGGGAGTAGTGAAGCGGCATCATTTTGGCGGTGGTCCGAAGTCGCATGGATCGATGTTCCAGATCACGGGCTCAATCGGTTCGTCCGCCTTCCCCTCGCGCGTGTTCAAGGGGATGCGTATGTCGGGCCACATGGGCCATGCCCGTGTGACGCAACGCAACTTGCGGGTGTTGGGCGTGGATAAGGACGAGAATCTCCTGGTGGTCGAAGGCAGTGTGCCGGGGCCGGAGGGTGGCTACATCGTGATTACGAAAGCCAAGAAGCCGCCACGAGAACGCCGCGGATTCGCAGGATCGGCGACGGTGGATCCGTTGAAGGCGGCGAAGAGAGCGGCCAAGAAAGCATAGTTCGTTGGTACCGACTGCCAGTACGGAGTACCGAGAAGCAATATGGCGACGATTGACATACATAATCTGAGCGGCGAGAAGGTTGGGACGCTCGACTTGGCCGACGAGATATTCGGCGCGGTCAACGAAGATCTGCTGTGGGAAGCGGTGAAACATTACCGCGCCTCGCAGCGCGCCGGAACGCACAAAACGAAAGCCCGCTGGGAAGTTTCCGGCTCCGGCAAAAAGCTCTGGAAGCAGAAGGGGACGGGCCGGGCCCGCATCGGATCGATCCGCTCGCCCCTGTGGCGGCATGGCGCGACGGTGCATGGACCGCAACCGCGCTCCTACGACTACACCTTCCCGCGCAAGAAGTTGATGGGCGCGTTGCGCTCGGCGCTGGCCGCGAAGCTGGCGGACGGCAAGCTGATTGTGGTGAATACATTTGAGATGAAAGAGCCCAAGACCAAGGAGTTCCGCAAGTCGCTGAACTCGTTGAAGGTCGATAAGACGGTTCTGCTTGTCGAAGAGCCGCAGCAGGAGAATCGCAACCTGGGATTGAGTGCGCGCAATATTCAAGGCCTCGAACTGCTGCGTACCAACGAAGTGCATCCCTATCACCTGCTGCGCTACGACCGCGTGATTTTCTCGCAGCCGGCGATCGAGAAGCTGCAGGTGTCGCTGAAGTCTTCGGTCTCGAAGCGACATCACAAGCCGAAAGAAAAAGAAGACAAGGGCGCGAAGAAGGCGACCAGCGAGCGCCGTCGGCGGCCCCGGCATGACAAAGCGGCGGAGGTAGCCTGATGAAATCCGCATACCAGATCATTCGCCGTCCCGTGATTACCGAAAAGGGCCTGGCCATCAAGGAAAAACAGAACACGCTGGTTTTTCAAGTGACGCCCCATGCCACCAAGACGGAGATCAAGCAGGCGGTGCAGTCGATTTTTAAAGTGAAAGTGCATTCGGTGCGCACGGCGATGTATCCGGGAAAAGAGCGGCGTCGCGGAAAGTTCGCGGGCTACCGTCCGGACTGGAAGAAGGCCTACGTGCGCTTGCGTTCCGGGGAAAAAATGCCGGAATACGCGCAAAACTTGTAAGCGCAGGCTTCCGCGATCCGGGGTTTCGGCTTCCGGAAATGACAACGATTTGAGCGACGACAAAAAGGTTTGAGTTAAGAGCGAACGGCTACCCGCTAAAGGCTGATTTTATGGCAATCAAGACTTACAGACCGACAACCCAGACGCTGCGCTATCGCACGACCATCGTCAATGACGACATCACCACGAAGCATCCGCATAAGCCCCTGGTCGAGCCCAAGCAGCGTACTGGCGGGCGGCGCAATTCGGGCGACATCACCAGCTGGCACCGCGGCGGCGGGCACAAGCGCAAGTTGCGCATCATCGATTTCAAGCGCGACAAAACGGGGATTCCGGCCACGGTGACGACGATCGAATACGACCCGAATCGATCCTCGCGGATTGCCCTGCTGGCCTATGCCGATGGAGAGAAGCGCTACATCCTGCAGCCGGAAGGGCTGAAAGTGGGACAGAAAGTTTTGAGCGGGCCTGAGGCTGACATTCTGGTGGGCAACGCGCTGCCGCTGCGTAACATTCCGCCCGGCACCCAGATCCACAATCTCGAGCTCAAACCGGGCAAGGGTGGGCAGATGGTGCGGTCGGCGGGCGGTTCAGCGCAACTGGTGGCCAAGGAGGCGGAGTACGCGCTGGTGAAGCTGCCTTCGGGCGAAACCCGCAAGATTTCGCAGGACTGCATGGCCACCATCGGCCAGGTGGGTAACCTCGACCACGAGAACATCACCATCGGCAAGGCGGGACGAATGCGCTGGCTGGGACGTCGTCCGGTGAACCGTGGGGTGTCGATGAATCCGGTCGATCATCCGCACGGAGGCGGGGAAGGCAAGACCTCGGGTGGACGGCATCCTGTGACCCCGTGGGGCCAGCCGACGCGTGGGTACAAGACGCGGAACAACAAGCGCACCGATAGATTTATTGTGAGCCGGCGCAGCAAGTAGACCAGCAGGTTCCGCCGGATCGCTCGCGAGCCGGCGGCATGACAAAGTTTGAGGTAGCTGTTGGCTGAAAGCTGACGGCTGAAAGCTGAGAGCTGAATTTATGGCACGTTCAACCAAGAAGGGCGCATTCGTCGATGCCTACCTGCAGGCCAGGGTTGAGGGCATGAATGCGCGCAATGAAAAGAAAGTGCTACGCACCTGGTCGCGGCGTTCGACGGTTGTACCTGAAATGGTGGGGCACACGATCGCGGTGCATAACGGCAAGAAGTTCATTCCGGTGTACGTCACCGAAAATATGGTCGGCCACAAGCTGGGCGAATTCAGTTTCACTCGGACATTCAAGGGGCACTCCATGAGGGCGGCGACGGAAACGGCGGCCAAGCCGGCAGGCATCCCCGGCGGTCCGGGAGCGATTACCCCGGCGGCTCCGTCCGCGCCGGCGCCGAAGGCATAAAGACAGTTTTAGCCACGAGCTGGGTTCTTGGCTCTTCGACTAAAACACAAGAGATTGAGACTATGGAATTTCGAGCTGAATTGCGATACCTGCGCGTATCGCCGCAGAAGGCGCGGCTAGTCCTGGAATTGATCAAAGGCCGGCGCGTGGAAGAAGCGCGCAACACGCTGGCCTTCACCAAGAAGCGGGTGGCGGCGCACGTGGGCAAGCTGCTGCAATCGGCATTGGATAACGCGAACTTTCTCAGCGCCGAAAAGAATCTCGACGTCGAGATCGACGACCTGTATGTGAAGAGCGCGATTGCCAACGAGGGACCGCGCATGAAGCGTATTCGCCCGGCGCCCCAGGGACGCGCGTACCGCTACCAGCGGCGCATTTCGCATATCGAGTTGATCTTGGCGGAACGCGGCAAGAGTGGCGACAGCGGGTCGAGGCAGGTTGGCAGCGCCCGGTCGGCGGTTGCGGCCAAGGGGAAGCGGCATGCGCCGGCAAAAAAGGCGGCGGCGGGGAAGAAAAAGGTGGCCGCGAAGTAGATTGCGGCACGCCGGGCGCGGGCGCTGCTTGGTTTGGCGGTGCCCTCGATGCAGGGATTCGTACGATTTCGATAGAGGAGAAGCAATGGGACAAAAAGTCCATCCTTATGGTTTTCGCCTCGGCTTCACCAAGCCGTGGAAGTCGCGCTGGTTTGCCGAGCGGGATTATGACAAGCAGCTGCACGAGGACGTTAAGCTGAAGGCTGAGTTGAAGGACAAGCTCAAGTCGGCGGGCGTCAGCTCCATCGAAATTGAGCGGCCGGGCAACAAGCTGCGGATCATCATTAAGACGGCGCGGCCGGGCATCATCATCGGGCGCAAGGGCGCGGAGATCGACAAGCTTAAGGCCGAGCTGCAGAAGCGCACGGCGGGCAAGGATATTTTTGTCGACATCCAGGAAGTGCACAAGCCGGAGCTGGACGCGCAGCTGGTTTCCGAATCGATCGCGCTGCAGCTGGAAAAGCGCGTCGGCTTCCGGCGGGCGATGCGCAAAGCAGTCGACTCGGCGCTGCGCTTCGGCTGCAAGGGAATTAAAGTTCGCGTCAGCGGACGGCTGAACGGCAATGAGATCGCGCGTTCGGAGTGGTATCTGCAGGGGCGGTTGCCATTGCACACGCTGCGCGCGGATATCGACTATGGCTTCACCGAAGCGCGCACGACCTACGGCGTGATTGGAGTGAAGTGCTGGGTATACAAAGGCGAAATTTTGCCGCAGAAGAAGCGCGAAGTCGCAACCGCGGCGGGCGGATTCTAAAAAGGTTTAGCTAGAAGCCAAGAGCTGATTTTATGTTGATGCCAAAGAAGGTGAAGTATCGCAAGCAGCAGCGCGGGCGCATGTGCGGCAAGGCCTGGCGCGGGTCAACGCTGGCGTTCGGCGATTTCGGGCTGAAGGTGCTGGAGCCCGGCTGGATTACCGATCGGCAGATTGAAGCCAGCCGCGTGGCCATGACTCGCTTTGTCAAGCGCGGCGGCAAAATCTGGATTCGCGTGTTTCCCGACAAGCCGGTCACCAAAAAGCCGGCCGAAACCCGCATGGGCAAGGGCAAGGGAGCCCCTGATCATTGGGTCGCGGTGGTACGTCCGGGAAAGATTTTGTTTGAGATGGAAGGGGTTACGATTGCGGACGCGACCGAGGCGATGCGACTGGCTTCGCACAAGCTGGCGCTGCGGACCACGCTGGTCAAGCGCGAAGGCGCGAAGCATTAGAAAGCCCTTTCCGCTGTGGGGCCATGGCGCGTGAGCGGGCAGAAAGCGGAGAGCGGTTAAGGACTTTTATGAAGGCAGACAAAATCAGAAACTTGACGGAAGAGGAGCTTCGCAACCAGGAAGGCGAGCTCGCCGACCAGCTCTTCAAGCTGAAATTTCAGCTGAACATGGGGCAGACGGAGAGTCTGAAGAAGATTCGCGGGTTGCGCAAGGACATTGCGCGCGTCAAGACGATCCGCGGCGAGCGCGAGCGCTCGACCGCAACGGAGAAACGATAATGGCGGAAACCAATCCCTCAGCCCAGGCAACGGAAAAAGTGCAAGGGCGCCGCAAGGAAGTGGTCGGAGAAGTCGTCTCCAACCGCATGCAGAAGACGATTGTGGTGAAAGTGACGCGCAAGAAGGCGCATCCGTTTTACAAGCGGGTGGTGGCGCGCAACAAGAAGTTTTACGCCCACGATGAGAAGAACGAAGCGCATGTGGGCGACGTGGTGCGGATCGAGGAGACTCGTCCCCTGTCGAAGCTGAAGCGCTGGAAGCTGAAAGACATTGTGCGCAAGGCGCCGCTGGTTCCGGAAGCGGCGGTGGAAGTGGCGAGCTAGGGCCTTGGGGATGCCGGTAAAAACAGGTTCCTCCCCTGCGCTGGGCGGCGGAATGACAAAGAATTTAGGGAGATGGACGCCATGGCTGTGATGATGAGATCGATGCTTGAGGTCGCCGATAATTCCGGCGCCCGCAAGCTGCAGATGATTCTGCCGCTGGGAGGCTCGACCGGATTGAATGCCGGACTGGGCGACATAATCACGGCGGCGGTGAAAGAGTCCGCTCCCGAGGGCCAGGTGCAGAAGGGCAAAGTGGTGAAGGCGGTTATCGTCCGCACGCGCAAAGAGCACAGGCGGCGCGACGGAACCTACATCCGCTTCGACCAGAATGCTGCGGTGCTGATTAATGATGCGGGCGAGCCGGTGGGAACGCGCGTCTTTGGGCCGGTGGCACGCGAACTGCGCGAAAAGAAATTTCTGAAGATTGTTTCGCTGGCTCCGGAAGTGATCTAAAGAATTGGGAAACTTGGGTGATTGAGTCATTGGGTAACTGAAAACGGAGTCGGACAGTTACGAAATAGGGCTTAGATTATGCGAACTGTAAGCACGGAAAACAAGCGAGTGGACTTGCGGCGGAATGACACCGTGAAGGTGATCACCGGGCGGGACAAAGGCAAGGAAGGGCGCGTACTGCGCGTGTTTCCGAATGACGCCAAGTTGCTGGTGGAGCACGTGATGATGGTGAAAAAGCATGTGCGGCCGAATCCCCAGCGCAATGTCAAGGGCGGCATTGCCGAGCAGGAGAGCCGGATTGCGATTTCCAATGTGCAATTGGTGTGCTCGACCTGCGGGCCGGTGCGCATCGGCCACGAGCTGCGGGGGGAGCGGAAAGTGCGCGTCTGCAAAAAGTGTGGAACGACGCTGGATAAAGGATAAAGAAGCTCCTGGCGATCAGCCCTTGGTTGGGAGCGCTGGTCCAGCAGCAGAGGTGAAAAGTTCAGTCTCACGAACCGGTAGGCGTCAGCGAAAGGCCAAAAGCCAGAAGCGGACACTCCGAAACCGTGGGAGGAAGTGACTACGATGGCAAAAGAGAAAAAGGGACAGAAAGAATCGTCGCAGGAGCAGAAGGCGCCCGATCAGGCCCGGCATAGCGCCAAGGAGCGTCCGCGGCTGCGTTCGCGATTCGAGAAGGAAGTGGCTCCGGCTTTGCGGAAAGAGTTGGAACTGAACAACGTGATGGCGGTTCCGCGGCTGCACAAGATTGTCGTGAACATGGGCGTGGGCGAAGCCACGCAGAACGCGAAAGTGCTCGATCCGGCGGTAAACGAACTGGGCCAGATCACCGGACAGAAGCCGGTGGTGACGCGCGCCAAGAAATCGATTGCGGCGTTCAAAGTGCGCCAGGGGCAGTCGATTGGGGCGATGGTGACCCTGCGCGGCGACCGCATGTATGAATTTTTCGACCGGCTGGTGAACATCGTTCTGCCACGCGTGCGTGACTTTCGCGGCGTGTCCAGCAAGTCGTTCGATGGCCGGGGTAATTACACCTTAGGCCTGCATGACCAGTTGATCTTCCCGGAGATCTCTTACGAGAGGGTGGACAAACAGAGAGGCATGAACGTCACCATCGTGACCACCGCCGCGAATGACAACCAGGCCCGCTCGCTTTTGAAGCATATGGGCATGCCGTTCCGGGCATAGCGAGTGAAGTTCAAGGATTTCGTATCCGGGTCAACCAAAGAGTTTTTCTGAGGATTCGATGACGACAGCAAAACGAGTCAAAGACGCAAAGATTCAAGAAACGTTTCAGAAAGCGCGCGATAACAAGGAGCCGAAGCCCAAGTTCTCGACGCGCCGGCACAATCGCTGCAAATTGTGCGGCCGCCCACGCGCGTTCCTGCGCAAGTTCGGTATTTGCCGGCTGTGCTTCCGGCAGCTGGCGTTGCGCGGGGAGATTCCAGGGGTTTCGAAGTCGTCGTGGTAGGGAAGCCGGCCACGCGCGCGATTTATTCGCCCTTAACCGACGCGGGTGATTGCAACCGAGCGTCTCGTTCAGGGTGACCAGGATGGGATGTTAGGAAACATGCTGCTGCAGGTTCTCCGCGCTCGACGCGGAGCGAACGGGTGGCTAGAGGAGAAGCAAACGATGAGGTTGACCGATCCGGTCGCAGACATGCTGACGCGAGTGCGGAATGCACTCCAGGCCCGGCACCAGAAGGTGGATATTCCGGCTTCGCGCCTGAAGCTGGAGATTGCCCGCATCCTGAAGGAAGAGGGCTACATCTCCAATTTCAAGCCGACGGAGGAAGAAGGCCATAAGGTCATCCGGATTTACCTGAAGTATGGTGCCAACAACGAGGCGGCGATCTCGAAAGTGGAGCGCGTGTCGCGCCCCGGCTGCCGCGTCTACGTGCGCCGCAGCGAGATTCCGCGCGTGCTGGGCGGCATGGGGATCAATATCCTCACCACCCCGCGCGGCGTAATGACCGGTCGCCAGGCCCGCAAAGAGGGCGTGGGTGGCGAGTTGCTGTGCCAGATTTACTGATAAACCGCTCTTGGCTTCCGGCCTTTGGCTAGGAGCGGGAGCAGACTCCAGAACAAGAGATTTTAGCCAAGAGCTGAAAGCCAACAGCGAAGAGCGACTTATGTCACGAATTGGAAAAAAGCCGATCCCGATCCCCAAAGGGGTGACGGTCAAAGTTGAGGGGAACACGGTGGCGGTGCAGGGGCCGAAGGGTAAGCTGGATACGGCGCTGCCTCACGGCATCACCATCCAGCAGAAGGACGGGATCATGGTCGCGGTTCGCGAGAATGATTCTCAGGCGGCGCTGCACGGCCTGGCACGCGCTTTGGTCAACAACGCAGTGGAGGGCGTGACCAAGGGGTGGACGCGCGAACTGGAGATCGTCGGCATCGGGTACCGCGCCGAAATGAAGGGCAAGACGATGGTCGTATTCAACCTGGGCTATTCGCATCCGATCGAGTATCCCTTGCCGACCGGTGTGGATGCGACGGTGGATCCCAAGCAGACCAAGATTGCGCTGACGGGAATCGACCGTCAGCAGGTGGGACAGGTAGCCGCGGAAATGCGGTCCCTGCGTCCCCCCGATCCGTACAAGAACAAGGGTGTGCGCTATGCGGGCGAGCGGTTGAAGAAGAAGGTTGGAAAGACGGGAGCAAAATAGCTTTCAGCTGTCAGTTTTCAGCTCTGGAGTAACTTCGTATCTTTTGAAGTTCTGCGGCTGGATTTGCGGATGGCTGAGGGCGGATCGCTGAGCGCTTTAATCATGCTGACAAGAATCACAAAGAACGAGAAGCGCGGGCACATACACGACCGCATTCGGAAGAAGATGCAGGGGACCGCGGAGCGACCGCGGCTCAACGTGTACCGTTCGCTGAATCACATTTACGTGCAGGTCATCGACGATCTGCACGGCAAGACGCTGGTTTCGGCCAGCACCGCCGAAGGTCAGAAGGCTAAGGGTAAAAAAGCCGAAGGCAAGAAGGCCGAAGACCACGAAGCCGAAGGTAAAAAGGAACAACGGCCGACCGGAGGCAACGTCGCATCGGCGAAGGCGGTCGGTAAGACCATTGCCGAGCGGGCGAAGGCCAAGGGCGTGACCAAGGTCGTGTTCGACCGTGGCGGCTACATTTATCACGGACGGGTGAAGGCTTTGGCCGACGCGGCCCGTGAAGCGGGATTGAAGTTCTAGGGAAAACCGCTCTTCGCTTTGGGCTCTTGGCTGTTGGCTAGCGAGCCAAAGGCCAAAAGCCAAAAGCTAAGAGCCAAAGGCTAGGTTTGATAATGCCAACAGTGATGAAGAAGCTTGATGCGGGATCCTACCAGCTCAAAGACCAGGTGGTCGCCATCAACCGCGTGACCAAGGTGGTCAAGGGCGGCAAGAATCTTTCGTTTGCGGCGCTGGTTGTGGTCGGCGACCCTTCCGCCGGAGTGGTGGGCTACGGTTCCGGCAAAGCGAAGGAAGTCCCGCAGGCCATCCGCAAGGCGATCGAGTCGGCCAAAAAAAATCTGGTTAAGGTGAACCTGACGCAGACCAGCATAGCTCACCTGGTGCTAGGGCGGTACGGGTCCGGAAAGGTGCTGCTGAAGCCCGCTCCGGAAGGCACGGGCGTGATTGCGGGCGGGGCGGTGCGCGCGGTCATGACGTCGGCGGGCGTGCAGAACGTGCTGACGAAATCCATCGGCACGACTAACCCGCACAATGTGATCAAGGCCACCTTCGACGCGCTGAAGCAGTTGAAGACTCGCGAAGGGGTTGCAACCATGCGCGGCAAGACGGCGCAGGAATTGTAGAGGCCGGTGGAGGCTAAGCCCCGGTCCCCGGGCGGAACCTTGCGACTGACGGCGCGATAAAGTCGCGCCCTTTCGCAGCGATCTGATTGATAAGAAGGGTCGGGACGACTCGGGGGTTTTTCCCAAGCAAGTAACGAACAAGAATGGGTTGAGGTTTGCGAAATGACGGCCAAGAAAACAAATTCGGGCAGCGGGAAGATTCACCTGAAATGGGTGCGCTCCGCCATTTGCGCCCCGGTGAAACAAAAACGCGTGATTAAGGGGCTGGGGTTTACCCGGCTGAATCAGGTGATTGAACGTCCGGACACGAACGCGATTCGCGGGATGGTGGCCAAGGTGCCGCACCTGGTGGAGTTCGTGGAATAGAACTACCAGCCTCCGGCGTAGAACCGCTAGGGCTGACGGCTGAATGCGGAGAGTTTACTTATGAATTTGTCCAATATTCGAGCACCGAAGAAGGCGACGGAAAAGCGCAAACGCGTGGGGCGTGGTATGGGCTCCGGCATGGGCAAGACTTCGACCCGTGGACACAAAGGGCAGCGTTCGCGTACCGGCTCGCGCATGATCCGCGGCTTTGAAGGCGGCCAGATGCCGCTGCATCGCCGCATGCCGAAGCGTGGTTTCACTAATATTTTCCGCAAAGAATTCAACATCGTGAGCCTGGAGCGGCTGATGGAGATGGGCGAGGAATTTCATGGAGAGCCGATCACTCCGGAGGTGTTGCGCAAGGCGGGAGTGATCAAGACGAAGCATCCGGTAAAGATTTTGGGGGACGGCGAGTTGAAAGTCGCGATCATCGTGCACGCGCACAAGTTCTCAAAGTCGGCGCAGGACAAGATCGCCAAGGCGGGCGGCAAGATCGAGGTCTTGCAGTAATGTTCGACAAACTGGCCAACATTTTTCGGATTCCGGACCTGCGCAAACGCATCCTGTTTACGCTGGCGATGCTGTTTGTGTACCGCTTGGGCGGCCACCTTCCGACGCCGGGAATCGATACGGCCAAGCTGGAGAGTTTCTTCACGCAGAGCAGCACCAGCGGTTCGTTGCTGGGATTTGTCGATTTGTTCTCGGGCGGGCAATTGCGCCGCATGACAATTTTCGCCCTGGGCATCATGCCCTACATCACGGCGTCCATTATCTTGCAGTTGCTGACCGTGGTATACGAGCCGCTGGCCAAGCTGCAGAAAGAAGGAGAACTCGGGCGCAAGAAGATTACCCAGTGGACCCGCTACATCACGGTCATTCTGAGTGCGGTGCAATCGTTCGGCATCGCGGTCGGTTTGGAAAAGGGCGGCTTCGCGCTTGATCCGGGCTGGAAGTTCAGGTTCATGACTATGCTGACCCTGACCACCGGCAGTGCCTTCATCATGTGGCTGGGAGAGCAGATCACGGATCGCGGCGTGGGCAATGGAATGTCGCTGCTGATTTTCGCCGGTATTGTGGTGGGCTTGCCCCGCGGTGTCGTGGATCTGATCGATAAAGCCAAGAACGCCGCCTGGGGCGCGATGACCTTCCCGTTGATGGTGTTCTTGATCGTCTTCATGGTTGCGGTGGTGGCCTTCATCGTCTATGTGGAACGAAGCGAACGGCGTATTCCGGTGCAGTATGCCAAGCGTGTGGTGGGACGCAAGGTGATGGGTGGGCAGTCGACCCATCTGCCGCTGCGGGTGAATGCCGGCGGGGTGATGCCGGTGATCTTCGCTTCTTCCATTCTTACTTTGCCGCAGACGGTGGGCTATGGCCTGCGCAACAGCCGCTATTTCGGGGAGTTGTTCCGCATGCTGGGATGGGGCGAACCCCTCTATACCGTCCTCTATGCGGTTGGCATTATCTTCTTCGCATACTTTTATGTTTCGATCGTGTTCAATCCCAGCGAAGTTGCCGACAACATGCGAAAGTATGGCGGGTTTATTCCCGGCATTCGTCCGGGGAAGCGTACCGCGGACTATATCAATGAAGTGCTTACCCGCATCACGCTGGTGGGCGCGCTCTATTTGATTGTGATTTCGTTCATTCCGGAGTGGATGATCACCGGGATCCATCTGAACCATCTTCCCGGCGCGTTCGGAAGATTCTTTGAAGGGCTTCCGAATTGGGTGACGAATGGATTGGGTGTGACGTTTTATTTTGGGGGAACATCGCTGTTGATCGTGGTGGGAGTGGCGATGGATACGGTCACGCAAATCGAGGCGCAACTGATTATGCGGCACTATGATGGATTTACGCCGCGAAGCGGCCGCATTCGCGGCCGCCGCACCTGGTAGAGCGAGTGGGTGAAGAACTAGCTGGCTGCGTCTTGTCTGGAGCCGGTGGCGGGCGGCGGACACGTGGCAAGCAACGTCGGTACGGAAAAGTTTGGGGTTGCTGCACCTCGGCGGGCGCCGGGGAGACTGAGCTCGGGAGGCTTTAGTCAAGCCGATGGCGCAGGGAACCTCACGGGAACTGGGTCCAGTGGTGCTGCTCGGACCACCAGGTGCCGGAAAAGGCACTCAGGCCAAGCGCATCATGGCACAGTATGGAATTCCCCAGGTATCGACCGGTGACCTTCTGCGGGAGAACGTAGTGCAGGGAACCGAGCTCGGGCTGGCTGCCAAGGCAGTGATGGCGCGGGGAGAACTGGTTTCCGACGATCTGGTTTGCATTATGGTCCGGGAGCGACTGTTGCAGCCGGATTGCAAACGAGGGTACGTTCTCGACGGGTTTCCGCGGACTGCGGCCCAGGCTGGGTGGCTGGATGCCCTGCTCGATCAGGAGCTCTTTGACAAGTCGCGTCCCACCCAGGCATGGCCAATTGTGATCCGCCTGGACGTGGACTATAATCGGTTATTGCTCCGGATTTCTGGACGTCGTTCTTGTCCCACCTGTGGACGGATCTATAACATCCACTCCCAGCCGGCCCACGTCAATGAAGTTTGCGACATTGACGGATCCAAGCTGGAGACCCGCAATGACGATCGGTTGGAAGTGATCCAGCCCAGACTCACGGCCTACCAGGAGCAGACTCGTCCGGTAGCGGACTACTACGAGCGCACGGGCAGACTGATCTCGGTGAACGCAGATCTGCCGGTGGACGAGGTCACAGAACAGATTTACCGGATATTGGAAGATCATCATGATGCGTGAAAAGCGCTTGTAAAACGAATGGCGATCGTGTGCAAATCCTCGGCAGAGATTGAGCGGATGCGGCAGAGCGGCCGCATCGTACGGCAGGTTCTCGACTACGTCAGGACCCTGGTCGAGCCCGGCGCTACAACCATGGACCTGGAGCGTGCCGCCGAGAAGAAGATTAAAGAACTTGGGGCCAAGCCTGCGTTTAAGGGATACTACGATTATCCCTGCGTTTTGTGCACTTCGGTGAATGAAGAGATTGTGCACGGCATCCCGTCGGAAAAGCGGGTGCTGCTCGAAGGCGATCTCGTTTCGATTGATTGCGGAGTGGTGCTCGACGGGTATTATGGCGACGCCGCCATCACCGTACCGGTCGGGAATGGGCTGAAGCCGGAGTTGCAGAAGTTACTGGAAGTGACGGAAGCGTCGCTGTACCGCGGGATAGAGCAGGCGCGGATCGGGAACTCGATTGGCGACGTGGGTGCGGCGGTGCAGGAGCACGTGGAAGCCGCGGGATTCAGCGTGGTCCGCGAGTTCGTTGGCCACGGGATCGGGACGCGGTTGCACGAAGAGCCGCAGGTGCCGAACTTCGGGGCTCGGGGGCACGGCGCCAAGTTGCGCGAGGGAATGGTGATCGCGATTGAGCCCATGGTGAATTACGGCAAGCCCGAGACGCGAGTGCTGGGCGATAAATGGACAGCGGTTACCGCGGACGGCAGTTGCAGCGCTCATTTCGAGCACTGTGTGGCGGTGACGCGAGAGGGTCCGGTGATTTTGACGCAGTAAAACCGTCCTTGGCTTTTCGCTAAAAGCCAACAGCCAAAGGCTAAGAGCAGCTTTTAAGGAGTCGATGAGTAAAGAAGACGCGATTGAAGTGATGGCGGTGGTGCTGGAGCCGCTGCCCAACGCCATGTTCCGGGTGGAACTGGAAAACAAGCACCGGGTGCTGGCGCACGTTTCGGGGAAGATGCGCAAGAATTTCATTCGGATTCTGCCCGGAGACAAGGTCGCGGTGGAACTTTCGCCCTACGATCTGAATCGCGGACGGATTGTGTATCGCTATAAATAGATTTCGCCGAAAGCTGATCGCTGACGGCTAAAGGCTGAGTTATGAAGGTTAGAGCATCGGTAAAGAAAATTTGCGACAAGTGCAAGGTCATCCACCGCAAGGGTGTGGTGCGGGTGATTTGCGTCAACTCGAAACATAAACAGCGCCAGGGCTAAAGAAGCAAAATCCCACCCTGGCCGCAAAGTACGCGGCTAGAGCGGGGCACCCGGCCGAGAGCTACGAGGGTTAGGAAAACATGGCACGCATTGCAGGCGTCGATCTTCCGCGCCAGAAGCACATCAGTATTGCGCTGACGTATATCTATGGCATCGGTCATCCCCGCGCCAGCCGCCTCTGCGACGAGGCGAAGGTCGAGCCCATGAAAAAGGTTCAGGACCTGAGCGAAGAAGAGGTCAACCGCATCCGTACCGTTATTGAGGGCGAGGGTATGGTGGAGGGTGATCTGCGCAAGGAAGTTTCGATGAACATCAAGCGTCTCATCGAAATCGGCTCCTATCGTGGATTCCGTCATCGCCGCAACCTGCCGGTCCGGGGCCAGCGCACACACACGAATGCCCGTACCCGCAAGGGTCCGCGCAAGGGAACGGTCGCCCAGAAGAAGAAGGCGACGGCGAAAACGTAAAAACCAGTTCTCCGTTCTCCGTTCCCGGTTCTGGAGTTCGAACCGGAAGTGCGGAGGACTCGAGAACTGAGAACTGAGAACTGATTCATGGCGAAACCAGCAGCAGCGGGCGGCGCAGCCGCCGCACCCGATAAAAAGGGCAAGAAGAAAACTTTTAAGAAGAAGGAGCGCAAGCACGTTCCCCATGGTCTGTGCTACGTGCAGGCCTCCTTCAACAACACGATCGTGACCATCACCGACATGAACGGGAACGTTCTGTCGTGGAAGAGTTCGGGGTCGCTGGGCTTCCGGGGGTCGCGCAAGGGCACGCCTTTCGCGGCTCAGCAGGCTGCGTCGAACGCCGCGAATATGGCGCGGGATCACGGCGTACGGAGCGTGGATGTACGCGTCAGCGGTCCGGGGTCGGGTCGCGAGTCAGCCGTTCGTGCGCTGGCCGCCTCGGGCATTGAAGTGCGTTCGATTCGCGATGTCACGCCGATTCCGCACAATGGATGCCGTCCGCCGAAGCGCCGCAGAGTCTAGTTGGTAGAGACGTAGCTTGGCTACGTCCTGCACACCAAAAAAGAGACGTTGCCAGCAGCGTCTCCAGCGAAAGCTTGTCCGGGACGAAGGGTGAAGCCAAACCTGTAAACCGGTCATCTAAAGGAGAAGAAACTTGGCACGTTATACCGATGCAGTCTGCCGTCTATGCCGCCGCGAGGGCATGAAGCTGTTCCTTAAAGGTGCAAAGTGCTTCAGCGATAAGTGTCCTATCGAGAAGCGCAACTTTGCCCCCGGACAACATGGGAAGGACCGGAAAGCCAAGATCGTTGGCTACGGCCTGCAGTTGCGTGAGAAGCAGAAAGCCAAGCGCATCTATTTCACCCAGGAAGGCCAGTTCCGCAACTACTTCGAGAAAGCTGCGAAGTCCCAGGGCGTGACCGGCGAAAAGCTTCTGCAGCAACTGGAACGCCGTCTCGACAACGTGGTTTACCGCCTGGGATTCGCCCAGTCGCGGCGCCAGGCGCGCCAGCTGGTGCGTCACGGACACGTTGCCGTGGATAACCGTAAAGTCAACATCCCGTCGTACGAAGTGAGTGCGGGGGAAGAAATCGCGATTCGCGAAAACAGCAAGAAGCTTACCGTGCTGGAACTGGCAAAGGAATTCGCCAGCCACGGAACCATGCCGAGCTGGCTGGAAGTCGATCGCGACAATTACAAGGCGCGGGTGCTCTCGTTGCCCAAGCGCGAAGATATTCAGCTGCCAGTGAATGAGCAGCTGATTGTGGAGTTGTATAGCAAGTAGGTCCATATTTCGAGCCAGATCAGCCTTGGCTGACGATTGACCTGAATCCAGATTTTCGCCGCATGGACCGATTCAGGGAGTCAGCTTTGAGCCAAACGGCCGAAGGAGAAATACATGCTTTGGAAGGGTTTTCAGAAACCGAAACGTCTCGCCACCGACACCGCCAGCCTTACCGACAAATACGGCATGTTCTGGGCGCAGCCTTTTGAGCGCGGCTTCGGCACCACCGTGGGCAACGCTCTGCGGCGCGTGCTGCTGAGCTCCATTGAGGGCGCAGCCGTCACTGCGGTGAAGATGGAAGGCGTGCTGCACGAGTTCCAGTCGATCCCCGGCGTAGTCGAGGACGCGACTGACATTATCCTCAACCTGAAACAGATTCCGTTTAAACTCTCGGGCGACGCGCCGAAGGCGATTTACCTGCGCGCGGATCAGCCGGGCGTGGTTACCAGCGGCATGATCGAAGCCGACGGAGATGTCGAGGTTTTAGATAAAGACGTCTACATCGCGACGGTGAGCGAAGGCGGCAAGCTCGACATGGAAATGCGCTTGAAGCGTGGGCGCGGCTATACCTCGGCCGACAAGAATTTCGACGAAGACCTGGGCATCGGTTTCATTCCAATCGACTCCGTGCACTCGCCCGTGCGTAAGTGCAACTACACGGTCGAAGCGGCGCGACTCGGCCAGATCACCGACTACGACAAGCTGACCATAGAAATGTGGACCAACGGTTCCATCACGCCCGCCGATGCGCTCGGCCTGGCGGCGAAGCTGCTGAAGGACCACATGAACATCTTCATCAACTTCGAGGAAGAAATTGAAACCGGCACGTCGTCGTCGGACGATCGCAAGCCCGAGATCCACAACGAGAACCTTAACCGTTCCGTGGAAGAGCTCGAGCTCTCGGTGCGCAGCTACAACTGCCTAAAGAACGCGAATATTCAGACCATCGGAGAACTCGTACAGAAGACCGAATCCGAGATGCTGAAGACCAAGAATTTCGGCCGCAAGTCGCTGAACGAGATCAAGGAAATTCTTTCCTCCATGGGTCTGAGCCTGGGCATGAAGATCGACGAGCACGGCAACGCCGTGCCCGGCCCGACGTCGAATCAGGTCCTTCCGGCTTCCGCGTATGGTCCGGACGACCAGCTGTAACCAGTTTTCTTTCCCTCGCGAGTGTCGGGTCTTGCCCGCCATCGGCAGCGGATACTCGAACGGAGAACTGAGAACTGAGAACTGAGAACAGGGGTTCAATCCCATGCGTCACAAAGTTGCAGGATACAAACTCGGACGGAACACGGCGCACCGGCGCTCGCTGCTGCGCAACTTGGTCACCTCGGTGATTGTAGAAGAGCGCATCGAGACGACTGTCCCCAAGGCCAAGGCGGCGCGTCCCATCGTCGAGAAGATGATCACGCTGGGCAAGCGCGGCGATCTTGCCGCCCGGCGCCTGGCGGGGGCGTACCTCATGACCGATGAAGCCGTGGTGAAGTTGTTTGACACCGTTGGCCCCCGTTTCGGCGATCGCCAAGGCGGCTACACCCGTATCATCCGCACTCACTGGAATAAAGGGGACGGCGCCGACAAGGCCTTCCTCGAACTGCTGGGCAGCGAGAAGATCCTCGACGAGAAGAAGGAAAAGCGCGCCGAAGGCCGCGCGAAAAAGGCTGCCGAAGCCAAGAAGGCCATGGAAGATGCCGAGGCGCAGGCTCAACACGATGGCGGGGTCGAGCCGGTGAAGGACGAAGACAAGAAAGAATAGTTGGCGCGGGTTTTTTCCTAGGGGCACGGCCAAAGCTGTGCCCCTTTCGTTTTCTTTTGGCTTAGTCATCCAGTCATCCATCGAGCCCGTCAAACTTGTCCTCTTGGCTGGCTCTCTAGAACCCACTCGTACATGTACGTCCGCGGTTCCCAACGGTAATCTTTCCACCTCCTTTTCATCTCCATAGACTGTATGGAATGGCCTTCACCCGCACACAGATCGGGATTGCCGTCGGGGCTGGAACTCTGCTGGTCCTGGTATTCCTGGGCTACATCTGGTGGCTGAGCAATCAGGGGCCGGTGCTGGCGCGCTCAGAAGACCACGATCCGTTGACCGGACTCCCGGTCAGCATCAAGATGAATCCGTTGCGCGACCGCTCGACCGAGCATGCCACGAACAAATTTATCCGCGAGCTTCGGGACGGGCATTGCGACGAGCTACTGGCCAAGTGGGAGCACGATTACCACAAGAAATATGCGAAGTACATTTGTAGTTCTGAGGCGCAGCACCCGCTGCTGTCGTGGGAGCTGGTGGATTGGGAAGATGCGCCGCCGCTCGTCATCCTTCACTATCGCGCGATGCGCCAAAGCAATGCCGGCGAGGCGGGAATCGAGCACGATCTGTTCACCGTCACCACTCAGCGCAAGGCCGGGGAGTGGGTGGTCACTAAGTACGACGCGATGTATTGACGCAATCGCGATGGCAATGAGAGGACCCCTTCGGCAGGTTACTCCGAACCGTTGGAGCGTTTGCGGCGCAATCCGGAAAGCGTCGAGGAGTTGGTGCATGGCAAGGGTCCGGCGGATCCCGGCGAGATGCTGGCCGTGGCCGCAGCTGGAAACGCGATGCCGTTGTGGGTCGTGTAGGGCACGAGTCAGCGGCTCTCCTCCTTCAAATTTCGCGTCCCCGTGATAAAAACTAGGAATGCCCGACCATCCTGCCGAGCGTGAGCCTTTCGCCGCTCGTAACCTCTACGCCTTTGGCATTACGTCCTTGCTGAACGACACGGCCACGGAAATGGCGTATTGGGTGCTGCCTGCGTTCCTGATTTCGTTGGGGGCGGGTCCGGCGCAGTTGGGACTGATCGAGGGCGTAGCCGAAAGCGTTGCGTCGTTCGCCAAACTTTTCTCTGGATATCTGACCGACCGCATCGACCGTCGCAAACCGGTTGTGGTCGCGGGATATGCCGTTGCCAACGCGGTGAAGCCGTTGTTGGCCCTGGCTACTGCCTGGTGGCACATTCTGCTGATTCGCTTCAGCGACCGGCTTGCCAAGGGAGTGCGCGGGACGCCGCGCGATGTGATGGTCGCAGAGTCGGTGCCCAAGGCGCGACTGGGATCCGCTTACGGTCTCATTCAGTCGATGGACTCCGCGGGTGCAATTGCAGGTCCGGTGGCCGCGTTGGTTCTGCTGGCTCGGTATGGAATTCGAGCAGTGTTTTGGGCCGCCTCCCTTCCCGGGGCACTCTGCGTGATGGTGGCCCTGTTCGGCATTCGCGAGACCAGGCGCCGAACCCCACAAGAGTCGGAACTCTCAACCCCAAAAAATGCTACGGTTTCAGCACCCTCCAGCGCCAAGCTTCCGGGCGCATTCTACACGGTCCTGATTGCCGTCACTTTATTTTCTCTGGGGAATTCCAGCGACATGTTTCTGGTGATGCGGGCCCAGAACGTAGGCATTCCCGTGGCTCTGGCTCCGCTGCTGGGGCTTGTTTTCAACGTCACTTACACACTCGGGTCGTGGCCTGCAGGATGGCTTAGCGACCAGGTCTCGCGGCCCTGGATCGCGGCCGCCGGGTATCTGATTTTCGCGGCGGTTTATTACATTTTCGGGAGGGCGCCATCCCCGCTCGCTATATGGATCGCGATGGCGGTTTACGGTTTGTACTATGCGCTGACGCAGCCGGTGTTGAAGGCGCTGGTGGTGGAGACTGTGGGCTACGAGGTTCGGGGGCGGGCACTGGGCGTGTATTTCTTCGTGACCAGCGTGGCCACGCTGGCGGCCAGCTTGGTTACCGGGGAACTGTGGAAACACTGCGGCGGGAGCATTCCGTTTTATTTTTCCGCGGGGCTGGCCGCGTTCTCGGCGTTAATGCTGGTGATCAAGCCCGGCTCGGGGACGCGTGGATTGACGGCCTAATGGCAAGGGAAAGAGTATTTCCGGCGTCTGATCGGACCTGGATGCCGCGATGCAGTTATGAGCTTCGCGGGATTTTCCGAGAGAGTGCATAGATGAGCAAAAGCAGGAGCTGCGCGGCGACGCCGGCGCAGGTGTCGAGAAGGACGTCGCGCGGCGTTCCCGTGCGGGAAGGGATGAAGCTCTGGTGCCATTCGTCCAGGCTGGCGACCAGGACGGTTCCCAGCACCGCGAGAGTCGCCCAGCGAAGAGTCCATCGGGCGCGATTGACGTTCGCCAAAGTTTCGCGCCAGGCGCGGAACAGCAGAATGCTTAGCATTCCATAGCCGAAGACGTGTCCGCCCTTGCGGATGTAGAAGTGTAAATGCTCGAAGTGCCTGTGGTCGATCCCAAACAAGAAATGCAGCAGAGGATAAAGGATGCGGCTGGTGTTGTTGGACGAGGCGAGGTTCGTCGATTCAATGGCGATGACGATCAGCCACAGGATTGCGGCGATCCAGGCTTTCAAAACACTGTGGCGGTCGGTGCTCAAGCGGGAGTGGAGTCCCCTGTGGGAAAATCCCCACTTCTCGCCAAGGATGCGAGAACTAGGGCATCCGGATTCGAGAAGGGGGGAGGCAGATTCTTATTCGATGGCATAGTTGGGAGCCTCGCGAGTGATCATGACGTCATGGACGTGGCTTTCGCGCAGGCCGGCCCCACTGATGCGCACGAAGCGCGTCTTTTGTAATAGCTCTGGAATCGTAGCGCAGCCACAGTAGCCCATGCCGGACTTTAAACCACCCACCATCTGATGGACGATCATGGCCACGGAACCTCGATAGGGAACGCGTCCCTCGATGCCTTCGGGGACCAGTTTGGCGAGCCGGTTTGCATCGCCATCGGAGGCCGAGATCGAGGCGGAAGAATCGCCTTCCGTGCTTTGGAAATAGCGCTCGCTCGAGCCTTGTGCCATGGCGCCAATGGAGCCCATGCCGCGATAGGACTTGAAGGAGCGGCCCTGATAGAGAATCAATTCGCCCGGACTTTCGTCGGTGCCGGCGAACAGTGATCCGATCATGACCACACTGGCGCCCGCGGCCAGTGCCTTGGTTACATCGCCTGAATATTTGATGCCGCCGTCGGCGATGATGGGCACGCCGGAGTCTTTGCTGGCGCGGTAAGCCTCGGCGATGGCGGTGATCTGCGGCACGCCGGCGCCGGTTACGACCCGCGTGGTGCAGATCGAGCCGGGTCCGATGCCCACTTTGATGCCATCGGCACCAGCGCGGGTTAACTCGCAAGCGCCGTCAAACGTCGCCACGTTGCCGGCCAGAAGTTCGAGGTGGGGCAATGTCGACTTTATCAGTCTCACGGCCTCGAGCACTTTTGTGGAATGCCCGTGCGCGCTGTCGATGGCGATGACGTCGACTTTGGCTTCCGCCAGTTCTTGCGCGCGCTCGAGAAAATCTCCGCTGGCGCCAATGGCGGCGCCTACGCGCAGACGGCCCTGAGAGTCTTTGGCAGCGTTCGGATATTTCAGTTTCTTCTGGATGTCCTTGACCGTGATCAGGCCCTTCAGGTTGTACCGGTCGTCGACGACGAGAAGTTTTTCGACTCGGTGCTCATGTAGAATCTTTTCTGCCTCCTCGAGCGTGGTTCCGACGGGCACGGTGATGAGATTTTTCTTGGTCATTACCTTGTCAATGGGAATATCGAATCGAGTTTCAAAGCGCAGATCACGGTTGGTGAGGATGCCGACCAGCTTGCCATGATCGGTGATGGGAACACCCGAGATTTTATATTTGCGCATGACTTCGAGCGCATCGCTGACTCGATCGGTGGCGGACATGGTTACCGGATCGACGATCATACCGCTCTCCGAACGCTTCACCTTGTCGACTTCATTGGCCTGCTGGTCGATGGTCAGGTTGCGGTGAATAATTCCGAGACCGCCTTGCTGCGCCAGCGCAATCGCCATGTGTGACTCGGTCACCGTATCCATGGCGGCGCTCACCACCGGAATATTCAGGCGGATGTTCCGAGTGAGTTGCGTTTGGGTGCTGGCCTGCGCTGGAATTACATCGGAGCGAGCGGGCAGCAGAAGAACGTCATCGAAAGTAAGCGCCTCAGGAACGGGGAAATGAATCATAATTTTCTCTGGAATTCCCAACATGCGGGTAAGCCTTCATTCTAGAGACGCAGAGGGATTGAGGCAAATGGAACCCACTGAACCTTCGTCGGCGCTACTGAAAGCGATATCCTGGTTTCGGGGTGCAACGATAGACCCGCCCTCGATCGACATTGTCGCCGGCATCGCAACTGGCCCAACTCAAGAAAAGCGAGGGTCCGAGTGGAAAAATGATGGTCTGACCGTCGAGGTCCGCCTCAATGCTGACACTCTGTGCGGCGGAGGGCAGGGTGAAGGAGAGTCCGTCTCCGAAGATGGCCGGATATGACCAGTGTTCCATTTGACTGACCATCGGACGAAAGACCTCGGCCTCTAACAGAAAAGTTGCGGTGTCGGACCAATCACGGCCGGAGGCGGTGAGGATTTGGCCTCCTTGCACGGAGTGGTCGGCCGAAATGGTCGTGAAGGGACACGGCCCCGCAATGCAGGAGGCGCGGACGTTGCGAAATTGATTGCCTACACCGGCGTCCAAGGTAGAGGACCCGACAGCTGCCTTCCATTTGCCGTCTGGCGAGCATGGATGTTGGCCCTGGCAAGGCACGTCACCCTTGTTCTCGATTTCGAAGGTCTTGACGGCACTTCCTACATTCAACTCAGTCATGGCCTTGATGGTATATCTGATGCGCACGTTGGTGATCTTAACTTGCGGTTGATTTGGAGGATCGATTTTGCTGGAGAGTGGGATGAGATGGACGATGTAAAGTTTGTTGCCAACAAACTCGTTGACGTCAAAAGGATGGTATTGCGGGTGACGAAAATCGAGAACAATGGCGTTGCCCCGGCGAATTGGTTTACGCAGTTTAAGGGCGAAGAATCCGGAGGAATCGGTCTTGGCATCGGACACACTGAGATCGCCGGCGGATACGGAAACGCCCGCGATCGGCTGTTGTTTTCTGGGATCCGAATCCTGAATGAGGACGGCGCCCTGAAGCGAGATTGTCTTTTGTCGCTGCCATCGGACCAATGCCAGGATGCTGACGGCCAGCAGGGCGGTGACCACTAGAGCGATCCCAGCTTCGATTTTGTGAGTACGAGTCATCCGGACATTTATCGACAGCATCTATATGATGACGAGTTGGCCTCGAACGTTTCCCCCAAGGCGCGGCCACGGTGGAACTTCAGTTGCATCCTTCATTCGATGGCGTAAAAATCAGAGGCTGTGAAAGGAAATCATTCTCCTTCCCTTTTCTGTAGACGGGTGGAACCGGGTGCCGTCGCTTTTCCACGTTATCATGATCAAGGAAAATAGAAACGCATGACTAATTCTGAACCAAATCTGCTTTCCCGCCGGCAGCTCCTGCGTCAGGTTCTCGGAACGGGTCTTTGCCTACCGTTCGCCGAGTCGCTGGCAGCGCGGGACATCCAGGCGCAACCCACCACGTCAGTTGGCAGTGCTGTCGCGGCACTCAGTTTATCAGCCGAAGACGACCAGTTGCTGAACGACCTGGAGAAAGCAAGCATCCTTTTTTTCTGGGAACAGGGCAGCTCCAACACCGGCATGGTCAAGGATCGCTGTAACGTTCACACAAACAATCAAGGAGGGGCTGCCAGCATTGCCGCGACCGGCTTCGGTCTTACCGCTCTCTGCATTGGAGAGCAGCGCGGCTTCATCCCCAGCGCAGATGCGCTGGAGCGGGTCTTCGCCACCCTGCGCTTTCTGTGGAAGAAGCTGCCAAACCACCGCGGTTTTTTCTACCACTTCGCCAATCCTGAAACCGGGGAACGGATGTTCGACTCCGAGGTGTCTTCGGTGGACACGGCGATTCTGCTGTGCGGCGTTCTCACCTGCCGCGAGCATTTCCGTCATCCCGCAGTCGCCCAACTTGCGAATCTGATCTTCAACCGTGTGGACTGGAGTTGGCTCTCCGAGGATACGTCCCTGCTAACCCACGGCTGGACTCCAGAAGTCGGATTCCTTTCTTCGCGATGGGACTATTACAGCGAACTGATGATGATGTATCTGCTGGGCATGGGGTCATCGGCCTACCCTCTGGCGCAGGAAACCTGGAACGCATGGAAGCGGCTAACCTTTGAGTATGATGGCATGCGCTATATCGGGTCGTTTGCCCCACTTTTTGTGCATCAGTTCTCGCAGGCGTGGTTTGATTTTCGCGGCCGGCGCGACAAATATGCGGACTATTTCCAGAATTCCGTGACGGCTACCGAAGTTCACCGGCGCTTTTGTATTGAGTTAGGCAAACAGTTCCCCGATTACAGCGAGGACTTGTGGGGCATTACCGCTTCCGACTCCGAGCAGGGCTATGTCGCCTGGGGTGGACCTCCAGCCATGGGGCCCATTGATGGCACGGTAGTTCCGAGCGCGGCCGGCGGGTCGTTGCCATTCCTTCCCGACGCCACCATACGGGTGTTAAGGACGATCCGGAACCGCTATCCGGCGGCCTGGAACAAGTATGGGTTCGTAAACGCCTTCAATCCGCTCAAGAACTGGTATGACACCGATGTGATTGGGATTGACACCGGAATCATCCTATTAATGGCCGAGAATCTGCGAACCCGCTTTGTCTGGGACACCTTTATGAAGACTCCGGAAGCCAAGCGTGGAATGGAGCGAGCCGGCTTCCATAAATATTAGGAATGCAGGGCAAACCGGTCCTTACCTTGTGTTTTCGCATCGGACCAACCGTAGGTACCCTTTTCTCATCCAACCCTGGCTTGACGGCTTCCATCAGCCAACTCTTTTTGCCGGAATCAGATTGGGCTACACTTCTAGTACACGTAGTGTACCCCGGTTCGACTGACTCCTGGGTCGGGTGGTTTCAATTGCCGGAGGCGATTTCCTTTGGCAGAGCGTGGGGATGGCGTTATGAGCGGGGAACCTGAGGTCATAGGCAGTTGGCGGGAGCGCTTCTCAGCGCTCCGCAATGTTCCCGCGGTTATACGTTTTGTGTGGGAGTCCGGCCGCACGGTGGTCGTGCTGGGGCTGATCTTCCGAGTTGCTGCTGCACTTCTTCCTCCCGCGCTCTTCTGGGTGTCAAAGCTCATCATCGACACCATCCAACGCCTGGTGACTACCCATCAGCCCGTCGGAGCGAGGCTCTGGTGGCTGGTGGGTGCGGAGTTTGCCTTGGCCGTAGCCGCCGGCGTGCTCGGCCGCGTCATCGACTACCTCGACGCCCTGCTGGCTGGCAAGTACACCCACCACGTCAGCGTTCGCGTCATGGAGCATGCCGCCGGATTGGATCTTCTGGCCTACGAAGATCCCGCGTTCTATGACCGTTTAGAGCGAGCCCGGGTGCAGGCCACGGATCGGCTGTACATGATCCAGGCGATGGGACGACTCATCCAACAGCTGATCACGACGATTACGCTGTCGATCTCGATCATGCTGTTTTCGCCCTGGCTTTTGCTGCTGCTGATCGTTGGTGTTATTCCAGCTTTCGTGGGGGAAACTCACTTTGCCTTTCTGGGATACGCCAAGAATTTTCGTCAGACTCCAACCCGGCGGCAACTCGACTACCTTCGCATTTTGGGTGGCAGCAAGGAGGCAGCCAAAGAACTGAAGTTGTTTGGCCTGAAAGATTTTCTGACGGCAAGGTTTAAGGGGCTCTCCACCCAGGTGTACGAGGAGGACGTTGCCCTGGCGCGCCGTAAGGTGACGCTCGGCTCGGTTCTGTCCGCAATTGGCACTGGCGGTTACTACTCGGCCTACGTATTCGCGGTCTGGAAGACGGTCACGGGCGCGTTCAGCCTGGGTACGCTGGTTTTCTTGGCGAACGCCATTCGTGATGCCAGCTCGAACCTGCAGCAAACCTTTTCCACGCTGTCCACCATCGCCGATCAAGCCTTGTTCCTGACAGACCTGATCGCCTTCTTTGAAATGAGTCCCACCATCAAAACCAAGCCGAACGCTTTGCCGGCGCCGCGGCCTATCCAGCGAGGATTTGAATTCCGGAATGTCTCTTTTCGCTATCCTGGAAGTGGGCGCCTGGTTTTGAATGGATTGAATTTCCATTTGCGACCCGGCGAGCGGGTGGCACTGATCGGGGAAAACGGGGAAGGCAAAACTACCATCGTAAAGCTGCTGACTCGCCTTTACGACCCGTTTGAAGGACAAGTTTTGCTGGATGGAGTGGATCTGCGGGAGTACGATCTCGAAGATCTCTATCGCGAGATTGGGGTAATATTTCAGGACTTCATGCGTTACGAGATGACCGCGCGAGAAAACATCGCGGTCGGCAAGATTGAGCAGATCGATAACCTGAAACTGCTGCAGGAGTCTGCACAGAAAAGCATGGCAGACGGGGTGGTGGGAAAACTTGCCTCGGGGTACGAACAAATGCTGGGCAGGCGCTTCGATGGAGGGGTGGATCTGTCTGGCGGCGAATGGCAAAAAGTGGCGCTGGCCCGGGCCTATTTACGCGACGCGCAGGTGCTGATCCTGGATGAGCCCACTTCGGCGCTGGACGCGCGCAGCGAGTATGAAGTGTTTCAGCGCTTTGCCGAGTTGACCAGCGGCAAAATGGCGGTGTTCATTTCGCATCGATTTTCGACGGTGCGGATGGCCGATCGTATTGTGGTGCTGGAAAACGGGCGCATCGCGGAAGAGGGGGATCACGACGCCTTGACCCAACTCGGCGGCCGCTATGCGGAAATGTTTGAGCTGCAGGCCGCCAGTTACCGGTAAGACGCACAGGATTCAAGATGGGGGGATGTAGCTTCTGAGTAAGAATGGATTCATAACCATATGGTTCCCAAGACTCAAACCCGCAGCCTGATTGACGAAGACGAGCATTCGCATTCCTCCACCAGCGACGAGGCCGAGCTCCGGAGGATGCGGCTGGCGGGGAAAGAGCTTAGCGCCCAGTTGGGTTGGCTGCCGGGAGCTTCGTCGAATACATTTTCGGAGCGTTGCCGAAAGATTGCGGTTACTTTCAAAGGCCTCTTCGCCGGCGTGGATGCGGCCTTCGCGAAGGCCCCCAGCTCCGAAGATCTGCTCTGGTTACGCGATAATGCGCAGCAACTATCCTCCGAGGTGCGCGCGGTGGCCGCCGACCTTGGGCCTCTTACCAACATTCCCCATGCCGCCACCAAGCAAGAAATCCTGCCCCGGGTGTTAGCCATCGCGCAGGCTTTCTTCGACGAAACCGATGCCACTTTTTCGGAAAAGAATTTTACGGAATTTTGTTTGTCCTTTGAAGACACCGTGCCTCTCGAGTTTCATGAGGTGGGCGCTCTGGTACCGGCTCTGAAGTTGGTTTTGCTGGAAAAAATTGCGGCCCGGGGCGTATCCCTGTTGAACGATCCGACCAGGAAGCCCGAACAGCGCATTACCGTCTGCATCCGCACCTTAGAGACGGTCAGCCAAACTTCCTGGAAGGATGTTCTGGAGCGGCTCATCCCTTTCGACAGGATCCTGCGTAAGGATCCCACCGGAGCCTACGCCGCCATGGATTTTGAGAGCCGGAATGTGTATCGAGAAAGAGTGGCAAAGATCGCTCGGCGTTCCGATCAATCGGAGTTGGAAGTCGCCGAGGACGCGCTCGCTCTGGCGCGCCAGGCTCAGGAGCGGAGATTCGACGATGCACGGATTAAACTGCGTGAATCGCACGTTGGCTATTATCTCTGCGGTGAAGGAGCGGAGCTGCTCTGCCAGAAGGTCGGCATGCATCCTGGCTTTGGGGAACGGGTGCGAATCCTGTTGCGGCGGCATCCGAATGAGTTCCTTCTTTTGGGGATCGCGGTCCTGACGTTCGTCATCATCACGGGAGCGGTGTGGCTATTGACCGCTGCCAGCACTCCGCTGGTGCTGGTCCTGCTTTCGATGTTGGTTCTGTTACTGCCCGGTTCGCAGGCGGCGGTTCAGGTGATGAACTATTTGACCACCAACCTGCTGTCGGTGGATTCGCTCTCCAAGCTGGATTTTTCCGAGGGGATTCCCGACGATTGCATGACTTTGGTCGCCATTCCCACGCTTCTGCTCAATGAAAAACAGGTGCGCGGCCTGGTGGAAAAACTCGAAGTACGGTTCTTGGGCAATCATGACCGTAATTTGCACTTTGCGCTGGTCTCCGATCTGCCGGATTCACCGAAACCCGCGCCGGAAGACAATGCTCTGATTGCGTTGGGCGAAAAACTGATCGGCGAACTGAATGAACGCTACGCCGGAAAGAATATGGGCTCCTTTTTCCTTCTGCATCGCCATCGGGTTTATAACCCGCGCGAGAGAGGTTGGATGGGTTGGGAGCGCAAACGGGGGAAATTGCTCGATCTAAATCGGCTGATGCGGGGCCAATTCGACAGCTTCCCGGTGAAAGTGGGCGATCTCTCGATTCTTAGCCAGGTCCGATACGTCATCACGCTCGACTCCGATACGGAACTCCCTCGCGGATCGGCCCATCGCATGGTGGGAACGATTGCCCATCCTTTGAACCAGGCGATCGTGGATCCCGACCATAATATCGTGGTTGCCGGATATGGCATTTTGCAGCCTCGCGTGGACGTCAGTGTGCAGAGCACAACGCGCTCGCGACTGGCAGCCATCTTCGCCGGTGAGACCGGTCTTGACCCCTACACCCGCGCCGTCTCCGATGTCTATCAGGATCTTTTCGGGGAAGGTACCTTCACGGGAAAAGGGATTTACGAAGTGGACACGATGGCGCGCGTTCTTAGCCACCGTTTTCCTCGGAATTCGCTGCTCAGTCATGATCTGATTGAGGGTGCATACGCCCGGGCCGGACTGGCCACAGACATTGTGGTGATCGAGGACTATCCCTCGCACTACAGCGCTTACAGCCGCCGGAAACACCGCTGGCTGCGCGGTGACTGGCAGATCGTGGAGTGGCTGACGGATCGCGTGCCGAATGAATCGGGCGCGCACGTTCCCAATCCGATCTCTTTGGTTTCACGCTGGAAAATTTTCGACAACCTGCGCCGCAGCCTGGTCGAACCGGCCACTTTTTTGCTGTTTTTGTTTGGATGGTTCGTCATGGGCCATCCTATTCTGTGGACCCTCGCTACGATTTGCATTTTGTTCGTACCCGCGTGGGTCGAGTGCGCCTTTGGCCTCACTCGCGCAGTCATTGCGCGCCGGGCGAGTGTCGCCCGCGACGCTTTCCATAACCTGTTTGCGACCAACTTTACTGTCTTGCTGACGTTGACGCTTCTGGCGCACCAAATGCTGTTATCGGTGGATGCGGTCGTTCGGGTGCTGGTACGGCGTCTGGTTACGCGCGAGCGCCTCCTGGAGTGGGAAACCGCCGCCCAAGCGGAGTTGGGCGAACGCCGCACTCAGATTGACCGGTACATAGACTGGATGCCCTTGCTGGCGGCCGGCCTAGGCGTGTTGATTTGGCTGTCCCGCCCCCAATCGTTGCCGGCGGCAGCTCCCATTCTTGTGCTGTGGGCCTGCAGCAAGGGCTTAGTTCTCTGGCTCAATGGATCTCCGATCGAATCGACGCCCGCGACTACCCGCGGGGATCGATGGATGCTTCGCAAGTCCGCCTTGTATATCTGGCGATACTTTGCAGAGTTTTCCAACGCAGAGCAGAACTGGCTGGTGCCGGATAACGTACAGGACAACCCGCGCAAAGTGGCGTCCAGCGTATCGCCGACGAACGTAGGGCTTCTTCTGAACGCGAGGCAGGTCGCCAACGAACTTGGCTATATCACGGTCCCGGAGTTGGCAGAACTGACGCAGAAAACCTTGGACACGATCGCCCGCGTTCCCAAGTATCGCGGCCACCTCATGAACTGGTACGAAACTGGCACCCTTGAACCAAAACCGCCATTTTTCATTTCTTCGGTGGACAGCGGCAATCTCGTAGCTTCACTTTGGACTTTAGACCAAGGATGTCGAGATGTCTTGCGGCGGCCGCTTCTCTCAAGAAACCTGGCCGAAGGGGTGTTGGACCATCTCCGTGCCCTGGTTGACCTGCGGTCGCTTCCGAAGCGAGCATGGTCGCGGTGCGAACTCGAGTTCGAGGACAACAACTGGCTGACGTCCCTGTTGAATTTCTCCGAGGAGGTTCTGAACCCAAAAAAGTCCAAGCGCGAGTCTAACAACTCGCCCGAGGTTGCCTGGTTCCTCCAGCAAGTGCGCTTCCGAGTACAGCATGTTCGCAAACTCGTAGAAGCGTATATGCCCTGGAGGCTCCCTGAGTTCGCGGCGCTGCGAAACGAGCTGACCGCTGGCGCAGCACCCATTGACGATGTGCCGCTGCAGCAACTCCCCGACTTGATTCTAGAGATCGAGAGACGTTTGGATCACTCCCGCCAATCTGTCCGAAACGAGACAGAGTCGGCAGGGGCGCGGCTCATGCCAATGCTCGCGGAGGCGCGGCAGAATGCGACCCGTCTGATCGAGGAGCTGCAGCAAATCAGCGAACAGGCGCGCAGCCTGGCCAATGCCATGGATTTTGCCTTCTTGCTGGATAAGCAGCGTCTATTGCTGTCGGTGGGCTTTGACGCTCAATCCGAGGAACTACAGCCTTACTGTTACAACTTGCTGGCCACCGAGCCCCGAACGGCGGTGTTCATCGCTATCGCGAAGGAAGACATCCCGCAGGATTGCTGGTTCCGGCTTGACCGGCCCTACACGCAAGATCACGGCCGACCGGTCCTGCTTTCTTGGACAGGGACCATGTTCGAGTACCTGATGCCTTCGATCTGGATGCGCTCTTATCCAAACACATTGCTCGACCGTGCGTGCGTGGCAGCCGTGAAGGCGCAGCAGGCGTACGCCGACAGTAAGGGTATTCTCTGGGGAATTTCAGAATCGGCCTGCGCCAAGCGCAATGAAGTGGGAGACTATCATTACGAAGCGTTTGGCGTTCCGAACCTTGCACTGAGAAAAAACGGATCGGAACCGTTGATCGTTTCACCGTACTCTACATTCCTGGCCTTGAGCGTGGATCCGCAAGGCGCGCTGGCAAATCTGCGCCGGATGGAGGGTCTCGGGTGGTTCGGTCCCTATGGGTTCTATGAGGCAGCCGATTACACCAGCCCTCGCGGCCGGGCCCGTTACGATCTGGTCACATCCTGGATGGTTCACCATCAAGGAATGAGCCTGCTCGCGTTGGCCAACTTTCTCTGCGACAACGTTGTGCAGCGCTGGTTCCACTCCGACCGCAGGGTTCAGGCCACAGAACTCCTGCTGCAGGAGAAGCCAGTCGCCCAGATGCGCGCGGCTTGAATTCCATGATCTGCGCGCCTACCTGGGGGGAGGGCCGTTCTCCTGCTGCACCGTTTCGCCTTCGCCTTCGAAGGGCCAATTCTTATCAAGCAACAGTTGTTTTTCGCGGGTTTCTTGCGGAACATGGTTTATCTTCAGATTCTCGAAGAAATGCACGCCCGTCTTTCCCGCCGTCGCAATATCCACGTCACCATCTCCATCCAGATCCTCCACCACGAACTGCGTGCCGGCTCCGGCAGTTCCGTTCACTGAAATGGGATAGCGCGTGAACTGGGCGGTCTTGCGGTCGATCTTGTAGTAGTAGATCACCAGCGGATCATAGGACCCGGGGTCGTGGCCGGAGTGTCCGCGGTAGCGTTTGCCCGCCAGCAATTCGGGAATTCCATCGCCGTCGAGATCGATCAGCCTGAGCGCGTGGGCCTGGGAGTAAGACTCGTCGATCACATGCTTTACCCAACTCCGGCTCGCCCCCTCGCCTTTCTGTTCCAGCCAATAGAGACCGTAACTGTGTCCCTGGCCATAAATGATGTCCATCTTCCCATCGTTGTTCACGTCGTAGCCAATGATAGGAAAGCCGGCATCGTCCAGTTGCCAGTCTCCGTGCCATTCCCACTTATCGTTGTCGGCGTCGATATTTTTGAACCAGCCGTTGGGAGTCAAAATGTCGGCTTTGCCATCGCCATCGACGTCGGCAATGCCGATGCCGTGCCCGTCCTGCTCTTTCCCGCCGACATGGTGCACCTTCGGTTCCGCACCGGAGAAATCAACCCAGAGAATTCCCGAGTGGTTGTAGTGGGCAAGCGCGAGATCCGGTTTGCCATCACCGTTTATGTCGCCGGTGGCTCCGCCCTCCGTGTCATAGCTGTCGGTAATGAGGTGACGCTTCCACATCACCCCGGGCTTGTTCGGATTCTCATACCACCAGAGGCCGTTCGCGATCCATCCCGCCGTCACCACATCGGGAGCGCCGTCGTGGTTCACGTCGAAAGTCCATTCCCCGCAGTCGGAGACGAACTCATCGTGAATGCCTACCGTTCGGTATTGATGGCGCTTCCACTCGCCGCCGGCCGGTCCCGGATTCTCATACCAGTAAGCTCCGCTCAACAGATCGGGATGACCGTCGCCATTCATGTCGAGAGAGGTAATTCCTTCGGCGTGATCCGTACCCAGACGATGAACGAAGAAAGTCAGCTGTGGAACCTCCCCAGGCGCATTCCCCGGAGCGGTCTTACGTGCACTTTGTGCGGCGTTAAGCCAGATGCCCGCCGCACACGTGGACAATACGATAGGAACTGCGAATTTAATATTCTTGAGCAAGTGGATTCTCCATCCGCGCTTCGATCTCGATTACTCTGCCTCGCTGAGCGCAAAAAACTCCAGGACATCTTTCGAACGTTATTGATTTCATCCCAGTTTTATTGCATCTGGATCCCACTTCACCACCGCGCCGCGATCGAGGCTGAGATTGCTAAGCAGCGCAGCCCCCGCTGCGCGGAAGCCGAAGACCGCGTCTTCCACAACCGGCTGCCGCGAGCGAATCGCGGCAAAGAAATTCTTGAAATGATCATAGTTGTCGCGATAGCCCTCCGGCGCTACATATTTTTCGTACCCAGCCGAGGGTGGTCCCGATGGGTGCGAGATCGGATTTTTCTCCCGGTAGCTTTCACGAATGCGCTTTTGCATCGCTTCTGTGAACGTACCAATCGTCAGGCCTGGTTCTTTTTCGCGGGGCGTGCGGCTTATGCTGACCGCGTTGCCGGCAATTTCCATCGTACCTTCGGAGCCGGTGAAGATCAGCCCTTCGCTTTCTTCGCCGCCATCCACGAAGTTCACGCGCAGGCTAAGATTGAATCCCTCGCGATAATCGAAGAGGCCCAGCATGACGTCGGGGGCGTCTCGCCCATCTTTCCAGAAGCGCAAACCTCCAGTCGCCAGGGCGCGCGTGGGGCCATTGGTCCCGGTAATGAAGTGAGTTCCGCTGAAAAGGTGCACGAAAAGGTCTCCAGCTACGCCGCTACCATAGGCTTTCCACTTGCGCCACTGAAAGAAGTGCTCGGGGTTAAAGGGAATTTTGGGTGCACTTCCGAGGAAGCGTGGCCAGTCGCAGGTTTCGGTCGAGGCATCCGGAGGAACGGTATAGTTCCACGCGCCCATCGACGAATTACGATCCCAATGCGCTGTCACCATGTTGAGCTGACCGATGGCTCCCGAAGCGAGAAGCTCCTTCGCCTTGGCATAAATGATCGAGCTCACGCGCTGGCTTCCGATCTGGATCATCCGGTTTGTGGTGCGGGCAGTCTCGATCATCTCTGGACCATCCCCATACAGATGGATCATGGGCTTCTCGCAATAGACATCCTTGCCCGCCTTCATGGCGTCGATTGAGACCTGTTTGTGCCAGTGGTCCGGTGTACCGATTATGACGGCGTCGATGTCCTTACGATCCAGAATCTCTCTGTAATCGCGAGTCGTAAAGATATCGTTACCCCAGACTTCCTTGCTGTGCTCGAGCCGGCCGTCGTAACAGTCCGCGACCGCGACAAGCTTCACGCCCGGAACCTGCACCGCAACCCGGGCGTCTCCCTGACCCTGCCCCCCCGCCCCAATCAGCGCGATCTGGACATGATCGTTCACCGAAATCGGCGCGGAAGCTCCAGTCTGCGCCGCTTCCAGTGCATATACCTTCGCTGCGAGCAAAGTCTGTGCGGTTGCCGTGCCCGCTACTTTCAGAAAACTCCTACGATTCAACACGGGTAGTATCCCCCAACCTAGAAGTCGACCGCCGATTGCAACCATAGTCTTTTTCGCGGACACTTTCCAACCCCAATCCCGGCCGACCTCACATCCACGCGGGTCCGCACGTCTGCGGCTGCCCGGGCGCCAAGTTGCTTTCGACAAACAATTCATTGAATATATGTGGCCATGGGCCGAGGCAGATCTTGGCAAAACATACTCTCTCTTGTGATTTGCGTGGCGCTTGCGGCCGCGGCCGCCCGCGCTCAAGCCTC
>DATBYA010000122.1:0-7943 GCA_036514015.1 Candidatus Sulfotelmatobacter sp.
AGTTGGCTGAGCTCTGGCATCGGCCGGCTTGGGGCCGCAGCGAGGCGCGCGGCGTGTGCGATTCTAAACTATCGTTTTTGAACATTCAAATTTCAACTTTCAATCCATGCGGCTGATGCGGACGCATGCTGCGGCCGAAAAATGGTGAAAAATTCAACGGCGGTTGAATCATTCAGCATGGATGCGAAGACCCGGTTGCCGGGTCGGATGGCGCGTTCAGTGCCTAAGTCCCTATTGGATGTGTGGATCGCGGGCCTCGACTGGGATGAAACGTTCGGTCGCTGAATTGCACTATCCTTACGCGGAAGGCACGTATAAGGCGAACTGCGATGCCGGCGAAGAAAAGCAGCAAATCCAAGGCTCGCAAGCTATTGAAAAATAAGGCACTTTTGGCATTCAAACCTCTATGCGTATATCCGCCAGATCCTTGCAGCAACGTGTAACGGAAGGCCGCTGGACGGAATAGGAAACATTTTGGTCCAGGGACCGCGTGCCAGCCCCCGCGGCCCCTGTTTAGAAAGAGTTGAGTAGTGGGGCTAGAGGCTGATCGCAAGACGAACGACGAGGAGATTAATAAGCCCAGATGAAACAGACCAATGGAATGCAGGAAGATTCGTTTGAGAAAGCGCGCAGCGCATTTTTCGGAACTGTAGCCGCAACTTCGAACCAGAACGCGCCAGAATCGGGCGCGACGACACCACGTAACGAGCCTCCGCGCGAGACCGCCGGGCAGTTGACCCAAGCGATGGCCGCCAGCTAGGCCTTGCGCTTCGTTCGGCCGCTCGAATGAGAGCTTCGAGCAGCTAGATTCAACAGCTTCGGACCTTCGCATAAACCAAATGCGCTCGGGACGGAGCACCCGCAAATCTAAATCTGCTTGCTTGAGCGGAGCGCAGAGCTGCGCCACTCGTCCACCCCTGAAAACTTGCAATGCGTTCGCCAGTGCTGTAGCGGAGCGCTGCTCTTCAGAACGTGACAACGCATTTGTGAGTGCCGAAGACCGGGGTGTCGTGGGGCGCTTCGGCTGCAGGCGGTGCATGCGGTGCGGCGGGTGGTGGCAAGTTAGGGAATAAGAAGGGTGTTGCGCTTTTCGTTCGACTCCGCCGCTGGTGGGATCTCAACCTCTAGGAGAAATCCTTCGCTGCTCCAGGATGACGCACAAAACCCGGGAGCACAGGCAAGCTTGATTGCCTATCCCGCCGAACCGGGCTACGAATGCGCGGCGTTTCGGCGACTGCTGATCTGGCATCCAATCACAATACAGGTTAAACCGTATGTTGCGGGCGCGGGGCGGGGGCTAGATTGGAGTCGTAGCGGAGAGCTGGTTATTGGCATGGTAGGCGTTGGCAGGCGCGAGGTCCTCACGCTCGCAGATGGGAGGAGATATGAAGAGTGTGGTGGGGATTTTTGGGGGGCGGTCGGAGGCTGAGCGGGGCGCCAAGGCGTTGGACGCTGCGGGGATTGCGCGGAGCAGAATTGCTGTGCTTACACCGCAGAGTACGGAGCAGGAAATTGCGGCTGTGCCGACGATGGATGCTGAGCAGCCGGGCATGGGCGTTGCGCTGGGGGCGACTGTGGGCGGAGCGATGGGGTTGGCGGGCGGAGTCACCTTGGGAGCGCTGGCCAGTGTTTTGATTCCGGGCGTCGGGCCCATTCTGGCGATTGGATTTGCGGCGGGGGCGCTGGGCTTTCTTGGTGGAGGGGCGCTGGGGGGCAAGCTCGATAATTCGCTGTCGGATGGGCTGCCGCAGGAAGAATTATACGTTTATGAGGATGCGCTGCGGCAGGGGCGGTCGGTGGTAATCGCGTTTGCGGAGAACCATGCGCAGGTGGAGGCGGCGCATCACGCGTTGAAGGAGGCCGGAGCGGAGAGTATTGATCGCGCGCGCGAGATGTGGTGGATTGGGCTGCGCGATATTGAGAAGGAACATTACGATGCCGGCGGAGAGAAATTCGAGGAGAGCGAAAAAGAGTTTCGAGCGGGTTTTGAGGCTGCGCAGCATCCGGCGAATCGCGGGCGGTCTTGCGACGAGAGCCGGGAACGGCTGAACGACGCACACCCCAACGCGCAGAAGAGTGAAGCTTTCCGGCAGGGATTTGAACGGGGGCGGATTTATTATCAGCAGACCAGCAAGCGGGCAAGCTAACTGCGGTTTGCCGATGCGAATCGACGAGGAACTGGCGGCCGAAGCAGCGGCTAGCGAGGTCCTTTCAAACAATGTGAAGAACGCCAAAACTCGCAGGCGTTTCTCGCAGCGTCGAAAAGGTGACGGGCATCACGGCGCACTCGAAGGAATCGTATCCAATCCTCCATTTCGCTGAATCTTCTTGCAGGAATCCAGACGACACGGAGAACAAATCCATCCGAAGTGATCCGAACCTGCCGGCTCGCGCTTTCGTGGCTCTCGTCGAAACGGTCAAGCGTTTTTAGGCCGACAACTTTCGGTCACAAAGCTAGATTCACAAACCCTCCCTCCATCGTTGCGCATGAAATCGACACGTCGGGCGGAGAGATCTCGGCATGGTTCTAATCGCACCCACACGGTGTAGATTGTCCTCCACGTACTTTGCCCTTCAAAAGGTTCCACAATCTTGAAACAATATTTTTGTCACGGTTGCGACACTCGTGAAACTTTCGTCTCGGGAGGCTCGTCGAACGTACTGAAGTACAGCAGCTCTCATGGAAGGAGCATCGACCTCACAGTCTCAACCACGATGACAGCCACGGTCACAGCCACGATGGTAGTAAGCCGCTAGTTCTTACAACCGGAAAGCGCATGTTCATTCATAGGTACGGGTGTGCCCGTGCGATTGCGGACCATATTTGGAATTACAGATTTGAATTGCGAGCACCAGCCAGCCGCAATAGAGCCGAAAGGAGTTGTTATGAAAAAAGTGAGTGTCGTCAAGAATTTCGCCACGATCGCATTTTTGCTTGCATTCCTGGTCGTCCTGCCTGCGGCACGCGCAGACCAGAGCAACCAGGAAACCACAGTTACCTTCCGTCAGCCGGTTCAAATTCCCGGGCGCGTCCTGCCTGCGGGAACGTACGTGTTCGTGTTGCCGGATGAGATTCTCGACCATTTTGTAGTCCGTATCTTCAACGCGGATCGAACCATCTTGCTTGCGACGCTACTCACAGCCAATGTCGAGCGTTCGCAGCCAACTGAACACACCGTAATCACCGTCGCGGAGCGTGCGTCAGAACAACCGGAGGCGATCATCACCTGGTTCTATTCGGGTGACACCACGGGCCATGAGTTCCTCTACCCGAAGCAGGTGCAGAAAGAGCTTGCAAAAGACAAGTGGGTGACCGTCGCGAAAGGAAAATAGCTTCGCGGCTATCGAGAACGTCAACTGGCTGGCGGCGAGATACAGGCGCAGCCAGCCGAGTTGACGCAAGCGGCTGCGCAGCACGGTGGATTCATTGGACTATCCCTGTTCGGGGCAGTAGAATTCGATTTCCCAGTTAACAGGCCGAATCACAGCTTCGTTGGCAATCGCGGAGGGATAAGTGCCGGGTTTAATCGTGTCCGTCAGCCACCACCTTTTGCAAGATGAAGCTTTGCGGCGAATTCAGGCTGCGGTCGATCAGGCGAAGGCGCAGTACTCAGACAAAATCAATGGCCTGCGTGACAGTTGGAAGGGCTATCTGGGAGCGTTCGAGGTGTCCGGCATGGGTCAGAAGGCGTCAGGAACGGTTACCGTGAAACCGTCAGACGTAACCGTCCAAATCACACTGCCGCTAGCCGCGTCGCTCTTCAAATCAAAGATCGAATCTGGGATTCGGCGCGAACTAACGAGGATACTCGCATAACGGCCCGCCGGATGCTTCAAACCAACTCAACATCTCCTCTGGTAATCCGTTCGTAGCCCTTGGCGCGGACCTGGCCCAGCGCCTCTTTCAAGACTTGTACCGTCGTGTCTTTTTCTACGATCAGGTCGATCGCGTTGTGGCTAGCGCCAAAAAACAACCGCACGCAATGCACGTCCGGCTCTTTGAATTTATACTTACAAGTTCGCAAAATTCTTTCTTCTATGTTTTGCGCGGAAAGACTCAATCCCATGAGAGAATCCAGCACCTCTATGGCATCCAACTCTGAATCGTAGTCCAAGTTTTTTAATTGCAACTGCGTTGCCTCGCCGTCCCGTTGCAGAAATTCCGTAGCGGCGGGCTTCTGCTCGTATAACGAGTACCGTGTACCGGGAATCTTGACTCCCCGGACAGCAGGCAGTTCAGGAGTCGAGACAACAGCGTCGCTGGAGTTGAGACCCACATATCGCCCCGTATAGGGGCCGGATGTGATTCTGATTCTGAAACGTGTCATCAGGTTCGTCACCGCGTTGGAGAGCGTATGAACGGCTCTCGACACTCTGTGTGAGCCAAGTTAAGTTTAGCTGCATTCAGCGACGGCTAGGATGGATCGATTCCAGGATCTCCGTCGCGGGGCCTAGAATCGCGCCGCCCATTTTCTCCGACAATACCGCGATAACTGTATCGTTATGAGATTGAGGTCAGTAGGTCAAAAAGTGAAGCACACCGAAAAAATTGCTCGATGAGGCCTCGTGCCGCGGTCCTACAGCAACGGCGGCTAACTCCAAATGGCTGATTTCAAACGGGTATTTTCCCGCACCCACGGCAATTAAGATGCATGACATCGCTTTGAAGTCGTTTTGGCGAGAGTGAACTGTCTCGTTGAAACTCCAAAAAATCTTTGGGTCGCCCGCGACCCCGCTTGGAGTAAACATATGGAGAACACAAATACCCAACACAGAGCGCTTGGTTTACTCGTGGTCTTTGGCAGTGTCTTGGCGCTGATGGCAATTCGGAATCCCGACAAGAACACTGCGCATATCGAAGATCACGCTAAGGCTGTCGCGGCTCGTTAAGCCGGGGTGCCCAGCCCCCGCCTGATTTCTCCTCGGTTCCCTCACGAATCAACCGCTACGTCATTACGCTCGACTATGCGGCCGGAAAGATGACCATCGTCGAACCTACAGTTTTTTCTTACTCGGGTCCGGGCGGCGTCTTTCCGATCCAATTCCGTGGCAAGGAATTTCTCGTTGACAGCGGCTCCGGCGATGCGGTGGATGCTCCCACCATTCTGAAAACGACCGGTCCCGTACGCAAAATCAAGACTGGTGTTGGGTTGGGACAACCGGGCGAAGGAGTGCTCGGCCGCGCTCTTTATTTTCAACTCGGATCGTTTCGAATGAACGGACCAATTACCTCTTGCTGTTCGGGCAATCCAGACGACTTAAGGAAGATAGGCACGGAAGTGCTCAGGAGATTTACGGTGATTCTCGACTATCCCCACAGCCGCATGATCCTTGAGCCGAACAGCCATTTTAAGGAAGGATTCCCGGACGCCTAGCTCCGGACGCGCAAGTTAGAGGACGGGATCAGGCAGCGGCTCTGCAGTTCGAAATTGAACGGGAATCAGCCAACAACTTCAGATGGTTGCCGACCCCGCTCACCCCAGTCGAAAAATTCTTAAAATTCAAGCGAGCGGAAAGACATTCTCATGGAAGGAGTTGGCCCGGGGACTATACAGAATTCATCTTGCGCTGTTAACTGTGGAGCCTCCACGCGGGAATCAACGAGTCGTAGCGTAACAGCGAACTCAGCAAGATATGGAGCACGATGTAAATTGCCCAGGTCGAGACATAGGCGATTACCATTTTTCGCGGGTTCCTAAGGACGTACCAAAGAAGCAGGATATCCAACGGCACTGGCGCTGCGACCACAGCCCAGGCTGGCGCGCCCACACTTTCTACGCTGTAGCCTAACAGGCAGACAAAACACCCAATGGCCAATGACGCGAACGGGTAGACCTTCCGATCAGCGATAAAGAACCCCAGCCCCCAGCACAAAGCGGTGAACATAATTGCGATATCAAGCAGGATCGGCGTAGGGAGCGTGCCCAGCATGGAAGTGACCCCTCTCGGATCTGGATCGGCAGTCGGCTTGACTTCAGGTGCTTCTTTTCGTGGAAGCAATCAGCGCGTTTGTGGGAATGTGCATCACTCGAAACTCATTGTCAGTGAGCGCGGCTAATTCTCGCAATCTCTGGATCGCCTTCTCGTGACCGGTTACGCTGTCACGCCAGACCAGCGACCCGTCTGGAAATACTTCAAACAAGTCGTACTCGCGGTCCATATATTTCCTTTGCGGGCGGGACGACCAGATTGCCACAAGAGACGCGCTGGCGCTGTCTAACGTTAGACATCGCGGACGAGTCGAAAGTGTTATTCGTCCGCAGAGCCTACCCCGAGGCAACCAGTGATACACTTCCGTCATGCCGAAAAACTCGCCCGTCTTCGCAAAGGTGCAACGCGCCAAGTCGGTCATACTTAACGGTCAACACCTATTCTTGAAAGAGTGCAAAAAATGCGGCGGCGATTTCTACGGCGTCGAGAAGCAAACGCGCTGTGACGAGTGTTTAGGATCGAGGAAAAAACGTGCGTCCTGAACTTAGCTCGCTCTAGACTTTCCGTACAGAATTACTTTTCCATCCGCGACAACCGCAATGTATCTGCCGTCCTGAATGTGCAGATAACTGGACTCGGTCCCGACCTGTTTGTTCGATCACGGCACATTCACATAAACAGCAGCTCGGAGATGATTCTAAGTGCGTGCAGTAAAAAGAGTTGAAGTGGTGGACGTGAGGGGGCTCGAACCCTGACCTCCTCGTTGCGAATTATAATTTTGCTGTTCAGGATGTCCGTGAAGTCCTGAGCGTTCAACAAAACGCCTTCAGTGGCCGCAAGCTGCTGAGGGCGTTTTCGTTGGCCCATTGGACACTAAGAAGGACTCCGAATTCAATTTGTGAATCGCAAAATCGGGCCTCGGCAAACTCAGGGAAATGCGGCTTGAAAGAATGCGAAACGTACTTTGGCTCTCGCTGTGCTTCTCTTCGCGGCTTTTGTATCGATAACTGTTCACAACTGCACAGACGCTCGTGCTAAAGATTCCTATCATCAAACACTGATTCGATGGATACACGGCGGCCATGTCCCTTGCGGAGTGACTGCACACGGTAGCCCGGGCGGGCCTTTGCAGTTTGACTGCCTGGAAGCCGCCCTCGCCGCCGGCCTCCATCGCCATTTAAGAGGAGAATTGTTAATCGTGGCCAAACTGACATCTGCTAAGAGAAAAACACTTCCGAAATCGGACTTCGTTGAAAAAAGCGCCAGAAAATATCCGATCCCTGACGCTGCGCACGCACGGGATGCTCTGGCAAGAAGCTCTGGAAAGCCGGAGCACGCGGCCGTGGTCGCTGCAGTCAGACGAAGATTCCCGAAAATAAATATAACAAAAAAGAAATAGGGACATGCGGGACACACGCTGCGGTCGATCGAGAGCATTATCGGTGCTGCCAGCGACGGGTCGAAATCGAAGACGATTTTGGGGATCGCGAGTGAGAGGAGCTACGGGGCGAGGGCGGGTAATCGCTTGGATGATAGACAAGCCAGCAGGTCTCATCGTTCTGCTTCCTCTGGCGGCGACGCTTTGGGTTTTTCCTTCTTCACTGCGCGCACAGGAAGCGAAAGTAGCCCCGCCAAATCTGAACTCGATTCTCGATTCTATGGAGCGAACCGGAGAACAAAACCCAGCCCTCTCTCAGCCCCACGGATCGACGCGGGAATATAAGGTACTCCGCGGCGACGATTCGAAGCCTATGTCGGATGTAACGACTCAAATCACCTTCACTCCCCCAAACGTCAAGACATTCAAGATCACTGATGCGCAGGGTAGCGCCACAGGTAAAAAAATCGTAAGCGCCATTTTGGAGCAGGAAGTAGCCTCCGCCAAGGAAGGCCACCAACGAGATATCAGCCGAGCCAACTATAACTTCGTCTTTCTGCACGAGCAAAACTTTGGCGTCGTCCCGGAATACGTGCTGCACATCATTCCAAAACGCAAGGAAAAGGGACTACTA
>DATBYA010000123.1:0-39945 GCA_036514015.1 Candidatus Sulfotelmatobacter sp.
CAGGTTGTGGGTGATGAACAGCAACCCCATGCCCATCTCCTTCTGCAGTTTCTTGATCAACTCCAGAATCTGCGCCTGAATAGTGACATCGAGGGCGGTTGTCGGCTCGTCGGCGATGAGCAGGGCCGGACGGCAAGCCAGCGCGATCGCGATCATGATGCGCTGGCGCATGCCGCCCGAAAGCTGGTGCGGGTAGTCGCGGGCGCGGCGCGCGGCATCTGGAATAGCGACCTCGTTCATGGCGTCGACGGCGCGCCGCCATGCTTCACTTTTCGAAATTGAATTGTGGGCAACCACCGCTTCGGCGATTTGATCCCCAACGCGCATGACGGGATTGAGCGCGGTCATTGGCTCCTGAAAAATCATGGCGATCGAGGAACCGCGCAGCTGGCGCATGGCATCGTCGTCCAAGGCCGACAGGTTTCGCGGAGCGGGATTCCCGGCGAAAAGGATTTCGCCGCAGACATGTGCCTGCGGCGGCAAAAGCCGCATGATGGCGAGAGACGTAATCGATTTGCCCGAGCCGGATTCTCCGACCAGACCTAGGACCTCGCCAGGTGCGATGGAGAAGCTGAGGTCGCGTACTGCAATCAAGGTTTTTGTGGGGACAGCCGCCCTCGGCTGTCCGCCTTGCACCGGAAACTCAATGCTCAGATGGTTTATGTCCAGCAAATGTGGCACGGTTTTATGGTAGCAGTGCGGGCAAAAACCGTCGCCCTTCGGGCTACGACAGCCGAGGTGGCGGTCGTCCCACACGGTCTTATTTGTGATCAGCTACTGCCCCAAGATCAGTGGCAAGCCGTTCTTGTTATTACCGATCACAACCACCTTGGAGTTGGGACTCTTCGCCAAGTTCTCTGTGGCCTCGATTCCCTTCCATTCGAGCAGCGACGGTGTAATGCCTTGGGCAACGATCTGCTGGAAGTCCCGCACGCCAGCGGCTTCAATGCGCTTACGTTGCGCTTCCTGTGTTTCTTTCTGAAGGCGGAAGTTCATCGCCAGCGATTCCTGTTCCGCCTGCTGTTTGGCTTCGATGGCGGCCTTCAGCGTGCTTGGCAACTGAATGTCTCGCAGCAGAACATTCTCCACGATCAGGCCGCGCTGGTTGAGCTGCGTGCTCACTTGATCGTAGATTTGCTTGGCCACCATCTCGCGTTCGCCGGTGTAGAGTGCGTTCGCCGTATGCGAGGCGGTGGCTTCGCGGATGGCGGACCGCAGCGTTGGCTCAACCACGACATTTTCGTAGTCGGCGCCGATCTTCTGGAAGACCTCCGCGGCTCGGTCGGGATTCAGATGATAGATGAGCGAAGTGTCCAAGCTCATCATGAGGCCTTCGCTCGACGGCACGCTGGCCGATTCTTTCAGCGTCTGCGTCTGAATGGAGAGCTCGTTGTTCGTCTTCATCGGGTTAATGAGATGAATGCCTTCACCCAATGTTTCGCCAGACACTTTTCCAAACAGCGTGAGAACGCCCACGTGGCCGGTGCCCACTCTCGTGACGGCGCTAAAAAACAGAATTACGAGTATGAATACGGCAATTCCCAAGCCGATGAGTCGAAGCAGGCTACCGCCATGGCCACCTCCGCCGTCAATAACTCTGCCGCGAGCTGGATCGAAAATCGTCATCGTAGTTTCTCCCGGAGAGATTCTATGGTGGACAATTCGTGTGGATAAGTGGCTTCTGGGGCTCAGGTCTTTGGTGAACAGGATTAGGGATCAGAGGTTAGCCAACTGGGGCACGATCGTTTCGCGAGCCGACCAACTCACGCCCAGGCGCCAAAGGGCCGCCTTCTGAATCTTGCCGTTGGGTTGCCGCATCTCTTACAGTAAGTCTATGAGCAAGATTCACATTCCCACTCCTTTACGACAATACGTTGGCAAGCAGTCTTCGGTCGAGGTTCAGGCCGGAACCGTCGGCGAAGCGATGAGCGCGCTGGTCGCGCAGCATCCTGATCTGCGAAAGCATCTTTATACCGAAGAGGGCAAACTCCGCGCCTTCGTTAACCTGTACGTAAACGACGAAGACATTCGCTACCTGCACAAAGAAGCGACTGAGCTCAAGGAAGGTGATAACATTTCAATCGTCCCTTCTATCGCCGGAGGCGCGATCTGAGCGGGGATTTACGACGATTCGCCTGGGAATTCTGGAATTGAAACTCGCCGCCAAAGCACGCCGTTGTAGGTGTTGTCCTTCCTGTTGTTAGTGTCTGGAAGATCGATTCGCAGTGCATCAATTCCAAACCCAGCAGAGTCAAAATTTAAACCGAGGACTTTATGGCCACCACCACTGAAATTGCAGTCACGCTCAGCAAAGACGAGATCCTGCGCTACTCGCGACATCTGATCATGCCCGAGGTAGGCATGGAGGGCCAACAGAAGCTGAAGGCGGCGCGCGTGCTGTGCATCGGCGCGGGCGGGCTGGGATCGCCGCTGGCCCTGTATCTGGCAGCCGCCGGCGTCGGGACTTTGGGTTTGGTCGACTTTGATGTGGTGGACTATACGAACTTGCAGCGACAGATTATTCATTCCACGGCCGACGTGGGGCGAAAAAAACTCGATTCTGCGGCGGACAAACTGAAGGGGATCAATCCTTTCCTCAACCTGCGTACCTTCGACACAAAGTTGAGCAGCGCCAACGCGATGGAACTGTTTCGTGACTTCGACATCGTCGCCGATGGCACCGACAACTTTCCCACCCGCTATCTGGTGAACGACGCCTGCGTGCTCTCGGGCAAGCCGAATGTTTACGGATCGATCTTTCGTTTTGAAGGGCAGGCGAGTGTGTTTGCCACGGAAGATGGGCCCTGCTATCGCTGCCTGTATCCGGAACCGCCACCGCCGGGGCTGGTTCCCTCATGCGCGGAGGGCGGCGTGCTCGGCATTCTTCCCGGCCTTGTGGGCGTGATGCAGGCGACGGAAGTCATCAAACTGATTCTGGGCATCGGCGACCCGCTGATCGGCCGCTTGCTGCTGATTGACGCGCTGGGTATGAAGTTCCGCGAACTCAAGCTGCGCAAGAATCCGGACTGCCCGGTGTGCGGCACCCATCCGACCGTCACCGAGCTGATAGACTACGACGAGTTTTGCGGAATTCGTGGGGAGGAAAAACCTGTGAGCAGCGGCGTTCCGGAAATTCAGGTGGAAGAGCTGAAGCGGCGGTTGGATGCCAAAGATGATCTGTTCGTGCTTGACGTGCGCGAGCCCCACGAATATCAGATCTGCAATCTCGGTGGATATCTCATTCCGCTGAACGATCTGCCGAATCGCGTGAACGAACTCGATTCCAGCCGCGAAATCGTGGTCCACTGCAAGATGGGCGGCCGCAGCGCCAAGGCCGTTGCCTTCTTGCAGCAGTCGGGATTCACCAAGGTTCACAACCTGGCCGGAGGAATCAGCGCTTGGTCGGATCGTGTGGATCCGAAGTTGCCGAAGTACTAAGCGGCAGCCCAAGCGAAGGATGGCTGGCGGCGGAACGCTGGACATCAAGATTGATTGGGTGAAGCTAGTCAACCGTGACAAGGCAGCTCTGCGGGCAGTAAGGGATCTGAGAGGCGGCAGTCACACTGGGGCCATGGTGGGTGGTGGCAACCAGCATCGTCTTTTTCCTTTTTCCCTCCGCATTTTTCCTTTTCCGGCACGGGAAAGACATCAGTATCCCAACAGCAACCGAGATTACAGCATAGGTGGATGGAGACATGAAACTCGATAGTGCGAGGTTTCAGCCGACATCTGCGACCCCACTCACATCCCTCAGCGACGCCTCTTCGCCGGCCGCAAATTCCACCTCCGCAAGACTACAAATGGAGTCCAATCCCACGGCTGCCGACCTCGAGATCGATGGCAGCTTTGTGGGAAACACTCCCTCCGAATGTGCAAGTGCCCGAGGGCGCGCATGCGCTTGCCGTTAAGAAAATGGGATTTTAAGGACTGGGCGCGCAACATGAAAATCAATGGCGGCAGCAGCGTGCATCTGTTTGCGGAGTTGGAGAAGTCGGCTCCTCTGTAGCCGGGTCGTTGCTCCCCTCGTGTAGCCACCGCCGCCCTGGTCAGCCGTGATTCTCTGTCCTTGCTTTTTTCCCTGCAGTGCGGATAATTGCGGCTTCCTTCCCCCCGGGGGGTTTCATGCTATTTTTCACTCGCACTGCGTGCCCTGCGGCACGAGTGTCTCTGGCCCAATTACTCGCCATTTTTCTGACGCTACTGGCTGAGACTATCTGTCCCGCCCTGTTTGTGGCCTACGCTCAAAGCGCGGCGCCGGCGCCGAATTCCGATCCGACCTATCAGGCTCTGCGCAGCTCGACGCTGAGCGGCGAAGCAGTAAGCGTTCACAATGTTGAACTGAAGCGCGATGCGGGAACGTTCCATTTGCATTCTGGGACGATCTGCTTTGTCGCTCCGGTGGCGGGCAAGGTTACGGGCGCGGTATTTATTGGCGACGGAAACTTTATTCTCGATCCGCCGGCTTCCGAGCAAGCCATGCTGAAGTTATTGACCAAGGAAAATGAATTCAGCGAAAGCTTCAGCCAGATGGCGCTGCGCTTTACGGATTCGACCTATGACGAGATTAAGAAAGCGGGGAAGACGGCCGCATCCGGCTGCGATGCCGGACTGCTGAAAGACAGCCAGCACACGACCCGGCACAAGCTCAAGATGAATCTTGAATCGCGGATTCTCGAAGATCTGCTGAGTTCCGAGCCTGGAGGCTTGTTCGTCGCCTTTATCCATGGCAAGCACTACAACGGTCAGGAACTGTTTACGATCGACCCCCATGAGGGACACGATCAGGTCGATTTCATGACCTACGACGAGAACAAGTTTGGAGACTGGGCCTCCTTCCCCATACAGGGCGGAGCCACGCCAGGGACGATCGGACATCCCATCCGCATCGAACATCAGCAACTCGATACCACGCTCGAAAAGAATGCCGAGCTGATTGGCAAGGCCAGAACCACGTTCACGGTGCAGTTGAATGGAGTGCGGGTCGTGCCCCTAAATCTGTTCCGCACGCTCAGAGTTCGCAGCGCTACGACTGCGGATGGTCGGCCGCTGTCGTTCATTCAAGAAGACAAGAATGACGATGCGCAGTTCGCGGTGATTCTGCCGATGGCACTCCAGCGCGGGGAGCAGGTCACGCTAGCCACTGAATACGAGGGAAAGGAGGCGGTCACCAATGAAGGCGGCGGCAACTATTTTCCCGTGGCCCGCGAGAATTGGTATCCGAATAATCCCGGCAACCGCTTTGGCGAGTACGCAACCTATGACATGACCTTCCGCATTCCCAAAGGGATGCAGATTGCCGCAACCGGAGCCCGGGTGAGCGACCGCGATGAAGGTGGAGAGAATGTAACGGTGTGGAAAAGTGAGGCGCCACAAACGGTGGCGGGATTCAGCTTCGGGAGGTTCAAAATCGAGGAAGGCAAGCTGGATAAGCCGGAATATGAGGTGCGGTCGTTTGCCAATCAGGAGCCGCCCAGCTGGGTGGAGTCGCTGAAGCGCGGAGCCGAGGGAAATGACTTGCCGTCGATGAGATCGCGCTCGTCAGGCATGGCCCTAGGCACGATGAGCACCACCGGCCTGAACCAGAAAGCGCTGGCCGAGGGCGAACTCGCGGTTCAACTCTACAGCCAATATTTTGGCCCTTCTTTGTTCAAGCATCTGCAGCTCACGCAGCAGACGGCCTGCAACTTCGGCCAGTCGTGGCCGGAACTGGTGTGGATTCCGCTTTGCTATTACTTCGACACCACCGTCCGACATGAGCTGGGAATGGATTGGGGTGACCGGGGTTATTGGAAGGTTGTGACTCCGCATGAAGTGGCGCACCAGTGGTGGGGACATACGGTAGGCTTCAACTCGTATCGCGACCAGTGGATGAGCGAAGGCTTCGCCGAGATGTCCGCTTCCCTATATCTGACTTTGATCGAGAAAAACCCGAAAAAATTCATCGCCTTCTGGAACGACGAACGCGAACTGCTTCTGGAGCGCAATGCACAAGGCTTTCGCGCCATCGATGCCGGCCCCCTCACCATGGGATACCGCACCAGCAACTCGCGCACTGGATTCGACACGACCCGCCGGCTCATCTATCCCAAGGGGGCATACGTTTTGCACATGATCCGCATGATGATGCATGACAACCGCTGCGGTGATCAGCGTTTCAAAGAGATGATGCAGGATTTTGTCAGCACTTACCGGGGCAAAGCGGCCACCACCGAAGATTTCAAGGCGATGGTTGAAAAACATATGACGCAGGAGATGGACCTCGATGGCAACCACAGAATGGAATGGTTCTTCAACGAGTACGTCTATGGAACGCAGCTGCCGTCGTATCAGATGAATGCAACTTTCGCTACCGGCTCGGATGGGAATGTGGTGATGGCGGTGAAAATGACGCAGTCGAATGTGAACGACAGCTTTCGCATGCTGGTTCCGATTTATGTGGAGCTGACAAAGGGCATGTTCTTTCTGGGACGAGCGCAGCTCACCGGCAACAGCACGTTCGATCAGAAGCTTCCCTTGACAGGCTTGAAGGAAACTCCAAAGCGGGCCGTCATCAGCTACTACGACGACGTGCTGGCTTCGCCAAACTAGATTCGACGAACCAGACGAGGCGACGCTCGCACCAAGCGACGGTGCACAAGAAAGGGAGCAGGCAAGCTGCTCCCTTTTCTATCCTCCGCACCGCGCACCGCTTGCTACTTGCTGGATCCGGCCTGCGTGCCCTCGCTGGAGTCACCGAGCTCGAGAGCAAACCTCTTGCCTTCGAAGCGAGCACCCGAGAGAGTGCTGGTGCCATCGCCGTTCACCGTTACCACGGCCGCGCTGTTCTGCGCGGGTGAGCTCAGGTCTACGACTTTCGCCGGCACTTTGGTCAACACGTTTTTGCCCTGGATGATGCTGACTTCTACGTTCGGACCACTGCCGTCCCACTGGAGTTTGTAGTCGCCGGCTTTGAGCTTGGTTCCGTTGACCGTCGTGGGTTGTTGCAGGCTCAAGCTGGCTTTGGTCGCTGCGAACGCGCTGGAGGCCAGCAGCAAAGCCAACCCCATTACCACACTCTTTGAAATTGTCGCGAACTTCATGGCTGCTCCTTATTTTCTTTCCCGAAGTCACGTCGGGAAACGGTTGGGGCGGCCCGACTCAGGACGAGCGCGAAAAAACATTTGTGTTTTCGCACAAATCGCCTACAATGCTGCCGCCGGGGTTGTGCAGACAGGTTTGGACAGATATGTCACAAGCTGGCTCTGCCGCGATGGGGGTTTTCTCACCTGGGCCGCCAAACCGAGTGTGAGACAATCCCCAGACCCCGCAAAGAATTTCGGAAACCATCCTGGCTGGCGTCACCTCTGCGCCGGCCGTTTGCTTACTTTGAGAGTTACGAATTCGATGCCTTCGAAGTTCCCTGGTTTTGCCATCTCATCGCACTTGCTCTTCGTACTTGCTTGGACGCTGGGCGCATCTTTCCGATAGCAAGAAACTCCCGTGAATTCTTTCTCCTGCAGGGAACATTAGGCGTGTGTTTTGTATGATGAATTCACGAAACAGAAGGGAACGTGATTCACGGGCGCGGGTGCCCGCGAACGTACCGGGGACGGCGGATTTTTATCGAGTGGCAAACCAAGTTCGGCTTCCGGCAACCTGCCGAACTTGGAAATTCGCCCCTGCTCATGATTGGCTTTCGCGGGACCAATCCTGCCCTGAGCTTGTCGCCGGGAGTGCCTGCGCCCCACGAATCAGTCTGCGTCGCCGTGCTGGCGCTCGACGGACCAGATCCTCGCCTGATCTTTTTCGAACGGATAGAGGTGCACCATCCAATTGAAGATCACGGGATGAAATGTTCCGCCGGCCGCGTCGCAAGCTTCCTGTGTGGTGATGGATCCCCGCAAGCCGAACTCCGCATGCGGCCCCATCATCTCTTTTCGACGGCCAGCCGGAGGAACGCAGAAATTCACGTGTTCATGCCATTGCGCCACGCTGAGCGGGATGCGCTCGTCGAGCTGATCTTCCGTGAACCGCTTGGGCGCGGTGTACATCACGCCGATGAGGGTGTAGTCCGCGCCGTGCTTTTCGTAGAGCAGTGACGTAGGATGGTCGGGATTGAAACGGAAGGCGGCTTCCATCGCATATCCGTAGTTGGTGAAGTGGTACATCTTCTGCGGAAGTTCGGCATGGAAGATCTTGAAACCCTCGGCCAGAGCAGTGTGGTAGTCCGTATATTTTTCTGAGGCCCTGCGCGCCTCGTCGGCGACTAGGCGAGCGCGCGCTCGGTCCCCCGGCTTGGGCGGGCGCAAGGCGGTCATCTTCATGTGCGGTCCCATGTCCATATGTCCTTCCATGGAGTTCATGGCATGCGCGCTGGCATCGCTCTCCGCTTCCTTATCTTTGTCGCCGTCTTTTTCGGAGCTCATGGGCATGTCTTTCATCTGCATGTCAGACATGTCGTGGCCCGACATGCCCGGCAGGTTCGTGCCGGACGTGGACTGCTGGCCCGCGGCCGGCGTAGCACTCGACGGAGTGCTCGATGTCTGTCCCCAGGCGACGCTGCACAGCAGGCTGCACGCCAGGGCGGTAACGAAATTCACGAGTCGGTTGTGCATAGCGAAAAGCCCCCCATTCTTAGAATATTAACCCTGCCGCAGGATGGATGTTTCTACAAGAAATCTTGGGTTACCTGCGATTACAGAGGTAACCGGCAGTCGTGATGGGGCCGAGAAGGTGTGCAGAAGTTGCGCCCATTGGCGGCGCTGCGTGGTTTCTGATACACCTGATTCCTTGACGCTAGAATCCGCTATCTTTCTTTTTTTCGCTGGCGTGCTCGGAGGAGCTCTCAATGCCGTCGCGGGAGGCGGCAGCTTCATCGCGTTCCCGGCGCTGTTGTTCACCGGCGTGCCTCCGATTCCCGCCAATGCCACGAATACGATTGCGCTGTGGACCGCGGCCGCGGCCAGCGGCGGCGCCTATCGTAAGCGGCTGGATGTTCCCCGTCGCGTGCTGATTCCACTGCTGGCCGCGAGTCTGGTCGGCGGATTAGCCGGAGCGTTTCTGCTGTTGAAGACGCCCGCCCACACGTTCATGCGAGTGCTGCCGTGGTTGACCCTGGGAGCGACCTTGCTTTTCGCTTTCGGTAAGAAATTCGCGGGCGGGCGTAAATCGGTAATCGAACACGAAGCTTCTCGATCGGCTCTTGCCGTGACGACGTTGTTTCAACTATGCGTCGCCGTCTACGGCGGCTATTTCGGTGGCGGCATGGGCATCGTAATGCTCGCCATGTTGGCCGCGTTGGGCATGACGGACATTCACGCCATGAATGCTCTGAAAAGCGTTTTGGGGTTTGTGATTAATGGCGTCGCGGTGGTTACATTCATGGTGGCCGGTGCAGTGTATTGGAAGCAGGGCGGCGCCATGGTCGCTGGCGGCGTTGCGGGCGGCTACCTCGGCGCGCACTTCGCGCTGAAGATGCCGCAGCCGTGGGTCCGGACGTTTGTGGTGCTGGTGGGGGCCGGCATGACCGCGTATTTCTTCTGGAAGTCCTACTGAAGAAAAACCGGCCACGGATCTTCGCTGATCCCCAGCTCAAGAGCAAAAGCGGAAGGTCGAAGCTCAAGATTCGTATTCATCCGTGAAAATCCGGGGGAAGAGCCGGGGCTAAAGTTCTTACTGAACGGGGGAAGAGCCGTGGCTAAAGTTTTTACTGAATCGGAGCGGAAACGTGTTCGTGGACAATCTGCCACTTGCCGTTCTCGCTTTCAAAAATCACCGTCCAGCGGAACGTGCCCATCTCGACTTTCCCGGCTTTGGTGGTCATCTCTTCCTTCACCGTGGCCGTAGCCCAAACCAAGTCTCCGTGCGGATGAATGCTGACGTCGTCGTTGAGAGTGAACTTCGCGCTCTTGTAGCTGGCGGTCAGTCCCCGAGCTCCCTTCTCATATTCGTCCCAGCTGTTGTACTTCAGTGGTGCGATGTCGAAAAACGTGTGCGGTCCGGTGGCGTAATACTTGGCAACATTCGCCGTATCGAGCGTCGACCACCCATCCCAGATTTTCTGCAGATAGGCTTGGTCGGGAATTGCGCTGAGTTCGGCTTTCTGCCTTAGCGGTCTTTTAACTTGTGCGGGGCCGGTGAGGGTCAGGGTGAGCAGGCACAGCAAAACGGTGAAACCATGTCTTCGCATTCAGGATTCCTCCAGCAAACCGGCAAAATTCTCGCACAGGAGCACTCAGAACGGCAAAGGCAAGACAAAGGAACCTCGCCCGCAATCACGTCCCCACCATTCCGTTTGACCGATTTCCACAGCACACGCTAAAATGGTGGAGTTTGACTGTACTCGCCGACCCGTTCTGGGGACGCCTGCCTCGGCTGCTCACGCGCTAGGGCGGAAAACACAGCAAGCACAGGAAAATCAGCGCTCCTCGGTAGCGCCCGTGTGCGCACTGGGTCCGTGTCAAGGTTCCGTTTACGGGCTGAATTTCACGACATTTAACGGAGGCAGACGGTATGTACGCGGTCATCCGCGCCGGTGGAAAGCAGTACCGGGTGGCGCCCGGAGATGTAATTCGAGTGGAGAAGGTTGGCACGGGCAGCGACGGACTGGTGGAGTTCCCGGTGCTGGCGGTTTCCGGCGAAGAAGGCAAAGTGGGCCTGCAATCGGATGCCCGCGTGGTCGGCGAGATCGTGGAAGAAGGCCGCGGCGCCAAGATCCTGGTATTCCACTACAAGCGCAAGAAGCAGTACAAGAAACTGCGGGGTCACCGGCAGGCGTATACAGCGGTGCGAATCTCCGAGATCGCTTTTGATGGGCAGAGTTTCAAGGCTCCCGAATTGCCCAAGAAAGAAGCGAAGCCAAAAAAGGTAAAAGCGAACGAGGACGGAGCTCACGAGCACGAAGCGCAGGAGCAGGAGCATCCGGCGGCTCACGCAAAAGCCAAGAAGCACTCGACCAAGAAGAAGGCTGCGCCCAAAAAGGCCGCGAAGAAGTCGCCTTCGAAGAAGAAATAAGAAAGCGAGGGCAGGGTGCCCTCGCAACCGCCGACGGGACGTCGGCGCTTATGCTTCAAGGAATTTCTTATGGCACATAAAAAAGGGCAAGGCACTTCACGAAACGGCCGCGATTCGAACGCGCAGCGGCTTGGGTTCAAGGCATTCGGCGGGCAAGTCGTTCCCGGTGGAACCATCATTGTGCGGCAACGTGGCACGCGGGTAAAGCCGGGACTGAACGTGGGTCGCGGCAAAGACGACACTCTTTTCGCCAAGATCACGGGTCGCATCAAGTTCCTAAACAAGGGACAGATGGGCAAGTTCGTGATGGTCGAACCCATCGAAGTCGAGTAGCGTCTCCGCTGTCGGAAAGGTTCGCGGGGCGGGAAGCCCGCATCACCAAGCCTCGCCTTCGGGACGAGGCTTTCGTTTTTCGCGAGACTCGACTTCCCAGGAATGGTCGCCCCAGCAAGGCGAGGGATCTGGGGAGTTTGCAAGGATGACTCCGGTGGCGTGCCAAAAAACCAGATCCCTTGCGTTACTCGGGATGACAATCGTTCGGGATAGCAATGGTTCTGGAAAACAATCGTTCCTGACAACCCTTTTCGGTTGCCACCATGTTTATCGATGAGGCGAAAATTCGGGTCAAGGCCGGAGACGGCGGCAATGGCTGCATGGCCTTTCGCCGGGAGAAGTTTGTCCCGCGGGGGGGTCCCTCCGGCGGCGACGGTGGCAAGGGCGGCGACATCGTCATGGAATCCAGCGAACGCCACAATACGCTAGTGCACTTCCGCTTCAATCCCGAGCATAAAGCCGAACGCGGTCGCCACGGCGAAGGTTCGAACAAGACGGGCCGTGACGGCGGCGACGTGGTGCTCAAAGTTCCGGTCGGAACGATCGTGTATGACGACGAAACCGGGGATAAGATTTTCGAGTTTACGCAACCCGACCAGAGCTATGCCATTGCTCGCGGCGGGCGGGGCGGGCGCGGCAACGCGCGCTTTGCCACGTCGGTGCATCAAGCCCCGCGCGAGCATGAGGCGGGCCGTCCCGGCGAGGAACATATCTACCGGCTGGAGTTAAAGCTGCTGGCCGATGTGGGGCTGGTGGGATATCCCAACGTAGGCAAGTCCACGCTGATCTCCCGCATTTCCTCGGCGCGACCCAAGATTGCGGACTATCCCTTCACCACGCTCGAGCCCAATTTGGGCGTGGTTGCCGTGGGGGACGCGAAGACCGAAGTAAGTTTTGTGGTCGCCGACATTCCTGGCCTGATCGAAGGCGCGCACACCGGAGCCGGGCTGGGCACCCAGTTCTTGCGGCACATTGAACGCACTCGCCTGCTGGTGCACCTGGTCGATGTTTCCGACGCCAGCGGGCGGCCGGATGTCACCAAGGATGTCGAAGTGATTCTAGGAGAGCTCGGCAGCTTCGGCGCGCATCTCGACGAGAAGCCGATGATCATGGCGGCCTCGAAGATTGACGCCGTTAACAAAGAAAAACTGGCCGACCTGAAACGCTATTGCAAAAAACATAAATTGAAGTTGTACGAGATCTCGGCGGTCACGGGCAAGGGCATCGAAGAGTTGAAATATGCGATGGCCGCTGCCGTCGAAGAACTTCGCGAGACGGACTTGCAGCAGACATCGGAGCCAACGTCTCCGCTTGATCGTCTCTGATCAGCGGCGATTTGAGCGCGCAGATACCTGCTTGGCAGCCGTTTTCCAAACACCTCCAGCGTATTTACGAAATGAGAGCGTAAACCGCAAAGAACACCGAGGCCTCGGCAACTACGCTAGCGAAGCCGAATAGGCGAACCGAGCCGCCGATCAGAGCATCCCGTTTGGACCTTCTCTTTCCTTCTTACCGTGCCGCAGTTCACGCCCTCGGCAGCGGGCCGTGTTGGAAGTGATACTGCAGAATCCGGGCGGCCAGTGCCGGGCTCAGGGTTTTTCCTCGGTGCTCCACCGTGCGTACGACTTCTCCGCGGCATACCACTTCCGTGGCCGACAGTCCGGCAATTTCCGCCGGGAGCACGAGATTGATTTCCAGTTGAGCGGCGGGCTGCAGTAATTCGTCAGCTTCGAAAAGCATTCCGGAGCGGCTGATGTTCTCGGTCGTGCCCACGTGCCATTCTTTCTCGCCGAGGCGGCGATAACGCAGCGGCAATTGAATATAGAATCGTTGCGCGCGTGCCGGAGCAAGTTCTTTGGCTCGCGGGGCGTGCAGTGGTTCAGCGGATTGGGTGGACATGGCGACCTCCTGGGGAGTGGGAGTTGTATCGAGCACTTCGCGCACGACGCTTTTCAGGTCGCGCAGGTTAAAGGGCTTCTGCAGCAGGCGTACGCCGGCGTCCAACGTGCCATTCTGTCCGATCACGTTTTCCGTGTAGCCGGACATGTAAAGGATTTTCACGTTAGGGCGAATTTCGGAGATACGCTGGGCTAACTCGCGCCCGTTCATGCCCGGCATGATGACATCGGTGAGCAGCAGGTGAATGACCCCTTCATGCGCCACCGCAATTTGCACGGCAACGGCACCGTCGGCTGCCTCGATCACCCGATAGCCTTGCTTCTCCAGGTATTGGCGGGCCAGGTAGCGCAGGTTAGGCTCATCTTCCACCAGTAGAATTGTCTCCCTCCCGGGTTCGACTTTACGGTACTCCACGGGAACGGCGACCTGCGTAACGGCTTCGCCGGTTGAGGCTACCCGCGGCAAATAGATCTTGAACGTCGTTCCTCGCCCCACCTCACTGTGCACCCAGATGTATCCCCCGCTCTGCTTGACGATGCCATATACCGTCGACAGTCCGAGGCCGGTTCCCTTCGTTCCCTTCGTGGTGAAGAAAGGTTCGAAGATGTGCGACTGCGTTTCGTTATCCATGCCGTTGCCGGTATCGCTGATAGCAACCATGACGTAGTCGCCGGGAGGCAAAGGCGCGTGAAAGCGGGCGTAGGCCTCATCGAGCGTGACATTGGAGGTCTCGATCGTGAGCTTTCCTCCCGAAGGCATGGCATCCCGCGCATTGACTGCCAGGTTCATAATGACCTGCTCAATCTGCCCGGCATCGGCGCGCACCGGCCAGAGATTCGCGCCGGGAACCATCACCAGGTCGATGTCCTCGCCGATCATGCGGGTCAGCATTTTGGTGTTCTCCGTCGCCACTTCGTTCAGATTGACGATTCTCGGAGCCAGCATCTGCTTGCGGCTGAAGGCCAGCAGTTGCCGGGTCAAGGAGGAGGCGCGTTCGGCGGCGCTGGCGATTTCCTGCGCTGGACCGCGCAGTTGAGGCTCCGCCCCGAGGCGTTCAAGGAGGAATTCCGAGTATCCGGAAATCACCATCAACAGGTTGTTGAAATCATGCGCGATGCCGCCGGCGAGACGGCCTACCGCTTCCATCTTCTGCGACTGGCGCAATTGGTCCTCTAGAACCCGGCGTTCGGTGACGTCCTCGGCAAACAGTTCGAACACGATGCCGCCATCCCCGCCGTCGGCAACCGCCCGTCCGGAAATGCGAACCAAGGTGGTCGCGGTATCTTTGCCTTTCCATTCCGCCATCAGCCCTTTGAAGGGTTCTGCGGAACGCAGAAAATCGGCGAGAGCGAACCACCGGTCGTTTTGGGCATAGAGGCCAAAAATATGCTCCCCAACGATCTCGTCCACCGTCGCGCGGCCCAGCAGTTGGAGGAACGCAGGATTGGCATCGAGAATCTTGCCAGTCGAGTCACAGCGGCAGATGCCATAGGGTGCGTTCGTCACCAGCGACCGGAAGTTCATCTCCGAGCGGCGTAAATTCTCTTGCGCGGCTCGCAAGGCCGCGTTGAGCCAGCAAATCACCATGGCTACAAAAAAGAACAACGAAAGGCGGAGGATGGCGGAGCGCGATTCCGCCGGAGTGCGGACCCCGGTGAGTGAGAAATAAGCGCTGACGGTGAGGGCAAAAGAGGTGGCGACTACTCCGGGCTTCCACCCCCCATACCAGGCGCTTACCATCACGGCTACGCCAAATAGCGCGAGGCGGCTTTCGGACACGTCGGTCAGCAGGACCGTGGGTATTAGCGCCAGGGCCGTACTGAGTACCGCGACCCCGTATCGGAGGATGGGCGCGCGTGCCCCAGGAATGCGGAGTAGGGGGAGGGTTACTCGCATGGCTTAATCCTAGTTCCAGAATGGGAAACAAGATAGTTACAGGAGTTCATCCGGTCTCAGCGGAGGGTCCGGGGGCAGACTGGCCCGTAAGCTCAAGCAACACTGTTCTGTCGGACGATGCGCGCGCGATTCCGCTTGCATCCCGAATCGGGAATCTGGACACTAGGCGAGACTGCCCAGTTTCCCGGGTCTCGTTCGGGCCGCGCGATTAAGATTGCGGCTCAGTTTAGAACTGTTCACTATGAATATTGGACTCTTTGGCGGTACCTTCGATCCGGTTCATCGCGGACATCTCGCCTTCGCGCAAGAGGCGCTGGATCGGTACAAACTGCATCGAATCTATTTTGTGCCGGCCAATGTTCCTCCTCACAAACAGCACCAGCCGCTTTCCCCTTTCGTCCACCGTTTTGCCATGTTGGCTCTCGCCACTGCGCGGCAGAAGGCATTCATCCCCTCTTTGCTCGAAGCTCCTCCTCCTGAGGAAGATGCGGCTGCAATTCGAACAAATCCGATTCGAAGCAATCCGGTTCGAAGTAATAATAAAAGCGCCGGCCAGGAAAAGCCGAACTACACAATCGACACCGTCCGCCGGCTGAAGCAGTCATTCAAGGCCAGCGACAAACTTTTCGTTCTGATCGGCATGGATGCTTTTGCCGACATCGCCAAATGGCACCAGGCGGAAGCCCTGTTTCGCGAGTGCGAGTTCATCGTAGCCAACCGTCCCGGGTATTCTCTGGCCGACGTGGCCAATGCCCTGCCCGAGAGTCTCCGTCCGCGGCCGGAAGTGACGAAGCCGTTTCACAAACACGCCGCCACCGGCGATCTGGTTTTAGAGGGAGCGAGCATCCATCTGCTCGGAGATCTTCATCAAGCCGCCTCGGCCACAGCCATCCGCCAGGCTGCCGCGGTCGGCAAGCCCTTGGGCCGGTTTGTGGATGCGCTAGTAGCGGAGTACCTCCAGAAGATCGGGCTGTATCGCGCGGCAAAGCAAAGCCGCCCCTTCGAGGGGCTCGGGACAGGCTCGGTCGACCGTCGGCAGGTTGCGGCCGTTCGAAACGCCCCCGCCTCTCCCAGAAAGAGATGAAACGGCGTCCTGGGTGGGCAAGAAGACCGGGTATTTACCGGGTATTTAAGGAAGGCGGGTTTTGGTTCAACCCGACGCAAGCCCAACACCAAGCCAGGCCGCCACGCGTACGCGGACCCGTGGACACCCTGTTCCCTAGCCTTCAGTAACCCCAAACTGGGCCTGTACGTCGTTGACAGGGGGAACCTAGTTTGTTACGGTTAACCAGTCATTCACATAACCTTTGGCCGAGCTAAGTTCTGCAGGCGGTTGGCATTGCAGACGAATACAGATTTCAGGCTCGGTCCCAGTTCCGGGTAGACGTAGGGCGCGAGAACAGTTCCATTCCCAAGATGGGAGCGCTGCCCGTAGAAATCAGGTTCTCCGAACAGGCGTTTCTGCAACTAACGAAATGGGCCTGGATTTTCGGATTTCGAGTTTCAGACTTTCGAGTTTGCGAAGCTGATGCTGCACCAGTTGATGCTCTGAGAACTGGTTTTCAGGAATTAGAGGACCGATTTGCAAAAGCGCTTTTACATCCTTTTCGTGGCCCGCGGGGACGATGGGCAGTTACGTAAGATCTCCATCCCCGTGCACTACCTCTACGTATTCGTAGTGGGGGCTGCGATCGGATTTCTCAGCCTGACCGGCATTGCCAGCTCCTACACCCGCATGCTGCTGAAGGTTTCCCGCTATAACCAGTTGCGGACGGAAAAAGATCAACTCAAGAACAATTATTCGCGGCTGGAGCAGGTGGCCAAAGAGCGGGATGTGCAGGTCGCGTCGCTCGGTTCGATCGCCGGAGAAGTTTCGGCCCTCTATGGCCTGAAGGCACAACCCACGCTGGTGACGGCGACGGCCGAACAGATCCAGGACGCCGATGTAAGTTCTTCGCTCGATCAACTTCATGCCCTGCGGACTTCGGCCCTTACCGGGGCCACGATGGTCGGCCTGACCATGGGCTTGACTCGCAATGCCACAACCGCCGACTGGTTCAAAGCCAACTCTGCTCCCAACCTCTGGCCGGTGGAAGGCCAGGTGACGGCAAGTTTTGGCGAGCGCATCGATCCCTTCAACGGTGAGGGAGCATTTCACAGCGGCGTCGATATTGGCAGCAGCTATGGGGCCCCGATTTTGGCTCCCGCGGATGGAGTCGTAACCTTCAGCGACATACTGGGTGGGTACGGCAAAGCAATCATGATGGATCATGGCCACGGCATCAGCACCCGTTACGGACACCTCTCCGGTTTTGCCGTCACTGCGGGCCAAGCGGTACACCGCGGCGATGTGATTGGATATGTCGGCACCAGTGGCCGTTCGACCGGCCCTCATCTGCATTACGAAGTCCGCATCAACGATACCCCGGTAAATCCTTACAAGTATCTCCGCATGACCGTGGCCCACAACGGCGGCTTCTCTTCCGGAAGCTAGCGATACTTTCCTCAACGCAAAGCTGGACCAGCCGCCTTGTCTTGCCCCTTACGTATCGATTACCCGTAACATTACCGAGGTAATGGATCGAGGCAAACAGAGTGCGGAGTCAGCCGTGCAGTGGAGCTACCATGTAGGAACCTCTTCCAATCCCGTGGCCGATCGTGCGCTGCGGCGCAAGGACTCATGGAAAATCAGGAAATAAAACGGTTTGGCCGGTACGAGGTCGTGGCTGAATTGGGCCGCGGAGCCATGGGGGTCGTCTACAAGGCCCGGGATCCGCAGATCGACCGTATGGTTGCAGTGAAGACGGTTTCCATGTGGGGGCAGGATCGGGACGAGGAAACAGAGTTTCGCATGCGGTTTATGAATGAGGCGCAGGCGGCGGGACGCCTGCACCATGCAGGCATTGTTTCCATTTTTGACGTCGGCGAGAATCCCGAAAACCAGGATCCGTACATCGTGCTGGAGTACGTAGCCGGCGAATCCCTGAACCGGATTCTGGCGCGCGAGAAGAAACTTCCGCTGGCAAAGGCCTTGCAGCTGGCGGAAGAGATTGCCGAAGCGCTTGACTATGCCCACGCCCAAGGCGTGGTTCATCGCGACATCAAGCCCGGAAACATTCTGGTAACCGAGGACGGCCACGCCAAGGTCGCCGATTTCGGCATCGCGAAGTTGAACCTCGCCCACTTCACACTGCCCGGGCGCGTTCTTGGAACTCCAGCCTACATGGCTCCCGAGCAACTCAGCGGCGAAGGAGTGGACGGGCGCTCCGATCTATTCTCGCTGGGCGTGATTCTGTATGCCATGGTCACCGGGCATTCTCCATTTCAGGGGAACAGCGCAACCACGGTGTGTTTCAAGGTGGCCAATCGCGAACCGGTGGCGGCGACCACCTTTGACTTGACCTTGCCGCAGGAACTGGACCAGGTGATCTCGCGCGCCATGGCGAAGGATCCAGAGCAGCGCTACCACCGGGGCTCGGAGTTCGCCGAGGATGTGCGCCAGCTGCAGCAGGTTTTTGAAGCCGGCTCGACCACTACGTCCATACGCGCGGCACTCAGCCTCGAGACCAAGTCGAACGGGACCAGATCGAGCGGGATCAAGCCGATCAGCACGGGCAGAATGGGCACTGGGAGAGTTGGGCAGACAGGGTCGAAGGCGCATTCGGGGGCGGTGATGGACCGGGCAGAACAGTTCCTCCATAAGGCGATTCGAACGGCGCCCATGCGAAATTTAATGTTGGGCGGGGCAGCCCTGATCGTCCTTCTGATAGCCGGAGTCCAATCGAAGCTATTACTGATTTCTCCAAAGCTTGGAGTCGATGCGCTCAATGCGGCTCCCAGCAATTCCGCGGCGCCGAGTGTGAAAAGCATCCAGCCCAGTCCGGCAGTGGCCGATGATGCGACCAGGGCACAGGGAGCTACCCTAGCGCCTCCATCGCCTCCATCGCCTCCGGCGCCGCCAGCGGCCGCCAAGTCAAAGCCGCGCAAAACTTACCTCTCGCGATCCATTTCTCCGCAACCGGTCTCGGCTCACGCGGCGGAAGTCGCCCTGCCTCTCTCCAATCTCGACCTGGCGGTGCAGCACCAGTTCAAAGACGCCACTCTTTTTGTTTGGGTCGATGATCAACTGGCGCTGACAAGACCCCTGCACGGGGGCAACCAGAAGAGAATGGTCGTATTCAACGGAGTACGGGGCGTCGATTCGGAGACGCTGAAGATTCCTGCAGGAAAACACGCACTGCGGGTGAGAGCGTTATCGTCCGACGAGACCATCGATCTGTCCAAGACGATTTCGACCGAGTTCGTCGGCGGCGGTGAGAAATCTCTCCAAGTCACCTTCGACAAGCACAACACGGCCATGCACCTGAGCTGGCAGTAAAGCACACTACTGCCGCAATCCCATCCAGTTTTCCGAAACCACCAGGGAATTCCCCGGATTCTGCGGATCGTACCTCACCGAAGTGGGAAGTCCGAGACGGCAGGAATGGAGATTGATCCACTGCCGCAGGTAGGTGACATCCTGCGAACATTCATAGGACACTCCGGCCACGTCGTACTTATAGATCAACATGGTGGCGGCATGGTAGTTGCTCGCCGCTGCCAGCTCCTGCACATCAATCACCGTACCGTCGGTAATGCGGCCCGTACTCTCGAGCCATGCCCGGCGTTCGCGCTCGAGTTCGTCGGCCGTTTTGGACTTGCGCCGCAACAGCGCATACGTCGCGAGCAGCGCCACGCCGCCTGTCACCAGCCCATAGAGTCGCAGTGAAACCATACTGAGGTGGGTTGAAATCGATGCCGGTGCCGGCCGATCTCTTTACCAGCATAAGCTGAAAGCCCGAGCCGTGGAAGTAGTCGACCGGTTACCGAGGTGCCAGAGACTGTGAAAATACCAAAGCAACTCCGGTCGAGAACTGCCTTCCTCCTTGTTTTACAATCGCACGGCTGGAATATTCGAGCTGACGTAGGCGGAGCCCAAATGAGATTTGTGGCGATTGTTCTCGCGATGTCCATGGCACTGACGGCAGCAATCGCTGCCGAGCCGTCGTCCGCAAGAAAGACGACAGCCGAAAAGGAAGATCACGATTGGCCGGTGTATGGGGGAACGCCGGACAACAATCATTTTTCCAGCCTGACGCAGATCAATCGCAAGAACGTGAAGCGACTCCGGGCCGCCTGGATGTTTGATACGGAAGAAACCGGCGGACTGCAGACAAGCCCGATTGAGGTCCATGGAGTTCTGTATGGGCTGACTCCGTCGCAGAGAGTCTTCGCCTTGAACGCGGCAACGGGAAAGTTGCTATGGAAGTTCGACTCCGGAATTCGTGGGACGCAACCGGATCGAGGACTGTCGTACTGGTCCGACAGCAATAGCAGCCGGATTCTAGTCGGAGTGATGAACTTCGTCTATGCGCTCGATGCCGCCACCGGCAAAGCCATTGCGAGTTTCGGCAAAGATGGTCGGATCGATCTGCGCGAGGATTTGGATCGCGATCCTGCGTCCCAATCCATTTATATGACCAGCCCCGCAGTGGTTTACCAAGACCTGATGATCGTAGGCGGCCGTGAAGCCGAAACTTTGCCGGCCTCCTTTGGCGACGTGCGGGCCTATGACGTGCGCAGCGGAAAGCTACGCTGGTCGTTTCATACCATCCCGCGTCCCGGCGAGTTTGGCTACGATACCTGGCCGAAAGAGGCGTGGAAAACAAGCGGCGCCGCGAATAATTGGGCGGGAATGACGGTGGACGCACGGCGAGGGATTGTTTATGTCCCCACCGGCTCGGCGGCATTTGATTTCTACGGGGCCGACCGGATTGGGGATGATCTGTTTGCCAATTGTTTGATCGCTCTCAATGCCGAGACGGGCGAGCGCATCTGGCATTTTCAGGGAGTGAGGCACGACCTTTGGGACCGTGACTTCCCCGCGCCTCCTTTGCTTTTGACGCTGCAACGAGAAGGCCAAACCATCGACGCAGTGACCGAGACCACCAAGCAGGGCTTTGTGTTTTTATTCGACCGCAGCAACGGCAAGCCGTTGTTTCCCATCGAATGCCGAAACTATCCGCCGAGCGATGTGCCCGGCGAAGCGGCCGCGGCGCAACAGTGTCTGCCCGCGAAACCGGCGCCTTTTGCCCGGCAATGGCTGACCGAGGATCTTCTGAGCGAGCGCACCCCGGAGGTACATCGGTGGGCGGTCGAGAAGTTCCGTAGCTTTCGCAGTGAGGGGCAGTTCGTTCCCTTCAGCGTGGGAAAAGATACGGTCATATTTCCCGGCTTCGATGGCGGGGCCGAGTGGGGCGGAGCCGCGGCCGATCCGGAGACGGGAATTCTCTACGTCAATGCGAACGACCTGGCCTGGACGGGCGCGCTGGCTGAGGACACGCTGTCCGACAATAAGGAGAACGCTCCCAAAGCGCTGTACATGAGCCAATGCGCCGTTTGCCACGGAGAGGCATTGGCGGGATCGCCTCCCTCGATTCCTTCCCTCCAGGGTGTGAGCCGTCGTAGGTCAGCGGCCCAGATCACTTTGACGATCCGGAACGGCAAGGGGCGGATGCCCGGTTTTTCCCATCTGGCCGACGATCAGATCGCCGGACTGCTGTCGTATCTGACGAGCGGAAGTTCTACGGAAAGCGCGGCAAAAGAAAATCCGGCAAGGGAAAACGCCGGCAAGGAAATTGTGACCGCAGAGCCGGAACCTCCGGCCATCAAATATCACTTCACTGGATACCGCAAGTTTCTGGACCCGGATGGATATCCTGCGGTGGCGCCGCCCTGGGGAACCTTGAGCGCCATCGATCTCAACACCGGCGAGTACGTGTGGAAGATTCCGCTGGGAGAATATCCGGAACTGGCCGCTCACGGGCTCAAGAATACGGGTACGGAAAATTATGGAGGTCCGGTGGTGACTGCCGGCGGACTGGTATTCATCAGCGCCACCAACTTTGACAAGAAATTTCGCGCGTTCGATAAAACCACCGGAGCGCTGCTTTGGGAGACGACGCTGCCCTTTTCAGGAAACGCCACTCCGGTAACCTATGAAGTGCATGGACGACAATTTGTAGTGATTGCGGCAGGAGGCGGTAAAGATCTGAAGTCGAAGTCGGGCGGAGTTTACGCCGCGTTTGCCCTCAAGAAATAATTCGGCGGAGCCTACTTGGTTTGGCCGCAGACGCTCCTGCTGACCAGGGCGACGAACCCGCCTTCGGGATTCTTGCCGAACTGATCGTCGTGAGTTGCTTTTTTGCTGACGACGAACCGTCCGCTGCGGTCGCGGGAATAAAACCATTCCGTCGTAGGGGCGGCGGCCCCGTTGGAGCAGTTGAAGCGCACGCGCGCGCGCATTTCGACGAACGGCCCGCCTTGCGGAAGTTCTGCCGGTTCCTTGAATTCAACGCGGACCAGGGCGATGCGCTGATTGTTCTTGAGAATGCGAATGGAGCTGACCGATACTTGGTCGCCAGCTTCGGTCTGGCCGATCGTGCGCCAGTCTCCGGCGGCGAAGACGACCAGGCTGACCACCAGCATCGGCGTCAGTACGACGGCCCCAAGAACAATGAGGGATTTTTTCAACGCTCAATTTTCCCCAAGCGCAAATTGCAACGAGACACTCTCGTCGAAAAAGGCCGTTCTGTCAACCCGTTCCGCCCGGCGGGGCTCCGGGGGCCCCGCGGGACAGCCTGGATTTACCATCCGTGCTATGGTTATGGGCGCAACCGACCGCGTTACGAAGGTCGTGATTTTATGGAAACGATTCATTCTACAATAGTTAGGTCGCCAGTAGGACCATTATTCCTGGCCGCATCCAATCGCGGTCTGGTGGCGCTGGAGTTTGATGCCCGTCTTCCGGGGCAGCAAACCATTCGTCCGAACCCACGCGACCTACGGTCCGAGGCCAAGCCCGCGAAAGGCCAGCGATTTCGGTTCGAGGAATCCGCAACTGCGATGCGGGCGTACGTCCAGCAACTGGAAGAGTATTTCGAGAGCGGAAGACGCGAGTTCAGCTTCGCGCTCGATCTGCGCGGAACCGACTTTCAGAAGGCGTGCTGGCGGGCGCTGCTGGCGATACCCTATGGGGAGACTCGCAGCTACGGCGACATCGCGCGCGCCGTGGGGAAACCTCAGGGGTTTCGTGCGGTGGGAATGGCCAACAATCGGAACCCCGTGGCGATTGTCGTCCCGTGCCATCGCGTGATTGCGGCGGATGGAACGCTGTGCGGGTACGGCGGCGGCCTCGAGGTGAAGCGAAAGCTGCTGGAGTTGGAGGGCGCGCTGAGTGGTACGTTAGCGGCTTAGCGTTTGCTGCTCGTTGAATTTGATTGCCGATTGAAAAGACGAATTAGGTGGACGCGCATGCTGGCTGATTTTCAATCAACCCTCAGCCAACAAGAATCATCAATCGCTTCCCACTCAACCCTTGACCACTGCAAACCAATCCCCCGCGCTGCGCAAGGCTGGCCTGTTCTATCTCGTCTTCGTGATGTTCTCCTATACCACGGGCGGCCCCTTCGGACTCGAGGACATGGTTACAACCTCAGGGCCGGGGATGACGCTGATCTATCTTCTGGTGCTGCCGTTTTTCTGGTGTATTCCGGTCTCGCTGGTCTCGGCGGAGCTCACGACCGCCATGCCGGTCGAGGGCGGCTTCTATCGCTGGACGCGCGTCGCCTTTGGCGACTTCTGGGGGTTTCTAGCCGGATGGTGGAATTGGTCGGCATCGTTCCTGCTGGGCGGAGCGTATGCCGTGTTATTCACCGATTATCTGGCCTATTACTTTCCCAGCTTGAAGACGACGTGGTGGGAGCACTACCTCGTCTCGGTGGCTCTAATCGCGGTGCTGACGTGGATCAACCTGCGCGGCATCCAGATGGTGGGGCAGGTCGCAACCGCGCTGGAGATTTTTATTTTCGTGCCCGTACTGATCATGATCGTCCTCGGGCTCCTCCACTGGCATCGCAATCCGTTCTTGCCCTGGGTGCCTCCGCATCAGGCGCCCTTCAAGGTATTTGGCGTGGGGCTGGCGCTGGGCTTGTGGCTGTACTCAGGTTACGAACAACTCTCCACCGTGGCGGAAGAAATTGAGAACCCGCAACGGGCTTATCCCCGGGCGCTGGCGCTGGTCGTGCCGCTGTCGATTGCGGCATACTTTCTGCCCACATTCGCGGCGTTGGCTTCCGCGGGCCATTGGGAACAGTGGCACACAGGATTTTTTTCGGATGCCGCGGCCATGATCGGCGGGTCATTCGGAGGTCGACCGTTGCAAGCCAGGCCTTGGCTGGGTACATGGATGACACTGGCCGCGATGGTCGGCAACGTCGCGCTGCTCAACAGCACCGTGCTGACCGCAACGCGCATGCCCTTCGCCATGGCGGAAGACGGCTACTTGCCAGAGGTGCTCGCGCTCAAGCATGCGCGCTATGGAACACCGTGGCTGGCGATTGTGGTCTCGGCGGCAATCTACATACTGCTGGCGTGGCAGAGTCTGGCGGAACTGATTTCTGTCTACATCTGGCTGCGATCGGCGACGACGGTTTTAACCGTGCGTTCGGCGTGGAAACTCCGGCGCACCCACCCCGAGTTGAAACGCTTATTCACCATTCCCGGCGGACGTGCGGGATTGCTCTACGTAGTCGTCGCGCCGGTGGTAATGGCGGTTGTGGCGTTGCTTGGCAGCGACCGCTTTGGCCTGATCGGCGGTGCCCTTGCGATGGCGCTGGGGCCGGTGGTTTACGGGATTGTTAGACATACGGCTAGAGCTGCTTAAACCTGTCCGCAAGATGCGCCTGCCCGGCAAGGTTGTGATCGAAGCGCGGGATGCGTTTCGCATACTCTGCCCCTCGCCCGGTTCCCATGCCGATTTCACGCATGTTCTTTCTGCGCTTCGAGCCCCCGCTCGACCGGTTCGGCCAACCGTGCGGGCCGGGTCACGCTCCTGCGAACTTGTTTCGTGGCCGCCATGGCATCATCACCCACCAGTGCGGTGCATGATTGCGTGGAAGCCGGTTCAGCTCACCCAATCCAAAACCTTATACCACGCTCCTGCGAAGGGCAGGAACCACGGCTTGCCGTTGTACAGGCCCAGCGGCGCGCCGGGAAAAGGAATGTCGACGAACGGATTCTCCGGCTTGTCACCGGCCATGAGTTCGGCCATCTTTTGGCCCTGATATGTGGCCATAGCCACGCCGTGTCCGGCATAGCCGACCGCATAGTACAAGCGGTCGAGCTGTCCGGCATGCGGCATGATGTCGAAGGCGAAGTCGAGGGTGCCGCCCCAGACATAATCGATCTTGGTTTCCCTGAGCTGCGGATAAACCTCGATCATGCCGCGGCGCAGAATTTCGGCGCTCTGGCGGATCGTCCGATCAGTCTCGGGGAAGAATGCGGCGCGGCCGCCAAAGAGCATGCGGCAATCGGGCGTCAGGCGGTAGTAGTAAAGATAGTTTTTCGAATCGTAGATCATGCGGTTCCGCGGGCTGAGTGCGCGGGCCAGCGCTTGGGAAAGTACTTCCGTAGTAATGATGAACGACCCGATGGGAATGAGTTTCTTGCGAAGCGCAGGCGTGGCCTTGCCCGTGTATCCGCTGGTGCCGACGAAGACTTCGTGCGCCCAGAGCGGCCCCCGGGAAGTGGCGAGTTTCCATCCCGCTTCGCCCTGGCGCGACTGGCGCAGAAGATGCTCGACGCGAGTATGCTCGAAGACTTCGGCTCCGGCTTTCATAGCGGCGCGAGCGAGTGCGGCGACGTAACGAGCGGGATGGCAGCCGGCACTGACCTCATCCACCATGCCGCCGTAATAAATAGTTGAGCCGATTTCGGAACTCAATTCCTGCTTCTGGACAACTCGCAGAGTGTGGTTGAACTCCCGTGCGATGACTTCAGCCTGGCGAGCGGAATCGTCAAAGTGGTTCTGCTTGCAGGCGACTTCGAGATGTCCGCAGCGGGAGAAGTCGCAATCCATGGCTTCCTCACGGATGATGTCTTCGACGCAGTCGAGAGACGCGAGCGAGGCGGCATACATGCGCCGGGTGCGCTCGCGGCCATACTTGGCAATGAGCTTGTTCACGCCCAGTTTCATCCCGGTAAGGACCATTCCGCCATTGCGGGAACTGGCGCCCCAGCCGATGGTTTCCGACTCCAGCACGGCAACTTTCGCTCCACGCTTGGCGAGCGTGCGCGCGGCAGAGAGCCCGGTGAAACCTGCCCCGATCACCGCTACATCCACAATTTCGGGAAGCGAACGGGAAGCGTCAGGGTTCGGAAATTCGGCTGTGGTGAGCCAGTAGTTATATTCTCGCAGAGGCATGGCGCGGGTACGAACTTGGAAACCAAAAGGCTCTCACTCCACTCGGCGCTGTGGAACACCGAGCCAACCGCTGAGACCGGATGAGTCCCAAAATTCTAACCCATCGCGCGACAGTACATGTACCTACGGTAACCAGTTTTCTGGAATTCCCTCCCCCCTCGGTAATCTTGCCCCGGTTACCGGCTCAATCTAGTCTGAAAGAGTATGGCCCTTCGTTGCCTGTTGTTTTCCTCGGATGAAGGAACGGCCGAACCTATTCGCCAGGTACTGGCCGGACTCGGAGTCGAGGGAGAGTACTGCTCTGATGCGGTGGCTGCGGTCGAGAAAGTCAAACAGCAGAATTATCAGATCGTTATTATCGATTGGGACAAGCAACCGGAAGCGGGACTGGTGCTGACCTCAGCCCGCGAACGCAAGGCTGCCGAACGGCCGCTTACGCTGGCAATTGTGAGTGATGATGCCAGCGTTCCCAAGGCGCTGCAGGCGGGGGCAAACTCGATTTTGCGCAAACCGCTGCAGGGCAACCAAGTCAAAGATGTTTTAGCGACGGCCCGCGATCTGCTGCGGGCGAAGCAGGAATCGGCGACCGCCACGCGGCAAGCGGCGGCAGCCACGGCCTCTGCGGGTTCGTCCGCAACCTTGACGGCTGGCGCCGGCAAGCGCCAAGCGGGACCGGGCCAAGCGGGGCAGAACAGAGAAAGACCGCTTCGGCCGGGAGAGTTCTTGCCTTCTTCCCCTTCGGCTCCAGGAGCACAGTTCGTGATCGAGTCGGGCACGCATGCGTCTCTCGAGTCGTCATCGATCGAGGCGATTCATCGACGAAAAGACTTGGAACCGGTCGCCGCGTCGGTGACGGAAGCCAAGCCAATGGAACAGAAGCCAGCCGAAACCAGCCCAGGGGCAGACAAACCCACCCGGCCTTCACCGGCTCCGGCCTCCGTACCGCCGCCGGAAGGGCCTCGCGGCCTGGAGTGGTACTTAAAGACGCGAGCAGGAACACACCCCACGACTTCCGCGCCACCGCGTGCAGCCGTTCCTCCGACCGCCAATCCCGAATTGCTCGGCTTCGACCAGACGCCTTTGCCCGCCTTGGCGGCGACTCCGCCGAAGCCGGACCACATCGTCCGTAAGCCCGTTCCCGAGCCCAAGCCGAACCAGCCCAGCATCCCGGAGCAAGGCGTCCACGAGCGGAAAAAAGAAGCGGAACTGTTCGCCTACATGGACGGGGAAACAGCCCACTCCGAGGAGCTTCCCCGGCCAAAAGTAAAACTCGGTAAAGGTGCAATCATGGGGGCCCTTCTTCTGGCCGGCTGCGCCATTCTGGCCGCGCCGCAAGCGCCCTGGCATTCGCAGTTGCGGGGGTTCTGGGCCCACGGCCAGCGGGCGATGCACGGCTGGCTGAATCCTCAGCCGGTCACTCCGGCGCAAGCCCCGGTGGCTCACGAAAACTTTGGCCGCGCCGGCGATGAGTATAAGTTGCCAGTCGAAGAAAATATTCCGGATGCCACTACCGACCCTTCGCACATTCAAGTGGTGCCTGCGGTTGATCCGACGGCGAAGAAGCCCAACAACGACGCGACGAATTCAGAGCAGCCTGCGGGCCAGGCCGACAACTCTCCCAACAGTCAGACGCCTGCTTCGGCAGTGCCCGGCCAGGAAAAACAACCTTCCTCCTCGCCCTCCGAGCCGGCCCTGTCTGCCAGCGGGCCAGTTGCGAGCGGAACGTCCGGTTCGACGGCGTCCGTTGCTGCACCGGTGGCCGTTGCTCCGTCGTTACCCGCCGAGGTTGTGCCAGCCCAACCCGCGCCGCCGAAGAAGCGGCCGGCGCGCGAGGCAACGCCTTCGGGCAATGTGCCCTCGAGTCTGAAATCTCAACTAGCTTCGATGAGTCCAGACGCGAGCGGTAACAGAGCGCCGGAGACTGCCATGGATTCGATTGAACCGGTCGCGATTGCTGAAGCCGCAGAGCGTGCGCTGCTGACCGACCAGCCCGCCATCGACTATCCCGCCAACGCCAAGGGAGAGCAAGGAACCGTGATTCTGCAGGTTTGGATTGGCCGCGACGGCACGGTCCAGGATGCCAAGTTCCAGCAGGGTTCGCTGGCGTTCGCGCGCACCGCCATTGACGGCGTAAAGCAGTGGAAGTTCAAGCCCTATTCGATGAATGGGCGACCGGTATCGGTCCAGACCGTGCTAACGATGAGCTTTAAGCCGGCGCCCTGAAAGTAAGTTGTTTGTTTTGTTTAAGAGGGCCAGGACTCGTTCGTTGCCCGATTCCCCTTAAGGATCAGGCGCCGTCCCGCCTCACGGCCCTGTCCGCTGGTTAAAAGCTGCCCGAGTTACCGAAGAGGCTTAGAATCAAGCAGCCGAGGGATGGCAAACTGCATCTAGAGAGATATAATTAGCAGAGTTTCTCAGGGAAGTACTCCTTCCAGAAGAAGACCAAAACTGATGTCGATGAAAACCAAAGCAGCGATTCTCGTCACCTCCTTTGCCATATTACTGTTCGTCGTCGTGGGTTCGCTGGGAGGCGTGCACGCCTCTTCGAACGACGGCTCTTACCGTCAACTGCAGGTTTACAGTGAAGTGCTCTCGCGGGTGCGCAGTGAGTACGTGGAAGAGCCGAACATCCCGAAGGTGACAGACGGTGCGTTGCATGGACTTCTGGAGTCGCTCGATTCAAACTCCAGCTACATGACGGCCGACGCCTACAAGGCGTACAAGGCCCACAAGACAGAATCCAAGGCGGGAATTGGCGCCGTGATCTCGAAGCGCTTTGGCTACGCGGCGGTGGTCGACGTGTTGCCCGGCTCGCCCGCGGAGAAAGCAGGCGTCGAGCAGACCGACATCTTCGAATCGATTGAGGGGCAAAGCACACGGGAAATGTCGCTGCCCGAGATTCGCAACCTGCTGGCCGGCACGCCTGGATCCACGCTGAATGTTGAAGTGGTTCGGGCGCGGAAGGCGGAGCCGCAGAAAGTTGTGATTACTCGCGATGTAGTCAGCATTCCAGCCGTCGCCGACAGGATGATGGACGACGGTATCGGCTATGTAAAAGTCGAGGCCTTGACCAAAGGCAAGTCGCAAGAGATTGCCGCAAAAATCAAGTCCCTGGAGAAATCGGGAGCGAAGAAGATTCTGCTCGATGTGCGGAACTGCGCCGAGGGAGAAGAGAATGAGGGCGTCGCTGTGGCAAATCTCTTCCTCAATCACGGGACGATTACCTATTTGCAGGGACAGAAGTTTCCGCGAGAGGCCTTCAATGCCGATCCCGCGAAGGCGATCACCGCTCTTCCGGTCGCTGTGCTGGTAAACCGGGGAACTTCGGGCGGGGCTGAGATTGTGGCGGCGGCGATTCTGGAGAACGCCCGCGGCGACGTTGTCGGCGATAAGACATTTGGCGACGGCTCGGTGCAGAAAACAATTGACCTGCCCGATGGCGGCGCGTTGATTCTCTCGATCGCGAAGTACTATTCGCCCAGCGGCAAAGCCATTCAAGACACGGCGATCACGCCCAACGTTTTGGTGGCGGACGCGGTCGATGACTCCGTCGGTCCCGATGATGAAGACAGCACGCCTGCGCCGGATCAGGAAGCCGCGCCCAAAAAGACGGTGGACGATCAGCTGAACAAGGCCGTGGAAGTGCTGAAGAGCCGAGCCAGTTAACTCCGCGCTTCGAGTTGTTAGGCCGATCGCGCGCCACCCGGCGCGCGATTTCTTTCTGGTACAAAACCAGTGCCGGGGAAGACAGCGCGAATGCTATCCTGACCTCGACTCCGATGAAGTCTCTCTACGAAACTCTGCCCCCGGTGGAGATCGGCGGGCGCAGGCTGGTCGGGCGCGTGCTTTTCGGTCTGCTCGTCCTGGTTGCCATCCTGGTCGGAGCGACGGCCGGCCTCTTGCTGGTGTATACGACAGACCTGCCGCAAGTAGATGCGCTCGAAGCCTATCGGCCCAGTTCCATCACCGAACTTTACGACGATCACGAGCGGGTGATTGGCTCGTTCGCGCTGCAACGGCGCGTGGTCGCAAGCTACGAAGACTTCCCTCCGATCTTACGCGACGCGTTGGTCTCCATCGAAGACAAAGATTTCTACCGGCACTCCGGAATTAACTTCTGGCGGATCATGGGTGCGGCTTATCGCGACCTTACCTCGGGCGGCCGGCTGCAAGGAGCCTCGACCCTGACCATGCAGTTGGCGCGCAATCTTTTCCTCTCGCCGGACCGGTCGTTCCATCGCAAAGTGCAGGAAACGATGTTGGCCATCCAGATCGAGCGGCGCTTCACCAAGCCGCAGATCTTCACGCTGTACGCGAACCAGATTGCTCTGGGGCACGGTACATACGGCTTTGAGGCGGCGTCGGAATTTTATTTCAGCAAGCCGGCCAAGCAGCTGACTCTGGAGGAAGCGGCATTGCTCGCGGGATTGCCGAAGGGGCCAACGGTATATTCGCCGATCAATCATCCCGACCGCGCGCTGAGGCGGCGGAATCTGGTGATCAATGCCATGCTGGAGGACGGCAAGATTACAGCCGCGCAGGCAGCCGACGCGCGATCCGCTCTCCTGGTGCTGCACCTCGCCCACGACCCAAATTCGCTGGCGCCTTATTTTGTGGAGGAAATCCGCCGCTACCTGGAGAACAAATATGGCGCCGACCAGGTCCACGAGGGCGGCTTGAAGGTTTACACCTCGCTCGACGTGGATCTGCAGAAGGCCGCGAACCAGGCGGTCCTCGACGGCTTGGCTGCTTATGAACGCAGACATGGGTGGAAAGGACATGTGGAAAATGTTGTGGCCGACGGTGTGCTCCTCGACAAATATTTTCATCCGGATTGGGACGACGAACCGGAAGTAAACGGATACATCCACGCGCTCGTGACCTCGGCCGGAACTGGAATTGCCACGGTGAAGTTTGGAAGATACCTGGCTGCTCTCGGACAAACCGACGTTGCCTGGACCGGGCAAAAACTGGCGAACATTCTCAAAACCGGCGACGTCTGCTACGTCAAGATTCTTGCGCTCGGCGTAAACGGCGCGGCCCGCGTCAGTCTGGAGCAGGACTCCGGCGCCCAAGGCTCTCTGCTCGCGATCGACAACGCCACCGGCGGCATCAAGGCAATGATGGGCGGGCGCGATTTCAACGAGTCGAAATTTGACCGTGTCACCCAGTCCATGCGTCAAGTAGGCTCTTCGTTCAAGCCCTATGTTTACACCACGGTCATCGACCAGGGCGCCAGCCCCGACGACACGATTCTCGATGAGCCGGTCAGCTTTGAGACGCCCTCCGGGCCTTACACTCCGCACAACTACGACGAAAAATTTGAAGGAATCATTACCCTGCGGCGAGCGCTGGCCCAGTCCCGCAATATCCCGGCACTGAAACTGGCGAACAAAGTTGGCATCAAGAGCGTCATCGAATACGCCGAGCGTTTCGGCATCACCGCCAGGTTGCCGCCGTATTTGCCGGTGGCTCTGGGAGCAGCCGAGATTACCTTGATGGAGCAGACATCCGCCTATAGCGTTTTTCCCAACGACGGGGTGCGGGTGATCCCGCGCTACATCACGCGCGTGACCGATTACGAAGGCCGTGTCCTGGAAGAAGATTTTCCTGACGTGAAGGATGTGATCAGCGAGCGCACCGCCCGCGTCATGACAGCGATGTTGCGCGAAGTGGTGTTGCACGGTACCGGGATTGCCGCCGCGAAGTTGCCTTTTCCGGTGGCAGGCAAGACCGGGACCACCAACGATTTTACCGATGCTTGGTTTATGGGATTTTCGCCGACCATGACTTGCGGAGTCTGGGTAGGCTACGACGAAAAGAGATCTTTGGGCGCCAAGGAAACAGGAGCCCATGCGGCCTTGCCCATCTGGATGAATTTCATGACGGTGGCCATGGCGGGCAAAGAGGCGGGCGACTTTCAACCACCGCCGCAACCGCTGCATGCGATCGCGCAGAAAGTAGACACGCCGGACGCGGCCCCGGCGACAGAAGAAGCACATTAGCAGCGCCATCCTAGACGCGTAGCTTGCTACGTTTTGCCTGCGGCGCCCGCCGGATGCTGCCAAAAACGTCTCTGCAAACGAGAAAAACTATGAGAAAGAAACCGATTCTCCCCATCCTGGTCGTACTCTCGATGATCGCGACCGTTTCGCTCGCTGGAGAACCTCGCGAGACTGCTCCCAAAGATAACAAAGATGTCATTGAGCACGTTCTGCGCACGCAGCAGGACGCGTGGAACCACCACGACCTGGACGGCTTCATGGCGGGCTACTGGAACTCTCCAGACCTGACTTTCTTTTCGGGCGGCAAGCAGACCGCAGGCTGGCAGGCGACGCTGGATCGCTACCGGACAACGTATGCCAGCCCGGGCCATGAAATGGGAACGCTGGAATTCTCGGGATTGCGCATCGAGATGCTGGGACCAGACGCCGCATTGGTTCGCGGCCAATGGCATCTGACCATGCCAGATGGCAAGACTCCGCACGGGTTGTTCACGTTAGTATTCCGCAAGTTTCCGGAAGGGTGGAGGATTGTGCACGATCACACCTCGGCGGCGGAATGAAGGTTCATGGTCTTGCGGGATCCACGCCTAGTTACTTATCCGAAGGGATGAAAAAATAAATTGTCGATGTTTAAGCCGCTACCCCCAGTTCAGTAAAGAAGCCGCGCATGCCGGCGCGGAGGTTTTCGTAGTGCTGATCGATGGGCGTCGGATTGGACAGTTTGGAGTGGGGCTCGGGGCGAGTATTGGCGGCGAGCAGGGGTCGGATTCGCTTTTCGCGCAGGACCGCCAGAGCAGTCAAGGCTCGTAGCCCTTCGGGAAGGGGCTGGTAGCGGCGTGAGGCTCCGATCTTCAGCACCATGCGCTTGCCTCGGAGTTTCTTGATGTCCTAGGCGGCGCGGTGCGCAGCCTATGCGGAATCGGATTCGCCGCTCATGGCCCGGACTTTCTCAGCCAGATCTGAAGCCGTGAATCCCGTGGGGGAAGAGGCCAGCGCCAGCAGCGCGTCGGCGACCCGACGCATTCTGGGTTTGTTGAGATCGATTCCACCGACTTTGGTTTGTCCCACGTGTGCAGGCTGGGGAAGAGTTTCCAGGGTGCTGTCGCTAACGAAGCAGGCATCCATACACCCCACGGCATTTAAGAATCTATCCAGAATGCCGCGGAGGCGGAGGACGATCTCGGGAAAACACGGTAGGAAAGGCCGGATGATTTCGGTCGCCGGAAGGGCAAGCGTGCGGCTTCAGCCAAGACAATGAGGGTGCTGTGTGTCACAATATTCACGCAACCGATCTGGCAGTCTCGATAGAGAGTTCATGGTAGGGATGCCTGCACTACAATCGTTTTAGGTGGTCGGTGGAGGAAGTCTATGCATGCGGATCACGTGGAATTTTCATGGGATACGAGCAAGTCCAGCTGGCTGATTAGGATTGAAGCCGGCGAGGAAGTCATACGGCGACACTGTGCTTTACCGAAGAGTGCTGATGAGCAGACACTACGAACGGCCATCGAGAAAGCTGTTGCCGAAGAAGGTTACGAACTGGATCCGGCGAGTTTGATTCGCCGATAAGCACAGCGGTCCCCTGCGATCGGGAGAATCCCCTTTCTAGCTGAAGGCCGTAAGCGGGCCGTCTCTGGCGTGATATCGCGATTACCGCTCAAAACCCCTCAATGAGCGCTTCTCGTTCTCGTTCCACTCATTTCTTCACCCGCAATTGTACCCGCGTTCCTTCTGGCAAAGTCCCAGTCAACAGTTGCACTGTTCCATGGCGCACGATACCTTCGAATTCCTGCTGCGACTGGACCGAAGTCTGCACCGGCGCGGGCATCACGCTTCGCCCCGCGCCTTTGTCCATGGCCTCATTCGCCAGGCGGTCCGCTTCCTGATTGTGTTCGCGTAGTGCGTGGCCGATCGAGAACCAGTCCAGTTGCGCGATCAATTCCTTGGCGCGGCCGTGCAGTTCCTGCAGAGTCGCGTTTTTCACCTTGTAGATACCTTTGATCTGCCGCACCAGCAGTTCCGAATCACTGATCACCTTGAGCGCCTTGGGCCCGTGCTGGACCGCATATTCCAAGGCGGCGATCAGTCCCTGATACTCGGCGAAATTATTGGTCTGGTGCCCGAGATATTCGCTCAGAGCTGCGACCTTGCGTCCAGATTCGTCATGGACGACCACACCGTAACCGGCTGGGCCGGGGTTGCCGCGGGCACCCCCGTCACTGTGTGCGATCAGATAATGCTCAGGAGGATTCTCCCGGGCTTCAAAGAACGGCTTGGTTCCGGCGCTGGGGGAGCGGTACATCATTCGAGTTTACAACGGCGATGGAGAACAGAGCCGCCTCTGGCCTCTCGTTAGCGCCCGGCAGCGAGGCGGGTGGCCAGACGGGGTGGCAGTTTCGCGGCGAAGATTCGATCCTGCGCTGCTTTCAGATTGTAGGGCGTGCGATGGAAGTGGACGAGTTGCGCGTCCGTGTCGAAAACCGCGAAAGCGGCGCGCCAGTCGCCGTCGCGGGGTTGTCCCACAGAGCCGGGATTGATCAAATATCGCGCGCCGGGCTTCAGTTGCAGGGCGACCGATTCGGCTTGCCCTACCGTCTGGTACTGCGGACGCAGGCCGTCGGCAGAGGATTCACTGACAAAAAATCCGCCCTGCAGATGCGTATGTCCAAAGAAGGTTAAGGGGGTGCTCAGAGTGATCAGAGGAGCCAGTGCGTCCCCCAGCGAAACAACATATTCGTCCTCATCCTGGGGAGAACCGTGAACCAATTGCACCTGGGGAAAGTCGGGCAAGGAAACAGGACCCCGCGGGAGGGAGCGCAGCCACTCGAGATTTTCGGGCGTCAATTGGTTGCGAGTCCAGATGGCAGCAGAAGCGGCCATAGGGTTGAAATCGTCTATATCTATGACGCCGGTGGCGGCTTTGTCATGATTCCCCCGCACGAAGACTTTCCCTAAGTCACGGGCACGGGCGGTCACGTCATTCGGACTGGCTCCATAGCCCACGATGTCCCCCAGGTTCACGACCATGTCGAACGACGGAGCGGCGGCGAGGGTGGCTTCGAGTGCTTCGAGATTCGCGTGGATGTCGCTTACCAGCAGTATTCGCAAGGATCAGGCTCACCGGACAAACTGCCGATTATAGACTCAGCGGCGCGAATATGGAGTCAGGTGTTTCTCTGAACTCGATTTCTCAAGTTGAGCGACCGTTGCACAGGATAGGAGTCGAGCAGGAATGGCGAGCTTACCCAGCCTGTGAATTCACGACTGGACAGCGGGCCCAGTGGCCCGTCGCAACCTGAACCAGCGGCGGAAAATCTCGCGCGCACTCGGGAATGCGGAATTCGCAGCGCGGCTCGAAGGCGCAGCCCGCGGGCATGGCTTCGAGCGCGGGGACGGTTCCTTCAATCGTCGGTAGCGGGCGGGTACGGTCCGTCTTGAGGTTGGGTACCGCGCGCAGCAAGCCGCGAGTGTAGGGGTGCGCCGGCGCCCGGAAGATATCTGGTTTCGCGCCGAGTTCCACCAGGCTTCCGGCGTACATCACGGCCACGCGGTCTGCGATCTGCGAGACCACTGCCAGGTCGTGGGAAATGAATAGCATCGCCAGCCCGAACTTGACGCGCAAGTGAGCGAGCAGATCAAGAATCTGCGCCTGAATGGTGACGTCGAGCGCGGTCGTTGGTTCGTCGGCGATCAACAGCTGCGGGCGGTTGACGATGGCCATGGCGATCATGATGCGCTGGCGCAGGCCGCCCGAGAGTTGGTGAGGATAGTCGCGGGCACGGCGCGTTGCATCGGGGATGGCAACGTCGTTCATGGCGTCGATGGCGCGCTTCCAGGCGTCTTTCTTCGCAATGGAGTTGTGGGCGACGACTGCTTCGGCGATCTGATCTCCGACGCGCATGACCGGGTTCAGCGCGGTCATTGGCTCCTGAAAAATCATTGCAATGCGCGAGCCGCGCAACTGGCGCATGGCCTCGTCCTCAAGACTCGGTAAGTTTCGCGGAGTGGCGTTTCCCGCGAAGAGGATTTCGCCCCAGACTCGGGCCTGCGGCGGCAGCAAGCGCATGATAGCGAGAGAGGTAATCGACTTGCCCGAGCCAGATTCGCCGACCAGACCCAGAACTTCGCCAGGAGCAACGGCGAAACTAAGATCGCGGACGGCAGAAAGAGTCTGTCGGGGAACAGCCGCCCCCGCCGGTCCGGCTGCCCGCTGGGCAGCGGCTGCGGAATTCTGCAGGGGAAATTCGATGTTTAACCGGCGGATCTCGAGCAGGGGCTGCACGATTTCAATGTTAGCAGTGAGAGCGACAACCGTCGCCTCCGGGGGCAACGGACAACCAAGGGCAGCTGTGCCTCCTGCCGGAAGCCGGAATCGCGATCGTCGGTCGGTCTATTTTGGATACCAATTGAGCAAGCGCACCTCGATGCCCGTGCCTTCCAGTGCCTTTTGAAAGACCGCAAGGTCGGAGCCGCGGTAGTGGTAGGGGATGACAATCTTTGGGTGGAAGGCTTTGACCGCGTCCGCAGCTTCTTCGGGTGGCATCGTGTACGGCAGATTCATGCAGACGAATGCCACATCGATGTTCTGGAGCGCCCGCATTTCAGGAACGAGTTCCGTATCCCCGGAAAAGTAGAAGCGCTTACCGCCGTAGGTGAGAACGTAGCCGTTGCCGCGTCCCTTGTCGTGAAACAATTTTCCCGGAGCTGGCCCGCGCTTCAGGTTGTATGCGGGGATTGCCTCAATCGTCCAGTCCTGCCAGGTTCTCGTTTCTCCGTTGGCAATAGGCTTGGCGCTGGTAACGGTCTCGACGACCGCCGGCGCTGCCAGAACCTCCGTATCCGCCTTGCTGATTGCTTTCATCGAATCCGGGTCCATGTGGTCCCCGTGAATGTCGGTAATCAGGATGAGGTCTGCCTTGGGAAGTCCGGCAAACTTCGCGGGCTTGGCGGGATCGAGGTAGATCGTTTTTCCTCCCGCCTCGATCAGGGTGCTGGCGTGGTATAGAGGAGTGATCTTGACCGGCCCCGCCGAAGTGGAAAAGACTTGCGGCTCGGCGGCTGCGCACGCCAGTGGCGCCAGCGCGAGAAGAAAAGCAAAAACAGAGCACCGAACAAACCGGAATATTTTCATAGGAACTCCACTGATCTTCGAGATTTGCGACGGTCCGGCTGAGCAAAGGATGATCGTGTGAAAAGATGGTCGTGCGCAGTCGAAGGATCCCTACCGCTCATCCGCTCCCCGCTGCCAGGCCTTCTCCCTCCCGACGATCATTCTTCCTCTTCCTTCACCTCGCCCCGTTCGGCCTTCGCTTTCTCGATAATCTTCTCCTGCAACTGACCCGGCACCACGTCGTAGTGATGCATTTCCATGTTGAAGCTGCCGCGACCCTGCGTCATCGACGTCAGTTCCACGCCGTAAGTCAGCATTTCGGCCATGGGCACTTCCGCTTTCACCACGGTGTTGCCGGCCTTGTTGTCCATGCCCTGGATGCGGCCGCGGCGGCTGTTGAGGTCGCCCATGATCGAGCCGGCGAAGTCATCGGGCACCGTGATTTCGACCGCCATGACTGGCTCCAGGATCGTCGGCTTGGCCTGCTCGATCGCTTTCTTGAACGCGATGCGGCCCGCCATCTGGAACGACATATCGTTCGAATCGACGTCGTGATACGAACCGTCATACAGAATCACTTTGAAGTCGACCACAGGAAATCCGGCGAGATATCCGCGCGCCGCCGCGTCCTTGATTCCCTTTTCGATGGCGGGGATATAGTTTTTCGGAATCGCGCCGCCAAAAATGTCGTTCACAAACTCAAACTGGGCGCCTCGCGCTAGCGGTTCCATTTTGATCTTGCAATCGCCGTACTGGCCGTGGCCGCCGGTCTGCTTCTTGTGCCGGCCCTGCACATCGGCCCGGCCGCGGATCGTCTCCCGGTAAGGCACCTTGGGCGCTTTGAGGATCACCTCTGTGTGGTAGCGCTTCTTCAGCTTAGCCACCACGACCTCAATGTGCTGCTGTCCGGTGCCCGCGATCAGAAACTCCTGCGTCTGCGGATCCCGGAAGAAGCGCAACATCGCATCCTCTTCCATCAATTTGTGGAGGCCAGGCCCCAGCTTGTCTTCATCAGCGCGGCTCTTGGGTTCGATCGCAAAAGTGATCGCCGGCTCCGGCAGTTTTACGCGCGGATATTGAATGGGCGCAGACTTGTCGCCCAGGGTATCGCCGGTGAGTGTGTCTTTCAGTTTGGGGACCGCGCCAATGTCGCCGGCGTGAAGTTCCGGCACCGGAATCGCGGTCTTCCCCTGCATGGTGGAGATGTGCGCGAACTTTTCTGTGCCTCCGCGGCTGAAGTTTTGCAAGGTGGCATCGTTTTTCATCACACCGGAAAAGACTTTGAAGTACGAAATCCGCCCCGCAAACGCGTCCGATACGGTGCGAAAGACATACAGCGATACCGGCTCTTCATCCGACTCATGCCGCTTGGGCGCGTCGCCATTTCCGCCCGCTTCTCCCTGCACCCACTCGTGTTCGGAGGGGGCGGGGGTGTAATCGATGATGAAATCCATAACCCGGTCCGCGCCCACGTTGCCCAGGCCTGAGCTGAAGATGACGGGGAAAATTCTGTCTTCGCGGATCGCATTGTGCAGCGCCGGGATCAAGTCTTCTTCGCCCAGGGTTCCGGCTTCGAAGAATTTTTCCATCAATTTGTCGTCGCCCTCGGCAACCAATTCCACCAGCATCTCGTGCGCTTCCTGCACCTGTCCCCGCATGTTGCCGGGAATCTCTGTTTCTTTCCCCTTGCCGTTTCCCCCCAGTCCGTACGTATATGCCTTCATGCGCACCAGATCGACAACGCCGCTCAAACTCTTTTCACTACCGATGGGCAGCTCGATGGGTATCACGTCGCGGCCAAAAGCGTTGGTCAGCGATTCCAGTACGCGCTCGGCATTGGCGCGGTCGCGGTCCATGCGGTTCACCACAATCAGCCGCGGGGTCTTGTACTCTTCGCAGTAATTCCACACGCGTTGGGTGACGACTTCGACTCCGGCCACGCCGTCGACGACCACGATCGCCGCATCCACCACGGGCAGCGCCATCTTTGCTTCGTGGACGAACATGCTGAACCCGGGCGTGTCAAGAATATTGATCTTCGTGGTCCCCCACTCGACCACAGCAACGCCGGTCGCAATCGACATCTTGCGCGCGATTTCTTCCTCGTCGTGGTCGGTTGTGGCCGAGCCGTCGTCGACGCGCCCCAGTCGCTGGGTTGCGCCCGCGGTATACAACATCGCCGAAACCAATGAGGTTTTCCCCGCATGCCCGTGCCCTACCATGGCTACATTACGGATGTTTGCTCCGGAATAGACTTTCAAGTTGGGCTCCTTTGGCAGGCGCGTGAAAGAAGCAGGAAACGGCCCCTGAAGAAGATTAAGGACAGAACAGGCCAACCCAGCATCCCTGCCAAAACTAAGGATGCTACCACGCCGGAAGCAAGCGCCTCAATACTGTACGGGAAGAAC
>DATBYA010000124.1:0-15224 GCA_036514015.1 Candidatus Sulfotelmatobacter sp.
TTTCCTGGGCTCAGCGAGGCCTGATACATGGCGTCCAGTAAGTCCTGCGAGTGGCCGTCGTAGTCAGCATCGAGCGACCACATGAACGTGCCTCCCATGCCGCGATCCCAATCGGAATACGACACCCGGAAATATGTCGAGAAGGCATCATCGTAGGTGATGTAGCCGTCGCTTCCATCGGTCTTCAACATGTAAGGAACCAGTGCGATCGGATCGTAATACGTCTGCCAGCCATTTTTGTTGATCCGGTGCTTCACATCAGGGCCGTAGTTTACTGTCAATACGGTGTTATCATCGCAGTCCCCGTCGGCAGTCGTCGCAGCATTGGGACACAATCCAAACTCCTGGTTGATGTTGGTGTAGTGGTAGCCGTAAAAGGGCGTTCCCATGTTGAGTTGCACCGCAGGAACTTTCTTCAGAAAAATGTTCGCGGCATCATAGACGCTTCCGCCAGGCTGACATTCCCAGGGCGCCGGGTCGTGCGTGTCCCAGAAGATGGGTGAATTGAGCTGACCATATGCAGTCCAGGGGCCGGCGCAGTCATACATCATAATATTGACGTAGTCCAAAGAGAGCTGCAAGTGCTTCAGGTCGTACCCAGAACCGCCCCACGGCGCTGCATCGATCGACAGAACATAACTGGGGTTTGATTTGCGCAGCTTGTCCATGAGTTCCACCAGAAATTTGCGGTCGCCGGTGGTTTCGGGATACTCCCAGTCGATATCGGCGCCATCGTAGTGGTACTGCTTTTCGAAGGCCGCGATATTGTCGACCAGAGTCTGCACTGCTCCGCTGGCTTCAAGTCCATTGAAGTCGCCGCTCAGCAAAAGCAGGACTTTCACGCCCGCGGCATGAGCGCGGTCGTTGAGTTCCGGTTCGAGGAACTCATTCTGGGGCCCCGAGGGCACCGCCAAAGTGCCACTGGCATCGAACGACACTCCATCATGGTTGATATGGGTCAGCTTGTGGTAGGGAATTTGCGCGGCGCCGTACGCCGGAGTCTGATACTTGCTCCAATATCCGTAATCGCCCACGACGCGTTTCGACAGATGGTTCGCAAGCGCTTGTTGTGCCCCAGCACCGGGGGTGTAACCGGCTGTAATCAGACCGACCAGCAAGAAGAGCACCAAGGCTGACAGCCGCGGAAAGGGCAGGGAACGAGAGTGCATGAAGTGCCTCCAGGGAAGAGGGTTGAAGCCAGAACTGTCCGCATCCAGCGGCGTCCGGCGAGAAGTTCGAGGATTCTACCACGATCCGGTAAACAGAAGGGTTTTCGCTGACTTTTGTATCCCGTAGGCGAGAAACCGGCTGGCGGCTAGGCCGGGATCGCAGGCGAAGCACGCATTTCGAAAAGCCGCGCCGTTCGGCAAACGACAGCTCGCGGTGACCTTCGTAACTTCCTTTCCACTCCAAGTCGCGTTTTTAATGGAATCGTGCTCTCGCCTGGAATCGCCGCCATGGAAAATTTGCTATTTTGCCTGATTGCGCAACTGAATCTTGTATTCGGAGTTGCCGGCTTGATCTGGCCCGACAAACTGATGCCGCTGTTTGCCCTGTTGATGTTTCCCTGGCCAGCCACTCATCGAGCGATTCGTCTCAACGGCGTCGTTGCCATCGGAGCCTACCTGCTCGTTCTCGGCAAACTACTGACCGTAAGCCACTGAGTTCGACCGTAGGGATAAAACTCACACAGCTTTTGCCGTGAATCCGTGAAATCGCCCTCGTTCGGCCGTGAGCGTCTGACTAACACTGACGAACACACCTGTTCGACGAGAAGTGTCTATGTTCAGGTGGCTGGATGAGCGGAGAACAGAAGGTTCGGGATCCAGGCGGCGCACACGAGCGGAAGTTCAGCAACGGGTGGCTGAGTTTGAGAGCAGGGAACTCTGCACAGAGTGCAAACCCTCGGCCGATGTCGCGCAAAAAACGACAGAGCGGCAGGCTCTCGATTCCCGCCGCCCTACCAACTCTGAATCAGCTTTCCCTCAGAGCAAATCCTGCACCGTCGTATCCACGGTGACGCGCGTTGCGGCGACTACACCGACAATGTGGGTAGTCAGGTTTCCTGCGGTATCGTATGCATCGAGCGTAAACCTCCCGCGATAGTGCTTCCCGTCTGGACTCAAGGTGACCTCTTCCAAGAGGCGAGTCGGGCCAGTGGGGTTCCCGATCCCGCTTGGCGCATTGGTGGTATCGCTGCCCCCCAGCCAAGGTAAATGATTGAGCTTGTATTTGAATCTCCCTGTCCTTTCCCAAACGCCCAGGCAGTAATTTCCATCCTGTGCAGGCCGCGAAGACGCCATGATTTCGGTGTGGTCGCTATGCCACACGACCAGGGAGTTGTCTATCGGAGTATTGTCCGGCGGTCCTGCTTCGTTGCCTTCGGCTGTGAAGGTGACGTGCCACATTCCGACGATCGGATCGTCCGAGGAGTTGCCATTCCACGATTGCGGCAACAAAGAGGCGCCGTGTTTTGATTTGCCCTGGTCTGCGCAACCTGCGAAGGCGCTGCCGCTGAGAAGCGCTCCCATCAGAATGATTCCGAGGACCGGAGTGAATTTGCTAAGTGCTGGTTTCATGTACTCTCCTTTTTGAACAATCGAGCCGCGCTAAACGCAGGCGGCTGCGGGAGCGAATCCTGTCCTAAACGGCGCGACGACGCAATGCCTAGCGAATGAATTGAGGTGAAGAAAGGTGAAGCTGTAAGCTGCTGATTTGACAGGTGGTTTACCCTTTCGCTTGCCGATCAATGGTATAATTCCTGGCCAAATCGTTGGAGTGTCGTGCCCGCGCTTACCTACAAGTTCGGCGATTTTGAACTGGATAGCTCCCGTTTTCAATTGCGATGCCATGATCGCCCGCTGAAGCTCGAACGCATTCCCATGGAATTGCTCATCCTGCTGTTGGAAGAAAATGGGCAGGTGGTGAGCCGTCAGGAGATTATCGAGCGACTGTGGGGCAAAGATGTTTTCCTTGATACCGAGCACGGCATCAATACTGCCATTTGCAAGATTCGGACGGCGCTGCGGGAAGACGTAGAGCGGCCGCGGTTCATACAGACGGTTTCGGGCAAGGGCTACAGGTTTGTCCCTGACGGGGTGGGCACGAACGCGAATGGAACTGCTGCGTCCGCAAAAATTTCGGTTCCCGCGAATGAAGTCTCAATGCCAGCGAGCATGGAAGCTGGCCCGATCAGGGCCAGTGAAGGCTTGGCATCACGGAAGTGGACCTGGGCGGCGGTTGCTGTGCTGGTGGTGGCAGGAGCGACTTTGGCGCTGAATGTCGCGGGGCTGCGCGACCAGGTTTTTGCGAAAAACAGCATTGGCCCAATTCACTCCGTCGCTGTGCTTCCTCTGGCGAATCTTTCTGGCGATCCCTCCCAGGATTACTACGCCGATGGCATGACGGACGAACTGATCACCGCGCTTGCGGAAAACCATTCTCTGCGGGTAGTTTCACGGACTTCCGCCATGCAATACAAAGGCGTCAGCCGGCCGCTGCCGGAGATCGCGCAGGCGCTTGGAGTCGACGGGATTCTGGAAGGTTCGGTGAATCGTTCCGGAAACCACGTACATGTAAATCTGCAACTGATCTATGCGCCCACGGATACGCACATCTGGGCCAAGGGCTATGAACGCGATTTGAGTGGCGCGGTCTCCCTTCCCCAGGAAATCTCGCAAGTCATCGCCAGCGAAGCGAAGGTGGCGTCCGCTCCGGCTCGGCCCCGGCGCTATGTCAATCCTGAGGCCCACGATGCTTATCTAAGAGGGCGTTATTTGTGGATTGCCGGAAATAATGGCGAGAGCCGTAAATATTTTGAGCAAGCGATCCAGCTACAACCCGACTATGCCGCGGCCTGGGCCGGTATCGCCGATAGCATCGGACAGGCAGGGCCCAGCGGTGTAGGTGCGGCCGCTGCGCGCGAGGTCATGGATCAACAGGAGGCCGCCGCCCGCAAAGCGGTGGAATTGGATGACTCCTCGGCGGACGCTCATCACAGCATGGCGGCAGTGTACTTCTTTGACAAGTGGGATTGGCAGCGCGCAGACGCGGAATCGCGGCGTTCGCTGGAACTTGATCCCAACTTTTCCGAAGCTCACCACCTCCGTTCCTACATTCTCTTCGCCATGAACCGCCCGCACGAGGCGCTACAGGAACAAAAGCGAGCTACCGAGATTGATCCCTTTCTGAGGCCTTGGGCCCTGGGCAGGGCTTACTACAGAGTGCGGCAGTACGACGCCGCGCTTGAAGAATTTCGCATGCGCGCCCAGGCGGGTTCGGCAGCGCAATGGGTTCATTACTTCCTTTCCAGAGTCTACGGGTTCAAGGGCAGGGAGAAGGAATCCGTGCAGGAACTCGAACTGGACACGCGGCTTAACCGCGGCGAGAAAGCCGCAGCCGAGATCCATGGCGCCTATGAACACGGCGGCAGAAAAGCAGTTTTGCAACTACAGCTGAACGAACTTAAGACTCGCAGCCGCAAACAGTATGTATCGCCCTCTGACCTGGCGGAAGCCTATGCGGCTCTTGGAATGAAGGACGAAACGCTCCAACAACTCAAGGATGCTTATCGAGACCACGCCGTGGCCCTCGTGTTTCTGCAAGGCGAACCCGTCTTCGACTTCCTGCATTCAGACGAACGTTATCGTACACTCGTAAAAAAGATCGGTCTGACGCCGGCGTACTGAGTATTGTTTTGAATTCGCCCGTGCACAAACCCGGAGACTTCGATGCGCGCTATCGGGCGCTCGGAAAAAAAACGGGCGCCGCCGGAATACCTTTGTCGTGCGCGGCATTGTCCAAGATTCGGAACCTTTGCGCGATTACTCTAGAAGGAAGGGCAACCAGTAGTAATCCGCCCCGGACGAAAGCTGGTTTTGCGAGCGGCTGGATGGGAATAATGGGCGAAATCAGGCGTGGCGCCGCTTGAGAACTTCTGGTGAAATCGCGACGGCCTGGTTCCGCAGACCTTAAGACCACCACATCGTTTTGACGACGGGCTGCGGGCTCAACCGTCAACCGTCTCTTAGTCTGACGCTTACGGGGTTCGACCTGTATCCTGCGCTCGCCTAGCGGCGATTGCGACCCGCTCGCGAAATCGGCGGACGAGGAGGGCAATACAGCTCACCAATCCCCGGGTCCTCCTTTTCTTTTACTCGGCTCCATCCCTGGCATCAATGCGATGCCCATATTCTAAAAGTGGTCAATTTTGAACAGATTGCCAAACCCGGCGCAGTGTAAATTAACACGAATTTAGAAGATGGGAAGGAACGACGCGTCTCTCCCCCATGTCGCTAGTTCCTCTGGTGGCGCAGCCACCAAAAGTCTGCGCCATCTCTTCTGGAGCTTGTGCCGCTACCCTTTTTGTCCAACCGGCGAACGTCTCGCCATCTTCTCACGATGCGAAGCCAAGGCCATCGCAAGCAATTGCCGGAAACGACTTGAGATTTGCAAGTGGTTTGGACAGCGAAGCAGAAGCCCTCTGACGTCATCACTTCCGGGGGATCGCGTGGGTTGCGGCGTCCTGACGGACCCGTTTTAATGGACCATACCGTTGATGGAGCATAGCCGTGAGAGAATGTGGGCTGCATCATCCTCAATCCCGGGGCCTCGATTCCGCATCTAAAGAAGGAGGAATATCAGAAGAAGGAACATCGATTCAGGCGATTCGTTTTGTCGGCTGAAGCAGGGTGGATTTTGCACGCAAACTTTGTGTCGAAGATCGCATCACTCGTTTATAGAGGCGACCGACACGAAAGCGACCTGCACCCGACCCAGGCAAGAACTGGAGGTACATCGTGAGATCGAAATTATTCAGGACAATTTTCACCGGCGCTGCGGCCAGCGTCGTCGCACTCGCGGTAGGCATAGGCTCGTTACACGCCGTCTCGCTTCCCATGCAAGGGCAGCAAGAGCAAGCTCCCCCGCCACCGGATCAGCAGAATCAGGCTCAGCCTCAGGATCAAGGGCCGCCGCAAGACGAAGGCGCGCCTCCCGATCAGGGTCCTCCGTCTGGCCCGCCCGCGGCGCACTCTGCCACCCTGACTCCCGAGCAGTTACAGCAATTGGTGGCTCCCATCGCGTTGTATCCCGACGCCCTGCTGGCGCAGATTCTTGCGGCTTCGGCCTACCCGACGCAGATTGTCGAAGCACAAAGGTTCCTGCAGCAGAATCCTAATCTGAAGGGCAAGGAACTGGGCGACGCCGTGAACCAGCAGGACTGGGATCCGAGCGTGAAGGCCCTAACCCAGTTTCCTTCCGTGCTGGCGAATTTGGACAGAGATTTGTCCTGGACTTCCGAGCTGGGCGACGCCAATTACAATCAGCAAGCCGACGTCATGGCCGCCGTTCAGGTCATGCGTAAAAAAGCGGAAGATGCCGGTCACTTGCAAACCACGCAGCAGCAGACGGTGGCGAACCAGGGAGCGAATATTGTCATTCAACCGGCGGATCCCGAGGTCGTGTACGTCCCCGAATACAATCCTGATTTGATCTACGGTTACCCGGTTGGGCTGTGGCCTGGCTTCTACCCATGGTGGGGCGTCGGCGGGCCGTATCTTTCTTTCGGCGTAGGATTTGGAATTGGTCCTTTCTTCGGATTCGGTTGGGGCTGGCATGGCTGGGGACTGGATTGGTACCACCGTGGCTTGCTGTACGGAGGCGGCCCTTACGGGTTCCGCAGCCGTTCATTCTACGATCGCAACGCCTACTTTCGCGGCAACTACCGCGGCTACGCTCCTTACGGTCGCGGTGACCGCGCCGCCCGCGGTTTTGCTGCTCCCGGCCGTGCGGGCGGCTATCGGGCGCCGGCAGGGCGCTCGGGCGCGTTTGGTGGGGTGAACCGCGGCGGAGAAGCGCGCGGTTATTCCTCACGCGGAAGAGCAAGCTTCGGAGGTGGCGGACACGGAGGAGGCGGACGGCGCTGATCGCGCCCACAACTCCGCGATGGGCCTATTTCAGATTTGTCGCGCTCCGGAAAGGATAGAAACGTTATGAAATTCGAAACATCGAAGAAATATTTTGCAGGCCTTCAGTCCGTGGCTGCCGTCGCGACATTCGCCGCTTTGGGACTTGTTTCCAACCTGGCGGCAGGACAGTCTGCTGCACAAAAATCTGCCGGGGCGCCAGAATCGACGCACCGAAAATCCGACGCACTGCAGTCCGGTCAACAGACTTTTCCCTCCGCCCAGCAGGCTGTGGCGGCTTTAGTTGTAGCGATCAAGAAAGGTGATCAGCCGGAATTGTTGAAGATTCTGGGACCGAACGCCACGGGAATTATCTCTTCTGGCGACGCCGCCGAAGATAAGAACGACCGAGATCAATTCGTGCAAAAGTATCGCCAGATGCATCGTTTGATCACCGAGCCCGATGGCACCACCACTCTCTACATCGGCGCCGAAAACTGGCCTACTCCGATTCCCCTCATGCACAAAGGCGACTCATGGTATTTCGATACCGCGGCTGGGGAACAGGAGATTCTGTATCGCAGGATTGGAAAAAATGAACTGACTGCGATCCAGGTTTGCCGTGAGCTCGTCGACGCGCAAAAAGAATATTACGCCCAGGCGCACGACGGCGATAAGAATCAATACGCGCAGAAGCTCTATAGCGACCCTGGCAAACATAACGGTCTATACTGGCAAGAATCCTCTGGCGACCCCGCCAGCCCCATCGGTCCGCTGGTGGCTGCGGCTGCGGGCGAGGGCTATGGAAAAGCTGCCGACCAGGCGCACCAGCCCTTCCAAGGTTATTATTTTCAGATCCTGAAAGGCGAAGGTCACGGTTCCGGCCATAGCTATGTTGTCGATGGAAAAATGACCGGCGGCTTCGCCTTCGTAGCCTATCCGGCGGAATATCGTTCCTCAGGAGTGATGACCTTCGTCGTGAATCAAGAGGGGATTGTCTACGAAAAAGATCTGGGCCCTCGGACTGCAGAGATCGCAAAAACGTTGAACCGGTACGATCGCGACGGATCCTGGCGCAAAGCCGACTGACCCCCGGGATTACTTGGGGATGAACACGGGGAGCGGACTTTCGGGTCCGCTCTCTCGTTTGGCGCAAGTATATCCCTGCTCCAAAGACAAGAAATAAAGGGTTCAGCCTCGGTCAATGTTGTGGTGGAGGAACGACCGGCTGCGGGGGCGGCGGCACGTTGGCGCGTGCTCCCAGCTTCAGTGACGTATCAGACACCGCGCCGTCATGCTTAATCAGGTCAGTCTTGAGTTCCACCTCCTGTTTTGGCAGCGGGTTAATCTCCGTTTCAAAAGTTTGATAGCCGGGGAGCGCGACCTTGATTTTATAAGGACCGGGGGCAATCAGCAGGCCTCGACGCGCGCCTTCAAATTCACCTACATGCCCCACAAACAGGCCGTCCAGGAACGCCGCGGCTCGCGACGGATTGATCCTGATCTTGACTGTCGACATCACTGCGGGCATCACTCCGGTAGCAGCACTTCCATGGCCACACGAATGACATGCTTTTGTCCTGGCTGCACTTCAATTTTTTCGGTGAAGTCCTGATAGCCGTTCTGCCGGACCGTAATCACGTGCTCCCCCGGCAAGAGCAGAGCCTTCTGCTGCCGGCGTTGCAGCCCATGTTGCGAGACCACTCCTTCCGCTGGAGAACGGCAAGGCGGGACCGCCCAAAACGGCAATTCTAAAGGCTATTCGGATTACGGCCGTGTCAGTGCGATGCCATGGACTCGCGCAACCTCTTCTCGGCGTCAGGCTTCCAGTAAGCGCATTCGAGGCGGATAAAGACTGAGGTGTAAGGAATCGTCAGGTTGGTTTTCAATACTAGAATGTGAAAGGTTTTGCCCGCTTCATCCAGCTGGGAGATGATCCCTTCGTGTGGCAGCGATTGCGCTTCGGTCTTGCCCACGAGATTGGACAACGCCAGGCGATAGGCGGTCACGCCCGCGGCGTCAGTTTCGGGTACCGCCTTAAGCTCCGCGTCGGTGAAAATCACCGGCCGAACATGCTTCGCTTTGGCGAGCTGTTCAAGAACCGTCTTCACCACTTCGAGTTGGTCCGCGTTGGTGTTCACCGTCTCGATGCCGGCGCTGGTTTGCAATGGGTAAGCCGAATCCACTACTGCAATCCAATTCCGATGTCCCAGCAATGGCAGCTCCTCTTGCAGGCGGACTTGCCAGTCGTTGGGTTCGTGGTTGCCTGCTGACGCTCGGGTCGGCGCAAGAGCGAGAACGGGCAGCAGGCAGATGGCAGCAAAGGTGACAACTGTTCTAAACGTGACGATCACCGGTCGTTCCCTTAAATTCTCGCATCGCATACGTCTCTCCATGTGTCCCAGAGTGAAACGTCGAGAACAGGCACGCCTTGGGATTTATCGTGACCGACGTCATCGCAGGTTGAGGCTGCGGCACTCCTGGCAATTGTCGCAGCAAACGACATCGGACGATGGTATCAGCGGACACGCATCCGTGAATCTCGACTCTTCCGCGAAGTTCCGGCGATTCCTCGGTGGCGTCCCGTCACTCGTTTTCCTTTGAGAGAGTTCCAGAAAGGAATGTTCAATATGGCCTCAGAATGCTGAGGACAAAAGTTTCAAAAACCGGACCTCAAGTTGATGAGTGGGTGAGCGATAATCCCCAATCCTTGCGCTACTTTCGAACGGCGAAAGAGGTGGCTCAGACCAGGTTCGCGCCGCTCTACCGGTGGTGGGCCCAGCGCTCCCTATGGATGATTGAATAATATAGTGGCACTTCTGGACTCCTGTTCTATCCCTTACTCGGGTCGCAAAACCTCGGCGCCTTAGAAGCAAATTGCCATGAATCAGTTGACGGTGCGTGTCAGGTTCTCGCTCTGGAGGCAGACGCTTTAGAGTTCGAGTGTGCCGCGAAGGTACAGGCGTGCCCGGCCGAGGATCTTCACGCGATCGCCGCCGATCGTGCACCGCATGTATCCCCCGCGGGCGCTGAGTTGTTGCACACGCAACGTGTCCTTACCCAGCCGCCCCGCCCAATATGGAGCCAGTGTGCAGTGTATCGAGCCGGTTGCGGGGTCCTCATCGATGCCCTCCGACGGTGAAAAAAGTCGGCACACGTAATCCACGTCCCCCTCGCCGGGAGCGGTAACAATTGTTCCGCCGTTCACGATGTCCAGTTTGGCAAGAGCGGCAATGTCGGGCGAGAGAGCTCGCACTTGCTCAGCCTGATCCACCACCACGAGGTAATCGCGCGATTTCATTACGAGCGCCGCTTTCAAACCTAGGGCCGGCAAGAGGTCGACTGGCGTCTGGCATGGTTGGGGTGGCCTGGCGGGAAAGTCCATTTCAAAGCTGTCTTGGCCCTGAGCGACGGTCAAAATGCCGCTGCAGGTGTGGAAGCGAACCGGCCACACCTTGTGCTTCCGCAGTGCGAGCACATAGGCGGATGCCAGGGTCGCGTGTCCGCATAGGTCGTCCTCGATTTTGGGTGTAAACCAGCGCAAGTCGAAATCACCATCCGCGCGAGGAACAACAAAAGCGGTCTCGCTGTGCCTGTTCTCAGCCGCAATTTTCTGCATGGTGCTCTTCGCGAGAAAGGCGGAAAGGATGCAGACCCCCGCCGGATTACCTGCAAAGAGCTCACTCGTGAATGCATCAACGTGGTAATACGGAATTGCCATGTTGTTGGTCCTCTTAGCTAATCGATCCCTCTGAGAAATGGGCCACCGCCCCGCCGGATTTCCCATGGGCCGAAGATGGCATGGCCCGCCAGGTCACTATATTATTCAATACTGCACTGCCATTTCGAAGCCTCACTTGGATTCGTCGGCTTCGGGTTGACTGCTCTTGTTGAGTGCTGTCGCAAGGGCAAGGTCGGCATAAGACAGCGCTATCCCATTCTCATCGGTCCCTATTGAAGTAGCTACTCTCAGGGCTAAACTGGAGTTTCGCCGTGCGCAGATATGGCCCACGCGCCGCTCCCTTGAATCGCAACCGCGTGTACGACTCTTGAGTTATAGGCATCGGTGGTTTCATGCGATTGCATCCGAAGAGGTCGCACCGACATCGATATGATACCGACATGCTGGCGAATGATGAAAAGATTTGACGGAGGGCGTCCATGCCTGTGATTCGAGCTTGCAATGTGTGTGGCCAAAAGAACCGCGTCTCCGCGGCGCATCTTGCCGACACCGGCCGCTGCGGCGCATGTAAGGCCGCGCTGGCTCCCGTGAATGAGCCGCTGGAAGTCGATGCCGAGCAGTTCAACGATATTGTGCAGAACGCCCGCGTTCCGGTGCTGACGGATTTCTGGGCGGCGTGGTGCGGTCCTTGCCGGGTGGCGGCGCCCGAAGTCGCCAAGGTCGCGGCCGAGATGGCTGGGCGCGCTGTCGTGGTGAAGGTCGACACGGAGCGTTATCCGGAAGTGGCAGGTCGCTTCAATGTGCGTGGGATCCCGAATTTTGTCGTGTTCTCCGGTGGACGCCCGGTGATGCAGCAAGCTGGCGTGGTCGACTACCAGCAGATGGAGAGTTGGCTGACCTCGGCGGGCGCGCACTCCGCGGCTTAATTTCTGCCAGGTAATCTGCGGAAGGATGTGCCGTGATGGCTCTGCCCAGGAAGAAACTATCATATTTAGGTTGTGTAAATACACCATATGCGCCATTAGTTGGGATGAAGAGAAGAATCGCCGCAACCTCGAGTTGCACGGCATCACGTTTGAGGCTGCGGCGCGGGCCCGGCCGTCGAAAGAGTGGATGACCGCTTTGATTACGGCCAACGGCGAGGGTATGCCGTGGGACTGGTAAAAGGGCTGGAGATTTACTGTCATCTACACAGAGCGCGAGCGCGACGAGAGGCGCATCATTTCAGGTGGCGTGCGGAGCCGCATGAACGACGCCACTACTGGAAGTGAGCATCGAGGGCGAAAGCGATTAAAAGCTAACGGATCAAAGACGAAAGCAGCGAAGGTTAGCCGAGCAAAGGCGAAGCGCTCACACCCGATGCTTGGCGCAGGTGCTGACTGGAGCAAGTTGCGCCGCATGAGTGCTGCCCGCATTCGCAAAGGGATTGCGGCCGAATCCCGACGCCCATGCCACGGGTGCCGCGTTTTGGAAGAGCGCCGCGGTCGCGATGCCGACGCGAAAAGAAATCGTGACCATGCGGCTCGACGCCGACCTGCTTCGCTGGTTCCGCCAACAGCGCGGCTAGCAGACCCGCATCAATGCCATCTTGCACGCGTATATGCAGGCACATAGCCCGGTTTAGGGCGAGCTTCCAACCCCAACCCCGACCCCCAACCACACTTATTCCCTCACTCCCAGCTGCCAGAACAAGAACGAATACACATCGGTGAATTCCTCGATCTGCTTGGTGACTGGCTTTCCTGCGCCGTGGCCGGCTTTGCTTTCGATTCTTAATAAGATCGGCCGCGTGTGGCTTGTGCCGTTCTTTGCTTCGGACTGCATCAAAGCGGACATTTTTTTTGCGTGCATGGGGTCGACTCTGGTGTCGGTGTCGGCGGTCATGAATAGGATCGCGGGATACTCCGCGCCTGCTTTCACGTGGTGATAGGGAGAATAGGCGTAAAGCCATTTGAACTGCTCGGCATTTTCGGAGGTGCCGTATTCGGGGATCCACAATTTGGCGATCTGGAAATCCTGGTAGTGGATCATGTCGAGCAGCGGGACCTGGCAGACGACGGCGCGGAACAGGTCGGGCCGCTGGGTGATCATGGCGCCCATGAGCAGGCCTCCGTTGGAGCCGCCCTGGATGGCGAGGTGATTTTTGTCGGTATATTTTTCTGAGATCAGATGCTGGGCGGCGGCAATCATGTCGTCGAAGACGTTTTGTTTTTTGTCGAGCATGCCGGCGCGATGCCAGTCTTCGCCGAACTCGGCGCCGCCTCGCAGGTTGGCGACGGCGTAGATGCCGCCGTGCTCCATCCAGAGATAGGCGGTACGGCTGAAAGTGGGCGTGAGGCTGAGGTTGAAGCCTCCATAGCCGGTCAGCAGCGTGGGATTGTGGCCATTTTTCTGCACCCCTTTTTTGTGAACCAAGAACATGGGGACGCGGGTGCCGTCTTTGGAATGGAACCATTCCTGATTGACTTCGTAAGCTGCGGGATCGAGCGAAGGGGCGTCGACTTTTGTCCACAGCGAAGTGGAACCGTCTTTCAGGTCGTAGCGATAAATGGACGGGGCGAAGGTAAAAGACTGAAAGCCATAGAAAAGTTCGTTGCGGTTCCAGCGACCGCCTGACCCGAAGACGGTGCCGATGGCGGGGAGAAGAAGGTCGTCGAGCTTCTTGCCTTGGAGATCGAAAAGCTGGAGTTGCGAGCTGGCATTCTGTTCGTACTGGGCAAAGAGTTTTCCGCCGAAGACGGCGGTGCCTTGCAGCACGGCGTCGGATTGCGGGATCAATTCTTTCCAGGCCTCGCGATCGTAGTTGCCGGCGTCGGCGACGAAGACGCGGTAGCGCGGGGCGTCTTCGTTTGTGGTGATGAAGAGTTTGTGGTTGTAGACTTCGGCGCTGTAGAGGAAATTCTTTCCGTTCGTGACGCGGGTGGGCGGCGTGCCAGCTTTTACGTCCATCAAGAAGAGTTCGGACTTCGTCCATCCCTGCGCGACGTTAATCAGCAGCCAGAGGCCGTCGTTGGAAAGAGATACGTTCGGCCAGTCTTCCGCGTCGCGGCCCTGGCCGAAGATGAGCGGGTCGGAATCCTCGGGATGGTCTTCGGGATCGTTGGCGATTTCGTGATAGTAAACGTGACGGTTGTACATTTCCTGGCCGTCGGGGACGTCACCTTTTTTCGGATAGCGAGTGTAATAGAAGCCAGAGTTGTCGAGCTTCCAGGCGATGGAGGCGGCGCGGGTGCGTTCGATCGTGTCGTGAAGGATAGCGCCGGTCTTGGTTTCAAGGATGTGCAGCGTGCTCATTTCCGAGCCGCTGGGTGAAGTGCCGTAGGCGACATACTTTCCGTTGTCGCTGGGCTGAAACCAGTCGAGCGCGATGGTGCCGTCGGCCGCGAGCTTGTTGGCATCGACCAGAACGCGGTCGGCGCCGTTCAGTCCATCCCGCACGTAGAGGACGGGCTGGTTCTGCATGCCTTCGCGCTTCGTGTAAAAATAATAGCGGCCAGCGATCGTGGGCGGGGTGACGCTGCCGATCGAGAGCAACTCCGTGAGACGTTTGTGAATTGCATCGCGGCCGGCCAGGCCGTCGAGGATGCCGCGCGTGTAAGCCATCTCCTGCTCGACCCACTTCTGCGTCTCAGGATTTTTCCCGTCTTCCAGCCAGCGATAGTTGTCGAGAACTTTTGTTCCGTGATACATGTCGATGACAGGCTTCTCGGCAGCCTTGGGAGGTTTGGACGGCGTGGGGGAAGATTTGGAATCGTCCCCGGCATAAACCGCTGCAATCACAAACAATAAAAAAGAGAGAGCAAAAAATAAACGCACGGGAACCTCGAAAAATGGTGAATGCATGGTGCAGAACAGCTAGCGTATCAGACCGTATCGGACTTGGAATGTTTTCAGGATCGCGCCGGGGATGCTATGATGAGGCGATCAATCAAGGGTCGAGCTTCTAGCGCCCGGCCCGCGACACTGCGACACTCCTCAGTAGCTCAATGGTAGAGCATTCGGCTGTTAACCGAAGGGTTGTAGGTTCGAATCCTACCTGAGGAGCCATTCTTTTCTGTGGGTTGCAGGCAATTTCGGAAAGGCTCGTGGGACAAATAAGGGGTCAAACGCACAGGCGAAGATAAAATCCCCGCTCTTGATGGGCCGCGGCGCGGGCTTTCGCTATCCGCAAACACGCGAATCCTATTAGCGGTTTCCCTCAGGAGAGCTCCCGGCGATATTCCGTCGCTCTCTGACGGCAGTCGAGGGAAAGAAATCAGCTACTTTCAACATAAAAGGCAGCAGTCCTCTAACGAATGGCTGTTTTCTACACGTACGCCTGACACGGTCTGTCCCGCGTTCAGATCCTCCGAAAGGAGCCGAATGGCGCCGCTTTTGATGGCCACCGCCACAATGAGAGCATCCCAGAATCCGATCTGCGATTCATCCTCTATTCGAAACGCGCTCGCGATCTCGGCAGACGTGGTGTCGACCACCAAATGGAATAGGTGCTCACAACAAGTCGGGCAGACTCTTTCGAGAGGGGGCGCGGAATCTTTCGTGTGACGTTGACATAAAACTCCTGCAGCACTTGCATGCTCAGGACCCCAGTTCGTTCGCTCCAAAGTTGGTGAAGAACCCGCTTTGCCGTCTCCCGT
>DATBYA010000125.1:0-5030 GCA_036514015.1 Candidatus Sulfotelmatobacter sp.
GACGAGACCCAAACCCGGACGGCACACACCGAAGAAGGCACTATTGTGGGCACCGCCGCCTACATGTCGCCTGAGCAGGCGCAAGGGAAGCCGGTGGACGCGCGTTCCGACATCTTCTCGTTCGGAGCTATGCTGTACGAGATGATTGGCGGCCGCCGCGCTTTCCAGGGCGCCAACACCATGTCCACGCTGGCCGCGATTCTCGCAAAGGAGCCGGCGCCGCTCGCCGAACGCGATTCCCGCATCCCGCACGAACTCGAGCGCGTGGTCATACGCTGCTTGCGGAAGGATCCGGAGCGCCGTTTCCAGACCATGGCCGATTTGCGCGTCGAGTTGGAAGATCTCAAGGAGGACTCCGATTCGGGGAAATTGACCCCTGTGCTGCAGGCTTCTCAGGCGAATCGTGGCCGGCCGTGGCTGATATACGGCTTGGCCGCGACGCTGGTGCTTCTGGCTGCGGCTGTCGGCTGGGTATTGTGGCATCCCCAGCCGGGGAAAACCGTGGCGCACCCGTTTACGCGCCTGACTTATACCGGCGCGGCAGTCTTCCCGGCGATTTCTCGCGACGGAAAACTGCTGGCGTATCAGGCAGCCATCGACGAGCCTAATCCCGACATCTGGGTTCAACAAATCGGCGGCGGCAAGGCCATTCAGATCACGCACGAAAAAGAAGGGGCAGCCCTGCCGGCCTTTTCTCCCGATGGGACACAGATCGCGTACCAAAGATTGAATGGCGGCATTTATGAAGTTCCGGCGCTAGGAGGCGATGCGCGGTTGATCGACAACAACGGTTACCGTCCGGTCTACGCTGCTGGAGGGTCGACGATCGTTTTCCAGCGCACGGTCGGCACCGAAGACCATCTTTTCACTGTCGCGCGTATCGGAGGAGCTCCCGTCGCGATCCAACCCGAGCTGAGCTACGAATACGGCGCCGTCTCCCCGGATGGCAGCAAGCTTCTCGCGCTGGCATATCGTAAGAATAGATCGGAGCAGGATATTAAGCGGTGGTGGTTGATCCCAATCTCCGCAGGAAAGCTCGAGGACGTCGCTCCTCGCTGTTGCCGGGTGAAAGCCACGCTCCCATCCCGTTTGCCTGGACCATGCCGGACAGAGGTTCTGGCCGGCAATGGACCATATTCTCCCGGCAGATTGGTGACACCAATAACCTCTTCCGCGTGGCGATAACGGGCGATGGGAAAGTGACGTCCGATCCCGAACAACTCACCTTCACCTCCAATTCGTTTGCTCCCACTATCTCCGAGAACGGGCGCATGGTCTTTCTCAACGCGGAGGTTAGTACAAATCTCTGGAGCATACCGACTGACACCAATCGCGCGCGGTTAACTGGCGAACGGCAGAGCTTGACCCGAGTGGAGGGCGTCCGTGACAAGTCTCCCGCGGTCTCCCGTGACGGTAAGAAGGTGGCTTTCTTCTCCGGCAGCAACCTTATCGTCAAAGACCTGGTGACGGGACGCGAAACGCAACTGGCTCAGGATGTGCGCGTGAATGGTGGGACAGGCCCCAGCATTTCGCCGGATGGCTCGTTTGTAATCTACTACGACTTTAATAAGGGCGCAAACGAGTTTGATCTCTACTCGATTTCGACCGCCGGGGGTCAGCCGCGCCTGGTGTGCCGGGCCTGTGGGCAGCCGAAGGGCTTCTCATCCGACGGCACGCACTTGCTGACGCAGCAGGGCTATCGCGCCAGTGGCCGCGGTAAGATTGCGCTGGTTGAGGTAGCCACCGGCAAAATGACAGTAGTATTGGACGATCCCCAGCACACCCTTTGGAATGCATTCTATTCCTGGGATGACAAATGGATGGTATTTCTGATGCAGATTCAGACCGGCGTTACCCGTCGCGTGTACATCACGCCGGTGGAGAACCTCGTCCCAGCCGCGTCTGAGCGGTGGACCCAACTCACCAACGGAGAATACCATGACGATAAGCCGCAGTTTTCTCCCGACGGCAACACCATGTATTTCACTTCGAACCGCGACGGCTTTATCTGCATGTGGGCGCTCCGGCTCGATCCGAAAACCAAGCATCCCGTGGGCGATCCGTTTCCGGTTCAGCACTTTCACGGCAGCCAGCGCACCTACGCCGGCATATCCAATCCGCCCGACATCGAACTGAGTGTAGCCAAAGATAAGATTCTACGCTTTTTCGCAGACTGTGCTGCGAAAAAGTGGCCCCGGCGGGGCAGCAGATGTGGGGGAGTTGAGGAGGATTGGAAGTCAGAGATTTGCATCGGCTGAACAGCTTGTGGTTAGCTGCGAAATATGGCTGACTCGTTGAGCGATCGCTATGCGGAACTGTTGACCGGTAGCTACGATTGCGTGGACCGGATCGTGTTGAACGCCTATTTCCGGATGGGGCATGATCCCGGAGGGTTCCGTTCGTGGTGGCGTGCCTTGACCGGGTCAGATGAAGGGCTGGACAATACCCATCTGATGCGTCTGGCGGGCCGCTTCAGCCGCCGCATTCGAGGTTATGCCAAAGCCAACGGCATCCCTGTGGTCGATTGTTCAGTTGGGGAGCGGAAGCACAATCTTGCGGAAGAATATCTGGCAAAGACGAAGGTCACCCGAGGGCTGTTTCTCATTCTGGTGGGCCGCGCACAGGCGCCGGTGTGGGATGTCAGCGCCAATCATCACATCGAGCGGAAGAAGCCGATGCCTTACGTCAATCATTACTCGTTCCATATTCTCGATCCCGAGTGGGGCCACATCACTATCAAGATCAGCGGGCATCCTCCCTTCCCCGCCCAGGTGATGCTGAACGGGCATGAGTACGTGGCTTGCCAGGCGCGCAAAGCCGGCATCAGTTTTACAAAGGAAGGAAATTGTTTTACTCATATCTCTGACGCGGCAGGCCTGGCAAAGATCGCAGACACCTTGTCCGGGCAACGGACTATAGGGCGGCTGAGCCAGGCCTGCGAGCGTTGGATTTATATCACCTGCCTGTGTTTCGCGCTCGACCTGAAGGAGCAGAGGCAGAGCGGGTTTCATTAGCAGTACTCGAACTATCAGGTGGAGTACAGCCGCAACCTGATTTTCGAAATCGGCGGGCACATGGACCAGGTCTTTCAGGCGTTGATTGACCGCAGCCGCGTGCTGCTAGACCTGAAAACAGTCAAGACGATTTTGGGCTACCAGCGCCGCCCGAGATACCGCAAGCGGAAAAAGAAGTCAGTCGAATGGGAAGTAGCGGTCGAGAAACCTACGTATGATCTGACGATCTTCAAGCTGCACTGTGGCAAGTTGACTCTGAAGATTTATACCAAAGGCGAGCGCGTGCTTCGCATCGAGATCGTGGTTCACAATACGAAGGAACTCCGGTGTGGACGTTCGCTGGAGAAGTTTCCTGAGATCGTGGTACAAGCGAAGAGTATTCTGGGGCGATTCATGGATGCCCTGAGTTGCATCGATCAGTGCTTCATCGCCGATAGAATGCTGGAGCAACTCCCGGCTCCATCGCAAGTCGGCAAAACGAAGGTTGGGGGTATCGATCTCAATAAGGCGCGCATGCGCTGGGTCGTCGAAGCCGCGATCGCCTTGTCGCCATCACCCGGCGGGTTCACTGCTTCTGAGTTAGCCAGTCAGGTCCGGGCGCTCAGCCAGCAGACTGAAGTGGAGTACGGTCCCCGCCGCGCCGCCTATGACTTGAAGAAACTCCGTGGCAAGAAGGTCGTCCGGCGGATCGGGCAGACGCATAGGTATGAATCAATGCCCAAGGGACTGAAAGCGATGGCCGCGCTGGTGGTACTTAGAAACAAAGCGATTAAGCCATTGCTGGCCGCCACGCAGGAAGTACGGCCTTCACGCGGCGCGCTGAACCCCCGACCGCTCGATACGCACTACGACACCATCCGCATGGCCATGCGCGGCGTCTTTCAGGAGTTGGGGTTGGCCGCCTGATCATCGACAATTATTTTTTCGGGCTTCGCCCCTAAGTGCCTAACCTGCCTCGACGAGTTTCATTCCGATATCTGGATGACGGAATTAGATCCTGGAAAGTGAACGGTGGCTTCGCGAAAGCCTGCGCGCCCGCCGAAAGATACTTTCCGCCAATCATCCCGACATCTTTGACAGCGAAGCCCGGCTAGGCGGAGTGCTTGCCGAGGAAGGCCGCTTTCAGGAGGCGGAACCGTTGCTGAGTGCCTGGCATGGAATGGAAAATGCTTCCGCCCCGCAGTTACCGCGCAACTGGAGAGTACTCGCGTCGTGGAGAAAATAAGGTGCTCGGGCTCGGGCAGTATCAGGCGTCGCCCCTGCCGCCGTGGCGAGAGTTTGCCCGTGGGTGCGGTAAGCGTCGCCCACGCCCCTGAGCGGATGAGGCGAGGCCGGATTTCTCCCGTGACGCGCCGCTCACATCCGAAGCCATGAACGGCGCGGCAGCGCACTGATCATCGATCGGAGGCGGACTTCACGGGACTAATCCCAACAATCTGAGATAGCCGAATCAGTCGTTTATGACTGAAGGCCGCATATCCTTCAATACATGCAATACATAGGATTTCGCAACCAGCTATCGGCACGCCCGCACCCGAGGTGCCGCGTATCAGTCCGTGACAACGTGGGTTACTACTAGCAAAATAAATCTTTCTAACGTTGCAGTGGTTGAAGTGGCTCAAAAGTTCCACTTCAAAGCGAATTGGATCTCACGCTGGTTGTCGGGAAGCGTGGAGGTGATGGACTGCCCGCCTGGGACATCCGGGTTGTTGTTGGGAATCTGGAACTGGGGATAGTTGCCGATGTTGAAGAACTCGGCGCGCACGGTTAGCCTTTGGCGCTCGGTTAACATGAAGTCCTTCATCACGCCGAGATCGAAATTGACTTGGCTGGGGCCGCGCAGGTTGCCGTTGCCACCGTTACCAAACTCCCGCGCAAACGTCTGTCCGGGCGCGAGCGGGGGCAGGACAAACGCCGCGGGATTGTAAAAGCAGGTGAGCGATTGTTGGCCCACCGGGCATTCCATGGCGGCCTGAATATTCTGGCCGTAGGAAAAATTGTAAGGAGTGCCGACTC
>DATBYA010000126.1:0-5249 GCA_036514015.1 Candidatus Sulfotelmatobacter sp.
GAAGTCCTGATAGGCGGTCTTCGCTTTCGCCGTGTCCCCCTGCAGGGCATAAGCGCGGCCGAGACCCAAATGAGCCAGCGAATAGAGCACATTGGTGGAGGCAACTCCGCGATGGTCGAGAATTTTCTGGTATTCGGCGCCGGCTTTCTCTGCGTCGTGCGCGCCGAGAAACGCTTCGCCGCGAACATAGTTGGGATCGTAACCCGAGCCTCGCGGTTCACCTCCAAGTTCATACGGGACGGCGGATTCTGTCTGCGCGATGGCCTCCGCGGTTTGATTCCGTTGCAGACTCAGCAGAGCTTGCACCACGGGAAGGCGCACCTGGCTGAGCAAAGTATCGGAAGGGAACTCCTTGGCAAGATCGTCGACCAGTTTCTGCGCCCGCGGGGCGTCGCCCGCTCTGGCAAATACTTCGGCAGCAGAGGCACGCGTATCCGGAGTGTCAGACTGAGCCAGCGCCGCGGTGGCCTCTTTTCGCGCCTCGGGAAAGAAGCGGGTTCGGGCGTCGCAACTCGCCTCGTTGCTCAGAGCCTCTGATCCAGACTCTTTGTATCCTCTGGCCTGAGAGGCCGCGACCGCGCGCGCGTAAAATTCGCGGGCAAGCTTGATTTTTCCCAGCGCGCACCGGCTTTCGGCATAGATAGAAAGTATGACCGGCTCTTCGGGCCGGCCGGCGGAATGCTCCATCTGATGCTGCAGATCGCTCTCATCGCCGCGAATGAAGTCGAGATGGGCCAACGTTATGTATACCGTCCAGGGCGCGGTTTTTTGCGCAATGGCCTGCTCGGCAATGGCCTTCGCTTCGTCGTACCGGTTCAGAGACAGGTAGATGGCAGAGAGGTTCTGATAGGCGAAAGGGTCCTTCGAATCGAGCTGCATCGCAGCGATGGCGTTGGGCAGCGCTTTTTCGGGCTGACCCATCCCTGAGTAAAGCAGGGCCAGGTTGTCGCGCACAACATCATCCCGAGGATAGGTTTCCTTCCACTGCTCTAACAGCCGGGCGCCCTGGTCCGCGTCGTTCTTGAAAGTGTCGTAATAGTGGCCGGAAATGTAGAACCGCTCCCGTTCGCTCGCCCGGTCCTTGAGATCGAATGCTTTCTGAAGACATTCGTTGGAGTTGTGTTTATCGGTAAGGTTGCTGTAAGCGACGCCGAGCACGGCCCATGCCATCGCGAAGTTGGGGTCGAGTTCGACGGCGCGCTTCAAGTGCGGGAGGGCTGCATCGTCGTCAAACTTGGCGTGCGCGACCTCGCCCAGGCTGTACTCCTTCAGCGCATCCAGTGACGAAGTCGTGGCTGCTTCCAGCGGCGTGGCGAATTTCTCTACCGACCCGATCGACTCGCCGAGTTTTTCTCGCAGGCTGCTGGCGGCGCGATCCAGCGATTTGAGTACCTGCTCTTTGCTCTCGGCCTCGACTTGTTCCCGATCCAGCGTGTCTCCCGTCTGCGCGTTCACGGCTTCCAGAGTGATCACGTAATGGCTGCCGAGGCTGGAGATGGATCCCGTCAGCATGGCCTTGACGCCCTCGCGCAAACAAATTTCGCGGGCCACATCCTTGGTGACGCGTTGGTCGGCGGAGCGGCCCATGTAGCGCAGCGCCTGCTGAAGTCTGGACTCCGGAAAAATATTGAGGTAAGGCGACTGCTCCAGTTGCACGGCCAGCGCCTGTTTCAGCGTGCCGTCGAAAACGGAGTCGCCGGTGGTGTTGACGAAGTCGGCGAGCAGCACGCTGTCTTTCTCGGTGAGCTTGGCGGACTTTCCGGAGCCAAAGAAAATGTGCCATGCCAGGAATAGCGCGAGTGCGACCGCGACCGCGGGAACGAGTATTTTCGAAATCTTTCTGAGACCGGATGAAGGAGCGCTGGCTGAAGGGCTCAGGGCTGAGGGAACAGGTATTGGGGAAGTCAGTGTTGATGAAGCCGCGACCGCTGTCTGCGATGTGGCTGACGACACGGCTGTCGCATGCGACGAAGCTGATGCAGGCGGCGGCACAGTCGCTGCTGTCGGCGGAGTCAGCGCTGCCGCGACGGGCACCGAGCCCGAACTGTGCGCGACGGCGCGTCCGCTGTCGGTATCGCGCTTCAGTCGCTGCAGGTCGGCGCGAACGTCCGCTGCGCTCTGGTAGCGCAGATTGCGGTCTTTCTCGAGCGCCTTGTTGATGGAGTCTTCCAGCTTCGGCGGCAGGTCAGGATTTAATCGGATCGGAGAAACCGGAGCGCGATCGAGAATCGACTGAAAAATCAGGGCCGAAGTTTCTCCGCGGAACGGCAACGTTCCCGTGGCCATTTCGTAAAGCACCACGCCGAAGGAAAATAAATCGGTGCGCGAATCGAGTTCTTTCCCTTTGGCTTGTTCCGGCGACATATAGGCGACCGTGCCCAGGGTTGAACCGGGACTGGTCAAATGCTCTTCGACGGCAACCGCCGTGGGCGCCGTTACGTCAGGCGTTTCTCCGGATGTGGTCGCGCTCGCCTCCACCTTGGCCAGGCCGAAATCGAGAATCTTGGCATGCCCGCGCTTGGTGACGAAGATATTCGCGGGCTTGATGTCGCGGTGAACAATGCCGCCGGCGTGCGCCGCATCGAGGGCATCGGCGATCTCGATGCCCAGCGACAGAATTGTTTCCAACTCCATCGCGCGATTGCCGATCAGGTGCTTGAGTGTGACGCCGTCGAGGAACTCCATGACGAGGAACGTGCGATTGCCTTCCTCGCCAATGTCGTAAATCGTGCAGATGTTGGGATGATTCAGCGCCGACGCGGCCTTGGCTTCGCGCCGAAAGCGCTCGAGGGCCTGGCGGTCCTGCGCCAGACCTTCGGGAAGAAACTTGAGAGCGACGAAGCGGCCGAGACGCGTGTCCTCCGCTTTATAGACCACACCCATCCCGCCGCCACCGAGTTTTTCGACGATCCGGTAATGTGAAATGGTCTGATCGAGCAAGGCATATCCCCGCCCCAAAGGGTCGAGCCATGCTAAGGCGCAGGCGGCTGGAAGTCAAAGAAAACGCTGTAATTTTGGTTTCGGTGCAGAAACCTCATTCACCCCTTTCTGGGTGGCTAGAGCCTGCTGTTGCGCAGGGACTGCGCACAAGTGAACAAGGGCGTGGCGGAAATGAATCCGCGAGAGTCAGCGGTAAAACGTGTCTCCCTGAAGAAAGCTAAGGCCAAGTACGCGAAGCTGCAATAAGAAGCTGGAATAAGTCGGAAAACTCTGCCTCGTCTGCTTGTTACCGATAGTTTACGAGATCGGGCGAGTACGCGTTTTGACCGCTGGCCATTTGACCGTAAACGAGATTTCTCGCCATCCATTCCATCAAATTTGATCTGGCCAGGTCAGGCGTTTGGATGTATCTTTCCGTGTGCTCAAGAGATATGAGTATTGAAGGATACTGCCATGGCAGCAGTCGAACGGGATTCCCGCCCCAGCGATTTTTTCTCAGATCGTAGAGGTTTTCTGAAGAGATCAGCGGCACTTACAGCCCTACTCTCCCCTGCATTCGGAGCGCTCCTTCTGCCCGAAACCGGGCGGGCAACCGACTCGACTCTCAACCTTCTTGGACCAAGACCCGGATACGCACCGCAGGTGGGAGTGTTTGTCTCAATGCTCAGTTGGATGCGCGAGGTCAACGGCGTAAATTTCCGCAACAAAGGGTCTGACAATGGCTGACTTGGATTACCTCGTTGACCCCAAGGCCAATACAATCGGCGCCATCATGCTCCACCTCGCGGCAACCGAGACCTACTATCAGCCTAATACTTTCGAAGGTAGAAAATGGGATAGCTGGCCTGATTCTGTGAAGCAGCAGTGGGACACGGCGATGAATCTGGGAGACGCGGGTCGGAAGACCATTAAGGGCCACGACCGAGACTACTACCTGAATATAGTTCAGGAGATCCGGGCGAAATCGCTGACGGAGTTCAGCAAGCGCGATGATGCGTGGCTTATGGCCGTCGATAAAGACTGGCCCTGGGGTCCGACCAACACGTATTGCAAGTGGTTCCACGTCTGCGAGCACGAGGCGCATCACACTGGACAGATTGCATTTCTGAGAAAACGCCTACCCGGCGCAAAACCAGACTCCGATTGATTTTTAAAGTCGATAGCTTGCGTTCTTGGAACTTAGGGCTCGTGCATTTTTTCTGAGGTTCCACATCGAAGTCAGAGAAGGGAGCGTCGCGCATGGCGTGGAAGGACGTATGCGTTCGTGGCAAGCCTGCCGGTGGCAAAGTACGTCAAGATGACGTGAACAAGGGAGATCCCGCAAGCGCCCATAATGCCGGCGCCCCCTCGCCCGGCATTCTCATCTTTATCGATGAAGTCGTCCGCAACCCTCCTCCCTGGCAATGGCCGCAGAAGCCCAGCGATTTCCCCAGTGCCGGCTGCCGCATCGACACCTGGCCGGGCAGGGCGAACGCGGACGTGCATTATGAAGGCCGGGCCGCCGACGTCTTCTTTGATTACACCGATTCTGACGGCAAGAGATGGGGCGACTGGCTTTTCGACTGGTGCGTGGATAATTGCAAGATTTATCAGATCCAGGGAGTGATCTTCGGGGACCGGCAATGGTTCAGCGAGACCAAGCGGGGCGTCGTGTTTGCTCGGGATAGGAAGGATCACTACGATCACGTTCATATCGAATTGAATGGCGACGGTGCAGCCACGGGACAACCAGCGTAATCGTTGCGTCGGGGCTGGCTGCGTTTCTAGGCGACTCAGACGTTAATGGGCAGGTGATTCATACGCTACTGCCTTTCGAAACGTCCCCAAGCCAACAAAAATCCATCAAAATGCTCTAACATCAAACTCCAATGACCCGCATTCGCGCCGTACTCTGGGACATGGACGGAACCCTCGTTGACTCCGCCGACTACCACTGGCAGGCCTGGCGCGACACCATGGCCCGCGAAGGTCATCCCATCACCCACGACCAGTTCCTCGCCAGCTTCGGCCAGCGCAACGACTCCATCCTCCGCCAATGGCTAGGTGCCCAAGTCACCCCCGAACTCATCGAGCGCGTCGGCGACGCCAAAGAAGCCCTCTACCGCCAGAATGTGCTTCAGCAAGGCATCGAGCCGCTTCCCGGCGTCTCCCAGTGGATAAGCCGTCTGCACCAGCAAGGATGGCGTCAGGCCATCGCCTCCGCCGCCCCGCGCAAGAATGTCAAAACCATCCTCGAAGCCCTCCACACCGCCGACTGCTTCGAAGCCATCGTCTCCGCCGAAGACGTGCACCGCGGCAAGCCCGACCCG
>DATBYA010000127.1:0-3242 GCA_036514015.1 Candidatus Sulfotelmatobacter sp.
GACAGCCGAGCTCGACCGCCGAGTCCAGGTGACTGCGACTAACTCCTGGAGCCCAACTCCCACCGCAAAGGTGAGAACAGAGGACGCTAATCAGGTAGCAGCACCTACTGAAACGAGAACACCCACCTAGCACCGAGCGAATATCGCTCACCAAGAGTGCGGATGGAAGGATGGCGACAGGGGCGGCTTGGCTGAGTAGGAACTGATTCTAAGAAAGGAGAAAGTCAAAGTGTGCCTTGACATCAACCGGCCTTCTCGTGGAAGGACTTAGCCTATTGCTGAACGGCAATTCGGTATTTTGTGTTGATTCTCAAACGCGAAACACATGTTACAATTCGCCCAAGAAACCCATCAAAAACGGCCACTGGACTGCGCATCCTAGAAAATTATCGTCGAGGAGATTCTATGCACACTTGCAAAGTCACGATCGGCTCTCTTTTTGGCCTTAGCTTGCTCATGCTCACGTCTAGCTGCGATGGCAGCACCGCGAGCGCGGAGGTACCGGGCCCGCGGCTCCGAGCATTTACGTGACGGGGGTTCTGTTGGCGCCACTACCTTCAAGCATTCTGGAGTTTCCCACGACAACAAACGGAGAAGTAGCTCCAACCTCGACCATCTAAGGGCCATCGGACTTTTTTTCCCAATGGTCTGGCTGTGGATGCGGTGGGAAATGCGGCAATCGACATTTAAGCCAGTCGGAGTCCACTCGTCATTCTTGAAGAAACATGGCAGTCGAGGTGCACACACGGTTGAAGCATTCGCTTCGTGGGGGCCAACACAATGAGAACTAAGGCTCTTGCGACTCGATCAGTCGTGGTGGTGGCAGAAAACCGGGCCAAGCGGTGCCGGGTTTCCGGGCGACTCCTATGTTCGCGAATCAAGGCTCGGATTCTCCACGGGAGATGTTCAAAAATGAAGATGCCCCTGATCTCTGCACTGCTCGCGTTCGCGATCATGCTTCCATTGACTGCCTGTGGCCCAATGGGCCAGGGCACGTTCCCGCAGGGACCAACCAGGCCGAACATCAACACGGAACCCGCGAATGCCTCCGTGGCGGTCGGGACCGCTGCGACCTTTTCCGTGATGGCATCCGGAACCGCGCCGCTAACGTATCAGTGGGCTCGCGGAACCTCCGCCATCAGCGGCGCTACCTCATCAAGTTTCACCACAGCCGCGACCACGCTTGACGATAACGGCGCCATCTTCACCGTCACTGTAACCAATGCGCAGGGAAGTATCACTAGCTCGCCCGCAACACTAACCGTCGGCGGCGCCAGCGCCGGAACTTTGCCCAAAGGCCAGTATTCTTTTTCTTACACAGGTCAAAATTCCGCAGGTCCGATTTCGATCGTTGGGAGTTTCAGCGCAGACGGCCACGGTAATATCAGCGCCGGAATCGAAGACATCACGTCAGTGAAAACAAGCAACGGCACGGTCGGCGTTCAGCCTGCCATCACCATGACCGGAACCTACACCGTCGGCGTCGATGGTCGTGGCATCATGATGCTAAATACTTCATCCAACGGGACGCAAAATTTTGCCTTCGTAATATCCGCAGCTAATCACGCGCAGTTCACCTGGTTTGACGCCACCGCCACCGGTTCCGGCTCTTTTGATCTGCAGGATCCCGCCGTACTCGCTGCTGCCGCGCCCACCGGCACTTTTGTTTTTGGCTTGAACGGGCTTGATTCATCGGCCAGTTTATATGCGCGCGTGGGAGTCTTCACGGCCGCCGGCGGTTCGATCGCCAATGGAGGCGAATCGGATCTGAATAATGCTCTCGGCACAGGGGGTGTGAGCCTGGCGCAAACGATCACCGCTGGAACCATCGGAGCACCGGACCACACCACGGGACGCGGTACGTTTTCGCTGAGCTACGGCGGCTCCGCGGTGAACTATATTTATTACGTCATCTCGGCAGACAAACTGAATCTCGTTGCAGCGGACGATACTGCTTCGGTCGTCGGCACGGCAACACTTCAGGCGGGCGGTCCGTTCAGCGCCGCTTCGTTGAATGGCAACTACGTTTTCTCGATTATCGGAGCGAACGGCAGCGCCGCGTTCTCCGACGCGGGACAGTTCGTGGCGGACGGTTTGGGGACGCTTACGGGTGTCGGAGACCAAAATCTCGGGAGCGTACCAACGTCGGCGTTCGCGTTGGCGGGATCGTTCGCGATGGTTACAGCAAATGGGCGCGGAACGATGGAGCTTGCTCTTCCCGCAGTCGCTCCAGCTAGCGCTGAATTTGTCTTTTACATCGCGTCAAACAACATCACTTACCTGATGGAAAGCGACAATACCGGGGTGAGCAGCGGGTTGGCCCTGGCCCAAACCGGCGGTCCATACACGACGGCTTCCTTGCTCGGCACTTACGGAGTACAAATCGCGGGCCTGCAGGCACCCATGGAAGTTTCTGCCTCCGGACAACTCGTCGCGGGGGGCACAGGCACAGCAAGCGGTACGCTCGACGTCAATGATGTCAGCAGCATCACCACGCCGTTTGCGAGCATCATCGACTCCGGCTCGATGTATACCGTTACCGACGGCGCAAAGGGACGCGTTACCGTGCAGGTGAACGGAGTCTTCCCTGTGGAGCTGGTGCTGTACTTTGTTAGTCCGACGCAGTTCATCCTATTCGACACTGAAGACGTGACCATCGGCTCCGGGCAAACCCAATAGGTCGATTCACGAGAATTCCTACATTTTCAGACAACATCAACCGGTTGGAATTGCAGAAATCACCCTGCACCTCGGTAACGGGAATTTCGAAGGCTGGCGGTCAAGCGCTGATTAACGCCCTTACCGTCCATGTGGAATTCAGACGATTTGACTTTTCCGGTTACGCGTGCCAGGTCAATCGGTCGATGCAACACCATCCAGTGCATTGATTCGACAATGCTTGTGCGTGAGAACTGTCTGTTCGGCTGTGCTTGGCTAAAACCTAGCCAGGGTAGCGTTCCGGTTGGTCTAACCCTAGCAAGCGATTTTGGCGCTTGTTTTCAATGACAGGTGGGTTCCAGCTTAGTGTTGCGTCGACCCATTGAGACCACCGCCCTTACCGTACAAATGAAGTGTTACGTCACATCCCCGGTTACGCGACAAATCAGATGGGATGAGAAGGCCGGTCTCCCAGCGGGATGCGATACGCTCCCAATGAACGAGGCGCTCGAGGCGCAAAAAGGAGACCGGCGATGAAGAAGATTAGCACTGTGCAGGTATGGGGGAACGAAATTTTGCAGGAG
>DATBYA010000128.1:0-3854 GCA_036514015.1 Candidatus Sulfotelmatobacter sp.
ATGCGCTCTGACATGGTGCCTGGAGGCACCTTCCCCGACTTCGAACTGCTCGATCACACAAACACACCGCGCAAGCTCAGCGAGTTACAGGGCGATGACCCGTTGATCCTCACGCTGGCACGCGGTCACTACTGCCCCAAAGAGCACCAGCAACATCTAGAGCTGGCCTTCTTTTATCCCAAGATCTCCGTGGCGTATACCAAGATTGCCACTATCTCCACCGATGACCACCACACATCGCAGGAATTCCGTGCGTCGGTGGGCGCCCAATGGCCGTTCTTGTCCGATCCTGAGCGAAAAGTGCAGAAGGATCTCGACATTCAGGAGTACACCGACCCTCAGAACAATCCGATGATTCCGCACACGCTTGTGCTCAAGCCGGGTCTTGTGATTTACCGCATCTACAACGGGTACTGGTTCTGGGGCCGGCCGTCGGTCGTCGATCTCTGGCATGACCTGCGTGCCCTGATGAGCGAAGGCCGCCCGGACTGGGATCTGAGCGCTCCAGGACTTCGAGAAGCCTGGAACGACGGCGACTACTCAACATTTCACGGATGGAATAAACGTGCGAAAGCAACGCCGGCTGGAACGAAGACGGGTTGGGGCTAATTCCGGGCAGGCGTTGAATTCGGAGCATTAGTCCGCAAATCATTGCTGAGTGGTGCTTCGACACACGTCCAAGTGGATCGCAGAACCTTGCCCCAATTCTCAGCTCCTCGCAAGATTGACGAGTCTATCGAATGTCCCGGCGGTGACCGCACGAGCTTGAACCCCTTGCAAGTTCTCTCGGGCCAGGTCAGTTAGAACGTGCCCGGGTGGAACTTCGAGCAATAGCTCGCAACCAAGCTCACAAGCAACTGTGGTTGCATCGTGCCAGCGAACCCCATGAGCTATATTGTCTGCGAGATCTTTGGCGACTCCCTGAGCGCTCCGCACAGCTCGTGCATCGACGTTGGCGAGGTAGATCGGCTTCGGATCTCTCACGGAGATCGACTGAAGCTGGTTGCGAAGAGAGTCGGCAACAGGCTGCAGCAGAGAACAGTGGGAAGGAACCAGTACATCCAGCTGTTCTGCTTTGCGAGCTCCCCGTGAACGAGCTTTTTCGAGAACCTGCTCCATCCCCTCATTCGAGCCGGCGATGACGATCTGTCGTGGTGCGTTGATGTTCCCAACGAATACAGGATGCTCTTTGGTGTTTGCAGCATCAACCAACTTCGCGACTTGCGCTTCAGTGAGTCCAACAATCGCAGACAGGCCATATCCAACCGGATACATCTGCTCCATTTGCTCCGCCCTCGAACGCACCAGACGCACAGCATCCGAGAGAGATATCGAATCTGCGGCAACTGCCGCCGAGAATGCTCCGACCGACAGACCAGCGACAGCCAGCGGTGCAAACCCGCGCCGTTGAAGTGCTCTTGCGGTGGCGACTCCTGCCGTCAGAATGGCCAGTTGAACCGAGACGGCGGATTGTAGACCTTCCGGCGTGTCCAGCGTGCGTACATCGAGGTCCAGGACGGCGCTGACTTCAGACAAGGTTTCGTCGACCGCGGGGTGGCGAACAAGATCGTGGAGCATTCGGAGTTGCTGCGAACCTTGGCCGGGAAAGAGTATTCCCGTCTTCATGCCGCATCCTCAACGACAGAAATCGCCCACGGGTCTGCTGCGAATTGACGGCCCGCAGGCAAGCGTACAAGAACTCGTTCGGTCTCCGCTCTCGCAAATTCTTCCAGAGAAAATCCGCAATATGGCGTTTCAACTCGCACATCTACCTTTGCTGGAGCCGCGCTCATGACACTCCAAAGATCGCATGCGGTGGCATGGGTGAATCGTGACGGGGCGAACAGAGCGATGTCGAGGTCGCTGGTTGCGGTTATCACCTGCCGGCCGGTTGCGAGCTCAAAACCAACGCTGCCTACTGGGCCCCAATCCAATTGCGATTTATCCAATTTATCTAGTTGCAGCTCGAGCCAGAAAAGAGCCACGAGAGCGGGAAGACTGATGCGGGTGCGAGACGCCATGGAAGAGAAAAGCTGCGAAGGACGAAGTCTCTCGTTTACGTCGGCGAGATCAGCGAAGCCGCCCCAGCGCTGGTGCCGGTTAATGCCGCGTATACCCACGGCTACGAGTCCGTCCGGAGCTATTGCTCGACGCACCACAACCCAGAGGTCGGCGGCCCGGGATGAGGTTACCCAAGCCGGTTTGGTCATCCCTGCGGAGCTCACAGCGCCAGAGCGCAGCAGAAGAAGATCGTGTACCCGAGGCGAATATTGACCGATTGGGAGCATAAGTGCCTCAGAAGAACTTTGCCGCAATCAGCATCCAGAGTGCGAGAGTGGCCCAGCCGAAAAGGTAGGTCCCAATCAATCCCGAGCTGGCAATTTCCGGAGTTGCATCGAATCCCTTGCCGAAGACCAGGCCAAAGAAACCTCCGGGAATTGCGCTGATCACAGTGATGTTCCGCATATCGTTGTGACTCATCCGAAATAGCAGCATCACGAATATTGCGAACAGCGGCTGTCCCACAAGCTTGAGAACTGTGGTGATGGCGACACCGCCCGTGAATCGGAAACTCTGCGCGGAGACGACCAGGCCTGTAAGGACCAGGGCCGAGCCGGTTGCGGCACTCCCCATAGTCGTGAGTGTGCCTGCGACGAAGGACGGCACATGAAGTTGGAAAAAGACTCCAAACAAAGCCACAAGCGGAGCCCAGACAACTGGTTGCAGCAGGGCACGAGGTAAGCTGCGCAGGATCTGTGTTGCGGAGACATGATTCCCCCCGGAGTGCTTGGCGGCTTCAAGAAGCGCCAGGGTGAGAGGCGAGATCGTAATCGATCCGATCACAATGGACAGTGCAGCCGTGACGGTCGACTCAGGACCATAGGCTCCCCGGAATAAGGGAAGAGCGATTGCGGCCGAATTGGGGAAGCCAATTGTTAGAGCGAGTACGGACGCATCTGAAAGGGACATGCCGCGCCACCGGCGCGCCCAGATGTAGCTGATTAAGTACAAAGCACAGAAGACCAGCGTGATCATCAGGGCGGCGGGGACATGTTGCAACAGGCTAGTTCGCGACGATCCGATTATCGTTGAAAACAGAGCGCAGGGAATGGCGAAGTCCATCACCAGTACGATCAGATCGCGAACATTCCGATTGTCCATCGTGCCGCGCCGGCCGGCGACATATCCGAGAAGCAGGCCGGCGAATATCGGGATGAGTGTGTCAAGCAGGATCTTCGTCACTGCCGCTCCTTATGCGTTTTGCCATTGTGCTTCGAGCGCGGTGCGAACAGCGATTCCAGCTTTTCTTGTCTGCTTCGCAGCATCGGACTCAAGACGGTTGCTGAGGTCAGTTGCCCCGCGGCGCGTATCCTGAATGGCATCGATCAGATCGTGCCGGATGGCTTCGATATCTGCGGTTGTCGGATGCTGAGGGTCATCCACATGAAGCAGTTTGTAGAGCAGTCCAAGCTTCGCATAGTCGCGGACGTCATACGACATCGGAGCAATCTCATGCCCAAGCTCTTCGAGTTCGGCAACAGAGCGACGCGTGATTCTCGCTGCTGCTTCCTTGTGCATCGCGTGAATCACAATGCCAGGATCATCGAAGGCCAGAATCCGATTCGCTTGATACCCGTGCGTAAGAAATCCGCCGGAGAAAGCTTGTCCTGCGACAAGCGAGATCACCGAGTGTCCTGCCATGCGTGCCGAGGCATAAGCGTCGGATGACGCTGCCGCAGCGAAGAATATCCCGGCCGTCTCCTCGCGGCGTCCGTACGCTTGGCTTTTGACATCGACGATCGCGACCACAGGGCGCTTCCTTGCTTTTGGCTTTTCACGATCTTGAGCGATGA
>DATBYA010000129.1:0-59607 GCA_036514015.1 Candidatus Sulfotelmatobacter sp.
CTTCCACGAAATCAGCTCGCCAATCGTCGAACTGGTGCTGGAAACTGGCTGCTTGTAGGCTTCCACTTCCGAGCGTGAGGCCTCTTCGCCCACCGCGCGGATGCTGAGCCCGACTTTCTTCTCTTCCGGATTCATCTTGATAATCTTGAAGTCGTGCTCAAGGCCCGGCTCCAGATGAAGCGGTTGGCCGTGTTCATCGGCCGCTTCCGACTTATGGCACAAACCCTCCACGCCCTCCGCAATTTCAACAAACGCGCCGAACGCTGCCACGCGTAATACTTTGCCGTGAACCACGTCCCCCACATGATGCGTCTGGAAGAACGACTCCCAGACATCCGGTTGCAACTGCTTCACGCCGAGAGACAGGCGCCGCTTGTCCGGCTCGATCGCGAGCACAACCGCCTTCACGCGGTCACCCTTTTTCAGCACTTCCGAAGGATGTTTCACCCGCTTTGTCCAGCTCAGATTGCTGACGTGCACCAGGCCGTCGATGCCATCTTCAATTTCAATGAAGGCGCCAAAGTCGGTCAGGTTGCGAACGCGACCTTCCACCGTCATGCCGACGGGGAATTTCTCATGCAACGAATCCCATGGATTGGCCGCGAGTTGACGCATTCCGAGGGAAATGCGTCGCTCGGTCGGATTCACGTTCAGAACCACGCACTCCACCTGATCGCCAACGTTGACGAGCTTCGAGGGATGTTTCATCCGCTTCGACCAGGTCATTTCGCTAACGTGAACCAGTCCCTCAATGCCCTGCTCCAGTTCCACGAACGCGCCGTAGTCGGTCACGCTGATCACGCGTCCCGCCACGTGTGCACCTTCCGGATAGCGATGTTCGGCGTCAAGCCATGGGTCAGGCGTGAGCTGCTTGAATCCCAGCGAAACGCGCTGCTTTTCTTTGTCGTACTTCAGAACCTTCACTTGAATCTGATCGCCGACGTTGACCAGATCTTTCGGGTGCGTCAGCCGTCCCCACGACATATCGGTGATATGCAGCAAGCCATCAAGCCCACCCAGATCGACGAACGCGCCGTACTCGGTCAGATTCTTGACCACGCCCGTCAGCACCGATCCTTCTTCCAGATGCTCCAACGTCTTCGAGCGCTTTTCGTTCTGCTCGCCTTCAAGCAAGTCTTTGCGCGAGACCACAATATTGCCGCGCTTCTTGTTCAGTTTGATGACCGCCACTTCAAGGGTCTGGCCCTTCATGCCGTCCAGATTGCGGATCGGCCGCAGGTCAACCTGCGAGCCCGGCAGGAAGGCGTGCGCACCGAGAATGTCGACCGTCAGCCCGCCTTTAATGCGGTCCACCACCACGGCCTTGATCGGCTTCTTCTCGTTGTAGGCTTTCTCGATTTCTTCCCAGGCGTGAATGCGCTGCGCCTTCTGGTGAGAAAGGTTAATGTAGCCTTCCTCGGCCGGGCCCTTGTCGCGCATCACGTCGATCTCGTCGCCGGGCTTGAACTTCGGCTTGCCCTCGTGATCGAGCACTTCCGCCAGCGGCAGCATGCCTTCCGACTTGGCGCCAATGTCGACAACCACGTGCGTCCCGGTCAGCTTCAGCACCGTGCCCTTAATGACGCGGTCCTCACTGACGGCTTCTTCCGCTTCGGTCGTGAAACTTTCAAGTACTGAGGCGAAGTCCTCGCCGACTGCAGCCTTGTCTTCCGCAGCGGAACCCGCATGCGTCTCGGTGGTGGCGGCAGCCTGATTCTGTTCAGGCTGGTGCTGCTGTTCTGTCGTCGGTTCAGCTTCGGTTGCGACAGTGGAGTTGGATTCGGAGTTGTGGGCGGTGGTCTCGTCGAACAAGGTTATGCCTCTCTGATGACGGGATGCGGGGCCTGCTCTGCGGACTGCTGGATGAGTCGTTTGGTTGTGGTGGGCCCACCCTGGCGAGTGAGCTTGGACAATCCCAGCTGTCGGACGTTTTAACAGAGAACCCGCGTCCAATGGGAACTCTTCGACTATAGCAATGGCCCGCGAACAGTGTCAAACGCAATTCGCGAATGTTACTGCCAGGTTTCAATCGCCGTGCCACAAATGCGCAGGGTTGAGCGTGGGCGGGCACCCAGCCATGAGCGCTCAGCATGCAGCCAGACGGGCGCAGGAGAGTTTGGCCGAGGACTGAATGCGGCTTCGGTGCAAGTTTCTTCCCGCGCCGCCATCTGCTAGTCTGCCCTCTTATGGATTATCTCTGGACCCCGTGGCGCTACGCCTACGTATCCGGCACCGAAAAGACCGCCGGCTGTGTCTTCTGCGATGCGCCGAAAGAGGACGATGCCAAGATGTTCATCGTGCATCGCGGCCAGCACTGTTACGTCATCTTGAACGCCTACCCGTACACCCCCGGCCATGTGATGATCGTCCCCTACGCGCATCTCGACGAATTGCAAAAGCTACCAACCGCAGGGGCCAACGAGATGATCGCGCTCTCCCAACAAATGGAGTCCCTGCTTCGCGAGCTTTACCACCCGGACGGTGTCAATCTGGGCATGAATATCGGAAAGGCGGCCGGCGCAGGCATCGCTGGACACATTCACATGCACGTCCTACCGCGCTGGGTCGCAGACGCGAACTTCCTGTCGGTCATCGGGGAGACGCGGATTCTGCCGGAGACGCTGGACGTGACGTGGAAAAGGATGAAGGCGGCGATCGAAAAGTAATCCTGCTCGAACCCGGTAGGGACAGCCGCCTCGGCCATCCGGCGAGAGCTCAGCGCAGCCGCACCGTACCTAAACTCCAGCGGATTGAAGCAGCTCCACTAAGCGTCACCACTGCGGCGCCGGAGGCGAAGGGATCATGTGGGATGCGGCCAACGAGCCCATCTCTATGACGCCGCGTTTTCAGCGCCTCGCTGCGCTCGACTGGGCAGCCGAGGCGGCCGTCCCTACCCGATGTGTTTCTCAACCCGCTAGCTCCTTCATTCCTTTCTCGTCGATCACTGCAACTCCCAGTTCCTTCGCCTTATCCAGCTTCGACCCCGCGTCCGCGCCGGCCACCACGTAGTCCGTCTTCTTGCTGACCGAGCCGGAGACGCGCCCGCCCGCCTCCTCAATCATCTTCTTCGCCTCCTCCCGCGTATATTTCGCTAAGGTGCCGGTTAGAACGAAGGTCTTCCCTGCAAGTTTCGTACCCCGCTCCTTCTTCGCGCCCTTGAACACCAGGCCGGCTTCGCCCAAGCGCTCGACCAGCGTGCGGTTCGCCGCGATGCTGAAGAACTCCGCGATGCTCTCGGCGATGCGCGGCCCGACTTCATTCACATTCTGCAACTCTTCGATCCCCGCGCTTGCGAGCGCCTCCATCGATCCAAAATGTTCTGCCAGAAACTGCGCGGTGCGCGCCCCGACAAAGCGGATGCCGAGTCCGTAGATCACGCGCTCCAGCGGCAACTCTTTCGATTTCTTTATCTCCTCGAGAATGTTCTCCGCCGACTTGTCGCCCATTCGTTCCAGGCTCAGCAGGTCGTCCTTTGTCAGCTTATAAATATCAGCAACATTTCTCACCAGCCCGCGCTCGGTCAGTTGCGTGACCAGCGCGTCGCCCATGCCGTCGATATTCATTACCCCTCGCGACGCAAAGTGCAAAATCGTCTCCCGCAGCTTCGCCGGGCAGTTGGCATTGACGCAGCGATAATCGACCTCGCCCTCGGTACGAACTACCTTCGTGCCGCACACCGGGCAGTTTTCCGGCATCACGAACTCCCGCGTCCCGCGCGGATGATCCCGATCGGCATCCACCACTTTCGCAATCTTGGGGATCACATCGCCGCCGCGCTCGACCTGCACCCAGTCGCCGATCTTCACGCCCAGGCGCTCGATCTCATCCATGTTGTGCAGCGTAGCGTTACGAACGGTCGTTCCCCCAATCAAGACCGGCGCGAGCATCGCCACCGGTGTGAGTTTTCCCGTACGCCCGACCTGCACGCGAATATCTTCCAGCTTCGTAATTCCAGCCCGCGCAGCGTATTTATAAGCAATCGCCCACCGTGGAGCCTTTCCGGTGAAGCCGAGTTCGTCCTGCAAGGCCATGCGGTCGACCTTCACGACGATGCCATCGATTTCGTAAGGCAGCGATTCTCGTTTTCCCTCCCATTCCTGGATAAACGCCCAGACCTCATCCATCGAGTGCACTAGCTTCCGCGCCTGGTTGACTTTGAACTTCGCCGCCTCGAGCGCATCCAGCGTCTTCGAATGGCGATCGAAATAACTTCGGCCATCGACCAGCAGCATGTAAGAAAAATAGTCCAGGCGCCGCTCCGCCGTCACTCTCGATTCCAGTTGCCGCACCGTGCCTGCCGTCGCATTGCGCGGATTGGCAAATAGAGACAGCCCTTTGGCCTGGCGCTCTTCATTCATTTTTTTGAACGACGAAAGTGGCATCAGCAACTCTCCGCGAACTTCGAAATCCGCGGGAATCCCGGCCTTGTTCAACGTATCCTTGGGGATCGACAATGGCACCGAGCGCACCGTGCGGATGTTGAGCGTGACATCTTCTCCGATCGATCCATCGCCGCGCGTCACCCCCCGCGCCAGCCGCCCGTCTTGATACAGCAGGGCTAGCGACATGCCGTCGAGCTTCAGTTCGCAGACGTAATCCACTTCGCTGCGCCCGCTGAGTTCATGCACCCGGCGTTCCCAATCGCGCAGTTCTTCTTCGTTGTAAGTGTTGTCGAGCGACAACATCGGCGTGGAGTGCCGCACCTTGACGAATCCCTCGCGCGGCTTCCCGCCCACGCGCTGCGTAGGCGAATCGGGCGTCACTAGTGCGGGATGCTGGCTCTCCCGATCCTTCAACTGCTGCATCAGCGTGTCGAATTCCGCGTCGCTGATCTCGGGATTGTCGAGAACGTGATAGAGATATTCGTGGTGCCGAATCTTCTCGCGCAGCGCCTCAATCTTTTTTTCCAAGTCTTTCGCGGCAGGCATCGGAAAAGATTATAGGCAAAACAAATCCCGTAGGGACAGCTCGGCTGCCCCACCGGGGTAGAGGTAAAGTTTTTTAGACCAGATCATCGAGCTTAAGGGCCGCCGCGCCACCCTTCCACGACGCTTCAAACTGTTTCTGCACGAATCCGGCATCGTAGTCGCGTTTCTGCAGCAGCAGAGCCTGGCGCAGTCCCCACAGCGAACGCGGATTCCGCGGATTGCGGTCGAGGTCCTGGCGGAATATTTTCTCCGCGCCCGTCGCATCCCCACTCACGAGCAGCGCTCCGCCCAATGACTCCCGCACGGGGAAGAACCAGTCAGGGGGTTCGCCGTATTTGAGCGTGTCCTGGATGGCGACAGCTTCCCCCAGTTGGGCGATCGCTCCATGGGTGTCCTTCTTCGCCATGGCAATCTTCGCCCCCAGGACGTCCTTCGCGATTTCCAGGATGTCTTTCGTCTTATTGTTAATGGGCGCATTGAAGACTTCGTCAGCGGGCGTTGCCGCCTGGGCGTCGGAAACAATCTTGTACTCCGCCTCAGCGTCGCTCACTTTGCCGGTGGCAGCCAGCGCCAGCCCGCGCGAGAAATGCCAGAAGACAGTGGTAACCTTCATCGCCGGATCCGGCACCGGCATGTGCAGAATCTCGTTCCAATGATGAAAGCGAACCTCCACCGCCATGGGAATGGTCATGAAACCCTCCAGCGGCGGCATTTCCTTTAGGTGCGGCGCCACGTTCGCGGCCAGCAGGTCCGCATTCTTCCGCGCCTCCGCGTAACGTCCGTTCATGGCACCGCACATCGCGACGAAATGCAGATTGTGGCTGTAATACATCATCGGGTAGATACCCTGCTCGCCCGTCGTTTTGAGGTAGGTGCGGTCTACTTCTGCGGCCTGCTCGTTTGTCTTGACCGCGGCCTCGTAATCGCCAGTGCGAATGTAGATGTGCGCCGGCATGTGCACGATGTGTCCCGCGCCGGGTGCAAGCGCGGCCAGTTTGTTGGCTGCCGCCAGAGCGCGCTCAGGATTGTTCGAGGCCTCGACCGCATGGATGTAATAGTGGATCGCGCCCAGATGGTTGGGGTCGCGCTTCATGACCGATTCGAGCGTCGCTACGATTTCCTCGGTCCCGGCCTCGGGCGAGCCATCCTGATGCCACAATCCCCAGGGATGAAGATTCATCCCCGACTCGGCAAAAAGCGTGGCCGCGTCCGGGTCATCGGGAAATTCGGCAGAAACTTGCCGCATGGCGTCGTGATAATCCTCGGCGGCTTTTTCGAGATCTGAATTCGGATCGCCCAGGAACCGCTTGGCCATCGCTTGGATATAGGCCCGCTCGCTTTGCGAGGCCCCGGCCGACAAATCTACTGCCTTCCGCACCGCATCATGTGCGCGCTTGTAACGTTCTGGGTCCGCCGGATCGTTATAGTTCGGTCCCACGGCCTCGGCGACGCCCCAGTAGGCCATCGCCAGTTTGGAATCGAGTTCCGCGGCTTGCTGAAATGATCGTGCCGCCTCGGCATGGTTGAAGGCATAAATAAAACGCAGCCCCTGATCAAAGAACTGCTGGGCCTCAGGATTGTCCGTGGAAACAGGGTGATGGAGATCGCCCAGACCGGTAACCAGCCTGACCGGGTGGGGCTGCGCATTGTGGACATGATCTTGCGCTGTCACGCCCCAGCACATTACGGCAGCACATAGCACTTGCGCCAGAATTTTCATCTGGTCAACCCTCCTGAATTCAGTTTTGGAATTCGAGCCCCAAACTCAGAGAAACAGTCAGAAAAGACGCCCCATACAAGTGCAGCAAGATTATGCCAATCGGAACACCTTGCCAAGTGATATTCGTGAACGGACTGTGGCGAACGTCTCAGGTACAATCCAGCTTCGACCACGCTATGCGCAAGGCCGCGTTGCTTTACAATCCGGAATCCGGCGGTAGCAAGCAACGCCAGCGGGAATTGGAATCCGCGCTTACGCTGCTCCGAAGCGGAGGTATCGAAGCGGATCTGATTCCCACTCAGTCACCCCACCACGCTGTCGAAGAAACCCGCCGCGCCGTCGAGGCTGGTTGCGATACCATCTTTGCCGGCGGTGGCGACGGCACCATCCATAATATTGTTCAGGTCCTGGCGAATTCTTCCACCGCGCTGGCAATTCTGCCCATGGGCACGGCCAATGCTCTCGCGCATGATATCCGCCTTCCGCTCAAAGTGGTGGCAGCGGCCAAGGCCAGCTTGCACTCCACACCCCGTCGCATTGCTCTCGGTCGGCTCACCTGTGCCGATCTGCACGGCAGTCCCGTCACTCGTTATTTTGTAATCGCGGCCGGCGTGGGAGTCGATGCGCACCTCTTCTACAAGCTCCATACCGGGACCAAGCAGCGCATGGGCATGGCCGCCTACTACGCCAAAGCCTGGCATTTATGGTGGAGCTATCCCATGACGCGCTTCGCGATTGAATACTTGGAGGCTGGTTCCGACGCTCCCCATTCTGCCGACGTCACTGAATTGATGGCGGTCCGCATTCGCAACTTCGGAGGAGTCCTGCAGGAACTGGTCCCGGGAGCCTCTCTCGACCGCAATGACGTGCGCCTGGTGTTCTGCCGCACCGCCAGCCGCGCCGCCTATCTCGCCTACGTGACTTGCAGGGTGCTGCGCCTTCGGTTGACCGTCCCCGGTATTGACCTCTTCCACAGCACCAGAGTCTCTTGCCGGTACCCATCGCCGTCCAGTGCTTCGCCACCGCAGCCTAAGATCTACGTTGAAGCCGACGGCGAGCTCCTGGGCACGCTCCCCGCTGAAATCACGGTTGTGCCAGACGCTCTAACCCTGCTAGCCCCGCCGCGCTGATCCTTGCTCAACGGGTCCTTCTCAAGTAGCGCATTTCTGCGCGTCAGAATAGAATCCTGCAAATCCCTTGGAACCCATCACTCACCTCCTGACCGGCGCCTGCATGGGACGCTCCGGACTCAACCGCAAGACTGCGCTGGCCACACTCACGCTCACGCTTGCCGCCGAAGCTCCCGACCTCGACGTGATCGCTGGCATCGTTCGCGGCCCAGCGTTCGGCTTCGCCCACCATCGCGGGTTCACGCACTCGTTCCTCGGCGTTCTGCTGGACGCCCTGGTCGTGCTCGGATTCGTGTATCTGGTCTGGCGCCTTCGCCGACGAAAGCTCAGCGATCCGAACTTGCCTCCGCGCTGGGGCCTGCTCTACCTCTACGCCTGCCTCGCCGGACTCAGTCACATCCTGCTCGACTTCACCAACAACTACGGCGTGCGTCCTTTCTGGCCGTTTTCCGAGAAATGGTATTCGTGGGACATCGTTTTCATTTTCGAACCGGTTATGTTCGCGTTCCTGGTCCTGGGACTGATCGTCCCATCGATTTTCGGTCTCATAGACAAGGAAATCGGCGCCCGCCGCCGCAGTCCTCAGGGACGAGTCGCGGCTACGCTCGCCCTGTCCGGAGTCGTTCTGCTGTGGGGCCTGCGCGACTATGAACACCGCCGCGCCGTCAACGCCCTGGAAGCCCGCACCTACAACGGAGTCGACCCCCTGCGAACCTCCGCCTATCCCAAGTGGATCGATCCATTCCACTGGTACGGCGTTGTGGAGACGCCCGCATTCTTTGCCCTTGGCTCGGTCGATTCTCTTACCCCCGAAGTCGATCCCGAAGGTCGCCTCGAAATCCGCTACAAACCGGAAGAGACTCCCGTTACCCTTGCTGCCAAGAATTCCTACATCGGACGTGTCTTTCTGGATTGGGCGCAATATCCCATCACAGAAACTGAGTCCCTCCAGCCTCCGCAGCGAGGTTTCCTCGTCGTTTTCCAGGATCTGCGCTTTTCTGGGATTACCATTGCCGGACGGCCGAGCAGCCGGGCGTTGAGCAAAGCCGTGAAGATTGACCGGGACCTGAATGTCGTTGGAGATGTCTACGAAACTAAAAAAGGTCAGGTTGTGGTCCCGGAACCCGGCCAGCGTCGCCAACCCCGGTGACCGGCCGTAATATCGAACCGTCTCTCAACCCGCGGCCCGCCTCCCGAAAACATAAGCGCATTTGCCGCATCCTCTCTCTTGACGCCAGCCTCGACAGCGCCCAGAATAGAATGTCGTTCGAGGTGATCCATGCTGGCATACGTATTCATTCTCTTCGCTGTCGCGGTCCGCTTTCTGCCCCATCCCATGGCTTTTACTCCGGTGGGCGCGGCTCTTCTCTTCTTCGGCGCGCGCGGACCCCGCCGCCAGCTTTGGATCCCGCTGGTGTTGCTCGCGGCGTCCGACGTAATCCTTACCACCATGATCTATCGCTATCCCGTCAGCTGGGATCAGCTCGTCACCTGGGCGTGGTATGGCGGGATGCTGTGGCTGGGCACCAGCCTCAAGCAAAACGCGGGAGCAATCCGGATTCTCGGCTCCGCGCTGGCCGGTTCAGTGTCATTTTTTCTGCTGAGTAACTTCGCGGTTTGGGCTGCCTGGGACATGTACCCAAGGACCGCCGCCGGGTTGCTGACCTGCTACGGTGCGGGCATTCCATTTTTCCGCCACGCCGTCGCCGGAGACCTGCTCTTCACGGCAGCCATGTTTGCTGTTCCGGTCCTAGTCCACGCCGTCTCCGGATGGCGGCACAAGTCCCCTGACCACACCGCCGCCGCGTGACCTTCGCGAGTCCACGAGGTTGGCAATCCAGCGGGCTCCAGACGCGTCCAATTGTTTGGAATCGACGGCTTGGCCGGATGAAGTTTTGCGGTTTTTAATTTCCGCACGTCCAATATTAGGCAATTTTAAACACTATCCGGCAGATTAGAATCGATGCGACCGCGTGCCTTCCCCTAGAGCCCGAGCGGTCTTCGGGTATTCCTGAGAATGGGGGCCTGTTAGACTTAATCTCGGGCCGAGCTAAATCCAAGAGTCAATACCCAAAATCCAAGACCTGATCCATGAATATTGCTGAAGCCATTCGAATCGCACTGCGGTCGCTCTGGGCCAACAAGCTGCGTTCCGTGCTGACGCTCTTGGGCGTAGTAATCGGAATCGCTGCGGTGATCGCTGTGGTGACATTTGTTTCCGGAATTCAGGATTACGTGGCGAAGAAGATTTTCAACCTTGGCGCGGATGTCTTCATCATCGGCAAGACGTCGCCGGTCGAGACCAATGTTGAGCATTTCCTGGCGGCCGAGAAACGCAAGAATCTGGTGCTTGAAGACTACGAAGCCGTGCTCGAAGCCTGCCGTCACTGCGAATATGTGGGTGCGCTGATGCGCGGCAGCGGCAAGGTAAAGCACAACGAGCAATCGATCAGCGACACGACCATTCAGGGCATCACGCCTTCGGTGGCGTCGATTCTCGACACCGATTTGACCTACGGGCGCATGCTGAACGATACCGATCTGAACAACCATTCGCAGGTGGCGGTTGTGGGCACCGACATTGTGGAACATCTGCTCGGGGGCGCCGACCCGCTGGGCCAGGAAATTCGCGTGGACGGTTGGACCTACCAGGTCATTGGCGTCGGCAAAAAAAAAGGTAAGACTCTGGGTCAAAGCGCGGACAACTACGTGCTGATCCCCGTCACTGTTTATCTGAAACAATACGGATCGCACCACAACAGTATTGGGATCTGGGGCAAGGCCACGGCAACTGGTGCTCCGCTGAATCAAGCCATCGACGAAGCGCGGGTGGCGCTGCGGGCTCACCGGCACGACCGTCCCGGCGAAGAGGACAGTTTCGAAATTGAGACGAATGCCAGCTTGCTCTCCATCTGGTCTGGACTGAGCAGCACTTTTTTTATGGCGACAATTGGGATTGCGGCGGTGTCCCTGGTGGTGGGCGGCATCGTGATCATGAACATTATGTTGGTCTCGGTGACGGAGCGCACCCGCGAAATCGGCATCCGCAAGGCGCTGGGGGCCCGGCGGGACGACGTGTTGCTCCAGTTCCTGATCGAGGCAGTCATTCTGGCGTTGATCGGTGGCGTGCTGGGAGTGTTGGCTGGTGTGACGGTCGCTGAAATCGTGACCCTCATTATCGGCATGCCTTCCTCCATCAAGTTGTGGGCTGTGGCGGCGGGATTGTTGGTGGCGGCCAGTGTAGGAGTGTTTTTTGGAGTTTATCCCGCCCGCAAAGCCGCGCGGCTGGATCCGATTGTGGCGTTGCGGTTTGAAATGTAGACGGCTTCCCGATCTCGGCGTTCGGCTTCCGGAAGCCGGCGGGCGAGAGCTGGAAGCGTGAAGCCAGAGCTTTATGATTCGTAAAGACGAATTCGGCGAAATCTTTCGCATGGCGGCGGAGACGATCCGCAGCAACAAGCTGCGTTCGGCGCTCACGGTGTTGGGCATCGTGATTGGAGTTGCTGTCGTCATTGGCGTGTCCTCGATCGGGCGCGGCCTGGATGAAAATGTCCGCGACATCGTCAGCAGCATCGGCTCCGACGTGATCTTTGCGTTCCACCTGGAGCCCTTCACTTTTGGCCGGCCCACGGAGGAAATGCGGACACGCAAGGAACTTACCTACGATGACGCCGTGGCCATGCGCGACCTGCCCCACGTGAAGGCGGTAACCGCCGGCATTCGGTATGTCCGGCCGGAGTTGGGCATCGGAACCTTCGCGGTGAAGTACGGCGACCGGAAGTCGAAGAACACGATTCTCGAAGGCGATCAGGCCGCCGCCAAGGAAGTGTTCGACTTGCTGATCGCCTCGGGCCGGTGGTTCAGTGAAGTGGACGAGGAGCACCGCTCGAACGTGGTCTTGCTGTGTGCCGATACCACCGAAGAATTATTTGGCAGCCAAAGTCCTCTGGGCAAGGAAGTCAACATTGAAGGGCAGTTGTTTACGGTGATTGGAACGGTGCAACGGGTGAAGTCGGTCTTTGGCGGAGGTAAGAATCCGGACGATAATAAAGTGATCTTTCCGCTGAGCACGCTGCGCAAGCTTCACCCCGAACTCAAGCAGCACTGGATCAGCGTCAAGGCCACATCTCACGACGATGTTCCGAAGGCCATCGACGAGATTCGCGAGTTGCTGCGGCGACGCCGCAAGGTTCCTGTCGACAAACCCGACAACTTTGCGGTCTTCACTTCCGATTCGATCTCGGACGCGTGGAACCAGATCACCGGCGCGCTGTTTGTCGGCATGTTCGCCATTTCCAGCGTCGCGCTGATTGTTGGTGGCGTAGGAGTCATGAACGTCATGCTGGTAAGCGTGACCGAACGCACCCGAGAGATCGGTGTGCGTAAAGCGATTGGGGCGCGCAAGCGCGATATTCTTTTGCAGTTCACGCTGGAGGCCATCATGTTAACCGCGGTCGGCGGTGTGATTGGCGTGACCGCGGGCGCGCTCGTGGTCTGGGTGATTCCAGTGTTGTGGCCTTCGTTGCCCGCTCGCATGTCGGTGTTCTGGACCACATTCGGCTTCAGCGCCGCCGCCGGAGTGGGGCTGGTCTTCGGGATCTATCCGGCCTGGAAAGCGGCGAACCTGGATCCGATCGAGTCATTACGCTACGAATAGACTGGCGTGCGCTGCGCATGATTCACTACACCGTCAGAATTTTTCAGCTGCTAGGGATTCTCGGTTGCCTTTCCAGTTCGATCTACTATTTGCTCTGTCTGTGGAGCGCAGCGGCATTCTTACGTGGGCGGCGGGCGGACAGGAGTGTCCGCCGCACGCAAGCTCTGCCGCCGGTTTCCATCCTTAAGCCGCTGAAGGGAACGGACCCCGAGATCTATGAAAGCTTTCGCAGCCATTGTCTGCAGGACTATGCCGAGTATGAAATTATTTTTGGCGTGAGCGATCCGCTGGATCCGGCTGTAGCCAGCGTACAGCGCTTGCAACGGGAATTTCCCGAGCGTGCGATTCAGTTGGTCGTCTCCCCGGATAAACTCGGCGCCAATGTGAAGGTCAGCAATCTGGCGCAGATGTTGCCAGCCACTCGTTATCAGTATTTGCTGGTCAACGACAGCGACATTCACGTCGAGCGTGATTATCTTCGTCGCGTCATCGCGCCTCTGCTAGATGAATATCAGCGCGTGGGAATGGTGACGTGCCTCTACCGCGGGATCGCGGCTTCTACCTTCGGCTCGCAATTGGAATCCCTCGGCATCAGCACGGATTTCTGCGCCAGCGTATTGGCGGCGAGTCAACTGGAGCGCGGACTTCGGTTCGGACTCGGCTCGACACTCGCATTCAGGCGAACTGACCTGGAGAAAATTGGGGGATTCCGATCCATTGTCGACTTTCTCGCCGACGACTACGAACTCGGCCGACGGATCGCCAACCTTGGCTTGCGGGTTGTGCTTTCCGACGTGGTCGTCGAAACCCATCTTCCGGCTTATGATCTGGGTGGATTCCTGGCGCACCAATTACGTTGGGCCCGCGGCGTACGAGACTCACGAACCGGCGGTTACATTGGACTGATTTCCACTTACGGTATAATGTGGGCGCTGGTTGTCCTGATCGCTGGTCGCGCCGCGCCCTGGGCGGTGGCGCTCGTCTGGGCGACCGCGCTATTGCGATTCGCGGTGGCCCTGGTCGTGGGCAAGTCCGTGCTTCAAGACCGGGGCCTGCCGCAACACTTGTGGCTTTTACCCATTCGGGATCTAGTCGCAGTCGCAATCTGGATTGCGAGTTTCGCGGGGCATACGGTGACCTGGCGTGGCGATCGCTTCGAACTGAAGAATGGCCGGCTGATCCGCATGGCACCGCGTTAGTTGTTTCTCAGGACTTCGCTACTTATCTGGTTGAGGAGTCAGTTCGAAGCGTCCATCGGAAAAGAGCCGGTAGCGCCGCCCTCGCCAGGAAATCGTGTTGCCAAAGAACCCCGCGACCCAGAAGCAAAAGCCCAACAAGTCTTCGATCGGCAACAGCGGCCAGTTCATTTTTGCCCGCAAGACACAAGCGGAAACCGTGTAAGCCGCCACCGCGCGCACGATGATTGCAAGAGGCAAAACTGGCCACCATGCGGGCCATGCAGCGCAGACCAGCAGCGCGAGCGGCAGGGGCATGGTAAACAACTGTCCCACGTATCCGGCAGGACGCGAGCGCCGCGTACTGCGAGCCCAGCGCAACCGATGCTCCACATTCTGCTGCAAGGTCGCGCTGCCGATATGGTGTTCGACCACATACGACGACAGAATTACGCCGTGTCCAGCCTCAGCCGCGAACTTGCCCAGGACAAAATCTTCCGCCAGATAATCCTTCAACCGTTGGAAGCCTCCGATCGATTGCAGCACCGTGCGCCGGGCGGCAACCGTCGGGCCTACGGCGAAGCGCATGCCTTCAAGCATCCTCGCGACCAAAGCGCTTCCCCAAAAATCGGTGTTCATGCCGGTGGCTTCCAGGCGAGACCAGAAACTTGCTCCGGGAACGGCGCGGTACGGGCAGGTCGCCACCCCGAGGTGAGCGTCCTGAAATTCAGCCGCCACGGTGCGCAGAAGATCTGGAGTCACACGAATGTCGCTGTCACTCATCACCAGCAAGTCGTTGTTCGCAGCGGCCAGCATGCGTTCAAGGCTGAACACCTTGGCGTTGGGGTACGGAGGCTCTTCGGTGATCACCAATCGCGACGGAACTTTCGGATACTCCTGCTGCAGCCGAGCCACGACCTCGGCAGCGGGATCATCTTCCCGTCGAACCGCCAACAGAATCTCAAACACCGGATAGTCCTGTTGAAAAAATGTCCGTAGATTTGATTCGAGGTCCAGGTCCAAGCCGGCAAGGGGTTTCAGGATGCTGATCGGCGCGGTGGTGAACCGGAGCGCCGGCCGCACAGCCAAGTAGCGCAATGCTGCCACGACCTGCAGCAGCGAATAAACGAGGGCTCCGCAGAGGGTGAGGAGCAAAATGTCCGCAAGAATCTTGCCGGAGCGTACATCGAAAAAAAGGAGGGATAGCGCACTGCTTGCGCCTGGAAGCATTGGGGCAATCAAGACCAAGGCACTGATTATACCTAGAGGTTGTACAGAAGCTCTGCCGGAGTGGAGTTGTGGCTTAGAGCGAAGCGAAGCGAATCTTGAGGGAACGTTGTTTCAAAGGATAAGGCTACTGCAAGAAATTTGTTTCAAGATCGAGCACTTTGTGGCCGAACCGGGTCCCGCCGGCATATCCGGGAGACGAACAGGAGCTTCGTATCCGGCCGTCGTGCGCTGAGCTCCTTGGCCAACTGGCCACCCCCTCAGATTCGGCAGGACGTTTCAATGCGAAGGTGACCACCTTGCGGTATGGCGTCCCGCGCGTGGCAGCCAGGTTCATCAGCATGGTCGAGGTCTGCGGCGAACAGGCTGCGGGTATCTTTACAATCAGATAAAAGGACTCCTCCGTGTTGCCCAGCAGCAACAGATCCAGCGGGCTGGGTGACAAAACGGGTTTTGCAGCGCTCGCCACAAAAATTTCCCGTCACTGGTTACGATCAGTGTGTCGAGGTGCTCACGTCGCCTCGCGCCGGACTTTCTGGCGAAACGGCGCGCAGGAGTTCCCAAATCGGCAAGGTGTTCAAATACGGACAGATTTGCCATGGGGAAAAGCAACACGGTGTGGTTCTGGACGTTTTCCCCGGTCTACCGAGTACCCGGCCTGCGTGTTAACTAATTCACAATTGCTTCGTCTAACTCTTCGAGCTCCGCTGAGCCTTGGTCCGTTTTGAACGACCGAGGGAAGAAAGACCGAGGAACGCGGGGGCAGGCTCTTGCGTAGAGAATACTTGGGAGTGTGGTCGGCGGAGGCATCGCGCTCGTCCAGAGATGCTTCTAACCAACCGTGCGAGCAAACCGGCTCTGGGGGTGGGGAACCGGATGGGGCTGTCAGGAACGCGTGTCTAACATTTGGGGGATGTATGGAAAACGGGCAGAAGGCAAACGGCTCGATGCGGCCAGTAGAAAGGTATGATATGGGCCACGTGCAGGAAGTGATTCGACAGGCCGATGGGGAACTGCGTCAGCTGTTGCAACAGCGCGCCGAAATCATGAAGCGCATTGGGACCGTCAAGCAGACGATTTCGGGCCTGGCAAACCTTTTTGGCGACGAGCTTTTGAGCGAAGAACTAATGGAACTGGTCGACCGCAAAAATAGTGGCCGCCAGCCGGGGTTCACTAAGGCTTGCCGAATGATCCTCATGGAGGGCGGGCGACCCATGAATGCGCACGACATTTGCGATTATTTCCAGCAGAAAATGCCCGCGTTGCTGGCACGCCACAAGGATCCGACGGCGTCCGTCACGACCGTCCTCAATCGATTGGTGGAGTATGGGGAGGCCCAGGCGGTGGTTTCGAACGGCCGGCGCGCCTGGCTTTGGATTGCAGAAGAGCCCGCTGAGGTTCCGCGGATACACGAGGAGCCACGCCTGGTCGCAAATGCAGGTTAGTTCCGCAGACTTTGGTTGCAACAGTTCAAACCAGAGCCGTTTGCAGGACTGCTGAGTTGCTTTCTATGCAGAGCCGCTCTATGCAGGCGGCAGGAGCATTCCTTTTTCCAGATGTCGCGTCACGTGTGCATAGGACGCTGCGTGCGGATCGTGCGTTACCATAACGATCGTCTTCTGGAAATCCTCATTCAGCCTTTTCAGAATTTCTAACACTTCCGTCGCGGAGTGACTGTCCAGATCGCCTGTAGGCTCGTCTGCCAGCAGTAAAGTTGGGTCGCTCACGATCGCCCGCGCAATGGCCACACGCTGCTCTTGTCCACCGGAAAGCTGCTTGGGCAAGTGGCCAACGCGATCCTCCAGTCCCACCAGTTTGAGCGCGGTCATAACGTGATCGCGGCGTTGCTGTGAAGTTAGCTTGGTAAGCAGCAGCGGCAATTCCACATTCTCAAACGCGGTGAGCACCGGTATCAGGTTGAAAGTCTGAAAGACGTAGCCGATGTGCTCGTTGCGCCAGCGGGCGATTTGGGAGTCGTTGAAGCGAAAAATATCCTGCCCCTGCACCAGCAGTTCGCCGCTGGTGGGCCGGTCGATTGCCGCAATCATATTCAGCAGCGTCGTCTTGCCCGACCCGGACGGGCCCATCAGAGCGAGAAATTCGCCCTTGGCAATGTCGATCGATACGTCATCGAGCGCCGTTACCTGAAAGGCGTCGCGCTTGAAAATCTTGCTGACGCTGCGAACCTGTACAACTTTAGTGCCCGTGGCAACGTTCGGTTGTGCGACTGTACTCATGATTGCCCCTTAATTTTGATTTTGTCTCCATCTTTCAACGTGGCCGGGGCTGTAGTGATCACGCTTTCGCCTCCAACCAGACCATCGACGAGCGCCCCGTCGCTGCGCTGCCCCACAACATGGATTTCGCGTGCGACTGCCTTTGAGTTATAGGCGATCAGAACAATCTTCTTGCCGTCGCGATCGTGGATTGCGGTCGCGGGCACGTACACGCCCGCAGGTCCCTTCGCATTTGTCGGTGCATCGTTGGCCAGAAATTTCACGGTGGCGTTCATCTCCGGACGCAGTTGAACGTCGGGATACTTGCTGGGATTCAAAACCTGTACCTTCACCTGCACCGTGGCCTTTTGCCGGTTCGCTTCCGGCGAAATCTGCGCGACGACGCCGTCATATTCCTTGTCGGGATATGCATCAGTCGTGACCTTCGCCCTCTGTGTAGGACCAAGACGGGCGAAGTCCGCCTGCGCGATATCGAGCTCAACCTGCAGATCATTCAAATCCGCCAAGGAAACCACCGAACCTTGGGGGCCGCCCGCGGCTGCGCTGGCGAACTGGGCCGTAATAAGCTCGCCTTTTTCTGCCGTACGGTCGAGAATCGTGCCCGTCACCGGCGCGCGGATTACCGTGGCATCCAGTTGCGACTTGGCATAATCAAGCTGCCCCTGTGCTTGCATGACCGCACCCTGGGCACGTGCGATCTCTTCCGCCCGGGGACCAATCTTCGAGAGTTGAAACGCCTTTTCCAGGGAATTCACGCGCTGCTGGTCGGAGTCGAACTTGGCTGTCGCATCGTCGAGCGCCTGCCGCGAGACTACGCCTCCGCTCGCCAGTTCCTTCGTGCGATCGAGAGTGAGCTTATCGTTCACCAGCGTAGCGCGGGTCTCATCCAGATTGTGCTGCGCCTGCTGAACTTCTTCCGGCCGCGATCCGTGCTGTAATTCGTCGAGATAAGCGCGGGCATTTTCCAGCGCTCCCCGAGCCTGTTCGTAGGTCGCGCGGAACTCCTGATCTTCCAGCCGAACCAGTTCCTGACCTTCCTTTACCTTGTCGCCCTTCTCCACTCCAATCCACAGAAGCCGGCCCGTGACCTTGGAATTCACGTTGATGGTGTGATGAGCCACGATGTAGCCGGTGGCCGAGAGCACGGTGCCGCCCGCATCGTTGCCGCTGGTTTCGGCGGTGGCGCGTACCACCTCAACTTCCGGCGCGTCCGAGGAGAACGCGCGATAGGCCAAAGCAATCAGGCCCAGCACGACCACCACCGCGATGCCCCCCACGATGTAACGTCGCGCCCAGGCCGGGGGCTCTCCGCCAGAGTCACCGCGCTGCGAACGGTCAATGCGCAGACTCTGCAAGTCTTCGTGTTTTGTATCAATCGCCATAAGGAGTATTACGTATCCGGCTTTCCCTAACTTTCGTTGTCGTCGTCCTTCAGTTCCGCAGCCGGCGGCTGTCCGGCGGACGTCCCCCGCCCGCCGCGAGTGTGAGACGCCCCTTCGGCAAGCTCAGGGCAGGCTCTCGCGACGGCGGCAAGATGTCAGCGCGACTCGTTCTCTAGCTGCGCAAAGCGCTCAGAATATTCTGCCGCGCTGCATGCCACGCCGGAGCCAGTCCGCCGACAAATCCCATAACCAAGGCGAACAGAATGGCGTACGCCGCCACCTGCCACGTGATGCGCAACGCAAACACGACTTCGCTGAACGTCACGGCATTGGACGTGCCTGTCTGCATTCCGTTAAATGGAAGCATCAGCAAAATTCCGGCCGCCGCACCCAGAAGCGCTAGCAGCAAAGATTCCAGCACAAAGGACGTCAAAATTGAAGGCCGGGAGAATCCGATCACCCGTAACGTCGCAATCTCGCGCCCACGATAGGCCACCGCCGCATACATTGTATTCATGGCCGCGAAAATCGAGCCGATTGCCATGATGACGGCCACCACGATTCCGATCACCTTAATGGGTGTACCCGAACTGGTCTGCTTGGCATAGTAATCGGTCTCCAGCATGCCTTCGAGCTTCAGCCGCTGGTCGTCGGTGACGCGATTCTTCAGTGCGTCGGCGGCAATGGGATCGGTCGCTCGCAGATACGCCGACGAAAACCCTCCCTGGCGATCGAAGTCCGACGCCATCTGGTTCACATCACTCCACACTTCCGATTCGTACGCCGAGCCCCCGGCGTCAAACACTCCCACCACTTTCCACGCTCCCTTGCCAAATTCCATCGTGTCGCCGATGTTGGCATGAGTGAAGCGGTCGCGAATCGACTTGCTCACTACAACCTCGCGTTGCCCCGTCTGAAACCAGCGTCCCTCCACCAGTTTCGCGCTGGGCCGCATTTCCAGGCCGTCGGGCATCATCCCGCGCACGGTTACGTTGACTTCGCCCGTGCCGTCTTTGCGCGGCAGGATGATTACTACGACCCATTCGCCCGAAGTCATCGGCTCACCGTGGCTGTCTTTCGCAATGCCGGGAAGAGTCTTCAAAGTGGGATAGAGCGAGGCGTCGAACCCGCCCGACAACTCCGCCTCCGATCCTTTGCGCAGCACCAGCACATTGAGCGGATTGCCGCTATTCACAAAGGCGCGATTCAATCCCGCCAGCAACGCCATCAGAAAAATTGCCGTGGTGACGGTGAGCGCAATGCCCAGCGCGGTCATCAGCGTGAGCCCCTTGCGGAGTCTTAAATTGCGAACGTTATAACTGATCGGTATGGCCATAAGTAAACTCTATTCCCGGTAGCGCGCTACTCAGCCGATGTGGCGCAGCCCATCCACAATGTTTATGCGCGATGCACTATACGCCGGCAGATAGCCGCTGACGAAGCCCACGGTCGCGGCCACCGATACGGCAACCAGCATTGTAGGAACAGTGACCCGCATGCCCGCCGGAATTCCGATCGCGAGGGGAGAGTGGGTTAACCACTGGATCGCCCCAGTCGCCGCCAAAACCCCGAAAATTCCGCCCGCGACCGACAATGCGACCGCTTCCCCGACCAGCATTGCGAGCAGGCGCTGGCGGGTAAATCCCAGCGTCTGCAGCACGGCGACCTCCCGCGTTCGTCCCCGAATTGACATCGCCATGGTGTTGGCCGACACGAGCAGGATGGCAAAAACCACCGCCCCGCAGATGCTGAGAATAAAGGCCTTAACATTACCTAAAGTCGCCACAAATGATAGTAAGAAGGCTTGCTGGCTTTCCGTCTTGGTGCGTTGCGGCGAGTTGCGGAACATTTGATCGATTGCCGCGGAGACTGGCGCCACGTCACTGGGCGAGGCTACCTGCGTGATATACCAGCCAGCCTGCCCCTTGAACCAACTCACCGACTCCTCCAAATACTTAGTGCTGAAGTATAACGACCGAGCCGGGGGATCGATTTTGTAGATCGCGCGGATGGTGAGCTCCGGCTTCACAGGAAAATACGGACTGTCCAGGGTGATGCGGTCGCCAATCTTCCATCCGTATTTCTTTGTCAGTTCAACATCCACCATCGCCCCCGTGCGATCGCGTTGCCAGGCCAGGACCTGGTCCGGCGTGACAATCTTATCGGATGCGACTTTCGGATACTCGTCAGGGTCGGTAGCAACCTGGGCGAAAGCATTCGCCGAGCGGTCGTCCTTGTAATGGTTTCCGAAATAAGTCATCGGTACGACTGCCAGCACGCCGGGCACGCTGCGAATCTTGTCTCGGTAGTAGGCCGGGAGAAAAAACGCCAAAGACACCCGGTCGCGGGTAATAATGCGCCGGGCCGCGTCCGGGGTGCCCGGGTCAATGTAAAACGTGCGCCAGATCGACATCATCATCGTGAGCAAGAGCAACGAAAATCCAATGCTGACCATGGTCAGCAAGCTGCGCCGTTTGTTGCGGAATGTATTGCGCACGACAAAACTGCCCAGCGTCATACCTTCATCCGATGTGTCGTAATCCTTCGACAATGTTTACCCGCGAAGCGCTATACGAAGGCACGGCCGAACTCAACAGCCCAACCAGACCCGACGTCAGCAGGGCAGCGACCCAGATTCCGGGCGTCACTTGCATGGGGAAAAAGCTGACGAACTGCTTCGAATGGGTCAAGCCATAGACCATAAACCAGCCGAACCCAGCGCCGAGAAGGCCGCCAACGAGCGAGAGCGCCACCGCTTCGCTGACGAACAGCCCCAGCACGCCGCGTTTGGTGAAACCCAGAGTTTTCAGCACCGCCACTTCGCGGGTTCGCTCGCGAATCGACATCGCCATGGTATTGGCTGACACCAGCAGGGTAGCGAAAACTACGGCCGAGCAGATGCTCAGAATGAACGCTTTCACATTCCCCATCATGGCCACGAATTCCAGTCCGAACGCCTTCTCGCTCTCCGTCTTGGTGGGCTGAGGAGAGTTGCGGAACATATCATCCACGGTGCTGGCAATCTTGCTCACATCTGCGGGAGAGGCTGCCAAAATACTGAAAGTGCCGGCCTGCCCTTTGAAAAACGCCACCGCTTCTTCGACATATTTCGCATTGAAGTAAACCGACTTGTTGTCGGGGTTCGAATGAAAAATGCCACGTATATTCAACTCCAGATCGACGGGATAAATGTTCCCCTGTAACACGATCCGGTCGCCCAACTTCCACCCATACTTATTGGCCAGCGAATCGTCCACGATTACGCCCTGCCGGTCGCGCTGCCAGGCCTTCATTTCGTCTTCAGACAGTTGGAGATCGCGGAAGGTCTTGAAGAACTCATCCGGATCGGTGCCGAATTGCGCGAAGAAATTTTCCGGCTTTGCGTCCTTATAGATCCCGCCAAACCATGAGACCGGCACTACCGACACCACCCCGGGAATCGCCCGAATCTTTTCCCGGTAGAAGCCAGGCAGTGAGAAGGTGAGAGAAACGCGATGCCGCACGACCAAACGCTCCGCCGATTCGGCGCTGCCGTCGCTCAGGTAAAAAGCCCGCCAAATCGTCATCATCAGGGTGAGCAGGAGCAAAGAAAAAGCGATGCTCAACACCGTCAGAGTGCTGCGGCGTTTGTTGCGAAACGCGTTCTTCGTCACGAACCGGGTCAATGTCATCGGCTTACTCCAGAAAGGACCGGGAACGGGGCGCAGAAGGCAGCACGTCCCAGCCCACCAAGGATAGACGAAGTACCCCGCGATCGACAACCGGGCCAGATTCGATTTGTGCCATGCCCAGAATGCTCATGTCCACCGAGCCAATTCTGCTCAGCATCCGTTTTGTTCGAGAGTGGTTCTCGTCAAGGTCGGTGCTTTTCAACTTCTATAGTTTCGTGCATCAATCGCGCCCACAAGTGGAGATCGTCATCAGGGCTGGATGACAAATGTCACCCCAGACTAGACACAACCATTACAACCGCACAATCCTGCACAAAGTCACGCAGTATTTTGGCGAATGGAGGGACCAAGCGACCAAGCCATGCCGAGGGTGCGTATTCGCACTGTGGCTCACGCCGCCGACTGCCGTGAAAGCCGAACGAGCGCCTTAAGCGGCGATCCAGTGTCAACCCTCGGCACCCTCCGGCACCGTGTTCCACGCTTACCTTGGTAACTCGAAGGTTGGCACCGGCGGAGATATCCTAGCCATACGCATTCCATGGGTCTCCGCCCGTCGAGCATTGTCGGCGGCGCCGCCAAAGGCTCGAGATGGCGTGGAGCGGGAAAAAATAAATGCCTACGAAAATCGGCCACTTCGAAATCCTTAACGAACTGTCGAAATCGCCAACCAGCACGGTTTACAAGGCGAACGACCTTGAAAGCGGACAGACGATCGCCCTGAAGGCCATCCAGTTGCGCGCGTTCGGGGAGAACGCGCCTGCGCTTGAACAGGCGCTGCTGGCGGAGGCCGAGGCCACCAAGGTTTTGAGCAGTCCTAACATCACCAACGTGGTGGGAGCAGGTGAAATCGAAGGCCAATTCTGCGCGTCCATGGAATATGTACAGGGCAATAGCATTGCCACCATGCTGGCGCGCAAAGAGGGATTTTCGATTTGGGATCTTCTCGATATCGGACGGCAGTTGTGCAGCGGTTTCGAACACGCCAAGTCGCATAACATCGTCCATTACAGTCTGGAGCCCTCCAAGATCATGTGCGGTTGGGACGGTACGGTTAAGATCCTGGGGTTCGGCGTATCGAGCCTCGGTAACTTCATGCAGTACGTTCCAGAAGGAGTCCCGTCCATCCTGTATTACATGTCGCCGGAACAGGTTTCGGGCCAGTCGACCGATGCGCGCTCGAATTTGTTCAGCCTAGGCGCGATGTTCTACGAAATGGTGACCGAGCGGAAAGCATTTGATGGAGCGGACGCGCAATCTCTGCGACAGAGCATTCTGGAGGGAACGGCGGTTGCGCCGCTGCACGTTAATCCTAAAGTGCATCCGCTTTTGAGTGACCTTATTATGAAGGCGCTGGCGAAAGATCCGGCACAGCGCTACCAGAGCGGCAAGCAACTGCTCGACGACCTGGAGAACTGCAAAGAGGCGCGGCCGGCCGCGTCCAAAAAGGCAGAGGCACCAAAGGGACTTGCAAGTCCAAGCAAAACGAATGTGGGGGCGCAATCAAAGTTTGCAACGCCCATCGCAGCCAAGCCCATCGAACAGAAAGTCGCCGAGCCGCCAGCGCCGAGTGGGCTAACGCGACTGGCGGCTTCAGCGAAACCGGCCTCGGTGCCGGTTACTCCCAAAGCAGCGGCGGCTGCGGCAGGAGTCGCCAATGGCATTGCGTCTTCACCGGGAATCCCCCAACCGGAGCGATCGAGTTCCCACGGGCAGCCGAACATCGATGCCGCAGAGACTTCGTCGGCGCACATGTCTGCGGCCGTCAGCGATGAGCCGCAGGTCGAAACCTCCGATAGGCAGGTTGCCGCAGATGCTCCGAAAATCGCAGTCGATCCTTTGATGGCCGAGGCGCGTCCACAGGGTAGCAGCGGCGTGAGCTTCTCCGAGATGACCGAACTGCCTCCGCTCAAGGAAGTCTATGTCGCGCCGCCGCCCGCACCGACGGCCTCTTCCGAGCCCGTGCAGTATGCCCCCCCGACGGCACCAGCGTTTACGGCGAACCGCAAGGTCGAAGAAAAGCCCAAAGTGCAGCCGCGCGAAGTTGCCCAGAAAGCAATCAAAGAGATCAAAAACGTTCCACCCAAGCTGATGCTCTATTCCCTTGCGGGTGCGTTCGCGCTGATTCTGGTCATCGGCATTGGCGTCAGCATCTACATTCACACGTTGAACAGCGATGACGACTCTGGTGCGGGAAGCCCCGCCACCGCGTCGCAATCTGCAGCGCAGCCCCAGGCCAGCCCGCCGCCGCGGACTGCTCCGACACAGATTCCCGCGGCGACCCAGCCCGCTGAGACCCAAGTTTCCCCAGATCAGCCGGCCGCGGCTTCGGAGCCCGAAACTCCGCAGGCGGAGCGGCGGAGTACGCCTTCCAAAGCGCGAAATGCACGAAAGAAAGCCGCCGTAGCAGCGGCGATCATTCCGGGACAGATGGCCATTGATTCGATCCCTCAGGGCGCCCAGGTTCAGGTGGATGGCAGGACTGATCCGAGCTGGGTCACTCCCTTGTCTTTGACAAATCTTCAGCCCGGTCAGCATTCCATTAGCGTCAGCAAGGCGGGCTACACCACCGACTCCCGCGCATTGAATGTAACCTCAGGAAACCGCGCGGCAACTGTCATTCACCTCGCGAAGTTGATGGCCACTCTGGTGGTGAAGAGCGATCCTCCAGGGGCCAACATTTATGTGGATGGCCGCGACGTGGGTACGAAAACGCCGGGACAAATCAACGTGGACAAAGGCCAGCACGTGGTGCTGGTTCGGATGTCGGGATACCTTGACGAAACCATGAATTCGCAGTTCGCGCTCGGACAAACTTTCAGCTTTTCTCCCACACTGCGTCCGCTCGGCAACGCCGACAGTCTCAAGACGGTTGGAAAGATGTCAAAGCTGTTCGGGGGAAAAGGGCAGGCAGGGCAGGGAATCGTGAGTATCCACACGCAGCCTAAGGGCGCCCAGATCGCCATCAACCAGCACCTGCTCGAAAAGTCTTCGCCGGCGGATGTATTGCTCGATCCCGGCAACTACGTGATCGACATTACATTGACTGGATATGCGCCGGTGCACCGGGTGATCACCGCCGACAAGGGCGGCAAAGTGGTGGTCGACGAAGTGATGCAGCGACAATAAGGTCACATCAAACTGCTTCTGCCCCACTTGTAGTGACGAACTGCCAAACTCCAGCCACGAATGCCGCTCCTTAGCGAAGTGTAAGTGCGGCGGCGTGTGAATGCCCGATTCGGACGCGAGTGAAAGCAGAAGACTCTCGCCCGCGAGGGGTCTCAAGTCCGACCTTTCGCCAGAGCTGAGGTGTGCCGGTTTTCCGCAGTAGCTACGACTTGAGAAACCCCATTCCGAACAGGTGGCAAAGAGGATAGCTGTTTCGATCGAGCAGGGAAGACTTCGCCAAGCAAAAGAAACGGAGCGCGCCCAGGTTCTTCGACTGCCCTGTCGTGTTCCGGCTAATTTATAGCGAGGCGAGGGCCCACCGCGCACCAAATTCAACAATCAGTGGTTATACCAAATCGACGCCTTCCGATCATGGCTGGCGTCCAAGGCCGAACAGCGCTTGCCGGTACGGCGTCGCCGGAGGCACTCATGAGTGAGTTGAAGAACGCTTGCGCTTGATAGCTTGTCCCGCTCACCGCGATCCAGACCGGCACGACGCCAGCAGCGGCGAGGAAGCTGGTCCGTGAACAGACGTAGGAAATTGGGAGTCGGTAGCACTCCTACCGTCGAAAAATCTCTATTTCATTCGTTGAGGGTCAAGACTGCGAAGACAGTCCCTGAGGGCTATTCAAAGAACTCCCATGGGGATGGCGAGGACCAGCAGGGCAATGATCAGATTCCCGAGCGCTATTGCAAATCGGCTTCGTCTCGGAGCCAGAATGCCAGCAATTAAACCGCACAGTGAAAACACGAGACAGGCCACCACCATCTTTTCGCCGTCAATCATGGGTAGACGCATCCGAAGCGCAATGGAGGGGTAGAAGATCATGTAGACGAGCGATAAAAGCGGAATTGCAAATGCAGTCGTGTTGGCCATTACCCCGAGTAACGCCATTCGTCTCCGCCAACTGTGCACGCCCTGATCCTTGCGGTTCTTGATGCAATACCACCATCCTGCAGCGATCATTGCAATTTCAAGAAGCAGTACCCCGAAGAAAAGAATGCTTTGGATGGGTACTGGAATGCGATGGGAAAATAGCGACACGTAAACGCAGGCCACAACTGCCAGAGCAAACAACGGTGCTGCCTTGGATGGCACGATGACCTCAGTGGGAAGTCTAAGAGGTCGCTGAGTGTTGGCCAAGTTACCTAAGGAACAACCCATTTGGCGAAAAATCCCCTTGACACGAGCTTGCGCCTTCCATTCGCCTGTCTGGGGAACAAAAAGCGGAAAGTTGTGATAATGCGATTTCGACAGTTACCTCCGAGTCGTCCCTCATCTCCCCAGCGAATCAGCGCTTCGGAGCTTCCATGCGTCATTCTCCGGCAGTTACTCAACAACTGCCGGAGGAGTGGCGGCTTGCAGCGACCGGTGGCCTAGGGAAGGGCGTTGGCGATCTTTATGCTTAGTTCCCGGTTTCTACTGCTCACTGAATACATTCGTTCGCTCGTACTACGGACAACCGTCGCCTGTTTAACCGCACCCTTCTGGTCGAACTCCTCAATCAGCAGCACCGGACCAGCCCTGAGCGCGACCTCCTGGATGTTCACTACCGCATAAGGTGGAATATCGAGCAACCAGGATGGATGGGCTGCGAATTTCTGGGCCATTGCACGCGATTCCCAGGAGGAAACCCCGATGCTCCGGAATGCCACCGCAGCGAAATGTTCCAACTCAAAACCGGATGGGATGGAGAGTTCGACCGGCAGCGCCTGCTGGATACGGACGTTGTCCGCATAGTTCTCCGCCACCATGGGTCCAATCTCGCTGCGCAATTGCACGCCTTCCCATTCAGCCGGTACCTGCACGTCGCTTGCTCCCACTTCGCCGAGAGCAGATTCAATATCGCGGACGTGGATCGTCTGCTCTACCAAGATCGGCCCAGTTACGGTGATGTCAGGATCTGCGTCAAGAGCGCCAGGTGACGGTAGATACGGCCTGAAACCTGCTTTGCGTTCGGCCTCATCGATATCCCGGACACTCTTTTCCAGGCCGTTGGTCGTCACCTGCATATGCAGCGGTAACTTCGATAGATCGAGCCGTACAACATCTACGCGGTTCAATATAAGCCGGAACCAGAACTCTTGGGCGATCGCCCTGGTTCCCGGGAATGCGAGCACCGCGACGCATACCGCTGCAGTGGCGGCGGCAGCCGCAAGCCAAGTCCGCGAGTGGCTTCGCCGCCCCTCCAGCCTAGCGTCGAGCAATTCGCGCCCACGCGCGAGGTTCGGACTCCATTGTGGTTCGATAGTTGCAAGCCGGTTGGCGACCCAGAGATCTTCATGATTGGTTTCCATATCGTTTCAAGTACTCCTTCCGGAACGCTTCTCGAGCACGGCTGACGAGACTTCCTACGTAGTTGGAATTCACTGCGAGAGCAGCGGCAATCTCCTGGTAGCTGAGTCCTTGGCTCCACAGGAGCAATAGCTCCGCTTGACGCCGATTCAAAGCTCCGAGCACGGTTCGCACCCTGTGCCGCTCGGCGTCGACGGTGTACAAGTGCTCCGGCGTCGGAGGCGACTCGCGGACGAAACTGAAAAGGCCCTCGAATCGCTTCCGGCGTGTCTGGCGTCTCAATTCGTCCAACGCCTCACGTGCGGCGGTCCGATAAAGCCACCCCTCCGCGTGCGCTCCATGTGCTGGCGAATTCCGCCACCACTTCAGAAAAACTTCCACCGCCAGTTCTTCCGCGCGGGCCTGGTCATGAGTGACCCGGCCAATGACGCGGGCAATGCGCTCATAATGAGCACGAAAAATAGCATCCAGTCCTTCGGGCCTAGTAATTTCCATCTCGATTGGTTCGGCTATGCTTCTTGCGTTCACATACCAAGAACGAATGAGACCCAAAGTTTGTGGCAGCGGTTGCAACGAAAAGCGACTTGGGACACTACGAGACCCCGTAAAGGCCTCCGCCTACAATACTTATCTGAATTCAATCCGGGTATCCAAAAAAATGCCGGAGGGTAGATCACTGGGCAAAAACGTATCCGACTGCGACCGTTGACGCGCTCGTCCGGGCCGCACGGCTACGCCTGCGTAATCGTCCGACCGTACCCTAGTGCGCGTCCGCCGAGCCCGCTAGGATGTTTTAGATGAAGGTCGCTTACACACTCGCATTGGCAGCGGCAAGGGATGGTCGCTAATGAAAACCCGGCCATTGTTGCTCTTGCTAGCTCCGCTGTTTATTTTCACCGCAGTGGCCGCTCAACTGGCCAAGCTGCCGGATGCGCCGCTGCCGGTGATCCTTGCGGTCTCCCCCACGACACAACCCAAGATGGAATTCCAGCTAGAGCGCGAGCACAAGTTTCTCGACAAGCAAAACATCGCCCTGTTCGGAGTGACCGCCCTGATGATGACCGGTGACGCCATCACCACGCAGCGAGTGATTTATCCAGGCGGCTGCGGCAATCGTTACGTCGACTGTCGCGAAGCAGACCCGCTGGTGCGGCCGATGGTCGGCAAAGGTTGGTCGGGTCAGTTGGCCGCTAGCGCAATCGGCTACGGCGCAGCACTGGGCACGGCTTACTTGTTTCACCGCACGGGGCATCATCGGATGGAGCGCATTTCAAGTTGGTCGATTATCGGGATTGAAGGCACGATGACCGCGTGGAATGGGTACTTGACCGCGAGATAAAACGCGCCGAAACAACTGATGCCTCTAATCCGCCTAAATTTAGACTTCTGAGTTTTCCGTTTCTTCGCCCCTGGGCGGCCAAACTCCAGCCACGAATGCCGATCTTTAGCGAAGTCTAAGTGCGCGGCGTGTGAATGCCCGATTCGGACGCGAGTGACAGCAAAAGACTCTCGCCCGCGAGGGGCTCAAGTCCGATCTTTCGCCGGAGCTGAGGTGTGCCGGTTTTCCGCAGCAGGCTAGGACTTGAGAAACGCCATTCCGAACAGGCGGCAAAGAGGATAGCTGGTTGGACCGAGCAGGGAAGACTTCGCCAAGCAAAGAAACGGAGCGCCAGGTTCTTCGACTGCCCTGTCGTGTTCCGGCCAGTTTATTTGGGTAGATTGAAGTTGATGGTGACTTGCGTCTGAATCTCGACCGGCTCGCCGTTGAGCAAATACGGCTTGTACTTCCACTGTTTGACGGCATCCGCGGCGGACCTGGCGAGCTGCGAATCGCCGCTTATCACTTTCACGCGAGTGATGTCACCGGTTCTTGAGATCGTCGCCATCAACTCGACAGAACCTTCAACGTGCATGGTCAGAGCGTTCCTAGGATAGATGGGTTGTACTTTCTTGAACAACAATCCACGCGACACCCCCTGCGAGATGTTCAGGGTCTGCAGCACCGGCCTGGGTGCGATCCCGCCACCCAGATCAGGCGGAGGCGCGCTAGCGCCGGCCGTCGCGATTCCAATCATGCTGGGGGCCGCAACGTCCGAGGGTCCAGTTTTTGCATGTACCGTGGGAGCCGTGCCGCCTTTGACCACAAGCGGGGCGGCAGAAGCCTCGGCCTCGTCCGCAGTCTTGCTCGTGGTGGACGAGGCGGAGCCTGAAGGCTTCGCGGCACTTGGTGCTGAGGAGGGGTTGGTATCGTCAAGAGCGGAATCGGTGTTGTCGGATGCATGACCCTTTGCGGCCACCACACTGGTTTGTGAACTCGGCAAAGATGCCGAGGTCTTGGGCGGTGCGGATGCGGCCGAAGGCTTGGCATCGCTCGGCTTAGCGGTCTGGGGTGTCGTGACGGTTGCCGTCGGGGTGTTTTCGGTCTCACTTGCGCGTCCCTGAAAGTGCGTCCAGGCTGCATACGCCGCTACGGCGAAAATCGCGGCGGACGCGACTGCCAGAAAAACTTTCTTGCCTGCGCCGCTCGATTCCTCCGGAGTATTGGCTCCGCCAAACGTAAATGTCGGCGCGGATCCAACCAGGCTGGACGATTCACTCCGAACTGCTTCCTCTTGTTTCGCTCCATTGTCGGTCTCGGGGGAGCGCTCGGGTAATACTTCTGCGACGCGCGTATCCCGGGGCTCGCGAGCGGGGGCCGGTGCGCTGGCAGCCCCTCTTGTGAGCGAGCCGGGCAATGCGGTGTTGGACGGAGTCTTTACCTCGGGCGCGGCGGAAACAACCGCCGCCGCGAGGAATTTATCGGCCTGAGGCGCCGGTGTGATGAACTTATTGGACGCGGGCGAAACCGGAACCGTCGCCAGAGGGGCGTTAACGGAATCTCTCGCAGTGATTTCGAGCAAAGCTGCGTCCTGAGCAGCGGCATTCGAGCCCGCTGCTGCAGATCCGACTGATCCCGCGTCGAATTTCGTTGGTGCAGATGCCGTTGAGACCGGCCCGGGTGGGGCCGGCATTTGGGCTTTTGCGGACGCGGTTACCGGCATTACAGGCGATGCTGCCGTCGCCGGTGCGCCGGGTCTGGCCGGGTCGCTCTTGCGCAACAGTCCGCGAGCCACCCGCAACGTTCCCTTGGCCTGTTCGATGTTGATGGGTTTGGTCAGGACGAGGTTGGCGCCGATGCGGAACGCCTTTGCCACCCCGGCCTGACCTTCCACTACGGCTACGGCAAGCGACGCCTGGTTGGACGTCGAATTGCGCGCGCTCTTGAATAACAATGTGGCATTCTGCTCGTTATCGCAGTCGACCACGACAGCGTCGAAGTGTTGGCCCATCAGCTTCTTGACTGCAGCGAAAGGTTCGGTGCAGGACTCGACGTTGAACTCGAGCTCGCTGAGAACCTGCGTCACTGTGCGAGCGGTTTTTTCGTCGGGACAGAAGAGAAGAGCTTGGTAACCCATACAAAACCATCGTAGGTACACCGGTTATCCCCAGCAAGTTACGCTGGTAATTCGCTTTCGACGGATTCGTGTGGCATTTCGGTTGGGCGACGGAAAGGTTAAACCGAAATGCAGAGCAGCTTCCCTGCGAAAGCTCAACCATGCCGGCTCGTCGCATACAATAGCGGGCCATGCGCCGCCTGCGGCTGCCTCTGTGGCTCAAGACCGGGTGGACCATCTGGCTGCTCGTCTGGGCACCCTTGTACTGGCGGCAATTCGGACCGCAGAATTTTCTTTTCTTCTGCGATCTGGGAAATGTGTTGATCGGAATTGGTTTGTGGATGGAAAGTCCGCTGATTTTCTCGTGGGCAGCTTCGGGGTTGCTCTTATTCCAGACGATCTACACTGTCGATCTCGCCGGCGCCGTGCTGACCGGCCATCACATCATCGGCGGCACCGAATACATGTTCGATCCGGGCCTGCCGCTCATCATTCGCCTGCTCAGTTTGTTTCACGTGGTCACGCCGCCGCTGCTTTTGTGGGTGATCCGGCGTCTCGGTTATGACCGTCGCGGATGGAAGCTGCAAACGTTGATGGCGTGGATGGTTGTGCCCGTAAATTACTTCTGGCGACCCGAGAAGGATGTGAACTGGGCGCGGGGATTGTTCTTTCACGAGCAGCATGTGATGCCGGGCTGGGCCTATCTACTCGTTTATCTGATAACCGTGCCGCTGTTGGTTTATTTCCCCACCCATCTTCTTCTCGATTGGCTGACGCGGCGCTGGCAGCGGTAGTGCCGGCGTCTTCGCCGGTTGTCCCGAGGGCGTCTCGCGCGGCTGCCGCTGCTTTTTTGAATTATTTTGTCGGGCTCCCCGGCTGCTTGCGCACGGCCGACTCCGGCTGCGGGTACTCGATCGATCCCTTGAAAGACGAAATGTCTTCCTCATGGAAGTCGGGGAAAGGCAACTGCTTGCCCTCCCGCAGTTCCGCAATCTTCTTGACGGCCTTGTCGGCTTTTTCTTCTTCGACGCCCGGATCGCGGCTGAGATAGAGCGTCTGGGAGGGAAGGGCTAGCCCGCCGCCGGAGTTCTCCATCACATCCATCATGCGCAGCAACACGTCTTCACGAACGGCGGCGAATTCATTGAAGTCGCGTGTCAGGATGTAGGCGACCACCTCTACGCTGAGAGAACTGCCCGCAATGTCTGTAAGGCGCACTCGCACCGTACTGGTTTCCACTTTGGGGTGGCTGTAAAGCAGCCGCCGAATTTCGGCGAGTACAAAGCGCACATGGTCGGCCTTGGTCTGAGGACGCAGACCGAGAGTGGTCTTGAAAAGAATCTTGTCTCGTCGGCTAAGATTCTCCAGGTTGATGGTTGCAACGGTCCCATTGGGAATGGCCACCAGCGTGCGCTCGTCAGTGCGGATGCGAGTGGAACGCAAGCCGATGTCTTCGACCAATCCCGTGCGATCGCCGAAGCGACACACATCTCCCACACGAAACACTTCATCGCCCAGGACAGAAACTCCACCGAAGAGATTTTCGATGGTCTTCTGCGCTCCGAAGCCGATGGCCAGTCCGCCGATACCGAGGCCGGCGAGCGCGGTGCTCATGTTGAAGCCCAGGTTGCTGAACACAGCGAGAACGCCCCCCACAAAAATCACGGCTTTGAGGATTCGCTCGCCCAAGAGCATGAGCGAGCCCGTACCCGCATGTCCGCCAGACAGGGCGCGATTGCGCACGCGATGCAGGGACCATTGCACGACGCGCCACAGAATCCAGGTTGCGCTGATAATTAGTGCGATGGACGTGACTTGAAAATAATAGTGTCGCGGCAACAGCGGAATATGCAGGTAGACGGCGAAGACTTGATGAATGAGAGTGCCGGTCAGCAGCCAAGCCGGACCAGAAACCGAGCGCCAGTTGGCGACATCCAACTGGCCGCGACGCCGGGCCCACCAACGGAGTGGAACTTCCAGCAGGGCCAACACCAACCACCCGAGGGCCGTCGCCACCGGCAGGCCGAGCAGCAAAGCCAGAAGCTGCCACAGCGGCATTCCGGCGAGCTCGTGTTTGACCAGCACATTCGGAAGCCGGCTTTCGACTTGCCGAGCCTGCACTTGATCGTAGAGCTCGGGAACTTTGGACAGAGTGGTGGAGGAAATCAGCCAGATCTTGCCGGCACTCGGATCTGAAACCCGCACCAGGTCCAGGTCGGCCTCGACGTCGCCCGACGACATGGTGCCGAGTTTCTGCGAATTCAGCGGAACGCCTTCCTGGGGAATTCCGTCGGCCTGCGTGAAGTTATTGAACCCGCCGACAAAGGCACGGTCCAGCACCACTTTGAGCTTGGTAGCCATCTGCTCGCCTTCGGATTGGCGGCGCGCAGGACTCATCTGCAAATATTGCGCGGCAATGCCGTAGTCCCCGGCCTGCGCCGTCTGCAGAAAACCAAGCATGGCCCCCGACGGCGTCGTGCGTCCCAGAGGATCGGCCGGGGCATTAGCCGCGGTCGTGGCAGTTGACGATGGCAGAACCTGGCTCAGGGCCGCGCCCGCGGAGGTCAGGCAAGTCCCAAGACACACGACCCAAACGAATACGACTTTCGGAAAAGAGGGCATGATGTTCGCCCGCGCAGCGTTACGCGGATGCACGTAGGTCGAGCGTAGAAATCGAAGCATGGAAGCAATCATTGTATCGAAACGTCGTATCAAAACTCCGGGCAGCGGCGGCGAGAAACCCGGTGGGGCCGCGGCACCTACGAGCGCTTCGGTCGGTAGATGTGGGTGCTGGTGCCGAAGAAAACTTCGGCTGATTCCATCACCGTTTCCGAAAGTGTGGGGTGCGGATGAATCGTCAAGGCTACGTCGCGGGCCAGCGCCGCCATTTCAATGGCGAGCACACCTTCTGCGATCATTTCGCCCGCACTTGTGCCCACGATGCCAACCCCAAGCACACGCTCGGTCTGTGGATCGATGAGCAGCTTGGTCATGCCCTCAAATCGGTCGAGAGTGACGGCGCGACCGGACGCGGCCCAAGGGAACCTCGCGACCTTGATGTCTCGATTTTCTTTTTGCGCTTGCGTCTCCGTCAAGCCGCACCAGGCGATTTCGGGATCGGTGAAGACAACGGCGGGAATGGCATTCGGTTCGAAGGCAACTTTATGTCCGGCAATGGCTTCGACCGCGACGCGACCTTCGTGCGACGCTTTATGCGCCAGCATCGGTTCGCCGACCACATCGCCGATGGCATAGATGGATGGATCATCGGTCTGCAGTTGTTTGTTCACCTGAATGAAACCGCGCGGCCCGAGTCTGGCGCTCGTCTTTTCGAGACCGGGAATTTCAGAATTGGGCTTGCGGCCGACGGACACGAGCACGCGGTCGAAAACCTTCTGGGGTTCTTTAACGTCCCCGCCTTCGAAGGTGGCGCGAATACCGCTCCCCTCGTCTTTGACCGAGGCGACAGTCGTGTTGAGCAGGATTCCGTCGAACATCTTTTCCAGCCGCTTGTGCAGCGGAAGCACCAGATCGCGATCCGCGCCGGGGAGAAGGCCAGGAAGCATTTCCACAACGGTCACACGCGTGCCCAGCGCGGCATATACGGAACCAAGTTCGAGACCGATGTATCCGCCGCCGACTACCAGCAAGGTTCCGGGGATGTCTTCGAGATTCAGGGCGCCGGTGGAATCCATCATGCGCGGCGTATCGAGCTTCAGAGTTGGTACGATCGCGGGACGAGAGCCGGTCGCCAGGATGATGCGATCGAAGCTGAGCGTTTCTTCGGAGCCGTCGGACTTCGTAATCCGTACCGTCGTCGAATTCTCGAATGCCGCGCGTCCTTGCACGTAATGAACTTTGCGCTGTTTGGAGAGCTGGCCGAGGCCTCCAGTGAGCTTCTTGACCACGCTCTCTTTCCACGAACGCAGACGTGCCAGATCGATTTTGGGTGCCGCGAATTCGATCCCCCAATTCTTGGCCTGGCGCGATTCCTCCAGCAGGTTGGCCACATGGAGCAGCGCCTTCGACGGTATGCAGCCGCGGTACAAGCAGACACCGCCTGGGTTCAGTTCAGGATCGATGAGAGTGACCGTCATGCCAAGATCGGCAGCCAGAAACGCGGCGGCGTAGCCTCCCGGACCGCCGCCGATTACCGCAATATTGAAGGGGTGGGTGTCAGACATGTTGTATGAGTGCTGCTCCGAGAGACGTTCCTTGCAGCGTCTCTACGAATTGGAGTCGCGCCGAAATTTCCTTTATCCCTGCACCGACAACAGGAATGGCTGTTCAAACGCTTCCGCGATCCATCGCAGGAATCGCGCCGCATCCGCGCCGTCAATCAAACGATGATCGTAGGAGAGCGAGAGCGGCAGAATCAGACGTGGCTCGAACTTGCCCCCGTCCTTGTCTTGGATCCACTCCGGTTCCATGCGCGAGCGCGAAAGACCAAGGATCGCAACTTCCGGATAGTTCACGATGGGCGTAAACCCGACGCCGCCAATGCCGCCCAGGTTGGTGATGGTAAATGTGCCGCCCTCCATATCCGCAGGTGTGAGTTTCTTGTCTCGTGCTCGTTTGGAGAGCTGCGACAACTCGACCGCTAGCTCGACAATGTTTTTCTTGTCGACCTCGCGGATTACCGGAACCAGAAGTCCGCGATCCGTATCCGCGGCCACGCCAATGCTGATGTATTGCTTGTATACGATTTCTTCTTTCTCGATATCGATGCTGGCGTTGAATTGCGGAAAGACTTTGAGAGCCGCAGCGCAGACTTTGAGAGCGATTGCCGTCACCGTCATTTTGCCGCCGGCTTCTTCGGCCTTCGGAGCAAAGCGGGCACGCAGCTGTTCGAGTTCGGTGATGTCGGCGCGATCGTGTTGCGTGACATGCGGAATCGTATTCCAAGCTTCGGCCAGGTGCTCCGCAGTCTTACGGCGAACTCCGCGCATGGAGACGCGCTCGACCTTTCCCCATCGGGCGAAGTCGGGAAGCTTAGGCTGGGCGAAGTGTCCGGCGCGGGGCGGCGTCTGGGCCGCGGTAGCCGCCGCGGACAGCAAACCCTTCGCGTACGCTTTAACGTCGTCTTCGCTAATGCGACCGCCAGGACCGGTGCCCTTCACTTCGTAGATGTCAATGCCGATCTCGCGGGCAAAGCGCCGCACATGCGGCGCAGCCGGAATGGCCTGGCGAGGTTCGGTGCCGGCAACTTTGCCCAACTGCGCAGGCATGCTGAATCCCGCAGCCGCCTGCTGCGGCTGGTCGGGAGGCAAGGCCTGTTCTTCCGTCTTGCCTTCGGCGCGAATCGCAGCCTGAAATGCCAGACGCGCTCCGTGCTGGCCCGAAACATGTTCGACCGGAGCGTTTCGCGCGCGGGTGGTCTCCGCTTGAGACGCTGCCCCGCCTTCGAGTGTGAAGATCACCTGCCCAACTTTGATCTTCTCGCCTTCTTTTACTTTGACGTCTTTGATCACGCCGCTGACCGATGACGGCACTTCGACCACGGCTTTGTCAGTCTCTAACTCCATCACCGGCTGGCCTTCGGAAACCTTGGCGCCGGGCGTGATCATCAGACGAACCAGATCGCCCTGGGAAATGTTTTCCCCGAGTTCGGGAAGTCTGAATTCGCTGGCTCCAGAGCCGGTCGAACCGGCCACGGTGGAACTCGGGGCGGGGGGCGCGGCAGCAGGTGGCGGGGTAGATGGCGACTCGGCCGACCCTTGCTGCACTGGCGCAGGAGCTGCGGCTGTGCTTGGGGGACGCTCGGGGGAGGTTTTGGCTTCAGCACCGTCGACCGTGAAGATTACTTGACCGACCTTAATCTTATCCCCCTCTTTGACTCGAATCTCCTGCACCGTTCCGCTCACCGACGAGGGCACTTCGACAACCGCCTTGTCAGTTTCCAGTTCCATGACCGCCTGACCGGCGCTGACATTGGCTCCGGGCGCCACCATCAGCCGCACGAGGTCGCCTTGTTCGATGTTTTCTCCTAGCTCGGGAAGTTTAAATTCAATCACCGCGTCGTTCCTTTTCTAAAATCCTGAAATTCGCAGTCGAGTTTTGTCATCGAAATCTGTAGCCGATATTTGTAACCGCGCAGTCCGCTAACTGATCGCCGGGTTCACTTTGTCGGGATTGATCCCCAGTTCCTGGATCGCCCGCTTCACCACGTCGGTGCCAATCTTGTTCTCCCGCGCCAACGCGCCCAGCGTGGCCAGCACAATGTGTTTGGCATCCACTTCAAAGAAATCGCGCAAGGCCGCACGGTTCTCGCTTCTTCCGAAGCCGTCAGTTCCCAAAGAGACGAGTGGTCCGGGAACCCACTTTCCCAAACTTTCAGGCAGCACCTTCATATAGTCGGATGCCGCAATGAACGGCCCGGGAACATCCTTCAAAGTTTGCGTGACATAAGGAACCTTCGCCGACTCCGCAGGGTGCAACATGTTCCAGCGGTCGCAGTCGTTGCCGTCACGATACAGCTGCTTGTAGCTCGTGACGCTCCACACGTCAGCTCCGACGCCGTATTTTTCTTCCAGAATCTGCTGCGCTTTCAGCACTTCGTACATGATCGTGCCGCTGCCCAGCAGTTGCGCCCGCAGTTTCAAATCGCTCTTGGCCGAGGTTTTAAAGCGGTACAGCCCTCGCAGTACGCCCTCGCGAACGTTACCCTCGGCCGGCATTCCGGGCATAGGCAGCGGCTCATTGGTGACGGTCAGATAATAGAAGATCGATTCCTGATCAACATACATGCGCTTGATGCCGTCCTGAATAATGATGGCGATTTCATACGCGAATGCCGGATCGTAGGCCAGTAGATTCGGTACCGGAAGCGCGAGCACGTGGCTGTGACCGTCCTGATGCTGCAGACCTTCGCCGGCCAGCGTAGTGCGGCCGGCTGTGCCGCCCACCAGAAATCCGCGACAGCGCATATCGGCGGCGGCCCAGATCAAATCGCCGATCCGCTGGAAGCCGAACATCGAATAGTAGATGAAGAACGGAATCGTGTTGATGCCATGATTGGCGTACGCCGTGCCCGCCGCAATGAACGAACACATCGAACCCGACTCGGTAATGCCTTCTTCGAGAATCTGCCCATTCTGGGCCTCTTTGTAGTAGAGCAGCGTATCCATGTCGACGGGTTCATAATTCTGGCCCACGCTGGAATAAATTCCCACCTGGCGGAACAGTCCTTCCATGCCGAAGGTGCGAGCTTCATCGGGAACGATCGGTACGATGAGCTTGCCCAGTTCGGGATCGCGCAGCAACTTCGCCAGCAGGCGCACAAAGACCATCGTCGTCGAAACCTCGCGGCCGTCCGTGCCTTTGTGAAATTCCTCGAAGTGCGAATCCGGCACAGATTTCAGCGCCGCGGCCCGCACTTTGCGCGTCGGCATGTAACCGCCGAGCTGCTGGCGTCGGGCCTGCATATATTTAATCTCAGCGCTATCGTCAGACGGGCGGTAGAACGGCGCCTCATGCAGTTCGTCGTCGGGAATGGGGATTCCGAAGCGCGAACGGAACATCTGCAATTCGTCTTCATTCAACTTTTTCTGCTGGTGAGTGATGTTCCTGCCTTCCCCGGCTTCGCCCAGGCCGTAACCCTTGATCGTCTTAGCCAGGATGATGGTCGGTGCGCCGGTGTGATCGAACGCAGCGCGATAAGCGGCATGCACCTTGATCGGATCGTGCCCGCCCAACCGCATGCGCGCCAGTTGGTCGTCGGAGAGATGTTCGACCATTTTCAGCAGACGAGGATCGGTACCGAAAAGGTTCTGCCGGAAGTAGGCTCCGCTTTCAACAAAGTATTTCTGATATTGCCCGTCGCTGACTTCTCCTAGGCGCCGGACCAGAAGGCCATCGCGGTCGTTCTGAATGAGGGTGTCCCAATCGGAGCCCCAGATGACTTTAATGACGTTCCAGCCCGCGCCGCGGAAGATGGCTTCCAGTTCCTGAATAATCTTTCCGTTTCCGCGTACCGGACCGTCGAGCCGCTGCAGGTTACAGTTCACCACGAAGATCAGATTGTCCAGTTTTTCGCGGGAGGCCAGGGTGATGGAGCCCAGCGACTCGGGCTCGTCCATTTCGCCGTCGCCCAGAAACGCCCAGACCTTGCCGCCGGTGGACTGCTTGAGCCCGCGATTCTCCAAATATTTAATGAAACGTGCGTGATAAATCGCTTGGATCGGCCCCAATCCCATGGAAACGGTGGGAAACTCCCAGAACTCCGGCATCAGCCAGGGATGTGGATACGAACTCAGTCCTCCACCGGGCTTCAGTTCGCGGCGAAAATTTTGCAGCTTCTCTTTTGAAATGCGGCCTTCAAGATAAGCGCGCGAATACATGCCTGGGGCGGCGTGTCCTTGGAAGTAGACGACGTCGCGATCGCCGCTTTCGGTTTGCGCCCGAAAGAAATGATTGAACGCAACTTCATAGAGCGTCGCCGCAGACGCAAACGTTGAAATGTGTCCGCCGATGCCTTCCTGAATCTTATTGGCGCGAACCACCATGGCCAGCGCATTCCAGCGGACGAGGCTCTTGATGCGGCGTTCCATCTCCTGGCTGCCAGGAAAGGGAGCCTGTTGCCGTGTAGGGATCGTGTTCTGGTACGGGGTCGTCGCGGTGAAAGGCAGGTTGACACCAGCTTCGCTCCGCGCGTGCAGCGCCAGTTGCTGCAACAGCCGTCCCGCGCGGTTGGGGCCGCCCTGGGAAAGAACGTAATCCAGAGAATCGACCCACTCCCTGGTTTCCAAAACCTCTAAGCCATCGGTTTCCGTCTGAGCCACGTCTGGTTTCTCCCTGGTAGAATGCGCAACGCTCCATCATAGTGCAAACGCGAGGATTTTTTCTGGCGGGAGCGGCGGATGGGCTGAATCCGAGGGCTCGACGTTTCACCGGTTACGGATTTCTTATTACGCGCCCCAGGGACGAGGCCGCGGCAGACCTACGCGTCCGCACAATTGCACCGCCGATAACGACTGCGAATGGACCGGCGCATTGGAATAGCATCCACCAAAGGGCTTCGCCCATGAGCCAATGCTCGGCTACCAATACAAAATAAGCAGGAACAGCCAGCCCGAAAAGGACGAGGCTTAGCGTCATCGTGGCAACCATCTCTCTTCCCTTGGCGGCCAACGCGACGATACAACCGACGGACATCGACAAGACGAAGTGTTCGATCAACATTGCTTTCAGCACCCACAGGTACGCCTGGAAATGTGCGGACCAGTAAGTGAGATATTTGTCGGTAACGGCGGACAGCACCTTATCGGGCAGCCCTTGGAGAAAGCGACCCAATACAAACCCTCCAACGACGGCGGCGCTCGTCGACCACGGAGCGGCACCGAATCCAGTGCCGAAAAGATGCGCGATGGTTTTCAAACTCTGTCGCCAATACCAGCGGCGGGCCAACCTGACTCCCGATTTGGAGGCGAGACCACAAAATTCCTCAAGCAGATCCCCCAGGATCGATTCTTCTTCGGGAAGGACGAACAGACTTACGAGCCAGGTGGCAATGCGCGGCGGCGGAACAAGATCTGGGTGCGAGGTCATGGGTAGCTCCGGATAAGCTCAAGGCCTTTGGTCATGGTCTGGAGCGCGCGCTGGGTGCGGTTCACAGCCGTCACTCCCTTAGCCGTGACGCGAAAGAAGCGTTTCGAACGCCCGCCCCGTTCCGGTGTAGGGTCACCCCGGTGCGACTTGACGTACCCTTTGGTCTCCAGGCGATCGAGCGTGGCATAGACGGCGCCGATTGATACTTCACGCTTGATGCGGAATTCGATTTCCTGGCGCACGGTGACCCCATAGGCTCGATCTTCCAGGCGCAGAAGAGCCAGCACAATGATGTGCTCGAATTCTCCGAGATAATCGCGACCAGTCATTATCTATACAATATAGAATCAATGTCGGTCGGTCAAACCGATCTGCCTCCGTAGCGGCGAAAACCTTTCTGATCTAGAATCTTTCCTGCGCCCGGATCGGCACAGGAGGCTTGCCATGCTACGGATCGTGCTACTGGTGGTGGTGGTGGTGGTCCTGGTAGTGTTCGTGCCGCGCCTGTTGTCGCGCTCCGCCGCGCCCTCCGACGGAAGTAACGCGCCCGACTTCACGCTGCCTTCGCAGCAAGGCACGTCCGTCAGCCTGAAGGACTACCGGGGAGAGTGGGTCGTCCTTTATTTCTATCCCAAGGATCAGACGTCGGGCTGCTCCCGCGAAGCCCACAACTTTCAGGTGGATCAACCGCAGTATGCCGAGCGCAACGCTGTGGTGCTGGGCGTGAGTCTCGATAGCGTGGATTCGCACAAAAAGTTTTGCGCCAAAGAGGGATTGAATTTCAAACTGCTCGCCGACACCGATCACAGAGTGACCGACGCCTATGGATCACTGACCAATCTCGGCCTGGTGAAATTTGCCGCGCGACATACCTTCCTCATCGATCCTAACGGCAAAATCGCGAAGACCTATACCAGCGTGGATCCGGTCAAGCACAGCGGCGAGGTTCTCGCGGAACTGGATCGGCTGCAGAAGTCCGACGCCGTGAAGCGCTAACCGGCAAACCTATGGGGACGGCCGGCGCGGCTGTCCGGTGTGTCCCGTCGCCAAACCATCGGTCAGTCGACGTACACTATCAAGATGGCAACTGCAGCCCGAAATGAGGCGCCGCGGAACGAGGTCCGCAAGCCCTTGGAGTACCGCTTCCCGCCCGGCTTCCAGCGGAATCTCTTGTGGTTTGCGCTTCGCAGATTTCGACCGGCGAATCCCACCCTGCTGTTTCAGCACTTGGCCCGGGAATACGGGGACATCGCGCACTACAAGATCGGGTGGAATCACATCGTATTCCTCAATCACCCCGACTACATTCGCGAAGTGCTCGTTGTGCAGAACGAAAACTTCATTAAGGAACGTACGGTCCAGCGCACAAAAATGTTGCTGGGCGAGGGCATGATCACCAGCGAAGGCGCTCGACACCGCTCCCAGCGCCAGGTTGCGCAGCCTGCGTTTCATCGCCAGCGCATTTCGGAATACGCCAGCACGATGGTCGGTGAGGCAGCCCGGGTGCGCGACCAATGGAGACCCGATGAGCAGCGCGACATTGCCATTGACATGATGCATCTCACCCTCAATGTGGTCGCGCAAACCCTGTTTGCCACCGATCTGCGCGAGGAAGTGAACGAACTGGCCAGCGCTATCAACCGCATCATGGGTCTCTATAATTTTCTTGTGATGCTGCCCGCCGCGGAGTGGTTGGTGCATGTGCGGCCTCCGGGGCTGGCCGCATTTGTCAGAGCGCGTAAGCGGGTTGACGCAGTCGTCTACCGCATGATAGCCGCACACCGCCAGCGAAGGTCTCACGGCAGCAGCTTGCTGGATCTCATGCTCGCCGGGTCGCCCGATGGCAGTCCGGGCTCGGAGCAGTCCCTTCGCGATCAGGTCATCACGATTTTTTTGGCTGGCTACGAAACTGTGGCCAACGCTCTTTCCTGGACGTGGTATCTGCTCTCGCAAAATCCCGATTGCGAACGCCGCTTTCACGATGAAATCGACCACGAGTTGCCAGGCCGTTTGCCTGCATTCGACGATCTTCCTCGTCTGCGGTACGTGGAAATGGTGCTGGCGGAATCCATGCGGCTCTACCCCCCAGCCTGGGCGATGGGCCGTTACGCGCGCAACGATTTTCAGCTGGGTGATTTTCTTCTCCCCGCGAAAACGACGGTGCTGATGAGCCAATTCATCACCCACCGCGATGCCCGCTATTTCCCCGACCCTCTGCGCTTCGACCCGGAACGATTCACCCCGGAAGCCCGGTCGCGGCGAACGAAGCTCACCTACTTTCCCTTTGGCGCCGGAGTGCGGCAATGTGTCGGCGAGTCGTTTGCCTGGATGGAGGGCGTGTTGCTGCTGGCCACTCTGGCGCAGAAGTGGAAGTTTCGACTCGCTCCCGGACACCGCGTCGAGCCCGAGCCGCTCATTACTCTGCGCCCTAGATACGGGATGCGAATGCAATTGGAAGCGCGGGCTGAGACCGGCAAGGCTTAACGCGGCAGCTGCTCTTCGAGAGCTATTCCACGATGTGCCACGTTATCTCCCGGCCTCGAATCAGCCACATTCAACCTCAGCGTCTTGCAATGTCCTTCAGTGGTTGGAGTTCCGGACTCAGTTTTACGATCGACCCCGGAATCGTATGATGTGACGGCGGTCTCGCTTTGAAGGCCGGCCTTCCGGCAAAGTTTCGAATTGGCGCATCGCTTTGCGTTCGGCTGCGACCTTCTCGCGCAGTTCCCGGCTTTCCTCGGTTTCGCGATAGAGCGTCTGCGCCACCGGTGCAGGACCCCGCACCTCGCTGAGAAGCAGAACTTCGATCTGAAAATCGCCGCCGTCATTGCTCACGCGCAACCGGTCTCCGATCCGGACTTCGCGGGCTGCCTTTGCAGGTTGCCCGTTGGATTGAATCCTGCCGAGTTCGCATGCCCGTTTTGCCAATGGCCGCGTCTTGAAAAATCTCGCCGCCCAAAGCCAGGTGTCTATCCGCACGCCAGTCATAGATCCATTTTCCTACCAGAGCGGGGATTCCGGCGCCCCGGTCCGTACGGCACAAAGTCCGCATGGCGGCAATCCCGTGCATCGGGCGAACCGCTCAGAAGTGAAAGATCAAGTCACTCGCCACAGTAAGCTGATTCTGGCGTCGACCGTAGTCGTAAGCCTTCATCTCCCAGGCCCGTTCGAATCGCAGTTCCGGACGGATCTGCACGGTGGTGCCCATCCAATGACACCACATGATCGTGTTCTCGGAGTATCGCGTCGCGTATCCGGTGCGCTGGCCTTTTTTGTCATCGAGAAAGTCGTTGCGAAACGACAGGAAGTCATGCGCTGAGAGTTCCTTCTGCAGAAAGTTAACCACGGCATATTCGGGCGCCGTGCAACGCTGTTCTCCCGGCAGGCAGTACGCCGCGTTGGCGCCGATCTCCGGCTGAACCTTGCCTCCCAGAGCAGGCACGTCGCGCTCATACATGTACCAGGTTTCGGTCGCCATGTGCACCGTCTTGGAGAACTTGTGATACCAGGTGGAGTCATACTGCTGCAGGTTGTTGTACGCATACTTGCCGTCGTTGATCCCGTTGCCGCAAACGTAGAAATTATCATTGACCGATTTCGACGTGTAGCTAAGACACGCCGTGCCCGAGGGCTTCGCATCCGGCGTCCACAAAGCCACATCATGGCCGGCGGTAATGCCGAGTTGCAGCAGCCACCGGTCGTTCACTTTCACCGTGGCGATCAGACCAGTGTCGGTGAACGGATCGATCGCATACAGCAGCGAATGGCTGAAGATATAGTTGTTGGGCGCCAACTGGGCCTCAATCCCTGGCACGGAGATGAACCGGCCCACTCTCAAATTCAAGCCCTGTGCAACCCACGGAACATAAACATCGACGTATTCCAGCGTGGGATCAAACCCATATTGCCGCTGATGGTTCAGCCACGGACCGCTAAAGTATCCTTTTGCGACCGTGTAGCGATAGTCCGTTCCGAACAGAGCGGTTAGATGGTAGCCCCAATCGATGTGATCGCGCTGCACCGAATCCGGCAAGCGCTCGGCGTAGAGAACGAACTGGTTCATCTCGAAACGATTGGAGTAGACATCGTTCGCCTCGGGCGCATTGCGTTGCGCGGACGTAGTGAAGTTCAGCGACGGATCGATCCATCCATAGAGCTTCGTCCGGCTCCTGGCCTGGTTGATGGCGGTCATCAGCGGATAGCTGTTCGAGTCCGGCTCTCCAATCACCGGCGACCCACCGTACGACCAGTCTGAATTCGGAAAAGGAGGAGAATCCAGGGGCGAGGGAGCCCCGCGCCGCGCCGGTGCCGGCGAAGAAGCTGTGATCCCCGACCAATCCTGGCGATAAAACTCTGCCCAACGGGCAAAGAACCCCTTCGCGTCCGCGGCAGTGGGGTTGGGAGCGTCAGGTATCGGATTGGTTTGTTGATCGGCCTGCTGCGCTGATGAGAAATCACGACATAGGAAAATGAGGCACACGATCAAGCAGAATAAGGATCGATGGTGACCTTCCGGTTTCTTAGGACACATAGAAAATCGCGTGATCGATCAAGGCCAATCGCGAAGTAGATGCCAAGTGCAGGTTACGCAGTCAGGGAACTAAGAGAAAGAGAAATTGGAGGCGCGGGTCGGAATCGAACCGACGCATAAAGGTTTTGCAGACCTTGAGGTAGCGCGTCTAACACTATTGTTTTCTGTGCCCTTCGTCAACCGCTGTTGGCTTTTGTCGTAATTTTGTCGTACTCGCCCAACCTAGGTCAACCATGAACCTTGGCGGGTCTGCCGCGGACTTCTCCAACCCGAGCATGACTCTCCCGAGAACTAACGATCGACACGCGCCAATCTCCCGACCTGTCGCTCAGCTGCTCAGGTGATGCTCGACTAGCGGCTCAATTTCGGCCCCGATGCTGGGATCACTGATATTCTGCAGTTCGATTGCGACAGCCATTTCAGTCGATACGGGGCCGTGCATTCTTCAGCTTCCTACACAGCCAGGATGGGTTTGGCTTCGATCACGGTCGCAATCTCCGAGACTCGCCGATACGATTGCAGCCTGTCCTCATGCTCATAGGTATCAGTCACGACGATCACCTCGGCGGCTGCAGTTTCACTCAGCAACTTTTCCAGACCCGCCTTCACCGTTGCATTCGATCCCACAATCGCTTCACGCAACCTGCCCTCGACCGCCGCTCGCTCCCGATCGTCCTGCCACAGCGGCTCCATCGAATCCACCGGAGGCAACAACTCCACTGGTTGGTTGCGTATCAAGCGCAAGAAGCGCTGCTGCGGCGTCGTGAACAACCGCCGAGCTGCTGCGTCCGTCTCCGCCGCAATCACCTGCACCGCCACCATCAGGTATGGCTTCCCCAGCACTTCGCTTGGGCGGAAATGATCGCGGTAGAGATCAGCCGCTGCGTACAAGTACTCGGGAGCAAAGTGCGCCGCGAATGCAAATGGCAGTCCCAGCATTCCTGACAGTTGTGCGCTGAAACCGCTCGATCCCAGCAAGGTGATCGGCACATTGCTTCCCTGTCCGGGAATCGCCTTGACCGCTTGCCCCGCCTTCTCGGGTCCCAAGTATGAGCGCAGCTCCTCCAAGAGCGCAGGGAAATCGTCCCCGCTCTGCTGCGTATCCCTGCGCAGCGCCCGCATCGTTTGAAAGTCGCCGCCCGGAGCGCGTCCCAGCCCCAAATCAATTCGTCCCGGATACAGAGATTCAAGGGTCCCAAACTGTTCCGCCACCACCAGCGGTGCATGGTTCGGGAGCATCACTCCGCCGCTGCCCACCCGAATCGTCTTGGTTGCCCCGGCCACATGCCCAATCAACACCGGGGTAGCGGAGCAAGCTAGTCCAGAGATGGAGTGATGTTCTGCCAGCCAGTAGCGTTTGTATCCCAACTGCTCCACACGCCGCGCCAAATCTACCGACCTGGCAATTGCGCTGCCGGCGGACTCCCCTGCTCGCATGCCCACAAGATCAAGAACTGAAACGGCTAGTCCGTTGCCCATGCTGGATTGGATGAGACGGAAGGAAAAGCGTTGCGACCTTACGTTTTTGGGCAGAAGTCGAGTGCCTTGCAACCTGGTCAGATTTCAAGATGCGGCGCGGAAGGCCGCCCTGACCGTCGACCGGCAAAGTGAGGCATCCAGACGGGCCAGGAGTGCCCAAACCCTGTGCGCGGATTTCCACACTCCTCGTAGGGAGCCAGTACGCCACCTTGTCCATCTGGACCTGCCCATCACTCAAAGCGATAGCGGAGAGCTTCTGCGACAGCTCGATATCCAATTCGCCGGTAGATGGAATTTGATGTGGGATTCGCCAGGTCAGTGTAGAGGATGCAGCGATATCCAGAGTCCCGCAGGCGTCTCGAAAGAGCGTGAACGCACGCCTCCGCGTAACCCTGTTTCCGCTTTTCAGGGGGCGTATAGACGCCTGACAGGCGGACTACTCCATCGACCGGCTCGCGGGCGACAGCCATAGAGACCGTTTCTCCGTTTCGATCCCACAACCACAGTTGCCCGGCCGCCAACCCTCGATCCACACGCGATTCCGTATCGTCAGCAGACTCCTCAATTTCATGTTGGAAAGCACGGGTCCAGAGAATCATCAAGCTGCGATCTTTCAGACCTGCCTGCCGTAACCTGCCTTCGATACCGGGAACTTCTCTGACCTCCAAAAGTTCATAAAGGCGGTTCCCTTGGAAAGGCTTGGCTGCCGACCTGGAACGCTCGCTCCATTGCCCCGAGAAAATCGCCGCTGTCGCCGACTCGCCGTTGACTCCTGGCAGAGGGATGCCTGCATCCGCAATCGCGTCGGCCATTGCCGTCGCCACCGGCGGTTCCATCGGTGTCAGCGTCGCTGGGAAGGTCAGAGGTGACTGCAGGACAAGGCCAACAACGTCTTCCCGTTGAATTGCCATCCAATAGCGGCCCGGATTGCCTCGTGCAACGCGCTCGTGCAGGATGGAGAGAACCAGATTGTGGAGAACCGGTTGCGAGGAAAGGTAAACTCCAGCCCTGCTCAAAACGAACGCAGGATCTTCACTGAACTCCACCCTGAGTTCCATTTGGGAGATTTTACTTGTTTTGAAGCGCCGGTCTGAAGGTTCATAGGCGGTGCGCAATTCGGAGTGGGTCGCGGGCTATTCGGAGGTCAATTGTCGAACTTAGGCGATTGCGCTCGTTCGGGATCGGTCCGGCTCCCGAGGACGCCGTTGACTTGGCGCGCAGTCGAGCCTACGATTTTTCTCATGGGGAAGGAGCATTCTCCCATGACAAGTCAACCATACTCCAAGATTCGCCCGTCCGCCCGAGACTGGGGAATGACACTGAAAACCTTTCTTACGACCGTGATGAGTCTTCTGAGCATTCTTGTGGTTGGGCTTGGAGGTTTTCAGAAAGATGTGTTCTGGTTGTGGATAGGATTTGGCTGTTGCCTGGTTTCGGGGGTCTTTGTTCAACTGTTTATCAACCGCATCAAGAATGATGTTGCGTCGGGTCGCAGGTAACAAAAGCCTTCTCCATTTTAAGGAACCGTGCTGTAACCACTGAAGCACTCAAAACCGGCCGATGAGCGATGTGGATATTTCGCCGATCGACGAGTTCGTTGATGCCCGGCACAGTGATACCGGGCGTGTTCACAACATTATGAAATCATGCTCCTGCTCTGGTCACGCACCTAGATCTTATCGATCCCTGCAAGCTGCATAGCCCTGTGCGGCTCCGGATTCGCCGTGAACCATTTCCACACGCTGCCGCTGCGCAGATTCTCAGCGCTCAGCAGCGTCATGCCGACATCGAGACCCAGAGTGTCGGTGGAGACCCACCCGGTGAGCGGATTGAAGGCATCGGCGAACCCGTACTCGCCCCATATCTTGTCGCCATACTTGTCCTTCATGGCGTGTATAGCCGGAATGCAAATGTCCGGCGCAATCATCAGCGAGCCGCCCGCAGCGCACGGAACCACGCTCCCATCAACCTTCGAGTGCATCGGTGGACCGCCCCAGGCCCTATAGCCCTGCGGACTTGAGGAACTCGTAATGCCCCAGATGGTCGGAGTGTAGCCCGGAAACTCCTTCGCCAGATCGGTGTAACACCACTCACGATGGGCGCGGGTGGCGACCTGGCAATTTGCCCACCAGTCGGTCTTGCCGCACCGGTTCTCGCGGCGGCCACGGAAGTCGAACCACGCGAAGGAATATTGATAGGTCCACAGAAGAGATGTCCCAATGTAATGATAGTTCGCGTAGGAGTTCGGATCGCGCTCCCAGGCGTACCAGGCATCCGGCGGAAGCGCATGCGCGGGAGATCCGATGCCAAGCAGGTACATCGCCGCAAGCTGGCAATACTTGTCGTACCGGAAAGGGATGAAGCCCCCAGGTCGCCAGCCATGCGAGAGGAGTTTTCCGTCGCCGTTGGTCATCCAAGGGAAGTCATAGCGGCTGTAAAGCAGCGTCGCGAGTTCGGCGATTTCTCGGTCCTCATGAAAATACTGACGGCAGGTCAGTGCAGCGGCCAGCAGCCAGATGCAATCGCTCGTGGAAACCTCAACGTCTTTCCAGCGCTGACCGGTGTGAACGTCGATGAAGTGATAGAACCATCCATGGATGGCGAATACCTTTCCGTTGGTGTAGCTGCGAAGTGCGCGGCGTACACGATCTTTAGCCTGCTCGCGGGTGATCCACCTGCGCTTTGCTCCGATACAGAGCGCCGTAAGCGCAAAGCCGGTGACGCCGGTGCTTCCGCGCGACTCATCGTCCTTCTTTGCATTATCGGCGGGGCTGCCGTGGATAAGGTCTCTGCATATCCCTGTCTCAGCATCGGTGGCGTCCCAGAAGTACTGGAAGCAGCGGCGAGAAAGATTATCAAGAAGCGCATCGTCATCGTGCCTGGCGATGGCAAAGCTACCACCGCAAACCGCCGCGACGGCGACACCGGCCGCACCTTCCAGAAAGGTGCGGCGATCGACGAACCTCTTGGACGTATTCATGGTTTCTGCCGCACGAAGTGGGTTGAAAATCCGAGGAGCAGCCCGATCGAAGTGCGACCGAATCCCAGAAGGGAGCAGACAACTAGTAACAACCTGTTCATGCCCGATACTCTAACAGCATCACAGCTTGAGCCGGACCTCAATTGATGCCAACTCCCCGCTCTCATTGACTTGCCCGTTTTACGGACGTAAGATTTCGCGCCAGTGATCGGCCAGACCTTCTCGCACTACCGCATCGTCGAAAAACTCGGCGGGGCGGCATGGGTGTGGTCTACAAGGCTGAGGACAAAACCGCGAATGGATGCCGCTGTGTCCGCCACTGCTCGGAGGACATGATGCTTCGTCAATCTCCTGCGCCTGAAAGGCAAAGCCGTATTGTGATCAGAGCTTGCCTGTGTTTTATCTTTGTTGTGGTCCTGCCGCTTGGCGTACGTGCGGACGTAAGCATTCCCGATACTCCAGCAGGTCGTACGCTTCGGGCGTTCCTCGATGCATTTAACAGCGGGGACCACGACCGGATCGTCGCTTATGTAAAGGAATACGATCCGAAAAACAGTGCAGACGAACTGACTTCTTTTAGCGGCCAGACCGGCGGTTTCACACTCGTCTCCATTGTGCATAGCACTCCAGATAAGCTCTCATTTCTTGTTCACGGGCGCGGAGACAACATCGATGCTTACGGAACCCTGCAGCTTGCCAGCACTACGCCACCACGGGTAAAGCGAATGGGCATCCGTGCCCTTCCGCCAGGCGCGAAACTGGAGGATCGTCAACTGGATGATGCTACTCGGCAGAAAACGATTGCCGCCATTAGCGAGCAGTTGACCGAGTACTACGTGTATCCAGATCTGGCCGCGAAGATGATCGAGGCCATCCGTGACCATCAGAATCACGGCGATTACAATTCGATTGTGGATGGCAGTGAATTCGCTGATGCGCTCTCGCGTGATCTGCGCGCTATCAGCCACGATCAGCATCTCTTTGTCGGATACGAGCCGTACATCGTGCCCGCCGGGTCCGGTCCTTCGGATGAGCCGCGTCCCCCGAGTCCGGCCGATGAAGCAAGGTTCCGTACCATGCTGGAACACGACAACTGCACGTTCTCCAAGGTTGAGATCCTCAATCACAACATTGGCTATATCAAGTTTGGCGCGTTTCCTGACCCGAACATCTGCGGACCTACGGTCGTGGCTGCCATGAACTTTGTGGCGCATACCGATGCCCTCATCTTTGACCTGCGCGAAAATCACGGAGGCGACCCCAGTATGGTCGATTTCATGGTTTCCTATTTGTTTCGCGAGCCAACCCATATCAACGATCTCACCAACCGCCACGATAACGAGACCCACCAGTACTGGACGCTCCCCTGGATTCCGGGACCACGCTTTATCGATCAACCCGTCTACGTACTCACCTCGCACGAAACTTTTTCGGGAGGGGAGGAATTTACCTTCGATTTGAAGACGCAAAAGCGCGCCACCATCGTGGGCGAAACGACGGGAGGCGGCGCCCATCCCGTGCGAGGCATGCCTGCCGGAGATCACTTCACAATTGGCGTCCCCTTCGGCCGGCCGATCAACCCTGTGACGAAAGGTGACTGGGAAGGAAAAGGCGTGGAACCAGATGTGAAGGTCAGCGCTGCTGACGCCTTGACCACCGCGGAAAAACTGGCCGCTGAAAAATTGGCGGCCAAGGACAACCAGCATTGAACGCACCCCTACGCGCTCAAGTATCAAAACGTAAGAACATGCTCAAAAGAAAGGCCCATCCAACGAGGGATGCCCGCTACATGCAGACGCGGAGCAGGAGCAATGTCTGGTCGTCTTGCTGCACGCCGTGCCGTTTGACTTCGTCCATGATCAACTCCCATAGCTGCGGGAGTGGGTGCGCGGCGTTTTTCCTGAGCAACTGTTCGAGGCGATCGAGACCAAATTCTTCGTCGTTCTCGTTGGGTACTTCCGAGATCCCATCGGAAATCATCAGAAACAGATCCCGCGGGGAGTAGCTGACGCGCTGGCTCGAATAGCGCCCCCCGGGTATCAAGCCCAAGGGAACCTGTTCCATGGCTAGCCGCGCAATATCCCCGGTCGGGGCGCGATAGTGAAGGATGGGCGGATGGCCCGCCAGCGAATATTCCGCTTCGGACGAGCCGTCGAAGTACAGAAGAGCGAGCGTCGCGTACATGTTCTCCTCTTTGACCGCGGGAAGCACGCGATCCGCACTTTCCAGTACGGCTACCGGTTCCTGTCGGAACTGGAGGGAGACACGCACCGCCGTCTTCAACATTCCCATCAACTGGCCAGCGGCCAGGCCGTGTCCGGAAATGTCAGCCACGTAGGCGAGTAGCGTTCCGTCGCGCTCCACGGCGTCGATCAAGTCGCCGCCCATTTCTGTGCTGGGAATGGATTTCCCATAGACCTCAAAGCGATCAACCTGAAGAGAAAGCGTCGGAACCAGAGTCGCCTGTATGCCGTGTGCGAGGGTAAGTTCGGTCTGGATGCGGACGGTCGCGAGGCCTTCGGTCCTGATGAAATCAACGAGCAGCCGATACCCGACGCTCGTGCCCACCAGGCTGCCGATGGCGTCGAAGACGACTCGACTGTGCATCGCCTCCAAGTCCGGCGACGCGGACGAATGAAAGGACATCCGAACCGCCAGCCAGAGGCCGGCCCCCGTAATCAGCAGAAGGACAGGGACGAAACCAGTCCGCCCCATGCGGGCCGCAAAAACCGCTGTCCCAAGCGTGCCAAAGTAGATTGGCCAGAACAAGCCTCGACCTAAGGGTTGATAGTTGACCAGTAGCAGATCGATGACGAAACCGACCGCGCACCAAGTGATAAACGCCGCGACCAGGAACTTCCCCCTGCTCAGCATCGGCAGCGTCCGCCAATAGGTACCCGATGTGTTGGACGCCCACCGATCAGAGAACCATCTGTGAACTGCAGTCTTCATAGCCGCTCGCCTCAGAAAGCCAATGCGACGGGACGAGCATATCAGTGAGCACTGGATCTGCACGGATGTCTTTGTAAACGCTCGGGGCGCTTTTCTTTTGCATCGCGCTGAAGGGGGGAGCCGATAACTGTCGAAACCAGGCCATAAGCGCTCAAAACCCCGGTCACGAAGGGCGATGAGCGCAAAAGAGATATTGCAACAGTTGGTAGTCGCCAGAGCGTCGTCCTGTTCGGTGTGGGAGCGGCTCAAGCTGGATATCCCAAGCCAAGCGAGCTTCCGAGTCCACGAGAATTGGCTTTCCCCTTCCCGCGCTCTCATTCCACTCCTGAAATCCCGCAGATGACACATGCACGAGCAGTTGTTTGTCGAGAGGAACTGGAATGGCGCAGTCGGGATAGAAGAGGCAATTTGAGCTGTCAGCCCATAACTCAGACCACCGCGAGTCTGGGCCGTCAAGGGCCGCCACCTTTACGCAGACTCGCGGAATGATTGCGCCAGTTACTCGGTCGGTCCGATGGATCATCAGAATGCCTACCTTGGGAGGAAGCTCTGCACGAAGTTCCGCGTTTGGGTGGTCAACCATCAGTTCAGCAACCCCAAGGGGAGGAGCACCCAATTCTTCAACGACGGAGTACTTCCCAAACGGCAAACGTTGAAAGTGATATTTTCCGGCTTGATTTGTGATGGTGTCCCTCATCCAGAATGCACGTGCACTGCATATCAGCGCCCAATCTCATTCCCTTTGCGGGTTGCCCGTCTTGGCCGACGACGACTCCGTGAATTTCTCCCGCAAACTCCTCAGACTCCTGACCAGACGCACCAACCGTCAGCCCTAGCACAGAGAGAGAGGAGGGCAATTTTCATACGCTAAAATGGTATCACTTCGTAAGTGGCGTCAGTGCAAGCTTGCCCCGTCTGTTCGCCCGTCAGCAGGGTTTTTGAGTGCAATGCGATTTTGCAACAGCTATCAGACGGGTCCGATGTAATATTTTTCTATAGGGCCGTACCAGCATCAAATTGCGAGCCAAAACAACCAATTGACGTGTTAATGGCCGGGATTTTCTGTGCCTGTGCCGCCACCTTGATTTCGACACTATGGGTGGTTTTGTTCTGGGTTGTTCCGGCTCCTGAGGTCCATGACTTGAAAGGGTTTCTCATTTTTGCTTTTGCGACCTTGTTCATTGCGCTTGTCCCTGCTTGTCTGTTTGGTTTTGTGAGTGGCGTCATTACCCGCTTGTATCTCATGGTCCGGTCAGCGCATATTGCGACTACAGTTCGCCTGATTTCAGAATGCGGCATTATCGGTGTTCTGTTCAGTTTGTGCTTCTCTTTGTTTATCCGGCTCCTTGGGTGGGGACCCGTGGAATGGACCAATTTGAAGGGAGTACTCTTCTGTGTCAGTGTGGGTTGTCCCGTGTCCATCCTGTACGCAATTCTCTATCGAAAGGATTTGCTTCGCCGAGGCTCATCCGCTCCAGCACCAACTAACTAACTTAACGAGGCTCACGGTTGAGCATTGCAGTGTTTGGCGACTGACGACCCACGGGATCCGCCGGACGAAGCCAGGGAAGTTTTCGTGGTTGCAGTGTTTACAGCCTGATTCAGTCCTGCCGTGCTGTGCCCGAAATTGCCGGAGACCTGCCGCTGGCTGGAAAGTCCCGTCTCCGTTGCCGAGCAGCACGCCCACGGAGCCCCTGGACCGTAGCAAAAACCCGGTTGATCCCAGGCGCTCCGGCGCGGCTAATGCCGCCGGCGTCGGGGTTGGATAACTTGATGGCGACGCGTTAGGGTGAAGTTGAGGACGAAGATCCAGCTAGGGTATTGATCAGATTCTGTCCGTTCGGGCTTCCCCATCCGGTCACCAAGTCATAGCCAACCACGGCATTGTACGATTGCCCTTGGCCGTTATTGTTATTTCCGCTGGTAATGTCGTGGAAATCGTCGTTGTAGCTGGAACCTTGACCAATCGAGTAGATGGTTGGATTAATGAACCCTAGAGTTGAGGTCCCGTGCGCCACTACTTGCTGATTGACGAGCGCAAGAAAGCCGGCCCATCGCGGCGCGGCGAAGCTGGTGCCACCATAGTCTCCCGTGCAGGATCCTTGGTCGCAGAGATAATTATCGGTATTCGCTTCTGCCGCCACGTCCGGAACATTGCGTATGGTCGTGGAAGCCTGATTTGAGGAATTCGCAATGCCGGCCTGCCAACTCGGAATCGCGAAGCCATCGTCGGCAGGGCCGCCGCTGCTGTCGAGCCACGCCGTTTCCGATTGCCAAGGGCCGCCCGCTCCATTTGTGGTCAAGTCTGTTCCGCCCACGGCCACAACGTACAGGGATTCCGCCGGATAGCTATTGTCGGTAGAGTTCGATCCCGTGTACGCTCCTGCGTCTCCAGAAGCAACGAAAAGATTCTGACCCTGTGCTGCAAATTCCTGGAATATGGGGTCGAGCTGCGAACTATCGTCCGGATTCCATCCCCACGAGCAGCTGAGTTGCTTGGCGATATTGTCGGTTGCCATTTCATTGAATATGTCAACGTCGCCGACACCGATTTGCGAAGTGCCTGGAGCGATATAGACGCGAATTTGGCTCATCCCGGGCGCCATGGACGCCGCCTGCACGATATCCAGAACTTGTTCTCCATCATCGCCGTCGGAGCCGGCGCTGGCGCCGTCGAGCAGGACGTTCTGAATGGGAACGCTATTGGGCTGTCCTGCAAAGCTCGCGGTTACATCGCTCACGTTGTAGCCGTCGAACTCCAACAGCCCCACTGCCTGGCCACTGCCTGTGAGAGCGGTGCCGCCGTAGTAGGCTACACGCATGTCGCTACCAAGATACGCACTACTCGGCCCCGAGCCAGTGCTATTGCGGCGAAAGTTCGCGGGGGCCCTTTTGAACTTCGGACGTGGTAATGAGAAATTGTTCAGCCCCGCAACGTGCGCCACCGGGATGCTTAGGTCGAGTGCGGGCTCACGATCCGGGGAATAGAAAGTACGGTTCTCCGTTGGATGGCGATAGGTCGTCATCGCGACATGGAAAGCCTTGTTGATCTGTGACACTGTGCCATTGATATGCACCAGCAGGCGATTGGCAGGTGGATTGGTTACGCTGAAACCCTGAGATCTCGCGAACTTCTCCACAGCCTGGTAATCCTGTTTCGTCGGGCCAAACTGTTGTGTGAACTGAGCCACAGTAAGAAAATGTCGGTAATCGGGGCTGGATGGGTCATAAAGCCGTTTCAACAGGTTCGCCAGTTCGCCTTGATTGCGAAGCGGCAAAATGATCGCAAGCCTCATGCGCTGATTCTTTGACATCGGACCGACGCGTGCGGCTTGGCCGTTGGTAACGGCAGGGCGAACATGCTTATGCAATCGCTGGGATCGCTTTCCGGCTGCTGCTGGAACTGAGAAGAAACATAACGCGACAAGCCAAATAAGGACGGAAGGGCCAATGCGACCCTTTTTGCTCGTTCTCATTCTCTTCTTATTCCTCTCGACCTTCTGAGTTCGACGAGATGGCACACTGGATGATGTGTGTTTATGTCAGTCGGCGGGCCAAAGTAACCACATCTTAGCGCACCTCCAGCCTGGATTTCCAGTTTGCCATGAGACGGTGAGACGGACTGAGACGGACTGAAACGGACCATACGAATTATCAGTAATGAAGGTATGTCACAGGAGCCAAAAAGAAAGATGTGGGTCACTGACAAAGGGGCCCCCAACGGCTTCCAAACACGCCTGTGGCAGGGGGAAGTGGGAGTCATCGGAGGACGGATCACCAGAAGCCTGATCGTTCTTGCGTAACAAGTAAGCAAGAAGCCCCGCTAGATTGTGACAGAGGCGGGGTCTTTTTAAGGCTCGCGGCGCTACACACCCTTTGGTACAGACTGTTGAGGGGGCGCTCCAGATGGAAATCTTACAGTGTTGGGAACGGCAAGATGAGAGTATGCTGGTGCCGTTCTTGAAGTCAAAAAGGCGACAATTCCAGCTAAGGCTGTTTGCTTCATGGGATAGAGACTTTGGATTGCAGAATTCTCGACTGAGACGGACCTTTAACTGAGACGGACGTTATAGGAGTAAGCGACCCATGAGTCCTGAGTGTGAGCTTTTTATTCAATCGGTGCTGAATGCGATCGATTTCACGACCGGAGCGCAGTCGGGGCCGCCAGATTGGGACAACGCTTTCCGGCGGCTGATCGGACTCAACATGTATGAAATGCTACGTGCGCTCGCCGCGCTGGACCCTCTGGATCTGGCGATGCTTTGGCGGCAGCAGCAGGCTTCTCCGGGAGGGGTGAACTGGCGGATCGAATACGCGTACAACGTGGTGCACGACCGGCGCTTGCCGGCGACGGCACCAGGAGACTTGCAGACCACAGGACAAGTCGGAGACGCGCGCACCTTCCTGGCAAATCCTACGCCGCTGACGTTTGATCGTGATCTGACAGGAACGCTTCCCACGCCAAATCCGCTCGCTCCTACGCTGTCAGAACCGGACTACGTTGCGGCGGCCGCGCGGATTGGCGCAGAGGTTTCCTCGGTGAAAGCAGTGGCGCAGGTTGAATCGGGGGGCAGAGTGGGTTTTGGCAGTGATGGCCGCCCGATCATTCGTTACGAGCTGCACATCTTCCATGGAAGGACGGGCGGCATTTATGACCGCACGCATCCGCACCTTTCGCAGCCGACGCTGGCCGCGGGCAATCGATATCATACCGGCAGTCAGGCCAACGAATGGAGCCTGATGTACGGTGCGATGATTCTGCGCAACGGAGCCGGAGGACACCTAAGAAACGAGGATGCGTGGCAGTCGGCATCGTGGGGCATGTTTCAGCTCATGGGGTTCAACTTTAGCGTCGACTGGAACGACATCGGCACGTTCGTCAACGATATGTTTACCTCTGAGGCGATGCACCTGCGGGGCTTTCTGGGATACATCATCACGAATCACATGCAGAACACGCTGGTGAATCATAATTGGGCGGGCTTTGCGCGCGGTTACAACGGCGCGGGGTATGCGGTGAACAACTACGACCAGAATATTACGGCGGCATACACCAACATCCACGCCAGCCGGCTGCGGCAGAGGCTGCCACCATAGCCGTGGATTCGGGAGGGATGCAACGCCGCACGGGTGGCAGGATAACGTTTCTCGTGAATCTTCCAAAAGCTTCTGGGTACAGAAGGTGCTTGATGGCGGAATGGAGCTTAGCCCGGTACAGATACGCGTTTGCATTGGCTGCGGTGCTGTTGTTGTGTGGCGGTTCGGGCAGCGCGCAGGCCGCATCGAGCGAGGCGCACGAGATCTGGAAGTCGAGCAGCGACGGTTTTTCCATCGAGTGGACGAAGAAAGACATCGTGGTCACGCGCGCGAACGCACCGGTGTTGTCTTTCGAGGCGATTGCGGAATCTGACTGGAACAAGATTTCCCAGCCGGCAGCCGACCAGCCGATGCAGAGCGCGCGGAGTTATCGCATTCTGTCGGCGGTTGGGCACTTCTTGAGTGTGGAGCAGGAAGATGATTGCGATTGTGGAGGAGCGCATCCTTCGTCGTCGAAACGGTTTCGGGCGATTGATTTGAGCAAGAGCGCGCCGGATCGGGCGGCGTCAACCAGCATGACGGACATCTTCCCCGAGGGCAGCATTTTGTCGGCGTTGCGCGGCGACAAACTCGTGGCGGATGCGCTAAAAAACCTGGAGGGTCCGCAGCCGGCGTCGCTGGCGGAGCTGGTGGCTGTAATTCAATTCAAATCCGTTCAAGTGAAGGATTGCAGTTATTACTTCGGGGCGGATCTGCTGAGCGATTTCGCTTTCTACGCGGTTGAGGGAAACAAAGTCGCGGTGCGGATCAGCCTTTCTCATGCCGCCGAGGTGTGCCGCGGGCAAATGACGCAGCTTGGCATCCTGCTGCCGATTCCAGAGTCTTTGAAAACGGCGCTGGAGGCGGCTCGATCGGGAAAGTCGGGCATTCTCCTGCAGCAGGCGAACCGGGAGTTCGCAAGCGCGCAGACAAGCATTACGTTCGCGACGAAGGGCTACGGAAAATAACGTATTCAGTCTGATTTCTCCGCTCAAATCGTCTCTCAAAACAGGAGGGGCGATGAAGACGAAAAGAGCGGCAATCTGGGACACAATTTAATTCGCATCGTTCAGCGTTACGTCCACCCGACTGCCAAGCACCAGCGTGATGCCATGATGCGGTACGACGAGATTCTCCGAGCTGGCCGGGACGAAAACAAGGCCCCGGAAGGCAGGCCCAATTGAAACATCAAACTCTTGGGCACTTTTTGTCCACCTTTGAGATCGAAAGTGGCCCATTTTCGCCGAATGGGGCCAATCGAGAGCGAAGGAAGGAAAAGAATCAACTGCAGCAGATTCAACAAACTACAAGAAAAGACTGGAGGCGCGGGTCGGAATCGAACCGACGCATAAAGGTTTTGCAGACCTCTCCCTTACCACTTGGGTACCGCGCCCTGTTCAATACGTTAGCGTTCCGTACGGAAAAAGTCTACATACGGGGGAACGCCGGAAACCCCGGTCTGAAAGAAAAACTCTGGAGCGGGAGACGGGATTTGAACCCGCGACTTCGACCTTGGCAAGGTCGCACTCTACCACTGAGTTACTCCCGCTCAGCGAGTTCGATTATAAATGAGGTGTTGCGCTGCGGCAACGATGACGCACCGCCGGGGGCGGCCCTCAGTGCACCGACCATTGCGGGTCTTCCTCCGCGCTCACCAGGTGGCCATCGCGCATGTGAATGATGCGGTCTCCGTATTTGGCGGCTTCGGGATTGTGGGTGATCATCAGTACCGTCTGACCTAACTCCTGGTTGGACTGCCGCAACATGCGCAAAACGATGTTGGAGTTCTCGGTGTCGAGATTGCCGGTGGGCTCGTCGGCCAGAACCACCACCGGCTGGTTGACCAGGGCGCGAGCCAGGGCAACGCGCTGCTGCTCGCCACCGGAAAGTTCGGAGGGACGATGGTTGAGGCGCTGGCTCAGCCCTAATAAATCGCAAATGCGCAGGAAGAACGCGGGATCGCGGCCGCCGTTGCCGGAGATTTCCTGCGCGATGGCAATGTTGGAGCGGGCGTCGAGCGT
>DATBYA010000130.1:0-67588 GCA_036514015.1 Candidatus Sulfotelmatobacter sp.
AGGAGGCATCGCGTCCCATGTGTTCGGCGGCTACCATCAGCGAGGGCAAGTCCATTTCCATGCCGCCAAATTCCTCTGGTATGGTCATGCCCGTAAGGCCCAGTTCCGCGGACTTCCGCAGCACGGCAAGGGCAGCGCCCGGCTGTTTCTCGCGGATGGCAGGAAGATTGGGTTCGACTTCGCTCGTCCAGAACTCATCGATCATACGACCGATCGCAAGATGCTCCTCGGTGAGATCTTCCGCAGTGAACACCTGGTCGGGGAGGACATCTTCAAAGAGAAAAGCTGAGCCTCTTGTCTTGCCTGGAGTTTCTGTTAGTGTCGTCATGATTCCGATGCCCCCTTTTGAAATTAACCATCTAAGTTCGTTGAAAGAATTCGAAGGCCGCGAACTGCCCCCGACGGATTGGCTGGTTCTGACTCAGGACCGCATCCAGAAGTTCGCGGATGCGACCGAAGACCGGCAATGGATTCATGTCGACCCGGAGCGAGCAGCGCCTGAGTCGCCCTTGGGCGGCACCATTGCGCACGGCTTCCTCACGCTTTCGCTGCTGAGCTATTTTTCCGGACAGGCGATTCGCATCCGGGAGGGAGTCGGGATACGCGTCAACTACGGACTGAATCGCGTGCGCTTCCCAGCGGCGGTGCGGGCGGGCTCGGCGATTCGGGCTCGCGTGACTCTGCTCTCGGTGAAGGAATCTGCGGCGTTCGTGGATATCATTTTCTCGGTGAGGATCGAGACTGAAGGCGCAGACAAGCCCGCTTGTGTGGCGGAATGGTTGGTGCGGTATTACCGGACATGATGGGACGTGGAATCGGAATCCGATCATATCGTCCCGCTTTCTGCGCACTGTAGCGAGGCCCGCATCAGGACCGCGATCCGATCGGGCATGATGGCAAAGCGCTCATCGTGGGTGAGCCCCTGGGCGTAACGGTAATAGATCTGCTGAACAATCACTCCGACCTTGAAGCGCGCAAAGGTCAAATAGAAGACCATGTCGTGGAGGCCGCGGCCGGTCGCCAGAGCATAGCGTTGAGCCAACTGGGCACGGGTCAAAGTTCCAGGAATGGTGGTGGGTGCAGAGCAGATTTCCTGCAGTTCGTCGGGGTCGCTGGGGTCGGTCCAATAAGCCAGGGTTGTGCCCAGATCGGACAGCGGATCACCCAGCGTACACATCTCCCAGTCCAGAACTCCGACGATCTTTGTAATGTCATTCGAGTCGAGTATGACGTTGTCGTACTTATAGTCGTTGTGAATCAGCGTGGTGTCGCTCGCCGCTGGAAGGTGATGCGTGAGCCAGGCGGAAATGCACCCGACTTCAGGCAGGTCGTGAGTGGCTGCATTGTGATAGCGCTCGATCCATCCCTTCACCTGGCGTTCGAGGTAGCCCTGCGGCTTACCCAAATCGCCCAGGCCGATCTGGTCGTAGTCGAGGCCGTGGAGGCGCACGAGGTGGTCGAGGAAAGCTTCGCTGAGCTGGCCTGCCAGGGCGGGCGACAGCAGCAGGCCGGGCGGCAGTTGTCTGCGCAGGATGATGCCTCGAATCGGCTCCATGAGGTAGAAGGGGGCGTCAAGAACCGAAAGATCGTCGCAATAAAGGATCACCTGGGGCGCAACCGGATAGGTTTCGTGCAACTTGCACAGCACGCGATATTCGCGGCCCATGTCATGGGCAGATTTCACCTGGCTGCCGAACGGCGGCCGGCGCAGCACCAGTTCACGACCACCCCAGGTCACGCGATACGTCAGATTCGAGTGACCCGAGGGGAACTGCTCGACGGTTGCCGGGCCGGGACCGTCGAAGTGCCGACCCAAGTACGCGCTGAGCCGAGCCAGATCAAGTTCTTCCCCGGCTCTGACGGCGACCGCGTTATCACAAGGGGCCAGCATTCTCTCGAACTCTTCGTCTTTCCGCAGCTGTGAACCTTCCTACCGATACGTGAGCAAGGATTCGTCCTCGATATGTGGGTGCGCATTGAACCTACTGAGCGTGAAGCGGTCCCCTGAACTTAGAAACTCGGTGAACGCTGCGTTGCGCGACATCCATGTCAATTGCAGAGTGTCCGCAGGCGACAAGTGCAAGGCTCGCCGCATGGCTACGCCAATCGGACCTCCGGAAGTAAACACCAAGCAATCGCCGGCTGGCGCTTGGCTGTTAACGATGGTCGCAATTCCCCGATCGACGCGCGCACAAAAGTTTTGCCAGGATTCCACATCATCGACCACTAACTCACCACTCACCCACATGCCGATGACCGCCTCGAACATTTGTTGGAAGCTTCCTTTTCGTTCGTCAGAGTCCGTGGCACGCTCGAACGCCCGGTGAAGATCGCGGACTTCGGGCGATTGATCCAGCACCCGCGGCAGACCTGCCTTCAAAACCGCTTCCGCCGGATATTCGTCGAACTCGTTCATCACCGCCAATTCGGGGAACTCTCGCCCTAGTTTTCGATAGGCTTCCTCGACCATGCGCGCGGTCCGCACTTGCCGGACACGAGGACCGGAGCAGGCGCGGCCGAAGAGCACTCCGCGGCGGGCCCAGTACTCGCCCAGCAGGCGGGCTTGTACTTCGCCGGTGGCGCAGAGTTTGTCATAGTTCGGCTCCAGAAAAGACGCCTGGGCATGTCGGACTAGAATAATGCGGCTCATACGTCCGGCTAACCAGCCCGCTCAAACAAACCCGCTGCTCCCTGGCCACCGCCGACGCACATCGTCACCACCCCGTAGCGCACTTTGTGGTCTTTGCGCCGCAGCATTTCGTTGGCCATGGTTCCGACCATGCGCGACCCGGTCATGCCAAACGGATGGCCGATGGAGATGGAGCCGCCATTCACGTTCAGTTTGTCGGGATCGATACCCAGCCGCTCGCGGCAGTAGATCACCTGCACGGCGAACGCTTCGTTGAGTTCCCAGAGGCCCACGTCGTCCATCTTCAGGCCGGCGCGCTGCAGCAGTTTCGGAACAGCGAAGACCGGTCCAACGCCCATTTCATCCGGCTCGCAGCCGGCCACCTGAAAACCGCGGAACACGAGCTTGTAGGGAATCCCAAGCTGATCGGCGCGCTGGCGAGACATGAGGAGCGTGGCCGAGGCTCCATCGGAAAGCTGCGAAGAATTCCCAGCTGTGACTGTTCCCTGGCCGCTACCGGGATCAAAGTGCGGTTTGAGCGCAAGCAAGCCGTCAAGAGTTGTCTCAGGACGATTGCACTCGTCCTTGTCAGCCCAGACCTCCTCGTGGCTTACTAGCTCATTGGTTTTCTTATCCAGAATCGCCTTGGTGACGTTCATGGGGGCGATCTCTTCCTGGAAGAAACCTTCCCGCTGCGCGCGGGCGGTGCGCTGCTGGCTGAGGAGCGAGTACTCATCCTGCGCTTGCCGGCCAATCTTGTAGCGTTTGGCGACGACTTCCGCTGTGTCGCCCATGACCATGTACAGACCGGGCAGTTGTTCCAGCAGGCGCGGATTGGGGTCGGAACTGCGAGGCGTCACACTGATGCTCTCGACCCCGCCGCCAATCACCGCTTCGCTGCCCCCCTGGATGATTTGGTAGGCGGCCAGAGCAATCGCCTGTAAGCCAGAGGAACAGAACCGGTTGATTGTGGTGCCCGCGACCGATGTTGGCAGGCTCGCGAGCATGGCGGAAACTCGTGCGACGTTGCTGCCTTGTGGACCATGCGGCTGCGCGCAACCGAGCACGACATCTTCCACTTCGCGGGGATCAAGATTGGGAGTTTTGCCGAGAACATCCCTGATACAGTGGGCCGCAAGATCATCCGGGCGCGTCATGTTGAATGAGCCGCGAAACGATTTGGCCAGCGCTGTCCGTGAGCTGGCGACCACAACGGCTTCTCTCATACGTTCCCCAGAATCCCCACTCTCAACCAGTTGCCCGGATGATGGCTCCAGGCGGCACTACAGGTTGACGCTTTGCTCCTTAGCGAACTCGGCAAATGTCTGGTTGGCCTCGGCGAGGCGCTTCAGCAAAGGAGCGGGCTCCCAGAGTTCTCCATGTTGTTGGCGGAATTCGCGCACCCGGTCATAGACTTTCTTCAAGCCCACGGTGTCGGCATACCACATGGGGCCCCCTCGATACGCCGGAAACCCATAGCCATTCAGGTAGATGACGTCGATATCGACGGCGCGCAGCGCGTAACCCTCCTCAAGAATGCGGGCACCTTCGTTGACCAAGGCATAGAGGCAGCGGTCGATCATTTCGGAAGTCGATATCTGGCGTTGCGGGATGCCGGCTTCTGCGGTCCAGTTCCGCACCAAGGCACTCACTTCCGGATCGGATACGGCACGGCGCTGGTCGTCGTAGCGATACCAGCCGGCCAGAGTCTTCTGGCCATAGCGTCCCATCTCGCAGAGACGATCTTCAGCCATGGGCTGGCGAACACCAGGTTTCTCCAAGTGGCGATATTCCTTGCGAATCCGCCACCCAACATCCAGTCCGGCAAGATCGCCCGTCGCCAGCGGACCCATTGCCATGCCGAACTCGACCAGCGCATGGTCAACGGCCTCCACCTCCGCGCCTTCTTCCACCAGGAACTGCGCTTCCCGGCGATAGGGTCCGAACATACGGTTTCCCACGAATCCGCGGCAGTTTCCCACCAGCACGCCAATCTTGCCGAGTTTTTTCGCGAGCTGCATGCAGGTCGCGATGACCTCTTTACTCGTCTCTTTTCCGCGCACAATTTCCAGCAAGCGCATGATGTTGGCGGGGCTGAAGAAGTGGGTTCCAACCACGGACTCGGGCCGCGAGGTAACGCCGGCAATGTCGTCGATGCTCAAGGTGGACGTGTTGCTCGCCAAAATAGCCCCGGGCTTGCAGGCTCGATCCAGATCTTGAAACACCTGCTTTTTAAGCGCCATCCCCTCGAAGACCGCCTCAACCACCATGTCAGCGTTGGCGAAGTTGTCGTAGCTGAGAGTGGGTGCGATCAGGGCAAGCCGCTCATCGACGAACAGCTGGGTGAAGCGTCCGCGCTGAACCGAGCTGGCGTAGTTCTTTCGAATCTTGGCGAGGCCCTGATCGAGCGCGGGCTGGTCGACCTCCTTGAGCAGAACGGGAATACCGGCATTGGCAAAAACCATGGCGATCCCGCCGCCCATGGTGCCAGAACCGACAACAGCGACACTGCGGATTGGCTTGACGGGCGTGTCTTTGGGTACGTCGGGAATCTTTGCCACTTCGCGCTCCCCGAGGAAAACGTGGATGAGCGCTTTGGATTGATCGGAGAAGAGACATTCGGTGAAGAGTCTCCGCTCCACCTCGCAACCTTCCTCGAAGGAAAGCTTGGTGGCTGCTTCCACTGCATCAACGGCGGCCAGTGGCGCTTTCAGCCCTCGCTGCTTCTTTCTTACCTGCTCGCGGGCGGCAGAGATGATTCCCGCATTCTCCTCGATCGTACCCAGTTTCTCGATGCGTTCGCGCGTTCTCGGTATTCGTTTTCCAGCGACTCCGCGGGCAAAAGCCACGGCGCCGGCAAAAAGCTCGCCCTCGATCACGCGGTCGATGATACCGAGCCGGAAGGCTTCTGCTGCGGCAACAGGTTTGCCGTCGATACACATTTCAAGCGACTTGGCGACACCGGCAAGCCGAGGAAGGCGCTGCGTTCCCGCCGCACCGGGAATCAGGCCGAGCTTCACTTCAGGCTGGCCGACCTGCGCATCGCTCGAGGCCACGCGATAATGGCCTGCCATTGCCAGCTCCAGTCCTCCGCCCAAAGCGGCGCCATGAATTGCCATCACTATCGGCTTGCGGCAATTTTCAATGCCGAGCAGGAGTGGAAGAAGGCCAGCGCCGCGCGATTTGCCAGAGGTCATCTTTCCGAATTCCTTGATATCAGCTCCTGCGACAAACGTGCGCCCGGCGCCGATAAGGACCGCGGCTTTCACGGAGGGATCGTTGTTAATCTCTTCGATGGCGTTGGCAATTCCCTCCGGCACCCCAGGGCTGAGGGCATTCACCGGTGGATTGTCGATGGTGATGATGGCGATATCGCTGTCTTTGTCTCTGCTCAGCCGTACTAGATTGCTCATCGTGAACTCCCATCGTGGCTACAGCCGGTGGTAATCGAGTCGATCACGAGGCGGGCGATGCGTTCCCGGTGAAACGTCGCATCGCCCAGCATCGTCTCGGATGCTTTGGCACGGCGGTAGTAAAGGTGCAGGTCGTTCTCCCAGGCAAAACCGTTGCCGCCGTGGATTTGAATGCCACGGTTCCCCACAGCCCGACATGCGTCACTGGCGTACATTTTGGCGATAGAGGTCGCGGTGGTTGCATCGGGAGCATCGTGTTCCAAAGCCCACGCCGCGTAGTAGGCGGCCGAACGCGAGCTCTCGGTTTCAAGGTACATATCCGCACACTGGTGCTGGACGGCCTGAAATGTGCCGATCGGCTTTCCGAACTGCTTGCGCATCTTCGCGTAGTCCACGGTCAGGTCAAGCACGCGCTGCATTCCACCCACCATCTCGGCAACCAAGGCCGCGGTGGCGAGGTTGAGCGCAGGGGCGAGATTCGTTGCCTCGCCCAGCTTCTCCGCGGGGGTGTCTTTGAACTGGAGGGCATCGAAGTTCCGAGTCAGATCCAGGGCCGGCATCGGCGTAATGGATAAACCGGGCGCCTGCGCTTCCACGAGAAAAACCCCGGTCTGCCCGGCAACGACGATAAAGTCCGCCACGTCGGCGTCAAGCACGAAAAGTTTTTCGCCGGTCAGCCTGCCATCGGCGGCAGCAAGCTTCGCGTCGGCCAGGTCCCAGGTGGCGCCAGCTTCGAGCAAGGCGAGAGTCGAGCGCGCCTGGCCGCGGCAAATGGGAGTGAGATATCTAGCCTTCTGTCGATCGCTAGCGACGGCATCGATTACCGCACCAGCCAGTGCGACGGTCGACCAGAAGGGACCGGGCAGCAGGGCGCGGCCCGCTTCCTCCATGAGAAGAATGAGTTCCACTTTGCCAAGACCGAGTCCGTCGTATTTCTCCGGAAAAATGATGCCCGTGTAGCCCTGGGTGGCCATCTTCGACCAAAGGGTCGGGTCGTACGGCTGCTTGCTTTCAGCCAGATGCCGCACGTGCGTCATCGGGCATTCCCCGGCAAAGAACTGGCGCGCGTTTTGCTGGAGAATCTCCTGGCTCTCGTTCAATCCGAATTGCATGACCTGTTCTCAGTAGCTCCTGGGCAAGCCCAGGACGAAGTGTCCGATGATGTTGCGTTGAATCTCCGAGGTTCCGGCTTCAATGGTATTGCCCCGCGAGCGCAGGTATCCATAGGCCCAAGTGCCTTTGTCGACCGAGTGTCGGGAGGAACCTGCAAGCTGCCCGTAGGGACCGAGCAATTCCTGCGCCGCCTGCTGCAATCGCTGGTTCAACTCGCTCCAGAAGATTTTCTGGATGGAACCTTCCGGGCCGGGCACTCCGGTTGCGTTAAGGCGGCTGAAAGCGCGCATCTGGTTCCACCGCATGACTTCAATTTCGGCATAGCACTGGGCCAGCTTCTGACGGACCAGGGGATCTTGCGCGGCCGATCTTCCGTTTCGCCGCAAGCTCCCCGCCAGCTCAATCAGGCGTTCCATGTTCCGGCGAAAGGTAATCTGCAGGCCGGCGCCGAAGGTGCCGCGTTCGTGCATCAGCGTCCCGATCGCGACGTTCCACCCCTGATTCACATTGCCCACAACGTTTTCGGCGGGAACCCGCACATCGCGAAACGAAACCTCGGCAAATTCACTCTCTCCAGTGATCTGGCGAAGCGGGCGAACGCTGATGCCCGCCGACTTCATGTCCACCAGAAGCACAGTAAGCCCTTTGTGTTTCGGAACATTCGGATCCGTTCGCACCACCAACTCGCACCAGTCGGCAACCCACCCGTAGCTGTTCCAGGTTTTCAAGCCATTGACCACGTAGGAGTTGCCATCCAGGCGCGCTTCGGTCTGCAAAGAGGCGAGGTCGGAACCCGCGTTGGGTTCGGAAAACCCCTGGCACCAGATCTCTTCGGCGCTAAGAATCTTCGCCAAGAAGCGCGTCTTTTGCGCCTCGGTTCCGAACGCGATGATGGTGGGACCGATCAGACCCAAGCCCAGCGTGTTGGCCATCGGTGGAGCACTGGCCAGAGCCAGTTCCTGCCAGAAGATGACCTGCTGCATCAGACTTGCACCCCGGCCGCCATATTGCTTCGGCCAGGAAACTCCCGCCCATCCGCCGGCAAATAACTTGCGCTGCCACGCCCGCAGATATTCGAAGCGAGATTCCAGCGATTCCTCCCGCCGCTCGGCCCAGTCGGAGGGCACATGGGCCGCGAGCCAAGAGCGCAATTCGTCGCGGAATTGCATTTCCTCGGAAGTTAAATTCAGGTCCATCCCATCTCCCTGCGCACCGTTCCCCCGTATTTCTTCCGCAGTTCTTTCTTCAACACCTTCCCCGTCGCCGTCTTGGCTAACATCTCGCAGAATTCGATCGAGCGGGGACACTTGTAGTGCGCCAAACTAGAGCGGCAGAACTCAATCAGTTCTGCTTCCGTCACGGGGCTTCCAGGTTTTAGAATCACCACGCCTTTGGGGACTTCCCCCCACCTGTCATCTCTGACGGCAATCACCGCAGCCTCGTACACGGCAGGATGCGCCAACAACGTTCTCTCGACTTCCAGCGATGAGATATTTTCGCCGCCGCTGACAATAATGTCTTTCTTGCGATCGACGATCAGGATGTACCCGTTCTCCATGACGACTGCCATATCGCCGGTGTGAAACCAACCGCCACGCAAGGCTTCCGCCGTAGCCTCGGGATCCTTCCAATAGCCCGCCATCACACTGTCGCTGCGGGCGATGATTTCACCCATAGTCTGGCCGTCGTGAGGCACTTCCCTGTCATCGAAATCCACGACCCGCAGTTCCACCCCAGGATAGGCGTAGCCGGTCATTGACTGGAGCAGGTAGCGCTGCTCGGGTTCGCAAGTCACATCTGGTTTGAGCTCGGTCGTGGCCAGCGAGGGCGAGCACTCGGTCAGACCGTATCCGGAAAAACAAGGGCAGCCGAGCTTCTGTTCGACCTCGCGCATGAGGGAGGGAAAAGAAGCGGCGCCCCCGATGGTGATCCACCGCAGCGTGCTCAAATCATACTGGGAACGTTCCGGACAATTCACCAACGCGGCCGCCATAATGGGCACCAGACTTAGCGAACCAACCCGCTCCCGCTCTACCAGGCGAAAGATCTCTTGCGGAATAAATCGCGGGCTCATGACGTGCGTTGCGCCCATCAAAGTGATGGTGTGCGCCGCCCCCCAGCCGTTGGCGTGAAACAGGGGAATCGTGTGCAGGAAGACATCCTCAAACTTAGTGTGGTGGAATAGAGCGATATGCAGAGCGTGGAGATGGATATTTCTGTGGGTGAGCATAACCCCTTTGGGATCGGCGCTCGTCCCGCTGGTGTAGAAAAGTTCGCAGAGAGAATTCTCGTCAAACGAAGTAATTTCCGCGCGGTGCGGGGTTGCCGCAGCCAGGAGATGTTCGTAGTTCTGGGGAACCAGCCAGTCCGCCTGGGGAGTCGCATCAAGCAGGTAGTACGAGCTGACGCTGGTCAGTTTCGCACGAAAGGAATCCACCAGCCCCAGGAACTCTTGCCCCAAAAACAACTGGGTCGCTCCAGCATTGTTCAGGATGTAGGAGAGTTCATGAGACGCGAGACGGTAATTGAGGGGCAGCAGGACGGCTCCGGCATCGAGCACTCCGAAGTAGGCCTCCAGCAGCCGATGACAATTCATGCTGAGAAAGGCGACTCGATCCCCCGCCTTCACTCCGGCCGCGCGCAGGGCCCCAGCCAGCCGGGCGGCGCGATCACCAAACTGCGCGTAGGTAAATCGCTGATCCTGGCAAACCACCGCCGTCTTATTGGGAAATTGCTGTTCCGCATAACGGAGGAAGCGGACGGGGGTGAGCGGAATATTCATGGGTGTTGACTACCAGGCAGTCTGGCCTCCGTCCACGACAAGGACATGGCCGGTAATGTAGGCCGCGGCATCCGAAGCCAGAAAAATTGCCGCGCCTTTCAAGTCATGGTCGCTACCAAAACGGTGAAGAGGAATCTTGGCCAGGAGGGACTCGGTGTGGTGCTCAAGAATCCAACTGGACATGTGCGTGGGAAACCAGCCCGGCGCGATGGCGTTGACCTGGATATTGTGTGGCGCCCATTTGCACGCCAGATCTTTGGTGAAGGCGATGACGCCACCTTTACTGGCGTGGTAGCCGATGGCCTCGAGCTCCGAGGAAGCTCCGCCCAGGCCCGCCACCGAGGCCATGTTAATGATCTTGCCGTGGCCTTGCCGGATCATGGCTTTGCCCACGGTCTGCGAGAACCGGAAAGTTCCCGTGAGGTTCGTGTCCATGACCTTGTTCCATTGCTCAAGCGTCATTTCTTCGACTGGAGCGCCCCAGGAGATGCCCGCATTGTTAATGAGGATGTCGATGCGGCCGAAATTCTCGAGAGTCGATGCCACCGCTTTCTGGATCGCTGCGGAATCTCTTACGTCGCAGCCAAGAGCGAGGGTCTTCACGCCCAGGCCGGCCAGCTGGTCGGCCGCTTCCTGACAGCGCTCCTGCTTGCGGGCACAAAGCGCAAGGTTCGCCCCCATCTCTGCCAACCCTTCGGCCATCTGGCGACCAAGTCCGATGGAGCCACCGGTGATGATGGCGACCCGCCCGGTAAGATCAAACAACTGCCTGGCATTCACCGATGAAAAGCTCCTGGCCAGAAGTTTCCGCGTTGCACAAAGTGATAGTCAATATCACAATATAGCGACTAACGTCAACGCATACTGCGTTCCACGGAAGAACCGGCCTGGGGAGAGCGGCTTAACCTATGGGGAGCAAGAGCTTCCCCGAGGCTGATTCCTAAGGGCACTTCATAAGGCCATCGCACAACCAGGAAGTAATCGCAACGTAGGGTTTGCCGACACGCCCCACAATCCGCCCTCAACAGACCTCCATAGAGTAACGCTTTGACTTCCTCAGCAGTAGCGCCCTAACATACGGCCACCTGAGGTTTCCGCCGCACAGATGATCGGCCAAACCATCTCGCACTACCGTGTTCTGGAAAGACTGGGCGGCGGCGGCATGGGCGTGGTCTACAAAGCTGAGGACACTCGACTGCACCGGTTCGTCGCGCTCAAGTTTTTGCCGGACGAAATGGCCGGAGATGCACAGTCGCTAGCACGATTTAGGCGTGAGGCCCAGGCCGCCTCCGCTCTCAATCATCCCAACATCTGCACGATCCACGACATTGGCGAAGAGAGTGGCCATGCCTTCATCGCGATGGAGTTCCTTGAAGGGGTGACCCTGAAACACAGGATCGGCGGGCGTTCGATGGAAATTGACGAGATTCTGCGCTTGGGTATCGAAATTGCGGATGCGCTCGATGCAGCGCATGCCGCCGGAATCATGCACCGCGATATCAAGCCCGCCAACATCTTTGTCACCAAGCGAGGTCATGCGAAGGTCCTCGACTTCGGCTTGGCCAAGGTGAAGGCGGATCAAATCGATTCCTCTCGACTCGCGGGGCTGCAGGCTACCGCGGAAGGGACCGACCAGCACCTGACTAGTCCCGGCACTACGCTGGGTACGGTCGCGTATATGTCACCCGAACAGGCACTGGGAAAGGTACTGGATCATCGCACCGACCTTTTTTCGTTCGGCGCTGTGCTCTATGAAATGTCCACGGGGACGCTACCGTTCCGGGGCGAGACGTCGGCTGCGATCTTCGACGCAATTCTCCACAAATCCCCGGTCGCGCCGGTTCGCTTGAATCCCGATCTGCCTCCCCGGCTGGAGGAAGTCACCAACAAGGCCCTCGAAAAGGAGCGCACTCTACGTTACCAGCAAGCCGCCGAGATGGGCACGGACCTGCAGCGCCTCAAGCGCGATCTGGATTCGAGTGGGCGTCTGTTCGCCTCGAACAGCGAATCCTCGGCTTCTTCCGGAGCCTCGGGAGTCCATGTTGTCATCGCATCCGCCGGGCAATTGTCCGGTGGCGCGAGTTCGGCCGTTGACACATCGGCGCCCTCCAATGGATCGTCCTCTGCGGTTGCCGCCATCCGGCGGCACAAGACCGCCACTGGGGCCGGTCTGCTCGCCGGCCTGCTGATCGTGGCCGCCGCCGTTTACGGCGTATACACCTTTTTGCGACGCCCGGCCGCCACTCCTTTTCAGAACTTTTCCATTACCCAGTTAACCAATACCGGCAAAGTGCAGAACGCCGCCATTTCTCCGGACGGCAGATTTCTGCTCACCGCGCAATCGGACAACGGCAGCGAAAGCCTGTGGCTGCGAAACATTCCAACCGGCAGTGACACGCAAGTGCTCCCGGCGTCGGGACAATCGTTCGGTTCGCTCGTCTTCGCTCCCGACGGCAACTCTTTTTATTTCCGCGAAACCATGGGCGGCTCCGCGGCGTTTAATCTTTTCCGGGTTCCGCTTCTCGGCGGTTCACCCACGCTGCTTGCCAAGGACGTGGACGGAGGCCCGATATTTTCACCGGACGGCAAGCGCATCGTGTATTCCCGCTACAACGACCCCGAGTTGAACAAGTGGCGATTGCTGGAGGCCGACTCCGACGGCGGAAACGAGAAAGTGCTGTTTGTCGAAGCAGCGCCGGCTGGCCCGGCCGCCCAGCTCTCCTGGTCCCCCGATGGCAAACGCGTCGCCATTTCAACATTGACTTCGAACAGCAAATCTCTCAGCCGGATTCGATTCTTTGATTTCGCGCGCCGTAGCCTGGAACCCTTCGTCGCGCCCGCCGACAAAATCATTTTGGGCAATGCCTGGGTTCCGGATGGACGAGGAATCTTTGTCAACTATGTGCCCCGCGGGGAGCATCTGTCGGTCCAAGCTCAAATCGGACTGCTCTCTTACCCCGACGGTTCGTTTCGTCCCGTTACCAACGACCTGACCGACCACAGCTCTCTATCGCTTTCAGCCGATGGCCGCACCCTGGCAGCCGTGCAGAAGGAGACTTCCACCCAGATCGTTCTCATGCCGCCCAGCGGGACAGGGCCCCTCAAGCCCGTGCCCGGCATTGCAACTCGCGAAACTCTGCCGAGTTTCTCCTGGACAGGGGATGGGCAATTGCTCATCTCGCACGGCGGTCGCTTGGTACGGCTGCACACCGATGGCACTCACGCGGTGACCATTCTGAGCGATCCGGCGGCCTGGATCAGCGATTCGGTATCGTGCGACAACGACCGATGGATTGCTTTGAACTGGATGGTTCACGGCGAAGGAAGCGCCAACGGAATCTGGCGGGCGAATCCTGACGGCTCCGATGCTGTGCCGCTCACCTCCAAAGAATTCGGCAGCCTTTGGGGATGCTCGCCGGACGGGAAGTGGCTGTATTACTCGGAGCAAATCACGAACGGCATCTGGCGAATCGCTTCCGGCGGCGGCAAACCCGAACTCGTGCCGGGAGCGAACCCTCCGAATTCGCTCACGATTCAGGCCGCACCTTCTCCCGACGGCAAGATGCTGGCGATATTCACCCAACTGTTGAATCCTGAATCGAAGACCTACTCCAACCGGATCGTGCTCGACAGCCTGGACTCCGGCGTGCGAAACCTCGACCTCGATCCGGTTCTGAACGCGGTATTCCGTAGTCAGGGACCGCCCGACAGCGCCGGATTCCGCTTCTCTCCGGACGGCAAATCCATTGCCTTCGTCATCGAGAACGCGGGAGTAGACAACATTTGGATGCAGCCTGTGGACGGGTCAAAAGGAAGAAAGCTGACTGACTTCAATGACTCTGAAAGGATCCAGGATTTCCGCTGGTCCCCCGACGGCAAGGCTCTGGCCCTGCTGCGTTTCCATTCTGTCTCCGATGTCATTCTATTGCGCGACACCAGCAATAGTTCGAGGGGTACTCAGTGATGTGCCGCGTTGAGGTAACGGAGGCCATCCCTAAAAGGAGTTCCAGTAGTTCGACTAGTCCTCAGCGAACGTCTTCTCTCGGCTTTAGAAGTTATTTTGGGAGGGATTTTGGGATCACCCGAAGACGGAATTAATCTAGCCGCCGAACAACGTTTCTCGGAATCAACAGGGTGAACAAGTCATCGACTGTCGAATACATACCGCCATCGCCGGGGATCGCAGTCGGATGGCCCTCGTCCACTTGTCCAAACTGGTTTTTCTGTCCGTGACTGTCATAAACGAAGTGTGGCTCGTGCCGGCAGGTTTCAAAATCTCTTGCTCCAGAAAATCGCCAAACCGATTGCCGGAGACTCTATCGACCACAATTCCCAACAGCTCATATCCGGGATTGCTGTATCTGTATTTCAACCCAGGGTCAGCAAGAGCATCTTCTCTGTTCCGGAGAGCTGCGATTAAGCCTTCTTGATCAAGACCGGAGTCGATCCCGAAATCACCCTAGTCAAGGATTCCAGATGTGCGGGTCAATAGATGTCGCACAGTAATTCTGCTGAAATCCGCTGTGGAGGGAAATTCTCGTGAAGGAGCAAGGCGAGCTGAGTGTTGCACGTGCCCCTACGGACTGATGCGTAACGCAAGGCGGCCAGAAACTTGTCCGCGGCGCAGTTTTTCCAGGACTTCGTTCGCCTGGCATAACGGCTGGGTCGCTACTTCACAGTGAACCTTCCCGGCCGCAGCCAGGTCGAGAATTTCCTGCAGATCTTGTCGCGTACCAACGGCGGAAGCATGAATCCGGATTTCGCCCGCCGCCATCAGGATGGGCGGGAAACAAATGTCCTGCGCGGGCAAGCCCACAGCGAGTAGGATTCCCGTGGGACGCACACAATAAAACGCCATGTCGTAGGCGGCTTTTGCCGCGGATGTCACCAGGGCGACGTGAACTCCGCCGAGTGATCGCAGTTGCTGCACCACTTTGTCCGATGCGGCATTCAGCGTCCTGGAGGCCCCGAGAGACCTGGCCAGAGTGAGTTTTTCTGCGCTGACATCAATGGCGGTGACGTCCGCTCCGAGTTCGCAGCCGATCTGGACAGCGAGGTGCCCCAGGCCACCTACGCCAAACACCGCCAAGCGTTGACCCATCGTGAGGCGTGACCGCTTCAGGGCACGATGGACCGTAACCCCAGCGCACAGCAGAGGAGCGGCCTGCTCGGAAGCAAGATTATCGGGAATCCTGGCGACGTGGGTAGCGGGTGCTTTGACAAATTCGGCATATCCACCGTCCACCGTCACCCCGGTAATTTGCTGGTGAGCGCAGAGGTTCTCGTTGCCTTCGCGGCAAAACTCACAGTCTCCACACGTCCAATGGATCCAGGGCACGCCGACGCGGTCACCGACATTTACACCCCGCACGGCCGAGCCAGCCTCAACAATGGTACCGACCACTTCGTGCCCGAGGATGAGCGGCCTTTTGACGATCCCAGCCAACTGAGACCAGTCGCCATCCGCCACGTGCAAATCGGAGTGGCACACGCCGCAAACCTCGACCTGGATAAGAACTTCGCTCCCGGTGGGTTTGGGAACAGAGACATCCTCAACCGTAAGGGGGGTCTTGAAGTCGCGGAGCACGGCAGCTTTCATGTCTTACCCTTGGGAACCACGATGAGTGCTCGAACCAAGAATCGTCTGGACCACTCGAAGAATTCAGGGCTCGAGCCCTCGCAGGAAAAACTCTACTGCACTGAGTACTCGATCTGTGAGCTTGTGCGGTCCGGTTAAATCAACCGCCCACTGCCGTACGACAGTGTTGTAGAGGCCTTCCATGAATTCCGCCAAATGGACAATCGGAAAGTCGTGTGTAATCTCACCCCTTTCTTGTCCCTGCGCGAGAATCTCTCGCAGCAAGCAAATCGTCGCTTCTTCGTGTCCGCGCATGTTAGCGCAACGCACCGGGTCCATTGCACCCGAAAGCACAACCGCCTGCCACAAGCTGCGGTCCGCCTCCACTTCTTTTGCCATGCTGACATACAGTCGGCGCAAGCGCTTCGCGGTGCTCGCATCGGTAGATAACTCGGAGCGCAGCCGCTCCCTTATGCAGGCAAATCCGCGTTCTCCGACTTCCCGCAGAACCGCATCCTTGCTAGAAAAGTACCGGAAGAACGTGGGCTGGCTAATCTCGAGAACTTGTACGATGTCATCGATCCGTGTGTTCTCAAAGCCGCGCTTACGAAACAGTTTGATCGAGGTATCGATGATTTGCTGGCGTAGCCGGGCCTTCTTACGCTCACGAAGTCCCACGGCAATGTTTTCCGTTCGTTCGGCAACGACTCCCGGCGCCGCCCTCGCTCGATCCATTGGTTCTCCCATAGATCGCTGGAAAGGATCCGAATCGCGACCTTACCAGGCAATGTGATAGGGACTATAACAAAATAGTGACTAACGCATAAAGATTCTTTCAGCGCTTCGCTCGCGGTCCAGAAAAAGTTCTCGAGGAAGAACAGGCTGACCAATCCGTTTAGAGCGAACTGTGTTCCAAAAGTATTCTGCCACAATGTCTCGCCCCGCCCGGTGTGGTTCCCCCTTCCAGCAAATCGCTGGACAAGAATTTCAGGTGCGTACGGATTTTGTCCGCGTCCGGCATCTCGATGCTTGCGACCGAGAGCCTCTTCGGACTTGACGTCTTCTTCTGCGCCCCGAGTCGCTACACGGCGACGGTCGCGCCCAACACGCGTCGGCCAATCGCCATCGACGTCCGCCATCAATAGAAGACAAATGTGGCTTTGCTTTAGGTCGGCGGATGCTTGTCCGAGCGAAACAGGGCGGTAAGGCGCTCTCGGTTTAGCGCAGCCAGTTCTCGCGTCGAAGGCCTTTTATGTCGGGGTGAGCTTTTCTTAGCAGCCCCGCAACGCGATTCCGCTGCGCCCTAACTACAGGGCTTCGCTGCAGTGTGCATTCCAACCGGAACACCACAACAGAAAAAGGGGACATTTCTAACGAGTCTTGACATGATGCTGGTGCAGACTTGCGCTTCCCCAAACTTCCGAATATGCTGTGCCACTTTCCCCTGTGGGTTGCGGACCAGCTCCGAAACCATGTTGGTATCGAGAAGGGAGCGCATCAGAGATCGACTGGATCAGGGGGCAAGTCCTGGATGGGCGGAAAATCCTCATGCAGCGGCGTGAGCGTCGTCAACACAGCCAGTAGGGATTTGGGAGGAGCGGGCTCGATGACAAGCCGGTCGCCTTCCTTTCGCATGATCGCATCCTCGCCCCGAAATTTGAACTCACGGGATCCACACTGCCTGATTACGACCATTCTTAAAGACTTTTACGTGGCGTTCCGGGTTCATGGCACCTCCCCTGGCATATGCCTAAGCAGATGCTAAGTATGCTCGTATGTCCAGCTGGGTGGCCCAGGCTGTCGGGGTGAGGATGGGCAGGCGCCGCACGGCCGTATCCTCCGCTGGCAAGGCTGGAGAAGTTTGAGCTTGGCTTGCTGCAGCGACAAATTTTCACCGGCCAGATTTGGCCATTCCATTCTGACCCATCGGTTTGTGTTCTGCGTCATAGGCATCGTACAATAACCTACGATGAAGGCGAGCTTGGGGGGTATGTGCGCCTTTAGGCCGGATGCAGAGTGAATACGCTGCGTGTTATCAAAGTGATTGAGTAGTTCAAACTTCCCCTTCCGCACCATGATTTTGTTGTCTTGAGGATGAGGCAGCAGGGGCGGCAAGCGCCCTCCGCAGACCACACCGGTAGACAACACCGAAGGATACGCGGAGAGCGGCAAACAAGCCCCGCAGGCTTCTCGATGATTGCCTGAAGGCTTAGGACGGTTTCAAACTTATGATTTATCTGATCACCACCGTTCATATCCTGGTTTGTTTTTTCATTATCGTAGTCGTTCTGCTACAAAGCGGTAAGAGCGGCGATATTTCCGCGGCTTTTGGCGGGCAGGGCAGCCAAACAGCGTTCGGTCCTCGGGGCGCGGCCAGCGCACTGTCGAGAGCCACGACCTGGTCGGCGGTGGCCTTCATGATCACTTCCATCACATTGTCAGTCTACGCAGCCCGACGCGGCGGCCCGAACTCGGTGTTGCAGGGGGTGAAGTCGCAACCGGTCAAAACGCAGCCGGCGCCGACGCCGCAGCCCACTCCTTCGCCTAAGCAACAGAAGTAGGTCTCCTCTCCGGCTACCGAAATCTCTAAAGCTTGCTCTGCCTTTTCGGGGAAAGTATCGCGTTTGTGGGCCCGAAGTGCGGAAGAACTATCGGCGGCTACTGGCGGCTTGCCCCCTGCGGTCCCGCGCAATTTACAGATTCCCCTGTAATTGTATTTGCCTGACGGAGGATGTACCATCCAAATTGAGTCATTTGCGAGGAGGATATTGTTATGTCGGATCGTGACGGAAGCAGCTTTGTTTGGTTTCTGGCAGGATTAGGTTTGGGAGCGGTGGCGGGCCTGCTGTATGCGCCGCGTTCGGGCAACGAAACCCGGGAAGTTCTGCGCGCGCGCGCCGAAGAAGGCCGCGATTACGTCAAGAATCGGGCGCGTGAGGCGCGCGATCAGGCGACGCAGTGGGCCGACAAAGGACGTGACGTAGTGACCCAGCAGAAAGAACAGTTCCGCGCTGCCTACGAGGCCGGCAGGCAGGCCTATCACGACGCCACAACGGAGACGGTTGCGCCCAAGAATTCGTAGGCATTGCTGTCCGGCTTTCCGCTGAGCCGAACTCGAATGGAATTGCTGGAGAGCTCTATGGAAAATCTTACCCCTCTGTTCATTGCCCTCACCGGAATTGCGGTTCTGTTGCAGGCGGGTGTTCTGGTCGCCATATTTGTGGTCTTAAAGAAGACCAGCGCGAAAATGGAAGCGCTTGCGGAAGAGGTAAAAGTGAAAGCTCTGCCGACGATCGCGCAGGCTGAGGCGATGCTGACCGAGATTCGTCCGAAAGTGGAAGCGATCGCTGAACAAGTGCAGGACTCCACTGCCATGGTACGAGACCAGGTCGAACGCGTGGATGCAACCGTCAACGACGTTGTCGATCGGGCCCGCTTGCAGATTATCCGTGCCGATGAACTCTTCACCCGCACTCTGGACCGCGTGGAGCGAACCTCCGACATCGTCCACAAAACGGTGATTTCGCCCGTGCGGCAGATTTCCGGGTTGATGCAGGGAGTCACGGTGGGGTTGGAATTTCTGTTTGGGGGTCGGGGCCGCAGAAACGGCGGCAGCCGCGAGCGTGGACCTGTTCCGCAGGATGAAATGTTCATCTGAACCTGTTGCTGCCCTATACTGCGGATATGTTTTTGTCATGTCGTATGCGCAACCATCTTCTTTGAGTTTTTTCAGCTACCGCATCCTTACGATCGCCTCTACCCTGCTTGCTTCGCTGATTTTTTGCCGCGGCGATGGCGAAGCTGGAGGCAGACGATGCGAAACGTCAGAATGCGGACTTTACCCCTAGCCGACTGGCAGGGCAAGGCGTGGCACCTGAAAGAATTCCCGAGAGCTTCGTCTTCGATCGGAGCGGCAAGATGGTGGCGCAGTCGATTGATATGCGCGCCCAGAACTCAGTTTCTGGAAATGCTCGCGCCGGCGGGTCTGCGGTAGAAGAATTCATGCGTTATCTGGTTCGAGCCCGAGTGAAACCTGGTCGAGAGTCTGATCTGCTGGAAGCCATTGAGCAACAGACGCTGGGCCGGGGTTCGGTCGCCGAAGGCGAGTATCTGCGAAACATGCAAGACGCGCGGCTCTGCGCGGACGACACCGCGCGCTGGGTAGAAGTTTGCTACTGTGTGACACCGTTGCAGGAAGAACAGCCCTACTGGGAGCAATACTTCGACCTGACACGCGTGCAGGATGCACACGATCGTCGCAAGTGCCGCGATGTGAATGGGACTGAGCCCTGGGCGTGCGGAGACTGCGACTGCACCGCGCGACTGGAACAGAAGCTGCAAGACTCTGGCGGGCCATTTCTCGACAAACTGCGAAGCCGGGCCTGCTCAGGCAAGCTCCGGCAACCTTGATTCCAACTGCTTCAAGTCCTGCGCCACTTCTCTTAAATTGAAAACCAGAGCCCAGAAGGGCAACATGCGATCCAGTGAAAAGGGAGCGGTTGCGCGCTGCTCGCGGAGTTTGGTCAGATCGGCGTCCAGGTTGCGAATTGCGGCATCGAGTTCTGCTGAATTCAAGACCTGACCGGGATTGCGGACGGCTTGTTCGAGAACAGCGAAACTCTGCCAGGTTCTCTCGATCAGTATCGGCAGCGAAGGCAACAGTACGGGCTTTAGCTGTGCGTGCACATAGAGCGAGCTGTCTTCCGCCATCGCTGCCAAACGCCGCCGAAGCTGATCCGCAAGATCCACAAAGGCCTGATAAGCGCCTTGGTTGAAGCGCGAGAAAGATAGTTCGCTGCGCGCTTGGTCCATCTGCTGGGTGATGCCGCTCCGCAAGTCGTGCAAGTGGCGGTCGAGATCGCGGATTTGCTGCTCGTCGTCGATTCCCTGCAAAGCCGCGGCAGTAACGGCATGGTAGAGAGCGCCGGCACCGGCGAGAATGCTCGCGATTTTGTGGCGCAAGCCTGCGCGCGCATCCACGGGCCAGATCAAGACGTCCACGCCGAACGCCACGACCGCTCCCATGATCGTATAAAGCACGCGCAGCCATGCCACGCGCCAGGGCTCTCCCTGGCCGCCGAAGACCAGGATCAGCGCCGCGGTGAACCCCGCCGCAGTGAAAGCGGGGTGAAGCAACGTCAGGTAGCCAAAACATGTCGCCAGCAGAAAAAGCACGATGAGCACTCCCACCGGGCCCCTGCCCAGCAGTGGCAAGAACAGAGCGGCGGATACCGCTCCACAGGTCGATCCGATCGTGCGATACAGCGCTGCTTTCCAGGATGCGCCAACATTGGCTTGGGTTACGACCAGCGCAGCGACGACCGCCCAATAGCCTTGCGGCAGATGCCAGCCGGCGTAGATGGCGTAGGCGATGGTGCCCGCCAGTCCCGTCTTGATTCCCTGTTTGAGCGGACCTGATTGGCGCTGCCAGAGGGAGGGCGACGCCGCGGACTTCGGATTTTGAGGAAGTGGCAGTGAAGGATTAGCAGATGCCATGCCGGGGATTATATGCGTGCGGACCGGAGCATCCTGCCGGCTCGCGAGTGGCGGATCATCTCGGCGTTACTTCGCTGCGCCGATCTATGCGATCCAGCCACCGCCGACCACTATGTCGCCGTCGTAGAAGACCGCAGCCTGGCCTGGGGTGACGGCGCGTTGGGGCTCGTCAAACGTGGCCCGGATTTCGTCTTTGCCAATTCTCTCAATTATGGCCGGGGCAGGCTCGTGGCGATGACGAATCTTGACCGCCACGCGCAGAGGCTCACGCAGGTCTTCGAGGGCAATCAGGTTTACCCGGCGCGTGCGCAGGGTGCGCGAATAAAGATGCTCTTCCCCGCCCACAATGATCTGCTTATTCGCACCGCTGATCTGAATCACGTAAAGCGGTGAGCCCGTTGCCACACCAAGTCCCTTGCGCTGGCCGACGGTGAAATTGTGAACGCCGCCGTGCTCGCCAATGACCTCGCCGGTCGTAGTGATTAAGTCGCCTGCGGTATCAGGCAATGCTTCGCCTCGCTCCGCGAGGTAATGGTCGATAAAACGCTTGTAGTCGCCGCCGGGGACAAAGCAAATCTCCTGAGAATCGGGCTTTTCGGCCAGCGCGAGGCCGTGGTGACGGGCGAGTTCGCGGACTTCGGGTTTGGTCATGTCTCCGAGGGGAAAGAGCGTTCGGCTTAGCTGCTCTTGTGTCAGCCCGAAGAGAAAATACGTCTGGTCCTTACTCGAATCAGCGGGGCGCTTGAGCAGCCATCGGCCTCGGGCATCGTCAAAGGCTACGCGAGCGTAGTGACCGGTGGCCACGCGCGCAGCACCAATCTGCTGGGCCACAATCAGTAGCTGATCAAACTTCAAGTGATTATTGCAGAGACTGCAGGGGATGGGGGTACGCCCGGAAAGGTATTCTTCGACGAAGGGACGAATCACATCACGCTCGAAGCGCTCTTCGTGATTGACCACGTAGTAGGGGATACCGATCTGCTGAGCCACGCGGCGGGCGTCGTAGACGTCGTCGAGCGAGCAGCAGCGTCCCTGCACCGACTCGGGCATGCCCTCGCGGCCGGCGAGGCGGCGCTGATTCCAGAGTTGCATGGTCAGGCCAATCACGTTGTGTCCGTCGACGCGCAGCATGGCCGCAACGGTGGAAGAATCCACACCGCCCGACATGGCTACGGCGATGGTCTCGGGAATCATGTTTACCTCTAGCTCTTGGCTCTGGGCTCTTTCAACCGTTTCGTTTTTTTATGGATGATGACGGAGATAGATCAGCACTACATGAGTGATAAATCCGGCGGCGAACCAGAGTCCCGCTTCCACCAGCCTTTTAAATCGCGGTGTCATCTTCCGAAAATCCCACAGGGGTCCTGGGCTGCGCGCATCGTTGTTCTCTCCATTAGGCCGAGCCAAAAGCTAAAAACTAAGAGCGAAGAGTCGGTTTCCGATACACCGGCGACAGTTCCCGCAGACGCGCTACAACTTCGGGCACGAGCGCGAGAGCCAAATCGATATCTTCCGCGACCGTCTGCTTGCCCAGGCTGAAACGGATACTGGCCCGAGCCTGATCCCGGCGCAGGCCCATGCCCACCAGTACATGCGAGGGCTCAATCGCACCCGAAGAACAGGCCGCACCCGTCGACACCGCCAAGCCCATCAGGTCCAACGCAATCACCATGGCTTCGCCGTCGATGTAGTCGAACCGAATGTTCGTGGTGTTAGGCACGCGCCTCGCATCGTCGCCATTCACCACGGCTTCCTCGACCTGGGCGAGGATTCCCTGCTGCAAGCAGTCTCGCATCGCGGCCATCTTCTTGTCTTCGCCGCAGTCCAGCGCTTTCTTCGCCAGTTGCGCGGCCTTGCCCAAACCCACAATACCTGGAACATTTTCCGTGCCGGCCCGGCGCGAACGCTCGTGCCTTCCACCATAAAACAGCGGCCGCAGTTGCATTCCCTTTCTCAAATACAGTGCACCCACGCCCTGCGGTGCGTGCATCTTATGGCCCGAAATCGAGAGGGTATGACAACCGATTCGCTTCACATCGATCGCAACCTTGCCCGCCGCCTGCACCGCGTCCGTGTGGAAATAAACGCCCGCTTCGGCAGCGATGCGGCCGATCTCTTCGACCGACTGCAAAACTCCGGTCTCATTGTTCGCCATCATGATGGAGATCAGCTTGGTGTTCGAGCGCAGGGCGCGGCCAACATCGGCCGGATGGACCAGGCTGCGGCCGTCCACCGGCAGGACCGTCACCTCCGCGCCAACTTCTTCCAGATGCTTGCAGGCCAGCAATACGGCGTGGTGTTCAACGCTCGAGGTGATGACGTGGTCGCCCGCGCCGACCAAACCCGCAATCGCCAGATTATCCGCCTCCGTACCGCCGCTGGTAAAAATAATCTCCGCAGCGCGGCAGCCGAGCAAGGCAGCCACGGATTCGCGGGCGTCCTCGACCGCGGCCCGCGCCTGCTGGCCGTGATGGTGGATGGAGGAGGCGTTGCCGAACTGCTCGCCGAAATAGGACCTCATCGCCTCGAAGACTTCGGGCAGAACCGGGGTAGTGGCGTTGTTGTCGAGATAAATCCGCTGCATTCAGAATCCAGCTTCTATTCTACCTTGCGAGCGCCTGGAGACGTAGCTTGACGTCTGGCGTACGGCATTTTCGGGGGATGGCGAGAGAGCGAGCAACGTCCCTACAACAAAGTGACAGGCGGACTACGCCTTCGCTCCAAAGTGAAGGCGGCTATCGCCACGTGATTCTATCGCTGGTCGATTGGGATGTAGGGATCCGGATAGTCCGGCCCCTCGTACTCCGCGCGCGGGCGGATCAGACGATTGTCATCGAGTTGTTCGATGACGTGGGCGGCCCAGCCACTTACACGGGAGACCGCGAATACTGGAGTGAATAGATCGACGTCAATGCCCAAGACGTGATACGTGGACGCCGAGTAGAAATCGACATTTGCGTTCAGTTTCTTGTCGCCCTTCACGAACTCCTCAATCTTGTGCGACATGTCGAACCACTTGGGCTGGCCAATGGCCTTGCCGAGGTCGCGGGACATAGCGCGGAGATGAGTCGCGCGCGGATCTTCGGTGTGATAGACGCGATGGCCAAAGCCGGGAATCTTTTTCTTCTGCGCCAACATGGCCTTCACATACTCGACGGGATCGGCCCCCGATTCGTCAATCGTCTGCAGGATATGAAATGCGGCTTCGTTGGCACCGCCGTGCAGCGGCCCTTTGAGCGCGCCGATCGCCGAGGTGATGGCGGAGTGCATGTCCGACAGCGTTGCCGCCGTAACCCGCGCCGCAAATGTCGAGGCGTTGAGTTCGTGGTCGGCGTGAAGGATCAGCGCAATGTCGAGAGCGCGCTCTGCGGTCGGCGAGGGATGCTTGCCGTTCAGCAACAGCAGAAAATTCGCGGCATGGGAAAGCGAACGGTCGGGCTCGACCAGGGGAAGGCCTTTGCGGAGTCGATCGTAAGCGGCCACGATCATGGCGATTTGCGAAGTGATGCGAATCGTCTTGTCGATATTGACCTTTCGGTCATTCTTCTTTTCCTCCGGATCGTAGAACGACAATGCCGATACCGCGGTGCGCAGCACATCCATGGGCAAGGCGTGGCGCGGAGCATTACCCAGCAAGGTGAGGATGGATGTATCCAGCTTGCGCTCTTCGGCCAGACGATCGCGCAGTTCGCGAAGTTCGCCACGCGTGGGCAGTTTTCCGAACCACAACAGGTAGCATGTTTCTTCGAAGTTCGAATGGCCCGCCAGTTCGTGGATATCGATGCCGCGATACGCTAGGACTCCGCGATCACCGTCGATGTAGCAAATCTTGGAGGTTGTGGCAACGATGCCCTCGAGTCCTTTGGGGGGATGGTTTGTGGTCACGCTGGACATTGGATTCTCGCTTCGATCGCCGGACTTTGCGTTGCTGGACCGCGCGAGTCGGACGCGGGAGGGCAACCTTTTTTTATACCTGAAACGCAGCGAACTTTCCAACGCCCGGGGCGAACTAGTCGTGGCTCAAGTCGGACGCTACCGGCGAACTCGAGGCTGGGAAACGAGCCAAACGGCCCGTTCCCCGTACCTTATCCGGACAGAAGTCAGGCTGGCCACATCGCCAACGCGGTCTTGCTCAGGATCTGCTGCTGTGTGGCTTGGCTGAGCGGAAGCGCCCGGAACTCCTCAAGATTCCTCTTAACGTCAGGCACGCCCGGCCCCGGCCAGTCAGTGCCGAACAGGGTTTTGGTCGCGATTTCTTCCAGGCGGGGAAAATAGTTCAGCAGCGTCTTGGGCGGGATGCCGCTGATGTCGAGGTAAACATTGGGATGGCGGCGGACCAGAAAGAATGCGGTCTGCATCCACAGCGGGCGTCCGCCGTGGGCCAGCAGGATCTTCAGCTTGGGGAAGTCGACGGCAACGTCGTCGAGGTAAATCGGATCCCCATATTTATTGCGCGCACCGGGAAAAATCGAGGTCCCAGTGTGGAACATGATGGGCACACCATTCGCTTCAGCCGCCCGATAAATGATCTCAAGCTCCTTTACGCCGCTCAGGTAATCGTTGGGAAACAGCAACTGGTGGGGCGGATGAATCTTGATCATCTGCAGTCCCAGTCGCAGGATGTGCTCCACATCGGCCAGCACGTTGGTGGTGTGCCGCGGATGCAGGCTACCACACGAGAGCAAGCGTTTCGGATTCTCCTTCACGTAGTCGGCAACGAACTGATTCACTCCATCGGTGAACCCGATCACTTCCGGAGCCACGTAGTTGATGAGCATGGCGCGATCAATGCCGCTGGCATCGAGAAACTTGAGGAAAGCTTTGGGCGAGCGGCAGAACTCGACAATCTGATCGAAGTTGGGCCGCTTTTTCTTCATCAGCTCCAGCGCCTGGGGCTTGAGCATTTCCATGGGCTGGATGTGGATGTGGCAGTCGGTGATCATTCGCTGGGAAGGTTAGTGACGACTCGAACCGTCGCCAGAAGAATATCAGAGGAATCAGTTCAGCGCTGCGGCGAGCACCGCCCGCTTGGTGAAGACGCCAATCCTTTCGCGCCGGTATTCAGGAGTCACAAGCAGGAGTAGTCAGCGGCTTAGGACTTCGCCGCTAAATCTCCGCGCAGCCTCAGCCCATCGCTCGTCTACCGCGCTGCCCAGAAGCAACTCGCCCACCCCTGCACTAACCGGGGCGCGGGATTTGCCGCGGGGATGCCGATCCCTGCATCGGCGACCTGACCGTTGGATCGCGCTCTCCGATTTGGCAAAAAAAACAACAACCAAAAGCCAAGAGCCTTTAATACGTCGGCACTTTTTCATCCACACGCCGCGACCAGGCATCGATGCCACCTCGCATGGACTGAGCCTTTTCAAATCCCTGCTGCCGCAGCCACACGGCCACATTCATCGAGCGAATGCCGTGATGGCAAACCACTACAACCGAGTCGTCGGGATCGAGTTCCTGGTGCGCCCGCGTCGGCACATCGCCCATGGGCATCAACTTCGCGCCATCGATGCGCGCCGTCTCAAACTCCCAGGGCTCGCGCACATCGAGCAAAGTGAAAGAGTCTCCCGCATCTAATTTGCCCTTCACTTCTTCGGGAGCGATTTCGTAATCCATCAGTAGGTATGAGGCTACTTCCCTGTCCAGTTCGGCTCGCGCTTCTCCATAAATGCGCAAATACCCTCGCGCGCATCTTCCGTCTTCATCAGCGCGTCGAAATAAATTCGCTCGGCACGGGCCAGCCCCTTATCGAAGTGCATCGAGTCCCAGGCGTAGGAAGCCTTCTTGGCCAATGCCAGGGCCACGGGGCTAAGCTTGCGCAAATGTCCAACCGACTCGTCCACGGCGGCAGCCAATTCACCTTCCGGTACAGCACGGTTGGCCAAACCCATCTCAGCCGCCTCTTTTCCTCCGATAGTCCGCCCGGTCAGAATCAACTCAGCAGCCTGCTTTTGTCCCACCAGCGCAGCCAAGGCGGTACACGCCACGGGCGGATAGCAGCCCAGTTTGATCTCCGGAAACCCCCATTGCGCCGATTCGGTGGCATACACAATGTCGCACACCATGGCTAACTCCGCGCCCCCACCCAGGCAGTACCCATGCACTGCAGCCAGCGTGACTTTTGCCGTCGCGACCAGCCCTCGAATCACGGCGTGGAACTTTGTCAACATCTGGTCAACCTGGCCGGGAATGTGCGCAACCACGTCCACGCCCGCTGAAAATGCTTTACCCTCACCGCTAAACACGATTATGAAAACGTCTGGCCGCGACTCGATCTCCGCCAAAGACTGCGATAGCTCCTCCATCATCGGTATATCGATAATGTTCAGCGGCGGATGGTGTAGCACAACTCGCGCAACCGGAGGAACAAAATCAACTGCGAGACGGGAGCGCGCGATCTCTGTGGTCGGCATGTCCAGTTTTTCTGCTTTCAAGCCCGGCAGCTGAGCCCAGCCCGCCTGCGGAACGGCACGGCTCAATCCGTGCCCTACTTAACATCCAATCTAACAGCTCTATAAATTGATCGCCGACTTCCGCACTTCTCCAATGGTTGAGAGCGGATCGCGCGCCCCCGTTTTTTCCGCGATCCATTTCTTTTCATTGTTGATGATGTCGAGCAAAAGCTGCTTGTCTTCGGCCAACGGCATGTAGTCCTTCACGTGCTCTTCGTAGGCGCGGTCCGCAAGCGGTTCACCGGTTTGAACGTGACACTTTTGTCCAGCCCATTTTCCAATGGCGCGATTGAACTTGATGTGGGGCGCATACAGTTTCGGCTCGCCCGCCTTGAGCGAGTTGTTGAAGCGCTCAATCAAGCCTGCGACCTCGTCGCGATAGAGGTTGCGGTTGTAATCGTTCAGGTCGTCAAGGTCGGGAGCCTGGTCGTTTCTAGGTTCGTCGTAACGACCCTTCACGCCCCACACATATGCCCAGTGCGCCGAGGAAGAATGATCCGTTCCAAACAGGTCGTACGAACTGGAAATCCATTTGTTGAGATATTTCTGAATCAGCCAGGCCGGAATCACTCCCGCTTCCACAATGCGCCGTAATCCGTCGTTGCCCGTGCCCATGTGAAAGGCTTCCTCGCGCAGCATGTACGACATCGACCGCCCCAGCGGAGCGAACGCGGAATACTTGAGCATCTGCAACTGGAACTTTCCGTCGCGGTCGACGAAGTCGGTGTAGGTGAAAAAGTCCATCCAGTTGTCGACGTCGACATTAAAGGCGCCCAGCAGACGCTTGTTCTCAAAGGCGCGCCGCTCCAGCATTTTCTGCGCCTCGACCTTGCCGGAGTAGCCGAAGTGGTCGACCAGCAGAGCGCACATCTGCCAGCCATGGCGCATTTCTTCGATCATGACGCGGGTGATCGCGCGCCGATCCCACTCGGTGGGCGCGTTTTCCAGCAGGTTACGCTGCTGTTCGACGCTGGCAAACTCGGTGTCGCCCTGGTAGACAATCATGTTCATGAGGGCGTCGCGCATCTGTTGCGTAGGAATCTGGCGCAGGTTTTCCCACTTGCGGCGGCCTTGGTACGAACCGAACTCGATCTCTTCCGTGTCGATGGCGCCATACAGCGTGTCGAAGTGGAACGCATCGATATCTTCGCTGTGAACACCGATATCTTTGCGCCAGTCATTGAATAGGCCGATCCAGTCACTAAACGTTCCGATTTTTGCCACTTTTCCGGGCATTGCAAACCTTTCGGACTACCGAGGACACCCACGCCACGAGGGCAATCGTAATCTGTTTCCGCCTTCGGCTCGTGCTGTCCCCGGAGTCAACCAAACCAAGTCACCAAACCCGAGTCAAGCAACCTTGTTGATTACCTCGCCTTGAAAATCGCCGGGCGCTTTTCTACATATGCCGCCAGGCCTTCCTTGGCATCTTCGCTCTGGAACAGCAACTGCTGGTTCTCACGTTCGACGGCCAGCCCGGACTCCATCGGAATCTCCCAGCCCGTCTGCACCGCGCGCTTGATGCGTCCCACGGCTTTCGATGCCTTGTTGGGCGGACAGAATTGCTTGGCGTACTCCATGATGTTTTCCATGAAACCGTCGCGCTCGAAAATGTCGTTCACGATACCGAGTTCCTGGGCCTCTTCGAAGGAGAATGTGTTGCCGGTCACCATCAGCTCAATGGCCTTGCTCTTCCCTACCATGCGCGACAAGCGCTGCGTGCCACCCGTACCCGGCAGCACCCCGAGATTCACCTCCGGCAGGCCAATCTTTCCCGCCTCCTTGCGCGCGATCCGCAGGTCGGCTGCCATGGCGATCTCCAGTCCCCCGCCTACACAATGGCCATTAATCGCAGCGATCACCAGCTTCGGCGTGTGCTCCAGCCGCAGAAGCATCTCGTTGGCGTGCAGGCAAAAATAATATTTGAAAGTTGGATCGACGCTCGTCAGCATCTTGATGTTGGCGCCCGCGGAGAAAAACTTTTCACCCGCTCCGGTGATGACCATCACATAGACGTCGTTATCCATGCGCGCGGTCAGGATCGCTTCGTCCAGTTGCCGGTTCATTTCGTAGGTGTAGGTGTTGGCCGGGGGATCGCACATCTCGATGACGGCTACGCCGCCGTCGGTGCGGTAGTTGATAAGTTGCTTGGCGGTTTCGCCGGTTGCCGGTTGCACTGTGGTCGCCATAGGGATGCTCCTTGATCTTTGAATGCCAAATTCGAACGATGAACCTGCGTTGCTTACCGCTCCTTGCGGGCCGTTGCGCCGGCGGTTACGCCCCGCAGGAACACATCGCCCATCTCGCGCGCAATCGATGCCGCATCCGCGTCCACGCGCGGGTTGTGCCAGGTGTAAATCCAATTCATCATGCCAAAAAGGCTCAGCACGGCGATGCGCGTGGAAAACTGCAAGTCGCGCTCGCGTTTCAAGTCATCGAGCAGGCCTACGCAAATCCGGTAGTACTCACGCTTGATGGCCGCGACTTCCGCAGCGAAGCCATTTTTCAATGCTTCAGCCTCATGCGTAAGCACCTTCATAGCCGCCTGATTGGCAAGAAAATATTCCAGATGATTGACGATGAAGACGCGGATGCGCTCCTCGGAATCGTTCACGCTGTTCAGCCGCGCCTTCAGACCCTGCACAATCGTGGTGAAGGTATGCTTCTGGATCAGATAGAGCAGGCGCTCTTTCGACTCGAAGTAGTAATAAAGTCCCGCCAGCGACATGCCGCTTTCGCGCGAAAGATCGCGCATCGACGCCCCTGCATACCCTTTCTGGCAAAAAACGTCGGTGGCATGAACGAGGATCTCGGCAAGACGCCGGTCATAGCGCGTGGCGGGAACGGTCGGGGTGCGATGCCGGCGCGCGGTAATTCGGGTGGCGGTGGCGGGAGTGCCCATAATCCTGAACGGACGCCCAAATTCGAACGATCGTTCGAACCAAGTATACATCTCCTGGGATTCGCCTCACAAGAGCTGGACCATTCACCCATTCACCCTGACCAGAATTATCACAATTCGCCGCTAGCCAATTGTCGGAAGAGAGCTCGAAACCGGATCAGCGCGCCTTCTTGAGTCTCGGCGGAATGGACGCGCGAATCCTGCTCAACAGATTCGAACTCCAGACATGCCAGCACAGGATGTGCGTAGCACGCGGCATCTCGATGCGGAGCCCGGCGCACTCAAAGACTCCATCCCGCCCGTGCGGGGCCGGGACTCGAGACAATTTGTCTTTGCGGTAGAGAACGGCGAACTCCAGGAAACTGCAGTTTGCTTCTGTCCCGGCGCCTGGTGCGAATCGTTTCGTCCCGCCCGAGTTAATGCGTCACGGCGGCGAACAGATCGGAATGCATCAGCGACTGAAACTGCTGATCGTTGGCTTTGAAGTGCACCGCTACGTTCGCACCGTCGGAGTCGACTGAGGTGTTTTCCACGGCAATCTTTTCTGCCTGCGTGGCGCTCATCTTCTTATAGAGCATGTAACCCTTGAGCAGCGAAGAAACGGTGGCGGCGGTTGTAGAGTCGGACGTGACCACGGTCATATCGAAGTTGACGCCGCTGTTGAAATTCAATGTGTAGCGGGAACCCGACAAGCGCTTCTTGAGCGTGTCATAATCGGCGATCTTGGAAGCGTCTCCGATGGCGGAGCGCATGGCGTTCTGCGTGCCTTCCTGGTCGAGAATGCTCCAGACGGGGGCGGAGTCGACGCTCGACATCATGTCCGCCATGTTGCCGTTGGTATCCAGACCGAGAACCTGGCCACTGCTGGTATCGATAGCGACACGGATTGAAGTCGCGTCGCCAAATAGCAGTGTGCTGTCATCGAGGAAGGTCATGACGAAGCCGCCCTCCATGGGATATATGTCCGACGTGCCGTACTTCTTGGGCACGAACTTCTGCAGCTTCATCTTCTTGAGCACGGCCTTCGAGTTGAATGGCCCTGCCGCCACGCCCACCGTCTTGACGCCTTGCTTGCCGGCGCGGAACGAAGCAAAGGTAAGCGTATCAACATCTTTGTCGGGATCAAGGCCGATGGCCTTTAGAGCGGCCTCGAACTGCTTAATGTTGTCTGGCAGCAATTGCTGTTTGAGCGCCATCGCGGTGGGTGAGTCTTTGAGAGCGCGATAATCCACCGAAATTAGCTGCAGCAGATCGGCGGGAACGCAGGCGCGAGCGGACGAGTTCAGCGGCATGGCATAGGCCATGCTCACCAGAACTAGAGAAGCCAGGCAAATCTTAAGGAGTTTCATAAGGCCTCGACGGAGAACATGTAGGCTTGCGGCCCTTTACTTGGATGCACATACTTGGATGCACAATCGGGCCGTGCCGTTATTCGGTCCCTCTATTGTATTTGACTTACCGCCTCCGGGGATCGCACAAAAGTACACTGCCCAGTTACCGTCTGGGGTCCACCAGCGGCGGAGAGGTAGCTTGCTACGTCTTCGCCGATACCGGCGCGAGGGGTGGTGAAAAAGACGTTGGTCAGCAACGTCTCTACGAGAGGGCGGCACTGCGCTTGCGCACTTCCGCCGCAAACGCCTGATCTTTCAGCGAAGCCAGATTGATCTCTACATTGGCTAACGCACCGGTAATGGCCGCATGAGCCAACGCCAGAGCCGTCGTCAAATCCGATTTCATGTGCGGGTTCGTAATGGGCTCGAGCGACTTCACGATTTGTGCGATTTCGTGGGCTTTTTCAGCAACGCCCAGCGGAATGTTGGTGGCGCCTTTGAGGGCCTCTTCGATCATGACCTGGCCGGACTTTTCATCCCTAGCGGCCTTAGCTTGCTTGTACGCCTTCATGACAGAGTCGTAGGATGCGGCGTCGGCGTCGACGGCAGCCTTCAGTTCTTCGCGAAGCGGCGTGAGACCCACTATGGCCGCGCTGAGTTGCGACTCGTATTGCAGATAGGCCTTTCTGCCGCGCGACAGGGAGGCGACCATGGTGGCTAGGCCCGCGGCCATGGCTGCCGCCGCGGCGGAGGCGCTGCCACCTCCGGGCGTGGCCGTGGGGGCTGCGAGTTGTTCGATGAAAGGTTCGACTCCCGCGCGCAGGCCGCCGACGGCCATTTTCCCGCTCATGACCGCCGTCAGACGGTTTTCCAGAATCAGCGACGAATCGAAATTCTCCACCTGCAGGAACCACTCGGCGGCTTGCTCCAAAGCTTTCTTCGGGACCAGTCCAACGATCTCACTCGACACCGGCGCGACGCCATAGCGGGCGGCCTCGCGTTTGACCATCTCAAACACGCGGTGCACCGGAGTTTGCTCGAAGTCGGTAAGGTTCATCGAGACTTGGGCTAGACCGCGCACCAGAAAACCAGCGCCCTTCACGAAGCGCATTCCGCCGCTTGAGAAGCGCACGGCTTTAGCAATCTTCTTGGCGACGTCAACATCGGGCGTGTTGAGGAACACGTTATACGCGATCAGGAATTTGCGCGCTCCGACCACCGTCGCCCCGGCTGTGGGATGTAGGCAGGGCTCGCCAAAGTCAGGACAGCGCGCGGGGTTGGTGGCGATCTCGGCGCGAAGTCCTTCAAACTGGCCGCGCCGAATGTTTTCCAAGCCCTGGCGTTCGGGAATTCTGGCGGCGGATTCGTAGAGATACACGGGAATCCGGTAGCGCTTCCAGATCTCCTCCCCGGCGTGACAGGCCATGGCCACGCAGTCCTCAATGGTGACGCCGTCGATGGGAATGAAGGGCACTACGTCGGTCGCTCCCATCCGCGGATGCGCGCCCCTGTGCAGGTTGAGGTCAATGAGCTCAGAAGCCTTGCCCACGCCGCGGACGGCGGCCTCCTGAATCGCTTCGCGCTCGCCGGCCAGAGTAATGACACAGCGATTGTGGTCGGAGTCCATCTCGCGGTCGAGCAGGTAGACGCCGGGCATCGTCATGGCATCGACGATGGCGTCAATTTTCGATTTGTCGCGGCCTTCGGAAAAATTAGGAACGCATTCGACGAGCGTGGACATAAGGGAGAAGAATAGCCGCCTCACGCCAGCGCCGCAACTGTCCTTGCCACCGATTCCCGGTTCCGCCGGCTGAGGTGGCCATGACAGGCCTGACAGGCGCGCAATTCCCGCAAAACCCCTCGAACAGAGAATCGAAAGTCAGGATTCTATCGATGCGGCGTTGCCATCACGGCCAAATGCATGCGTCGCGCGCAGACCGGCGCTGGTCGCGAAACCAATCTGCTTCAGTTCGCCGAACAAGGTCGACTCAACCAGCGTTGATTTGACCAACGTTGACTTATCGATGGCTGGCTCGGCCGAGAAATCGCCCCAGGCCCAGCCGCACTTGCACGGTATTGACGCCCGGATTCGGCGTCGCTAATCCTGCATTGGAGTGGTGCATGTAACGCAATTCGACACTGACGTTGTGTCCAACGCCGAGAATGTGTACACCGAGGGCAGCCTGGTCTGTGAAATTCACGGTATTTCGTGGGACATTCTGATCACTGAACAGCCTTCCCCCGCAAAGTAGGGTGAGAAGCGGCCGCGGCGTAGGGTCCCGCCGGTTTGCGTGGGTCGTGGTTTGGCCTAGGCGGGGCGGGGACCTGTCACGGCTGATTCGCCACCAGATGCATCAGGTCGCGGGCCACGCGCGAGGTGTTGTGGCGCGCGACCGCGGCCTCTTCCAAATAGTCCCCGAGAACGGGAATCACGCCGAGCGCTTCGATGGCGGCCAGATCATTAACGATCTGGCAGGCGCCTTCGCTGGCGTACTTTGCTTGCAGTTCGGCGGAAGCAGGAGTTCGATTGAGCAGAGCGTAGTCGAAGATTTGTTTTTGTGCGTGGCTGTTCAGCGCGCGAATATGGTCGGCAGCGGTCAGCCCCAAGCTTTCGTTGGCCTGCGTCATCAGGTTGCAGATGTAAACTTTGGTGGCGGGCGATTCGACAATTGCCGGCGCAATGCCACGCACCAGCAAGTTCGGGATCAGACTGGTGAACAAAGATCCCGGACCGATTGTGATCATGTCGGCGTGGGCGATGGCCTCCAGAGTCTGCGGCATGGGTCCCACGTCGGGTGGGACTAGAAACAGTTCCCGGATGCGTCCGTTGCTGGCGGTGATGTTGGTTTCGCCGCGCACGCGTCTGCCGTCTTCCATGAGTGTTTCCAATTCGATGCTTGACGTCGTCGCGGGATAAATATGGCCCCGGGTTAGGAGAATCTCGGAAGAGAGTCGCACGGCTTCGGAAAAATCTGAAGTCAGAGAAGTGAGTGCCGCAAGAAATAAATTCCCGAAGCTGTGGCCTTCCAGTCCCGAGCCTTTTTCGAAGCGGTGACGGAAAAGCTTGGAAAGTAGAGCTTCATCTTCGCTGAGGGCAACGATGCAGTTGCGGATATCCCCCGGGGGAAGCATGTTGAGTTCTTTCCGCAGGCGTCCACTTGAGCCGCCGTCGTCGCTGACCGTGACCACGGCGCTAAGATCGCCGATGAACGGGGAATCCGACTGCGCAGGAACCTCCGATGGCCAGAGTACGAAACGCTTCAGCCCCTTGAGCAGAGTGGAAAGCCCGGTGCCGCCGCCAATAGCGACGAAGCGAAGACCGGGCTCGCGCGCGGTCTTCTCCGATAGTCGGGGCTCGGCGGTTTTGGTTTCCATCGAAGTGTGCGGGGCTAGGTAGGCTCTTCTTCTTCGCCGAGGTCACCGTCCGAGCCCAATTCCGAGCCGGGATCCGGATAAAGCAATTCCGTAAAGCGCGGATCCTCTGCAAGATTCTGGAAGTCGGAATCATTGCGCGCCTGGAACCGCAGATGGGCGTTCAAGCGAAGGGCCTCGTCCAGATGCTTCAGCGAGTCCTCGGCATGGCCGGTTAGACAGTCGAGCGCAGCCAGACCGTAGACCACATAATCAGCCTTGGCATTTTGCTTGAGCAGCTTTTCCAGATGCTCGCGGGCGGTGACGTAGTCGCCAACATTCATCAACGACACGGCGTAGTCAAAGTGCTCTTCGGCGGTCTTGAACTGCGTGGCCGTCGATCGCTCCAGGTGCTGATTACAGATGCTAAGGTGAACGTTGGCGCGGTCGGTCAGTTCTTTGCTGGGACCGGCAGCCACCTTTTGAAAATGAGGCTTAGCTTTGTCGAATTTATGCTCCTGCATGGCGCGCAGTCCGGTTTCGTAGCTCTGCAGAGCCTGGGTGTAACGCGGATCTTCCGCCACAGTCTTTTTCGCCGTAGGTTTCTGAGCCATGTGCAAAACTCTTCCTGTGCTCTTGGTAATGGGGATCTCCTTGGAATCCTGCATTCTAGCCGAGCAATAAAGTATCGCCCAAACAGTGGGTTGAGGTCCAGTTTGGCTATGAGTAACCGCTAACGGACATCTCGATGCTCTGTACTCTTAAGCAATACATCGGCCACTGGGTGTCGAAGTTGCGTCCCTGCAATGACTTCCAGTTTTTTGGGAAGTCGCCGGGCTGGGTAGTAGGTAGTTAGGTCCTTGCAACCGCCGCTCGTTAATTCATCAATTCATCGCCGAGGCCGACAGCAGATCGATCTGCTTCCACTCTCCCTTAATGATGCCCGCCCGGATTTGCGCCGCGGTCTTGCCCTTCTGATGCTGCTGGTAAGAATAGTAAAGCTCTTTCAGACAGGTGGCGCACTGCGCCCCGTGCGTGTTCTCGAAGCAGCTGTGCAGGCTGTTGTGGCCCATGCGGTCGCAATAGCAATAGCAGGGCTGCTGGTGGAGCACGTTCGGAATTTTCGCCGCCAGTTCGTAGGCGTGAGTCTGGTATGCATTCTGCGCGTCCGCTCCCCACAGGTCGGCTTTGGTCAGGATGGGAGGCAACTTCGTACCTTTCGGCGGAGGCCCGGCGTTATAGGCCGGGACGCCTCCTTCTTCCGGCAGCGAGGCCCATTCGGCCGACATGCTTAGAGTCGTCACCAGGAAGAGAAAGACCACAGTGAGACTGCGGTAGATGAACTTATCTTTGGATGAAGAGCGTGTCATACATTCCTCGCGTAGATTCATTGTAACCTGTGGCCAACGAGGATCGGAAGCGCGTCCAAGGGGCTAGGTACCTACTCCGGTAGAAGCGTACGCAACCCGCTGCTCGCAAGCAGCGTTCTGTATACAATAGGAATGCATGGCAGGAAAATTTTCAGATCCAGGTCTAGCCGGCAAGGCAGAGGTACCCACGCCTTGTGCCATCGCCGCCGCTGAGCCGGTGCCGATCGTTCCCGCTCGCCTGGGGAGCGGAATCGGAGTATGGATCCGCGATCTCATCATTTCACTGGCGATCTCCGCCTTCATCATCATCTTCCTGTACCAGCCGGTGAAAGTGGAGGGAACCAGCATGATGCCCTCGCTCGAAGATCAGGAGCGGATCTTCGTCAATAAGTTTGTGTATCGGCTGGAACCGATTGAGCGCGGGGATATTGTTGTGTTCCGCTATCCGCGTGATCCGACCAAGAGCTACATCAAACGGGTGATCGGAATGGCGGGCGACCGCATTCGCATCGACGGCGGCCAAGTCTATGTGAACGACCAGGCGCTGGCCGAAGACTATGTTCCGCCTGCCTATACCGATTCCCGCTCGTATCCCGATACCACGGTTCCGGAAAGTTCGTTCTTCGTGCTGGGCGACCATCGCTCCATGTCGAACGACAGCCGCGATTTCGGCCCGGTCAACCAGAGCTTCATTTACGGCAAGGCCGTGTTCGGCTACTGGCCCATGGACAAGCTCGGACGCGTAAGGTAGGCCGTCCGTGCATCCCGCGGCGTCTTGCGGAGGGTCGCGATCGTCCGGACAGATGAGCCCATCTCTCGCAGCCATGAATTTGTTTCGCGATTTCTGTTTCCGCTCTTGGCCGCCGCGTTATTCCCTGATAAGATTCTGAAAATCCACTCACCGGAGCGAGAATGCAGGCTATCCTTGCGCTGGAAGACGGGCGAGTCTTCCGAGGCAAAGGCTACGGCGCCAAAGGCGAATGCTACGGCGAAGTCGTTTTTAATACGTCCATCACTGGCTACCAGGAAATTTTCACCGACCCCTCCTACTCGGGCCAGATCGTTGTCCTGACCAACCCCGAAATCGGCAATTACGGCACCAACCAGGAAGACAACGAAGCCACGCGCCCGTGGATTGAAGGGCTGATCGTGCGCGAGTTCTCACGCGTGAGCTCGAACTGGCGTTCGCAGCAGGTGGCCGAAGAATATTTGGAGCAGTTCAAGGTGCCCGTGTTGTCCGACATCGACACGCGGGCACTGGTGCGGCATTTGCGCGACCACGGCGTGATGCGCGGAGTAATCTCGACCATCGGCAGCGATGCCGACAAGTTGATTGCCAAGGCGCGATCGATCCCCAAAATGGACGGAATGGATCTGGCAAAAGAAGTCAGCACCAAGCGCCCGTACGTGTGGGAGGTGGGCGAGCGCTCGCACGAACCAGTGGCCGTGGTCGGAGTGAAAGATGAGCCGCCGCGATTTCATGTGGTTGCCTACGACTTCGGCATCAAGCAGAACATTTTGCGCAAGCTTCGCGGCGAGGGCTGCAAGGTGACGGTCGTCCCGGCGCAGACTCCGGCGGAGGATGTGCTCGCCTTAAAGCCGGATGGAGTTTTTCTCTCCAACGGTCCCGGCGATCCCGAGCCCTGCACCTATGCGGTGGATTCGATTCGCAGACTCATGGGACGGCAGCCAATCTTCGGCATCTGCCTTGGCCATCAACTCGTCGGCATTGCGCTCGGCGGCAAGACGTTCAAGTTGAAGTTCGGACACCACGGCGGGAACCATCCCGTGAAACAGTTAAGGACCGGCAAGATCGAGATTACGGCGCATAACCATAATTTCGCGGTTGACCCCGACTCGCTGGCCGAGAGTGAAGTCGAGCTGACCCACATCGATCTGAACGACCAGACGCTCGAAGGCCTGCGGCACCGGAATTTGCCTTTGTTCACCGTGCAGTATCATCCGGAAGCCGCGCCCGGGCCGCACGATTCGCATTATCTGTTCAAGGAATTCACGAAGATGATGGAGGAGTGGAAGGGGTGATTGCTTGGGCGCAAAGAATTCTTGCGCATACAAAGTTTTGCCAAGGCGCGCCTTTCGGGCGCGCCCCAAGATGCGACTGAAGATTGGCGGCTTGAGCCGCCGAGGTACCGCTGTGAGACTGGCCAGAGAACCCGTCACAAACCCGGGCCACACCGATAGGATTACCTCAGCTAGCTGGGGCCGACGATTCCTTTTTCCGGCTGAAGACCGGGCGCGGCTTCTCCTCGACACTATCTGTCATTATCTGGATCTGGAGGCGCGCCTTTTCCAGGCCAACCCGTCGCCAGCGACCAGACAATGCTAAGCCACGATAAGAACCAGATCGCATAAATGCCGAAACGCACTGACATTCAAAAGATCCTGATCCTCGGCTCCGGCCCTATCATCATCGGGCAGTCGGCGGAGTTCGACTACTCCGGCACGCAGGCCTGCAAGGCGCTCAAGTCCGAGGGCTACGAAGTCATCCTGGCGAACTCGAACCCGGCCACGATCATGACCGACCCGGAATCAGCCGATCGCACCTACATCGAGCCGCTCACGTTGGAGTACCTGGAAGAGATTATCCGCATTGAGCGGGAAATGTCGCCGGGCGCGGGTTTTGCCGTCCTGCCGACCGTCGGCGGACAGACCGCTTTGAATCTGGCCATCGAACTTTCCGATGGCGGCGTCCTGGAAAAGTACAACGCATTCCTGATCGGCGCGAGCGTCGCTGCGATCAAGAAAGCCGAAGACCGCCTCTTTTTCAAAGACGCCATGCAGCGCATCGGGCTCGACGTGCCCAAGTCGGCCCTGGTGAACAACACCAAAGATGGCATCGAGTTCGCCGGCAAGATCGGATTCCCGGTAATCATCCGCCCCTCGTTTACCCTGGGTGGCTCGGGCGGCGGCATCGCCTACAACCGCGAAGAAATGCTCGAAGTTCTTAGCCGCGGTCTCGATTTCTCTCCCGTACGCGAGGCGCTGATTGAAGAGTCGGTGCTGGGCTGGAAAGAATTTGAGCTGGAGGTGATGCGTGACACCCGAGACAACGTCATCATCATCTGCTCGATTGAGAACTTCGATCCCATGGGTGTGCACACCGGCGATTCGATCACAGTCGCTCCGGCGCAAACGCTCACCGACCGCGAGTACCAGGCCATGCGCGATGCCTCAATCGCGGTGATCCGCGAGATCGGCGTCGACACTGGCGGTTCAAACATTCAGTTCGGGGTGAATCCAGAAACCGGGCGCATGGTGGTGATCGAAATGAACCCGCGGGTCTCGCGCTCGTCCGCACTGGCGTCGAAAGCCACCGGATTTCCCATCGCGAAGATTGCGGCCAAACTGGCTGTCGGCTATACCCTCGACGAGATTCCCAACGACATCACGCGCAAGACTCCGGCCTGTTTCGAACCGACCCTGGACTATGTCGTCGTGAAAATTCCCAAGTGGCAGTTCGAAAAATTTCCCGGCGCCGACGATACGCTGGGCCCGCAGATGAAATCGGTGGGCGAAGTGATGGCCATCGGACGCACCTTCAAGGAAGCGCTCATGAAGGGCATCCGCTCGCTCGACACCGGCAAGCGCGTGGGGGGCGACAAGATCGAACCAAAGATTCTGACCCAGCGCCTGGTGACGCCGCACCCGGAGCGGCTCGCCTATGTGCAATACGCGCTGCGCCAGGGACACACGGTAAAGCAGATCGCGAAGATGACTTCAATGGATCCGTGGTTCCTTTATCAGTTGAAGGAAATTAACGACCAGCAACTGGAATTGGAAAAGCATCCCATTGAGTCGATTCCCCGGGAAGTGCTGCGCGAATCCAAGCGCATGGGATTCTCCGACGGGCGGCTGGCGCAAGTCTGGCGACTCGAAGGACAAGAGAAAATCCGGCACCTGCGCAAGAAGCACGGCGTGATGCCGGTCTATAAACGCGTCGACACTTGCGCAGCCGAATTTGAAAGCTTCACGCCCTACCTTTATTCGACCTACGAAGATGAGGACGAGGCGGCGCCTACCGACAAAAAGAAAGTGATCATTCTCGGCAGTGGTCCCAATCGCATCGGGCAGGGTATCGAGTTCGACTATTGCTGCTGCCACGCTTCATTCGCGCTGCGCGACGACGGCTATGAGACGATCATGATCAATTGCAATCCTGAGACCGTCTCGACAGACTACGATACCAGCGACCGGCTTTACTTCGAGCCGCTGACTTTTGAAGATGTCTGGGCGATCTACCAGCACGAAACTTCCAAGGGCGCGCCGGTGGGCGTGATCGTGCAGTTCGGGGGGCAGACTCCGCTCAACCTGGCGTTGCCGCTGAAGGCCGCGGGAGTAAAGATCATCGGCACCTCGCCCGAATCGATCGATCTGGCGGAAGACCGCAAACACTTCAATAAATTGCTCGAAGAGCTGCAGATTCCACAGGCCCCCGGCGTCATGGCCACCTCGATCGAGGAGGCCATCCAAGGGGCGCGGCGCATCGGATATCCGGTGCTGGTGCGGCCTTCCTACGTGCTCGGGGGCCGCGCCATGGTCATTACCTACGACGAAGAGTCGATCGTTCGCTACATGAAAGAGGCGGTAGAGTACTCGCACGATCGCCCGGTGCTAATCGACCACTTCTTGGAAGACGCGATTGAAGTGGACGTTGATGCACTGTCCGACGGCGAAGACGTTGTGATCGGCGGGATCATGCAGCACATCGAAGAGGCCGGCATTCACTCCGGCGATTCTTCGTGCGTGTTGCCTGCGGTGGATATTCCGCAGCCGCTGCTGGAGCGCATGCGCGACTACACCTTCAGGCTGGCGCGCGCCCTGAAAGTCGTGGGGCTGATGAACATTCAGTTCGCCATCCCGCGCGGAGACGGCGGCGCGAATGGCGCTGACGGCGACAAGGTCTATGTGCTCGAAGTAAACCCGCGAGCTTCGCGGACCGTGCCTTTCGTTTCCAAGGCAACCGGCGTCCCCCTGGCAAAAATTGCGGCGCGGCTCATGACCGGCCGCAAGCTGCGCGAGTTTTTGCCGGCGTTCATCGAGCGCCGCGCCGACCTGGACACGGGCAGCCACTACTACGTGAAGTCTCCCGTGTTCCCCTGGAACAAGTTTCCCGGCGTTGACACCGTGCTCGGCCCCGAGATGAAATCGACGGGCGAAGTGATGGGTGTGGCCGACAATTTCGGCGAAGCATTTGCCAAGGCGCAACTCGCCGCGGGACAAAAGTTACCCACCCAGGGTGCCATCTTCATCAGTGTGACCGACCATGACAAGCGGCACGTCGCGCAAGTTGCCCGGAAGTTTGTGGATATGGGATTCAAGCTGGTGGCCACGACCGGCACCGCCGACGTGATCGAAACCGCCGGCATGAATGTGGAGCGCGTCTACAAAGTCAAAGAAGGACGACCCAACGTGGTCGACTTCATTAAAGGTCAGCGCATTCAGCTCATCATCAACACGCCCACCGGACTTGAGCCCTGGTTCGACGAAAAAGCGATTCGCCGTGCGGCCGTGACCGCGCGCATCCCAACCATCACGACGCTGGCTGCAGCCCGCGCCGCAGCTGAAGGCATCGAAGCCTTGCAGCGGGGACAAGTGAATGTGCGGGCGCTGCAGCACCTGCATGCAGACCGAATGGTGAATCGCCGCTAGGTAAACTTCGATGGACCCCCCGGGAGCGAGTCTGCGCCTCCCGCCAGCTCCCTCGCCTCCGATGGTTGGGGCAAAAGATCCTCGACGAAGCGGATTCTCCTGGCATCGGGGCTGGCCGAGATGGCGGGGAGAAGACAACCACGTCCATCTGCTGATCCAATACCCGCCTAAAGTCTCGGTGCCTTCCCTGGTCAACTCTCTGAAAGGCGGGTCCAGCCGAATGCTCAGACAGGAACGGCCTGATTTGAGGAAGCAGTATTGGAAGCGCGCTCTGTGGTCGCCCTCCTACTTCGCAGCTTCTTGGGGTGGAGCTCCAATCAGCATCCTCAAAAAGTACGTTGACCAGCGAAAGACTCCCAGCTAAGTCGCTTATATCCCCCCCTGAAGGACGGGGTTTTACGCTCCACCGGATAAAGATAAAATGGAGCAGGTCGTCCACGAAAGACAGGAATCTCATGTTGCTACACGGAATTTTTCCTCCCATCACCACGCCGTTCTACCCTGACGGCAACGTGTATTTCAAGAAGCTCGAATCCAACGTGGAGCGCTATTCGCGCACGCCGGTAACGGGCATCGTCGTGCTCGGCTCGACCGGAGAGGCAGTCCTGCTCTCGGATCAGGAGCGGCGCGACGTGCTGCGCGTCGCACGGGAGGCCGCGGCGCCCCACAAAGTGATGGTCGCCGGCACGGGCATCGAATCAGCCCTCGAGACGCTGCGTCTGACCGAATACGCCGCCGAACTCGGTTACGACATCGCCATGATACGCACCCCGCACTACTACAAAAAGCAGATGCAGACGGCCAACATTCTCGCTTTTTACCGCACCGTGGCTGATCGCTCGCCGTTGCCGGTGATTATTTACAACATCCCGCAGGCCACCGGGTACGACATTCCCGCCGAAGTGGTGATGGAGTTAGCCGGCCATCCCAACCTGATCGGCATCAAGGAGTCGAGCGGCGATGTGGAGAAAGTGCGCCAGATGGTCGCAGGCACTCGCCACATCCGGCGGAGCGCTGCGGTCAGCGAAACCTTCGACCCGGTCACCCCTCGAATGCTGGCCGCCGCGAGTCCTCGATCCGGCACGGAAGGTGGGGAATTGGTCTCGATTGGAGCCTTAGCGGGCGCGACCGAGACGAAGGCTCCCTCGCCGGCGTCTTCCTCGGCCGTGACCGTAGTAGGCAATATGAAGACGCGCCAGAAAGAAGTCGGATTCCAGGTGCTGGTGGGTGCGGCGCAGAAACTGCAGCCCTCGCTGGACGCCGGTGCGGTGGGAGCCATCCTCGCCTTTGCCTGCCCGGCGCCCACCGCCTGCTATGAAATTTACGCTGCCTGGAAAGAAGGCGACGCCGAGTTGGCACGCCTGAAACAGGAACGAATCGCCAAGGCCGCGCAGCGCCTAGTCGGCGATCTCGGGGTGCCGGGCGTAAAACATGGCATGGACTTCAACGGCTACTACGGCGGCCCCTCGCGCCTGCCGTTTCTCCCCTTGACGGCGGCGCTGGGGGCTGAGATCGAGCGCCTGCTGGCCGACGTTAGGAACTAGCTATACCTGAGCTAGGACCCGCCCCAGCCGGTGAAACGCAAAGAGTCTTCACCCCCCGAGCCTTCAGAAAGTTTCCAGGGGGAGATGAAAACCTGATCCCCGGCTCGGGCGGTGGAAGTGCCCCTGGCCGCAGGAATCCGACGTCGCGGTCGCAGTGCTCTTGCTACGAAAGCCTGCGGTGATGGCCTCACTTCTTTCGTGCCGCCCGCCTTTCTTCCGCCCACCCTTTCTTCACAATTTGCCGAGCACGTGCAACCGCCAGTGCATCCTCGGGGACATCGTCGGTAATGCACGATGCCGCCCCGACATAGGCGCCTCTGCCTACACGAACCGGCGCCACCAGCGTGCTGTCGCTGCCGATGAACACTCCATCCTCAATTATGGTCTTGTGTTTGTGGGCGCCGTCGTAGTTACAAGTGATCGTCCCGGCGCCGATGTTCACGCCCGCGCCGATCTCCGCGTCGCCCAGATACGTCAGGTGATTCGCCTTCGATCCTTTGCCGAGCTTCATCTTTTTGGTCTCGACAAAGTTTCCCACATGCGCGCCTTCGCCGATCTGGCTGCCCGGGCGCAGATGCGAGTACGGCCCCACGGTTGCTCCCGCGGCGATCCTGGCATCGTTCATCACGCATCCCGGCAGAACCGTTACACCCTCTCCGATTTCCGAATCCTGAATCACGCAATAGGACCGAACGCGGGAAGCGCTGCCAATCCGCGTCTTCCCCAGCAGCTGTACGTAGGGCTCGATCACCGTGTCAGGCGCGATTTCCACGTCGGGATCGATCACACACGATGCCGGAGAAAACACGGTGACGCCGTCGGCCATCAATTGGCGGCATTTCGCGAGACGCATCTGCTCGTCAATGGCCGCCAGTTCGAAGCGCGTATTCCCGCCTAGCACTTCGATCGCGTCCGCCGTCTTGAAGGCCACCACGCGTTGCCGCGCCTGGCGCAGCACAGCAGCCATGTCGGTCAGGTAATACTCACCGTGCGCATTGGCCGTGGAGAGCTGCCCAATATTTCGGTAAAGCTCTTTCACGGCAAAAACATAGAAACCGGAATTAATTTCGCGGATTTTTTTCTGCGCCGCGCTCGCAGCTTTCTCTTCGACGATCGCCAGCACATCGGCGCCTCGCGCAGACTTCCGCAGCACCCGGCCATAGCCGGTCGGATGCTCCAGGTCAGCGCTCAGCAGTGTCATCGCTGCCTGCTCTTCCAGATGGAAATTGCGCAGCCGTCCAATGGTTTCCGGCGTAATCAGGGGAGCGTCTCCTGAGAGCACGAGCACGTGGTCGTATCCCTCTAGCGCCTCGCGGGCCATCATGAGCGCATGGCCGGTGCCATGCTGTTCGGACTGCAGCACGAAGTTGACGCCCGTGTGCTCCATCGCAGCCCGGACGCGGTCCGCCTCGTGCCCGATAATCGCGTACACATCCTGCGTCGGTACCATGCGCCCGGCGGCGCGGATCACATGCTCCAGCAGCGGCTTTCCGCCGACTTCATGTAACACTTTAGGAAGTTGCGATTTCAGCCTGGTTCCCTTGCCTGCCGCCATGATGACCACGGCAATGCGCGGACCTGCGGCGGCGCCCGAACCATAAGGCGAAAGAGAAGAGGTGCGCTGTGGCGAGGCTGCCGGGAATAGTCTGGCTTTCGATTTCTTCATTCGCCCCAATATACCGCGAGCCCGCAGCATTGGCTATTTCTTGCCTCATCGCCTAAAATCTCTGCCCGGCAGAGAACACAGCGGCGCTGCCAACCCGTCAGGACAGGAGAAGAGAAGAGATGCCCAAGTACGTCATCGAGCGCGACATCCCCGGCATCGGCGATTCGAGCCCGGAACAGGTCCTCGCCATTTCGCAGAAATCCTGCAGCGTGCTGAAGAATCTGGGTCCGAAGATCCAGTGGTTGCACAGCTACGTCACTCAGGACAAAATTTATTGCGTTTACATTGCTCCCAACGAGGAAACGGTTCGCGAGCATGCCAAACAGGGCGGATTCCCCGCCAATCGCGTTTCCGAAGTCAAACTGGTGATCGATCCAACCTCCGCCGAGGCTTAGGGACTCGCTACAGACCAAGTCCTCCGTCCACGGTCAGAATTTGCCCGGTAATAAATTGCGGGGCAGTCGCGAAGAATAACACGGCCTCGGCAATTTCATCGGCGCGCCCGTTGCGCCGCATCGGTGTCTGCTTGGCCATGCGCCGCATGAAGGCCGCGGCGGATTTCTCTCCCAGATCGATCATGCCCGGTGCGATCGCATTCACCGCAATCTCCGGCGCCAGCGCCTTGGCCATGACCTTCGTCAGCATGTGCAGGGCTGCCTTCGATGAGCAATAGTGAGCGTGGGTTGTCCAAGGCTTCAGCCCCCCGAGCGATCCCATATTGATGATCTTCGCTTCCACCGACCTATTCCCGCGTTTCCGCCGTAGCCACTTCAGAGCTTCGCGCGATACCAGAAACGGTCCTCGCGTATTGGAGGCGAACATCGCATCCCATTGCCTCACGGTCAGCCGTTCGAACTCCACCGCTTCGTAGTTCGCCGCGTTGTTGACCAGGATATCGATGCCGCCCAATTCGCGCCCAGCGTCCTTCATCATGGCGCGAACGCTGGCCTCGTCAGTCACGTCGCAGCGCAGCGCGAAGGCCCGCACGCCCGACCCGGACAGATCCACGACCGTCGCCCGCGCTTCGCGCGCCGAATGGCGGAAGGTAATGGCCACGTCCGCACCCGCCGCAGCCAGCGCCAGGGCCGAGGCTCGTCCCAGCCGTCGGGCGGCACCGGTAACTAGCGCGGTCTTTCCCTGAAGGGGCTTGGATGAAAGATCAGGCATGGAGCGATTCTAATCCTTACGGTCGGATGGAGCGCGGAGTAAGGATTTCGCCCCCTGCGGCTTTCCTGGCATGACTGGCGGTCCAGCCATCAGACCCGGGCCCCAGCGCCATGGCCTCCGGTTTTGCTTTGTTACTGGAAAAAGCCGCTTTCCCAGCGATAGAATTTCTCCCGCATGCCAGATTCGCGAAACGTCGTGGTCTATTCCCGTAAAGGGTGCCACTTGTGTGAAGTGGTCAAAGAGAGTTTGTCCAAGCTTTCGCGGCGTGGAGGTTTCACCTGGCAAGACGTCGACGTTGACTCTGACTCCGAGCTTCGCCGCAAGTTCAACGACGAAGTTCCAGTGGTCTTTATTGATGGCCGCAAGGCCTTCAAGTACCGCATGGACGAGCAGGAGTTCCTGCGGAAGCTGGCCAGCTAGCGACGATTGCGCGGGACGGTTTCGATCGAATCTGGCTTTTTCCATTACAATCTCTCCCGGCATGTTGCAAAGGCAACTCTACGCTGATCCCCACAACCTGTTTGTGCACGATCTTGTGCTCGACTCCTGCCGCCGCAACGCGGAGAAGACGGCGTTGGTGGACAGTTCCTGTGGACGCCGCCTGACCTACGCCGAATACGGCGACACCGTCGAGTCCGTGGCCCGCGGCCTGATCGCTGCAGGCGTCAGGCCTGGAGAGCTGGTCGCCATCCACCTCGCGAACTCCTGGGAGTTCTGTGCCGCCTACCACGCCGCCACGCTGGCGGGAGCGATCCCCACACTGTCGAATCCGAGCTACCGCGAACGTGAACTTCGCTATCAACTGGAGAACTCCGGCGCCGTCCTTTTAATTACGGATGGAGGACATATCGAGGGCATCAACCTCGCCGGATTGCCCAATCTCCGCAGCGTCTATACGACACGCCAGCCAGCCGCCGGAGCCGAGACGTTCGCTCGCCTGCTCAATCCTGGGACCGCCGTTTCTCGCCAGCCCGAACAATCCTCCGAAAAAACTCTCGCCGCACTTCCTTACTCGAGCGGCACCACCGGTCTGCCGAAGGGTGTCATGCTCTCACACTACAACCTGGTGGCGAATGTATATCAGTTTCTCGGTCCCAATGCGACGCCGCTGAAGTCTTGCGACAATATTCTCTGCTGTCTTCCGCTCTACCACATCTACGGCCTGAATGTAATTCTGAATCCCGCATTGCTGCTGGGGGCAAAGCTTGTTCTGCTGCCGCGGTTCAACGTGCCCATGCTGACCAAGCTCCTCATCGAGGAAGCGATCACCATGATGCCTCTGGTGCCGCCCGCGATTAACGCACTTTGTCAGGCGGTCGAGGCCGGACAGTTTCCTCGCGATCATCAAGTTCAGTGGGTCAAATCCGGAGCTGCGCCGCTCGCACCAGATCTTGCTCGCCGCTTCACAGCTCTTACCGACATTCTGCTGTGCCAGGGATACGGTATGACCGAGGCCTCGCCCGTCACCCACATCGGCTTTCTCGAACCAGAGCTCTATCGTCCCGACTCCATCGGCCATCCCGTCGCCCACACCGACTGCCGGGTGTTGTCGCAGTCCGATATCGATCCCGGCGACACTCCCGAGGATTTGACGGAAGCGCCCTCCGGCCAGCCCGGAGAACTCGTCATGCGCGGTCCGCAATTCATGCTGGGCTACTGGAAGGAACCGCAAGCCACCGCCGAGGTTTTGCGTGACGGATGGTTCTGGTCGGGAGATATTGTCACTCGCGACCGGGAAGGCTTCTATCGCGTCGTCGACCGCCGCAAAGAAATGCTCAAGTACAAGGGCTTCCCCGTAGCTCCGGCCGAAGTTGAAGCCGTTCTGCTGGAACACGAAGCCGTGAAAGAATGCGGCGTGATTGGCCGGCCCGACGCTGCGGCGGGAGAAATTCCGGTTGCCTTCGTGGCCTTGCGCGACGGATTTATGGAGAGCCAAAAGCTAGGGGAAGAGCTCTGCGCCTTCGTCGCCGACCGCCTCACACCTTACAAACAACCCCGCGCAGTCCATTTCGTGGATGCCATTCCGAAGACTGCTTCCGGCAAAATCCTGCGGCGCGAGTTGAGAAACTCCATCGCGTAAACGGAATCCGAAGTCCCAGCTCCACCAGGAGAAGCGGCGCCGATTATTCAGAAGTGAACCGCTTTTGACACGGCACTGACAATTCCCCCACGCTTCGCGCCACACTCGATGGCAACGCGTGCCCGTGGTGTTCTCCGCCCGCGCGCGTGCCCGCCATGTCCAGCCCTGCAGCGTATTTTTGGGAAACGTCGCGGAACAAAGGCCATGTCCATCTCAGTTTTGATCGCACTGGAGAATTGTCATGAATCTGTTTCGACTGAAGAGCTTGGCTTGCGCAGCCTCGCTAATCCAAACACAGAATCACACATGAACTTGTGGACACTGGACCGACTTCTACTCCCTCCCGCTGAATAACCGGATGGAACGTTTACAACCACCTCAGGAAAAAGGCCGGCGACGCAAACTACGGTTTAGGTTCGCTCTGGCTGGCGAGCTTCTTCGTGACCAGAAAGCTCCACATGATTTCGTTCGCGTTCAGATCCTGGCTGGTCTTCCCGATGGTTTTCTCAACCTCAAATTGCTCTCCGCCCGGCCAGGTATTTCCCGCGCCTTTTACGCTGTAAAGAACCACCGCAGCATTTTGCTGGCAGCCGGTGTAGGTATCGACTCTGGTTTCCATGCCGCCCTTCTCGCGGGCCGGCAACTTGCTCTTCTCCGGCTTTTCCTCGCAGCGGTCAATCTTCCCCCAGGCCTTAGCGCTATCTTCCACAGAGACGATCGCCAGGCTCAGGTTGTGCTCCGTGCCGCCCCCGTAAGGAACGACCGGGTCAGAGGTACCGTTGATCATTACCAGGGGCACCGGCCGCGGAGGCAGACAAATCATGGTCTTCGGCATCGCCGCGCCCACTGCAGCAACCGCTGCAATTCGATCACCCAAGGCACATCCCAGACGCAGGCTCATGAAGCCGCCTTCGGACAAGCCTGCCGCGTAAATTCGTGAAGGATCCACCGAAAACTTGGTCGGGAGCTGGTCGAGCATCTGGTTGAAGAAAGCGACGTCATCTGCAGGAGCCGCCCTTTTTTCCTCCGGCTGACCGCCCTGAGGCTGCTGTCCGCCGCCCTGAGGATATCCCCCACCACCGCCCGGATAACCTCCGCCGCCGCCCGGGTAGCCGCCTCCACCCGGGTAACCTCCGCCGCCGCGACGGCCACCCCTCCCGGGCGACATCATTGGTCGCCGTACTTCTGCCCGAACCCCCACATTCCAGCGTCCGTGCAATGCGGAAGGATATACAACCATAATGCCGTCCTTATCCGCCAGTTCATTGAAGCGAGTCAGCCGCTCAATGTCTTCCGGATCCTGATTCATGCCATGCAACAGGATCACCACCGGATAGTGCTGCTGCGGATCGTAGCCCTTCGGCAACCGGACCATGAAGTTGCGGTCCACGTCGTCGACCGTTACCTTTTCCTTGGTTTCTTGCGCCCCGAGTGCGGAAGCAGCAAAGAGCAGCGCCAGGCAGGCGGCAGCCGCCAGCAAACGCAATCCGTATATGTTTCTAGCTGTCATTTTATCTCCAGAAGGACGCCTCGGGAGATGCCGTGCGTCCAGCTTCAGTTGCTTGGAAGCATCCGTTCTAGCCCGAGTTGGCCGGTAAAGGGGGAACTTTTCCGGCGCGTTGTCCGTACCTTTTCTGAACTGTGATTTTAGCGCCGACAAGGAACAGGAAAAGGAGAACTAGCGTGGACGGACTTACAGGGCTCGCAGCGGTCATCATGATTTTCGGAATGCCCACCGCAGTGTTGGGCATGTACACCTTTTATCGCGTACGCAAACTTCGCACGGAAGAACGCCTGGCGGCGATGCAGCGAGGCGTCAGCGTTCCCATGGAACCCGATCTCACGGAAGCGGCTCACTCCCGCCGCGCTGGGATTTTGCTCATTGCCGGCGCCGTCGGCTACATGCTGACTTTCACCATGATCGCCCGAGTCGAACCCGACGCCCAGGCAGTCGGCGCATTCGGCGCCATTCCCTTCGCCCTCGGCCTGGGATACTTACTGGACTCGAGGCTAGTCCGCCGCGACGCCCGCGCTTCGTAAAGTTCGCACCGGATCGGACTAGAATCGCGGAGCACAAGGCTGAGAACAAGAATGAAGCGGGTGCCCGAGCCCCGGGTGCCCCAGTCTTCGCGCTCTTTGCGAAGGGTAGGGATTTTGACTTTATCCTTTTTGGGCCTAGAACCACTCCGTTCAGGGAGTGGATATAAGGCTTACCTTTTTGTGGAAGCTACAGCAAAATCTTCTTCGTACCTTAGCTGGATCTGAAGACCGCGCACTTCAAGGTCTGCTGTGACGGAGCTGATCTCTGTCTAAAAACCAGTAAAGCTACAAGTGGGCTCGGGCAGGGCCTTCAGCCGCTAACGTAGGGAGATTAAGCCCATGCGTTGCCTGAGAAGGAATCCCCGCTGTTTAGGGCGGGGAGGATGTCAATCTCCCGTAAGAAATCTATACTGAGCCTCCGTCAACGGCACCACACTCAATCGTCCTTGCCGCGCCAGCGGAGACTCGGCAAATAATTGATTGGACTTGGCCTCCGCCAACGTCACCGGTTTGGCGTTGGCCCTGCCGACTTTAATCTTTACTTGTGGGTTCTTCGCGTCCGACACTTCAACCGAAACCACCGACGCCGTCCCTACCGCGCTCTTCTCATCCCCGGTGTGATAAATCACCAGCCGGTCGCCGGCCTTCATTCCTCGCAGATTCTTCAACGCTACGGGATTCGACACTCCATCCCATATCGTGGTCTTCTCCCCCTGCAAATCTGCGAACGAATACGTCGAAGGTTCAGTTTTCAATAAATAGTCCATCACGTCCCCAATCGTTAACAGTATTTTGCTGCTTGCGACCCGGCGATGCCCGCGATTGCATGGTTTGGCGTCTATAAAAATGCGGGCGCGCCCTCTAGTTTGGCTTCTTGTCTTGATCTGGCGGGGGGTCTTGCTTCGGCGGGGAGCTCGGCTCCTTGGCGTGGCCGTCGTAAATGGAATATTGACCTTGCGGCCGCTTCAGCTTGATCGTGATCTCCGTTTTCGCCTTCTCCACGTCGTAATCCTCCCCAAATGTCTGAAACCCGGTGGCGATCACCTGTACCCGCAGCATGCCATAGGGGATGCCGTCAAAATTCGTCTTCCCATCCAGATCGGTCTTCAACTCCATGTCCCCGCGTTCCTGCTTGCCCTTGGCATTCACGGCATGCATGATGACCGCAGCATTTCGCACTGGCTTCCCGTTGTCGTCCTTGATCACGAGGAAATAAAGAATTGATGTCGGTTCATGGTCAATGTCGGAATCTTTTTGCCCCAACGCTGACCCCGCCAACACAAGCATTGCCAGCAGGATCCCACTCACAAAGGTCTTGTTCATGCAGTCATTTTATTCAGCCCAACTCTTCCTGTCATCTCCCTTCCTGTTCGCCGAACACGGGCGCGTCAAGCCGGTCAACATGCAACAGGACATCTTTTCTGCGCTCGCTCTTTTACAATGCCAAGGTGAAAACCTGGGACACAATTATTATCGGTGCAGGCATCATTGGGCTGTCACTCGCCCTCGCATTGCGAAAACGCAGGGCCACTGTCTTGGTAGTCGAGCGCGGAGAGCCCGGCCGTGAAGCCTCAAACGCCGCCGGCGGCATGCTGGTCGACTGTGGCCTCGAAACTCCTGGGGTCCTCCAACCTCTTGCCACCGCCAGCGCGCGCCTGTATCCCGGGTTTGTGGACGAGCTCGAGCTCGAATCTGGCATGCACGTCGATCTGCGCGATCATGGGACTATTGTGTTGCCTGCTCCGGGGGATGTTTACGAGCGGCCGGGATTCACCCTTGCCAGCTTGTTGCCCGCTCCCCTGGCTGAACTGGAGCCCGCGCTGGCAGATCCTCAGCGGCTGGCCTTCTATCTGAAAGAACGCAGCGTCGATCCCCGAGCGCTCTGCACCGCTGCCTGGAAAGCCGCGAAGCGTCGCGGTATTGACTTCTCTTCCGGCGACGAAGTCACCTCCGTCACCGTTTCTCATGGCCGCGCCACCGGAGTCAGAACCATCAAGACTGCATTCCACGCGGACAAAGTCGTCAACTGTGCCGGAGCGTGGTCGGGCCAAATCCCGCCTCACACCTTTCCCACGCGCCCGGTAAAAGGACAAATGCTGTGTCTGTTGATGCCCTCGCCTACCCTGCTCCGCCATGTGGTCCGTTCGCCAGAGGTGTATCTCATCCCGCGTAGCGACGGACGCCTCCTGGTGGGCGCCAGCGTGGAAGAGGCTGGATTCGACAAACGCACTGATATCGCCACCATGCAGCGCTTCCATCGCGTCGCACTCGACTTGGTCCCCGAGCTCGGCAACGGCAAAATCCTCGGAGATTGGGCGGGACTGCGTCCCGGAACTCCCGATGCCCTGCCCATCCTCGGCCCGACCGCAACCCCCGGTTATTACGTCGCTACCGGCCACTTCCGCGACGGCATCCTTCTCGCTCCCATCACCGCAGACGTAATGGCAGCCGTGATTGAAGGGCAAACTCCCGCATACGATCTCGTTCCGTTCTTTCCCGCAAGATTTTGAATGAGATTCGAGCTTCGGTCGCGGTCCCATCTCGCATTCTCGTCGCGATATACTGTTGCCTTTCCACAGCCGGGCCATTTCTAACTGTTCTAGTCTCGTGGTGAGAAAGGATCATCCTATGGCTTCCTCCGCAGTCGATTTTGCCCGCAATAATCAGCAACGCTTCCTTAACGAACTGAAAGATCTTCTCCGCATCCCCAGCGTCAGTACCCTCGAAGAGCACAAGCCCGACATAGAAAAAGCCGCGGCCTACGCGGCCAACGAACTGCGCCGCATCGGCATGGAGAATGTTGAGGTCATCTCCACCAAGGGACATCCCCTCATTTACGCCGACTGGCTTCACGCCGCCGGCCAACCCACCGTCCTCTGCTACGCCCACTACGACGTCCAGCCGGCCGAGCCGCTCGACGAATGGCACACGCCGCCCTTCGAGCCCACCGAACGCAACAACAACATCTACGCCCGCGGCGCCGTCGATGACAAAGGTCAGCTCTGGATGGAAGTCAAAGCGCTCGAATCTCTCCTTGAGAGCGGCGGCGGAAAACTGCCGGTGAACGTGAAAATCATTTTCGAAGGCGAAGAAGAAGTCGGTGGCGAATCCATCGCCGCATATATCCGGAAGCAGAAGACCAAGCTGAAAGCCGATTTCGCCCTGGTCTGCGACACGGAACTGTTCGCGCCTGATCTTCCCTCGCTGTGCGTCGGCCTGCGCGGCCTGGTCTATACAGAAATCCTGGCGGTCGGCGCCAAGACCGATCTCCACTCCGGCATGTACGGCGGCGCCGCTCCGAATCCCTTCTTCGCCTTGATCGAAATCATCGGCAAACTAAAGGATTCCAAAGGCAAAGTCCTGATCCCCGGTTTCTACCAAGGCGTCAAGGCTCCGTCCCGCGAAGAACTCAAAGCCTGGAAGCGGCTGCCCTTCAACGAAGAGCACTACCGCAAGACTGAAGTTGGATCGAAGGTCCTCACCGGTGAGCCCGGCTACTCGGTTCTCTACCGCACCTGGGCGCGCCCTACGCTCGAAGTCCACGGCATGCCCGGAGGATTCACCGCCCCTGGCGCCAAAACCGTAATTCCCGCGAAAGCCCAAGCCAAGGTTTCCATGCGCCTTGTTCCCAACCAGGATCCGGACGACGTCTTCAAGAAGTACTCAGCCTTCGTGAAGAAGCTGACACCCAAAGGCATCGAGACGAAGATCAAAATCTGGAGCAAGGGCCCGGCCTGCGTAGTGGGTACCGATAACCGCTATATCAAAGCCGCCACTGAAGCCCTGCACGATACATTCAAGAAAGAAACAGTCTTCATCCGCAGCGGCGGCTCCATCCCAATTGTCACCGACTTCCAGGACGTCCTGAAAATTCCCAGCGTAATGATGGGCTTCGGCCTGCCCGACGATAACCTCCACGCTCCCAACGAAAAATTCCACATTCCCAACTTCCATCGCGGCATCGAAACCATCTGCCGATTCTTCGAGAAGCTGGGAGGAAACTAGGCACCAGGAAAAGAATTGTGGGAGGACAGCCGCCTCGGCTGTCGAGCGCAGCGAGGCGTTGGGGGTGGCGCGGACGAGCTCGCCTGCGTCTTCCTTCTTTACGCAAGCATCTGCCCGCAGGCATCTTCCGCAGACATCTTCCGCAGACCTGGCGAAGCGATTTTCGCTTTGCTTCTGCTTCGATTTGAGCTAGCCTTACCTTGCTCTCGCGACGCTCCCACCTCCTTTTCTACTCCTACCCAAGAACCATTCAACTGCTGCAATGTGTGTGCAACCCAGCGCGGTCGGTCTTAAGCCCATACCATATATGGTGTTATATTGCTTGACCCCGCCCCAATTTCACCGTTACAGTAGCTTAACTTTGTGTCCGCCCTATCCAGCCTGGGCTGAGAATGTCGCGGGAAACTGGCGCGGAAGGAACCGAGTCATGCATCGAACCAACGAGAGGCATCCGCTTAGTAAACACCTCTGCCCCGGCCATCGGCACGCCAACGCGAGGCCAAACGAACGGCCCTTCGCCACTGAAAACTGGCCACTCTTTGTAAGGAGTTCACGTTGCTCAAACTGAAGCGGCTTCAGATTCTCGGGTTCAAGTCGTTCTGCGACCGCACCGAACTCAAGTTCCACGGGGACGGTGTGGCGGCGATCATCGGCCCCAACGGCTGCGGCAAATCAAACATTTCCGACGCCATTTCCTGGGTGCTGGGCGAGCAATCGGCCAAAACCCTGCGCGGCTCGCGCATGGAAGACGTCATCTTCGCCGGCACGCGTGACCGCAAGCCGACCGGCATGGCCGAAGTGTCGCTGACGCTGATCGACCCCGAAGCCTACAACGGCGCCGACGCCAGCGCGCCCACCGAGATCGACATTCGGGACGATCTTTCCGAATCCAACATCTCTGACGACTGGGACGAAGCCTCGATCCGCGCCCGAGCTGCCGCCGCCACCGACCAAGCGATAGAAGATGCCCAGCCCGGCAAGAGCGAAGAAGTCGAAGTCCCTCGCTCGAAAGTCAACACGATCGCCGTGGCCTTTCCCGAGGACGAACCAATCTTCGCCCTGCCCGCGCACAACGTTACCGCGCCGCCGACCGCCGCGTCCATCGGGATCGCTGCTCCGAACGTTGTTCTCAAGATCCGCCGCCGCAAGTTCAACCAGCAGCAATTTCGCGCCGGGGAAATCGTGGTCACGCGCCGCCTGTTTCGCTCCGGCGACAGCGAATATCTGCTGAACGGGAAACTCTGCCGCCTCCGCGACATCCAGGAACTGTTCATGGGCACCGGCCTTGGCCCGGAGTCCTACGCGCTCATCGAGCAGGGGCGCATCGGTCAGATTCTGAGCAGCCGTCCCACCGACCGCCGCGCAATTCTCGAAGAAGCCGCGGGAATCACGAAATTCAAAACCAAGAAGCGCCTGGCCGAGGCTCGCCTCGAAGACGCCAAGCTGAACCTCTCCCGCATCAACGACATCTTCGACGAAGTCACGCGCCAGATGAATTCGCTGAAGCGCCAAGCCTCCAAAGCGGAGCGCTATGCGCGCCTGCGCGAAGAAATGCGCGCCAAGCTGCGCCTGGTTCTGGCCAGCCGGTTCGCCGCAATCGAGCAGGAGAGCGCCGAACTCGACGCGCAGCTCAATGCCCTCAGCGAAAAGATGCAGCAGCATACCGAGGCCGTGCAGCAACTCGAAGCCGAACACGCCGAACGCACGCACCGCGGCTATACCATCGACGCCGAACTGCGCGACAACCGTGACCGCATCAGCCAGATCGCCCTCGAAATCGACCGCGCCCACGCTCGACGGCGCCACAACCAAGAGCGCTGCGCCGAATTGCTGGTTCGGAGCGCCTCCCACGAGGCCGAATTGGCACAGGCGCGTCACCGCCTCACCGCCCTCGAATCCGAACGCGAATCCAACCGTCAGATTCTCGAATCCGCCGCTGCCGACCTGGCCGCCGCGCAAAGCGCTCTCGCCCTCTGCCAGCAGGACGCCGCGGCCGCCGCCGCCGGTCTCGCCGAGATCGAGCGCCAGCAGGAAGAATCGCGCGTTGCAATTTTCGACACGGTCTCTTCCGCGTCGCGCCTGCGTAATCAACTCGCGCAAGCCGAAGAACGTCTGGCCGGTGCCGACCGCGACGCCCGCCGTCTCCAGACCGAGATTGCCAACGCAAACACTCAAGTCGACGCCTTCGGAGGGCAGCGCGGCCAACTCGCCCTCGAATTTGAGAGTGTCAGTCAGCGCATGAGCGGCATCACGGAAGAGATCAGCCAACTGCGGCCTCTCCTTGAACAGAAAAAACTCGAAGAAACTCGTTGCAAGACGAACCTCGACGTCCTCCGCGCCCAGTACGCGACCGCGCTCGGCAGGAAAGGCTCCCTCGATGCGGTCATCGCCGAGCACGGATATTCGACCGAATCCGTTCGCCGCCTCTTTCAATCCGGCGTCATGCACGGAGGCCTGGCCCCGGTTGGCGTGCTGGCCGACTTCCTCGAAGTGGAGCCGCGCTACGAACGCGTCGTCGAAGACTTCCTGCGCGACGAACTGAATTACGTCGTGGTGAAATCCTGGGACGCCGCCGACGAAGGTTTGCGCATGCTACGCACCGGCGTCGATGGCCGCGCCACCTTCCTCGTGCATCCCGAAGATTCGCAAGCCAAATTTTCCTTCGTGCTCGACGAAGCCGCGCACTGCGCTCCCCCCGCGGCGCAGATCGTTCCCCTGAAGAACACCATCCGCGTGCTCGACGGCTTCGGCAAATCGCTGGAGGTGATCCTGCCGAAGCTGCGTGACGGCTACATCGTTCCCCAAGCCCACGTCGCTCGTGGCCTGGCGCTCGAAAATCCTGACGCCTTCTTCCTTTCGCAAGCCGGCGAGTGCTTCCACAACGTGACCGTCACCGGCGGCAAGCAGCGCTCCGAAGGCCCTCTTTCGATGAAGCGCGAATTGCGCGAAGTTTTGCGCCAGCTGGAAGACCTGGAACGCGCCCTGCGCGATGAAGAAATGCGCGTGCTCAGTTTAGGCCGCGAAATCAAGGACCTCTCTTCCCTGCTCGATCGCCTGGACGGCGAGAAGCGCGAAGCCGAACATCAGGCCATGACCTCGCGCCACCTGCTGCAACAGCTCGATGCAGAGATGACCCGCGTAGGCGAACGCCTGAGCGTTGCTCAGCTCGAACTCGAGCGGCTGGCTTCCGAGCGGGTCGAGCAGGAAGGCATTCTTTGCGCCCGGCAGTCGGAAATCGAGACACTGGAACTGCAGCGCATTCACCTCGAACAGCAGATCGCGGCGGCACAGGAATCGCTGACCGCTCTGCGTCGGCGCCGCGAAGAATCTGCCCAGACAGCCTCTCAGCACGCGGCCCGCGTGGCCACGCTGGAAGAGCGCCATCGTTCCTCAGCCGCGGTTCTCGAACGGATTGAATCGCTATTCTCAGAAATGGATGAGCGCGTTTATGCTTTGGCCTCGCAAATCGAAGCGGCAGGCGCGGAAAAGCTGCAGCGCGAACAGGAAAACGAGCAGTTGAGGGAGCATGCCGCCGACCTTGAGGCCGAGCGCAATGCCGCCCAAACCCGCGAAGGCCTGCTGCAATTTGAAACCGAGCAACTGCGCGCCCGCCTGACCGAAATCGATGAACAGCTGCGCCACGGCCGCCTGCTTCTCGATCAGGCTCGCGACCGCCGTGGCGAATTGTCCGCCGCCGCCGCCAAACTCGAATCCGACGAGCAGTATATGTCCGAAACCTGCATCACCGAACTCGGCGTCGAGCGTGCCGATTTGATGACGGACACAATCCTGGTTCGGGTCACCGGCGAACAACTCGCCGCCGAAGACCAGTTCTATCGCGAGCTGCGCGCCCGGCTCGAAGCCATGGGTCCGGTCAACATGATGGCTCTCGAAGAATACAAAGAGAGCGCCGAGCGCCATTCTTTCCTCGAAACCCAGCGCAAGGACCTGATCTCGTCGATCGAAAACACCACCGCTACCATCCGCGAGATCGATCAAATCTCGCGCCAGAAGTTTGAGGAAGCTTTCGCCAGGATCAACGAGAACTTCCAGGCCACCTTCAAGAAGCTGTTCGGCGGCGGCCACGCTTTCATGAAGCTGACCGACGAAGAAAACAGCGCCGAGAGCGGCATCGACGTCGTAGCCTCGCCTCCGGGCAAGCGCCTGCAGAGCGTGCTCTTACTCTCCGGCGGCGAAAAGGCGCTGACTGCTCTTGCCCTGCTGGTCGGCATCTTCCAATACGCGCCCAGCCCATTCTGCATCCTCGATGAAGTCGACGCTCCGCTCGACGAAGCCAATATCGGCCGCTTCACCGAACTGGTCAGAGAAATGAGCGTGCAAACCCAGTTCGTGCTTATTACCCACAGCAAGAAGACCATGAGCATCGCCCCAGTGCTCTATGGCGTGACCATGCAGGAGCCCGGCGTCTCGAAGCTGGTCTCGGTACGTTTCGGCGTATCTTGAGAAGCTTTCCTGATCAAGGTTGGAATTGGGCACGGGGATTATCGTTAGAATGTACCTAGCGTGGCTTCGAACTTGTGCAGTTTGTTCGTCATCGCCACCCTAGCCGGAGTCATCTCAGGACTAGTCTTTAGCCGTCTTAGGGGGACCTGGCGGCAACTCCACAACCGAACAGGGTGACGCAGTACTGGCGATTTACGCCTTCCTCACCTTCGCAGCGAAACTCCCATGCCTGAGAGATGAGTCGCGTCTTTTTACCAGGCGGGTGCCGCAGCGGCTCTTTCGGGTGAGTGGCCGAGAGCTGCTTCCATCCGCGTTATCCACTCCCGTCCTCAGTTTTTCCACAAGCAGACACCGCCGCAGGCCTTGTGCAGTCGTCCTTCTCGGTCATTCGTTTTCTGTCAATAGTTTTCCAATGCTCTGAGGTCACGGGGGACTTCGGCGTGTGATCAGAATCGTTGACAATTTTTTCTGAGCAGCTAGAATACGCCTCGCCGCTTACCTGTAAAATTTCACTATGAGCTCCGACCTTCTCGACTCCGTCCTGTTACAAACTGACTTCCCCGATCTCCAACTCCACGCCAGCGGCAAGGTCCGCGACGTGTATAGCGTCGGCGACCAGCAACTGCTTTTTGTCGCCACCGATCGCATCTCCGCCTTCGACTACATTCTGGCCACCGGCATTCCCCAGAAGGGGCACGTCCTCAGCCAGCTTTCCTTGTTCTGGTTCGATTATCTTGCCGACATCGTTCCCAACCATCTGATCACCGCCGAGGTGGACCAATACCCACCCGCGATTCGCAAATACGCCGACCAATTGCGTGGACGCTCGATGCTGGTCGAGCGCGCAGAAATGTTCCCGGTCGAATGCGTGGTGCGCGGCTACATCTCCGGCTCCGCCTGGAAGGAATACAAGGCCACCGGCGCGGTTTCTGGCATTCGGCTTCCCGCGGGCCTGAAGGAATCCGACGCCTTCCCTGAGCCCATCTTCACACCGTCCACGAAGGCGACGACCGGCCATGACGAGAACATTTCCTTCGACCAGATGTGCCAGGTTGTGGGGGTTGAAACCGCCAGTCATCTTCGTGATCTCACGTTGCGCGTGTACAAGAAGGCTGCAGGCTATGCCCGTCAGCGCGGCATCATCATCGCCGACACCAAGTTCGAATTTGGACGAACCGCCAAGGGAATCACTCTGGCCGACGAAGTCCTCACTCCAGATTCGTCCCGCTTCTGGCCCGCCGACAAGTACGCTCCGGGACGGCCGCAGGACTCGTATGACAAGCAATACGTTCGCGATTACCTCGAGCAAATTCAATGGAACAAGCAACCGCCGGCGCCGGCTCTACCGCCAGACGTGGCCATCCACACCAGTGAAAAGTACCTTGAGGCATATTTCCAGCTTACGGGTCACAAGCTGGATGTGTAACCGGGTGTCTGCTACTATCTCCACCGGCAGGAGCACCCTATGACCCTGGCGGACTGGATCATTTGTGCTGTGGTGCTGCTGAACGTCGTCACGGCCGCCATGCAGGGCTTCTTTTCCGAGGCCCTCACGATGGCGGGACTGGTCGCGGGCTACATCGTGGCTGCCTGGCAGTACCGCAGCCTGGCGGAGTGGTTCGAGAGGTTCTTGAAGAATGAGTGGCTCGCTGAGATTCTTGGCTTCCTCATCATTTTCTTTGCCATCGTGCTCCTGTTCGGCATCGCCGCCAGGGTGGCTCGCTGGGTGATGAAGGAATCCGGTCTCAGCGGTTTTGACCGTTTCCTTGGGGCGATTCTGGGACTGCTGAAGGGCGGGTTGATGGTGGCGGTGATCCTGATGGGTATGACGGCGTTCGAGCCAACTTCGAAGCTCCTGCAGAATTCGCAACTGGCACCCTACTTCCTGGTTATGGGGCGGGCGGCGATCTGGCTGGCTCCCTCCGAACTGCGCGCTCGTTTCTATCAGGGTTTGGATTTAGTCCATCAGGCTCAGCAGAAGTTCGCTGGCTCCCATGCTTCCCCGCCGAAATAGGTCGCGGTGCAGTGAAAATTCATAGCAAAAGAGAGACGCATCGTGAAAGATCAACTGGAAGCACTGATTCTGCAAATGTACAGAAGCAATATTCTTTATTCCGAAGGAGTGCGCGAGTTTAAGAAGCGCTTCATCCTGACCGTGCTCCAGGAGAACAAGGGCAACCAATGTCGCGCAGCGCGAGAATTGGGCATGCATCGCAACACGCTCAGCCGCACCATCAACGAGTTGAAGATTGACGTGCGCCAACTGCGCGATGGCGTGAAACGCCCACCCCGCAGTACCCGAGCCGTCACCTTGGAAAAAAAGATCGTTCGTTAAAGATTGTTGGTAAGAGATCGCGCTTTAAAAAGGTCGTCCCATAGTCGTCCCATAAAAGATAGGACGTTACGGGGTCGGACGCTGACCCGGGGCGAAAGCCGCGCCACGGCAAGCCCCTGCTGCTCGCAGCTTCGCTGCCGGTGATCCGACGCGAAACAACGAAGGCAGCCCTCACGGGCTGCCTTTTTGCCGATCCAAGCCGTCCGTTACTGGGCGGCCGGCTTGTGGTGCACCGGCGGTTTCGGCGCCGCCTTTTGCCTCAGCAGCGTCCCCTTCTCCATCACCATCAGGAAGGGGTTCGGGGTGTACGATGCCGGTTCGCCCTGGAAGTCGAAAGGGGCTCCGTCTTTCGGAATCAGCCTGACCGGAACCTTTTCCTCGAACTTCAGAGTGATGTCGGCCTTCTTCGCGTCGATGTCGTCGGAACTGCCCGCGATCATGAACTCGGTCGGAGTGGTGCTGATAATCGTGCCATTCATCTGCACCGCCTTGCCCTTGATAGCATTCCAAACCGTGTCCTGATCCTCCTGGCTGCCGTTGGTCAGCACAAACTCCCAGGTGGCGAAGTCCATTTTGTCCGGAGGGGTTGCCAGAATCATGCTGTGCGCTTGCTCGGCCGGCGAAGGCGCGGGCTTGATCGGAACCTGTGGACCGTTGGCTTTGGCCGCCGCCAGCAATTCCGCCCAGCCGTCGTCCCCCGCGTGAAATTTCACGTACTGCGAGCGTGCGTATTTCTCAATCTGCGCTTGCGCCGCCGCCGGAGCCACTGCCGCCGCACGCGCCGCAAACCAGATCCCATTTTGAGGGTCGGGCGGCGTCTGCCCCAGATAAGCCAGGGCCAGGGGATACACCACGCTGAAATCGGTTGGATTCGCATCCACCGCCTTTCGTAAAGCCGGCACTGCGGTTGTGTAATCTTTGTCCTGCAGCGCCGCGATTCCGCTGGCCGCATTGAAAATCGCGGTCATCTGGTCCTTTGTCTTCTGAAAGTCCGCGTCCGAAGTACCGTCCGGCTTGGCGAACTTCGGCATGCAATCGAGTCCCGCCTGGCCGTATTTCTTGCCGTCTTCGAGCATCTGCTTGGCGTTCGGATCTCCGCCCTGGGCCATGACCCGATCAAAGTACGCCAACAGCGCCAGCGCGCGCACGTTGCACGAGTCCGCGGTTACCAGCTTGGTGGCGGTGTCCATCGTTTTCTTAGCGTTACCCGCCTGCTGGTAGGTCTGCATCAGAATTTCGAGCGCCTGATTCTTCATGACGCTGTTGGGATATTGGTTGAGAAACGCTTCCAGACCGCTGATCTTCGCATTGGGATCGGTCGCCTGCACGGCGGCTACGTAGGCGTTGTACTCCGCCGGATCCTTGATCACCGGGGCCGCGGCGGGCTGTCCCTGAGCGGGCGCGGTTGCGGGTTGCCCCTGAGCCGGCGTTTGTCCCTGCGTGGACGGGGTGGCCGATTGTCCCGAAGCCGGCTGCGCAGTATTCAGTGCCACCGCCACCGCCACAACCCCAAGCACAACCGTAAGCAGAATCTTTTTCATCAGTATGGCTCCTTGGAACATCGGAAACTAGCTTTTTTGGGAAACGTGTTCCTTAAACTAGCAGCAACTGCATTCCGTCTGGACCGCTTTGCGTCCCGATCCTGCTTTGGAATGCCCGGCTTCCTGGCAGGGCGCCGGAAAAAAAGAATCACGGGCTGGAGGCAAAGGCGCCTAGCCCTTTTTCCCGGTTGCCGGATTATAAGTACCTCTTCCGCCGAAGGCAAGCAAGTTCCCAATCGCCCTCCCATTTATTGCTAAGATGCGGATAGCGGACGCGCCGGATGTTTCTGATCTACTCGGCCGCATCGAATCGACTGGCGGGAGGGCCTTTTATATGGACACCGGGCAGCCTCTGATCGGGCAAGTCGCAGTCATCACCGGGGCGGGTCGCGGAATCGGCGCTGCCATTGCGCGCCGGCTGGCTAAACTTGGCGCCACCGCTGTGCTCTGCGGACGCACGCGGTCCGCGCTTGACTCCACGGCGCAGTCGATTCTCGACGCAGGCGGCAAAACCGAAGTCATCCCCTGCGACGTCACCTTGCTCCATCAACTCGAATATGCCGCGGCCCGTGTCGACAGCACCTTCGGTCGCCTTGACATCCTCGTGAACAATGCCGGGGTCGGCGGATTCACCAAACTTTTGCACGAACTTCCGCCCGAGGACTGGGAGCTCATTCTCAATACCAACTTAAGGGGAGTTTATTTTTCCCTCCGCGCCTTTGTTCCGCTGATGATTCGCGCTCGTTCCGGACACATCATCAACATCTCTTCCCTGTCCGGAAAAAACGCGCTCCCCAGGGGCGCAGCCTACGCAGCCTCCAAGTGGGGACTCAATGGTCTGACATACTCCATCGCCGAAGAACTGCGTCCCCACAACATTCGCGCAGCCGCCATCTGCCCGGGCTCAACCGAAACCGAGCTCGGCCCGCACACCGGAAAAGACGTCAAGAAAATGCTGCAGCCCGACGACGTCGCTCACGCCGTAGCCATGCTGGTCACCCAAGCCCCGCAGTCATTTGTCAGTGAAATCCTGATCCGGCCGACGCAAAAACCGTAGGCTCTCGCTTTGGTTGACGGTGCCGGTTTTTGCCTGGCGTGGGGACGGCCGTCCGCGGAGCAAAGCAAGGCTGGTTCTGCTTTGCCCGCCACTGAGGGTGCGATAGGGATTCTCGGTGAACCTCACTGCCCCCTGTGGTTATCGCTTTTGCCGTTTACTTCTTGAACAAATTCTCAAACGCCTGCCGGGCGTCATTGGGCCGCGAACTGGCAGGGGTCGACGTTTCCTTTTCCCGGGTCACACGAATCTCAAACAACGCGCACTCATTGCGCGTATCCTTTTTCGGAATGCGCTCCTTGATCGGCTGCATGCACTCAAAGCGGCTCCCCGGATCGAAATAAGTACACTGCTTGCACGAATGCAGTTCAAACCCGCACTTGGGGCACTGCCCCGTAGGCGGCATCCCCGACAAAACTGTGCCGCACTGCGTGCATCGTGAAACCGCATGCGTGCCCGGCAAATTCACCGGTCTTGGGCCAAAAGTGTTGTCTTTCTTCGGGGGTGCCGCGCCGGATTTCTCGAACGATCCTTTGCGCGACTCGTGATCCCGGTCCTGATAACCGTGCTGCCGATATTTTGCTGCCACAGAGCCCTCCCCCCATCACGCGGCCCGTATTGTCTCCCCAGCATGCCTCCCGCGGCAAGTGGCGATGAGATAGCCTCGCCACCGGTGCAGCTCGGTACTCGGTACAGGCTACTCGCTACTGACTACAATAGACCCATGATTCACGAAATCCTTCCCGTCGGCCCGCTACGGTGCAACTGCTCCGTCATCGGCGACGAAACCAGCCGCGAAGCCATGGTCATCGACCCGGGCGACGACCTTCAAGAAGTTCTCGCGCTCATCCGCAAACATGATCTCCAGGTCAAGCAGATCGTCATCACCCACGCCCACATCGACCACGTCGGAGGGGCCATGAAGCTGCGCGCCGCCACCGGCGCCCCCATCCTCCTCAACCAGAACGACTACGCCCTGCTGAAAATGCTCGACGCGCAAGCCGCGTGGATCGGCGTGGTTCCTCCGGGAAAGGTAGAAATCGACCGCAGCGTCACCACCGGAGAAACCGTCACCGCGGGATCGCTCACCGCCGGCGTCCTGCACACGCCGGGCCACACCGAGGGCAGCATCTGCCTCTACTTCGCTGCCGACAAGAAGCTGATTGCCGGAGACACACTGTTCGCAGGCTCCATTGGACGCACCGATTTGCCTGGCGGTTCGATGCCGAAGATCCTGCATTCTCTGCACGACACCGTCCTCACCTTGCCGGACGAAACCGTGGTTGTTCCCGGCCACGGCCCGCTGACCACGATTGGTGAGGAACGCGAAACCAACCCGTTCCTGGTGAAACCCTAGAATCGCCTGCGAGCCAGGCGAGTGGCGGGGCGCTTCGAAACCACAGACAAGGAAACGGCGGAGGTCCGATCCTCCGCCGTTTGATGACGCGGAAACATTCTTATCGATCGATTTTATCTTTTATCTATTATCTATCGATGCTCCTCATGGCTGTGCCGCCAATCCCAATACGCCCGCTGATCGCTCTTCTTGAGATGTTCGTAATCGACGTAGGCCACGTGCCGTCCTTCCAGCCAGTGCCGATAGGTATCATCCTCGACTTTGTCCCAGTTGTGATAGTCCTTGTGATAGGGATCGTACACGCGTCGGGCTTGCTCCTCGTGCCGATCGTGATCATCCTGTGGTGCGGCCATGGCAAAGGCACCCATCGGCGCCATCAGTGCAGCAGACAGAAACAACGAAGCGACATATTTATTTCCACGTTGCATAGTTTTCCTCCAGTTAGCGCCAACTAGGATGAGCACGGACGTGGTAGGGTTGGAATGGAAATCACCTGCGGTTTTAGGGGTTTCGCGCCCATCCATTTCCCGCGTGTGGCGTCCCCCTGTAGGAACTGCCATCCTCGGACTCGGCCCAGCCCCCGGCAACCGCCTCGCCTATGACCCACTCAATTTTTCCAGCACCGCGCTTACCCCTTCGGCGAATTCTTGCGTGGGCGCGATCAAACTCAGAACCAAGTATCCATCGCTTGGGAAATCATAAAAGTGCCCGGGATGCACCAACACCGAGTTTTCCAGCAATAGTTCAATCGCCAATTCCTCATCCGACCGTGTCACCGGAACCCGCAACACCGCGTTCCAACCACCCTGCACGCCCAGGCGCTGACAGGCCTTCTGCGCCGCCAGTTGCCGATCAAGCTCGGCCAGATTCGCCTTTATCCGCTCCCGCAATTGGGGTTGAATGGTTTTTCTTTGCTCCAGCAGCGTCGGCGTCGCCCATTGCACCGGCGCATTCATCGAAAGATACGTATCCGCAATGACGTCCAGCCGCCCCAGCGCCTCGGCAGCTTCAGCCGGCGGCCCGCTCGTCACCAACCACGCAACTTTCATCTGTGGCAACGCCGCAATCTTCGACAGCCCGCTGAGCGTAAACGTCAGCACTTCGCGATTTCCGGCAAAGCTTGCATACATCGTGCTGCCGAGGCGGTAGTCGAGGAACACCTCATCCGCAATCACCGCTACCTGATGCTCTCGACAAAACGAATTCAACATCTCCACTTCCCCAGCCTGGACGTACGATCCAGTCGGATTATTGGGATGCACCACCACTACGCCCCGCGTCCGCGCCGTCACCGTTTTCTCCATGGATGGAAAATCCATTTGCCATCCATGGTCGTAGATCAGCTCATAGGGCATCAACCTTACGTCCTCGAAATCCGCGAGAAACTCAAACAGCGGATAACTTGGCTTCGGCACCAGCAACTCATCGCCTGCGTCGCACAGCAACCGAAACACAAACGAATAGGCTTCGCTGGTACTCGTAGTGAGAACGATCTGCTCCGCATCCAGAGGGGAAACGTTATGTTCCTCGCGGTAGTATCCCGCCACGGCCGCTCGCGCCTGGCGCAGCCCCTTCGACTGCGGATCGTAATCGAGCGAGCACGGCGACGCCAGCGCCCCCAGAATCGTCTGCTCTTCATAATGCAACCAGACTCGCGTGGGGTTCGAAACCGTGAGGTCGAGAACTTTCGCTCCGCGTGCGCGCACCTCGTCCAGCGCCTGCGTAAACCGGTTCCGCGCCAGCTCCCAGTCGGTGCGCTCAGAAAACATGTGTGGATTCTATGCGATCGGGTGGGAAAAACTGTCGGGTGAGTGGCCCGAACGCTCCGCGAGGTCGCTTCCAGATCGTGCCCCAAGCGCAGGAAGCGCGGCGCGCCCGAAGACAGCTCGGCGTTTCCTGCCCGGGGCAAGCCGAAAAAAATGGAGCAGGGTCCCGGAGGCCAAGCCTGCAGCTGGAACGAGGGGTTAGCGTGGTACTACCCTCGCGGACTGCGAAACATGTTCTTCAAGTATTCCGGAGGCGCTCCGCGGCTCAGGTCATTCTGCACGCCACGTCTTTCCAGGCTGGGCCAGTCACGAATCCCGACGGCGGGACACATCAAACCCTTCGCGTCGGACCGCAGCAACTGCCGCAACGTCTGCACTCCATAAAACAAACCCTGGCCGGTGTTGGCCGCCACGATCAGATGCGACCGGTCGGAAAAGAGCAGATACCCATCCTGGCCCACCACGTCGTCGGCTCTGAGTCC
>DATBYA010000131.1:0-4918 GCA_036514015.1 Candidatus Sulfotelmatobacter sp.
TCGGAATTTGCCTTCCTGGATTTTCGCGATTCACCGGCGGGCCGGCAGGCCTATATCCAGGGAAGCACACTGGCGATATGGGAAGTCATGCTGCTTCTTCGGAGCTACAAAGGAAATGTCAACGATGTGGCCAAACATCTAAAATGGTCCGACGCGAAGGTTCGAGCTGCTCTTCACTACTCGGAGGCATTCCCCGGAGAGGTCAACGAGGCGATTGCAGAGAACGATTCCACCGATTTCGACAGCCTGAAACGCATGCTCCCCCAAGCGGTCGACTTTGCCGCCAGAAAGACCAAGCGGGGCTGAGATGCTCAAGCTGCTTCTCGATGAGCACATTTCCCCAGAGGTGGCGAACGGCGTTCAACGCCGGAATCGATCACTCGTTATTCACCCGATGGTGCAGTGGGAGAGCGGAAACTTCCTTGGAAAAGAGGATTCTGCTTGCTTGTTGGAAGCCGCGAATCAGAGGTTGACCCTAGTTACTTATGATCGCAGGACGATTCCTCCATTACTAAAGGTATGGGCAGAAGAAGAGCGGACCCATGGCGGCGTGATCTTTGTCGATGAAAAGACAATCTCGCCGGCAGACATTGGGAGGCTCGTCCGCGCCCTGATTTCACTCGCTGGCGAGGCCGGGGAAATGGACTGGACCAACCAAGTCTACTTCTTGCGGAGCGGACGCTGACGCGTCGCCACGCTCAAGCAGGCGTCAGGTACGTCATCGTGGGTCTGGGCATCCATGACATCCTTTTCCCGGCATTCCCATTCACCCCTCCAAGTGAAAAGGTCAGTGCTGAGGACATCATTTCCGGCTATCGCCAGGGATGCAGCACACCCGGCCTTTCCAAAACCCGAACGGTGGGAGCTCAAGGCTTATTGCGCCGTGGTGGCATACGGCATTGCTCATCGCATTGTTCCTAGGACTAGCTATAGCTAGCGGTAGGCGGGGCTTTTTTTCAGCGACGCGCTCGCGCTGAGCCAGGGATGTTGCAACAGCACCCGCAGGTCGTCCCGCTCTACCTCTCGCTCACGGCAATGGAGTGAGGGCTCTTCGTTTGGGTATGGAGAGGCGGCCTTCGCAAGACCGGAGCCAAGCTTCGCGAACTGATTGGAGGCAAGTGGGCAAGCGCACACCTCCAGTTCGTGCTGGTGGGCAAACTCGATCAGCGACGCCGTGGTTCATAGGTACTACGCCGCTGTGTGACTCCTCGTAGACGTACGCGCGGGCCTTGTGGCTCTGGCCTTCGCCCGCCGACCTGCGGCCTGGTTGAGCCGCAGGTGTCTCCGAGGTCTCCCGGTTCTCGTGCATGAAGTTTCTAGGCGTGTCTGGGGTCTTCGACTACGCCGGACTGAGCAGAAACTCGCGCTAACGCTCCCGCTCATGTTGCCTTCCGCGCATTACAGAGACGTCGGCGTCCGGATTGCATCTTTTCGAAGCTCGATCGCCCACCCCGCCTATCCCCTATCTACGCTTCGCTGGGTCCCTCACGGTTGCAGCGCAAGACTCGGGGCCAGGTGGTTCGCTACTCCGTTCCTGTAAGACTCTTTCATTCTCTACTTCATGCCGGTTTAGCCCGGCGCACCGTAATGGCGATTCTTCGCCAGTTGAGGCAATTCCTAGACGGGTGTCGGGTTTAAATGACGACGGGCCGTTTCTTCTGACGAATCAGGTGTTAGAGTTTGCCCCAGGCATGGAGTAATCCCAACACAGCTTGTGTCTTGGCTTCGGCGTCGCCGAGCGGCATGTTGCACAGACAGATGACCGTGAGATGTTGTTCCGGGAAACGGACCATATACGTTGACGTGTCTGTGTCGCCGCCAGAGTAGTCGAGCATCGGATGGCCATAACGTGAGCGCCACACCAGACCAAACGCGTCATTATCCTTATCGTGTTGGAACTTCTCCCGACGGTTCATGAGGTCGGTGAATCTCTGGCCCGCGAGGGTATCCGTGTACCAGTTCCTGTCCCAATCGAGCAGGTCGTGCAACGTCGTGAAGACACCACTACCTCCGAAGTGCGGAGATACACGAACTAGTCGAACCCAGCCATCGCCGTGCTTGATGGCGACGCCTACGGCGGCCAGTTCCTTGATCACTCTGGGATCAGAGCGCGACGCATAGCCGGTTGCGCGGTGCGCAATGATCTCGGTGGTGTCGTCATCGATCTCCGTGTGGGACATATCGAGTGGAGTGAAGATCCGCTCCTTCATGAACGCGGAGAAGCACTGATGGGTCACCGCCTCAACAATCTTCGTCAGAAGCATGTAATTGATGTTTCGGTAGGCCCACCGCGTTCCCGGAGCGAACTCCAGATGGTCGGCCCGGAGCGCGGTCGCGATCGCTTCGTCGCGCGTGAAGTAATAGAACGTCATCCAGGGGTCCCCGTTGGTCCGGGGCAGGTCGGTGTATTCGTGCAGCCCGCTGGTCATATAAACCAGATGCTCGATCCGCAATCCATCACCGTACTTGGCTGCCTCCGGGATGTACTTGGATACGGGATCGGTGAGTGCGATCTTATGTTCGAGGATCAGGAGCGCAATCGCGGCACCGGTAAACTGCTTGGACAAAGAAGCGAGATGAAACGCGGTCTCCGGCGTAATCGGAATACCGTCGTCTAGGTTCGCAAGCCCATACCCCCGAGACAGAGCAAAGTCACCGTCCTTTATGACGGCTACGGCGTATCCCGGGGATGCTGGTGGGCGAGCAAAGAGCGCATCGATTTCCGCCTGCTGCGATGCGTTCAGCCATGAACTCCCACCGTGCTCGGCGGAGGCAGGAGCGCGGTTCTGCGCGGCAGCGGGCCGCTGGCACAGGCCCGTGGCTACAAGGAGAAGCAAGGAAAGTGTCAGGACCTTCCGCCGATCTACCATTTGGCCTATGGTACGGCATCATCCATTATTTTGTTCCAGTTTGCTCCTAGCCACTGGCAACTTTTCGTCAGATATACCGCTGTTCTGAGCCGATGACGCGCGAACCGGAACTTACCTGTTGCAAGCAGGCATTTCACTCATCAAGGGTTTTGAGCGTATTAGCGATTTCTCAATAATCAGCCAATGGCGGTGATCTTGGCGAGGGAAAATTGAAACATGAGGCGGGAGCCGCTTTTCACTTCCCAAGAATGATCTTGACAAGATTGAGGAATGTTTCCCCGGTATTTTGGGATGTGCTCGAGGTATGCAAGCACCCCTATCACAGGTTAGTCGGGATACCGAATGCCTAAGTTTTTCAGCGACTCTGCTGAGACGTTGAGCCGATACTTCGATCGGATTCCATGGGACCGGCGGCGGGCGCTCCCGTCAGATCCCAACTTGAGAGCACTTCAAGCAAGCTACGGAGTATGCTGATGCTCGAGGTCGCTCTTTTAGTGTCCCTCCAGGCGAATAGCATCGCAAGCGCCACGACAAGCAACAATAACGGAGCAGAAGACAGGAACTTGCCTCAAGCGCGTATTCTCTGTACCTTACGCGGAATCCCGCGGAGCAGGGGCAATTGCTGAAATCGGTGCTTTGAACTGCTCGACGGATGGCGTAAGTCTACGGCCCGTTTTCAAAAAGCCATTCGACCTGATATTCCAACGAGCGAAAAATGAAGATTGGTCGGGGAGAGAGGATTTGAACCTCCGACCCCCTGGTCCCGAACTTGGGTGCCCGGAGCAAATTTCATTGTTACTCAATCATTTGAGTGGTGCTTCAACCGTCTCATTCTTGCTCAATCACGGCAGTTTTGGCCGAATGTATACCCTCAATTGCAACCCTGAACAATTTACATTGAAGCGGTTCTGGCTCAACTTTGGTGCACGAAATCCGTGGGATCGCTGCTTTTCCCAAGATGCCTACGCTGTGCCCGGTTGAATGGTGCGCAACACTTCGGCGCAGGCCGCGAAGTGCGGCTCTAAATCCACCACACGATTCGTACGGGGGCGCACTCGTCGATCAGAACTTTCATCCCAGATGCGCCATCAGGCAGTCCCGCGCCTCTTCCAGCGCCGCAATCGCTGCCTCGCGCGTCACGCTCGGATACTGCTCCAGAAACTCGCCCAGACTCTCGCCACCTTCCAGATAATCCGTCAACGCCTTGAACGGAACCCGCGTCCCACGGAACACCGGCTCGCCGCTGAGCACAGCCGGGCTTTTCACGATCACGCTTGCCATGGAATTCCTCCCCACTTGCTTGCTATGGTAGCGCACCCGCGCCGCAACGCAGAGCAGATTACGCGCGAATGAACTTCGAATCGACGCCGGGCATGTGCCGGATAAAGCCCGGACGCGCACCGGATGCCGCGCGTGTTTCGCTGTGGCTTCTCAGCGCGCCTTACCCCAGCAAGGGATGGTGTCTTTTCCCAACTTGCCTTTCGCGCCGTGCCCGGACTCCCATTTTTTCCTAGCGGAGCAACATGGGAGCTTAGAAGGGAGGCGGGTCAAGATCGCGCGTTTTGTGCGCGTTCATCGCAGCGTAGCGGAGAGTCTTGATGTGCCTCCCGCGCTCGCACACTCCTCCGCGAAGAATTGGTAAACTATTCCTTATGGCACCCGTCAACGAAAAACAGCAGGCCCATGATCTGATCGAGCGACTGGCTCCGGGCCAGATTTCCGCCGTTGTTCATCTGCTCGAAGTAATGGCTGATCCGGTGGCCCGCGCTATCGCGAAAGCCCCTTTCGACGACGAGCCGGTCACGGCGGAAGAGGAAAAATCGCTCGCGGAAGCTAGGGAATGGTTGAAGCACAACAAGCCCATTCCCCACGAGCAGGTCTTAGCTGAACTCGGCATTACCCAGGAAGACATCAACAAGTTTCAGGAACCGAAGTGAAGCGGATCGTTTGGACCGATCCCGCCAAAGCCGATGTTCGCAGCCTGAGCAAGCCCACTGCCATGCACATTCTCTCCGCGTTGCATCGCTTTGCGGAATCGGGCGCGGGCA
>DATBYA010000132.1:0-8358 GCA_036514015.1 Candidatus Sulfotelmatobacter sp.
GAGATGGGTGGCATAACAACCATCATGCCTATCCCGTTTCGGCCCGGCACGGCCTGCGTTGGTATGAAATTGATTTCAATTGGTACGCCATTTGGATTCTCAAGCAGTTCGGACTTGTGTCCCACATCCATCGGGCCGAATGGTCCGGCGCGAAATTAACGCTCCGCGAGCGGAATGCTACCGCCGGCCATTGAGCCGTTGTTCGTAGGCGGCCCATTTCGTGGTTGTTCTTCACTTTCACGGCCTTTCAACTCGGCCAGCGGTGAGTACTTTTACTCGAATTCCAGCATCACAATTTCCGGGTTCGATCCCAGCCGCAGCGGTGGTCCCCAGGTTCCCGCTCCGCTCGAAGTGAAAACCTGCATCTTCCCGATTCGGCTTAAGCCATACACAAACTGCCGGTAAATCCGGCGCGCCATCCAACTCCAAGGTACGAATTGCCCCAGGTGCGTATGCCCGGACAGCTGCAGGGATACGCCGGCGGCTTCGGCGACCTCTGGATGGTCGGGCGCATGCGTTAACAGAATGCTCGCGCGATCGCGATCCAAGCGGATGCCACGCAGCACCGACGCAAGGTGCTCACCGTGGGTCGCGCTTCGATAGGGCACGCCCGCGATCTGCAAACCATCTGCTTCGACCTTTTCATCGCTGAGCACGCGGACTCCCGCCGCCGTAATCGCGTCCAGATATTTGCTGTCGTCCCGAAATTGCTCATGATTTCCCGCGACGAAATACACACCGTGCGGCGCGACGAGCTTGCCCAATGGCTCGGCTGCTCGCCGTGCGTCGATGGCCGTTCCATCGTACAAATCTCCCGCAATGAAAATCGCATCCGGCTCTTCCTGCAAAATCTTCGCGACCATACGCCGCAAGAAATTGCCGTTTCGAACATGCCCCAGGTGCAGGTCGCTGATCAGCGCCGCTGTTCTGCCGCGCCATGATATCGGCAGGTTCGCGAGCCGCACTGTCCTGCGCGTGATGCGCGTCCAGCTTGCGTTGATAACGCCGCAGAGTCCTGCCACTGCCGCGGCAGCGAACAGTAATTCCACCATGCGATGGAAGTTCACACCGAGCCCCGCTAATCGCGCAACGCCAAAAATAATCCACGAGAAAACGGCGGCGAAAAACAGAAAGGTCAGCATGCCCATCCAAACCGCGGCGGCCCGGTAAAACGCACGCAGAGGAGCGTTCGTATAGCGATAGGCAAGGAGCGAGGCGGCCACAAAGCTCAGCGACAAAAAGCCCAGCCCCAGTTTGATCCACAACGGCCCGTGCCTATGGCCCCCAGCGGACGAAAATGCCCACGTCTGGTAGAGGAAAAGATGCAGCAAACAGAGAAGCGACTGAATCACTGCGATGAAAGTAATTAAGCGTTTTCGTCTCATAGGATTCCTCAATCCGCGCTTCCTGCTATCTCATGCAGGCAATTTCTTGCGCTTACGCCGTCCTGGCGATCTGTGGTTCTTCTCTTCCCTGCTGGGCGAGGTTCGCGAGAAGTTCATAGGAGCGGAGCCGATCCTGGAAATGATAGGTATTTGTCACCACGATCAACTCATCCGCCTGGGTCTGCTCAAGAAACGCATCGAGCCGCGCGGCAACAGATTCGGGAGCGCCGAAAATCGCTGCTCCAAATTTAGCCGCCACCATCTGCCGCTCTTCCGGAGTCCACTCGAGGCTCTTTGTGGGAGGCGGCAGCGGCCCGGGAACACCACGGATCAAGTTCAGAAACATCTGGATTGGGGTTGTTGCTAGAAACTGAGCTTGTTCGTCTGAGTCTGCCACCAGGATCGGGATTCCCACCATCACGTAGGGCCGGTCGAGAACTGCGGAGGGACGAAACGAAGAACGATAGATGTGCAGTGCCGGCAACAGAGGGCCCGGCTGAAAATGAGCAGCGAAAGCAAAGGGCAATCCGAGTTGTCCGGCCAGTCGCGCGCTAAAGTCACTTGAGCCCAGCAGCCAGATGGGAACGTTCGTGCCTTCTCCAGGATAGGCATGCACGCGCTGCGAAGGCTGCGGCTCACCCAGGTAGCGGCGCAATTCGTCCAGCAGCGCTGGGAAATCCTCACCCGTACCGGATGCGGAACCGCGAAGAGCCCGCGCCGCATCCCAATCACCTCCGGGGGCGCGGCCGAGGCCCAGGTCGATCCGGCCGGGAAAGAGCGATTCGAGCGTGCCGAACTGCTCCGCAATGGCCAGCGGCGCATGATTCGGCAGCATGATGCCACCGGAACCTACGCGAATTGTCGAGGTTGCATTCGCAATGTAACCGATCAAAACAGACGTCGCTGAGCAGGCGACTCCGGAAATATTGTGGTGCTCCGCCAGCCAGAATCGCTTGTAGCCCAGGGATTCTGCGCGCTGGGCCAGTGCGCGAGCGTTGTGGAAAGCTTCCTCAGCCGTCCCGCCCTGCCGTAAGTGCGCCAGGTCCAGTATAGAAAGCGGAGTGTTGGCAAGACGCGGACGATCTGGCATGGATTCCTCATTCCCCGCATGGAATTGAAACGGGCATCAAGGGGTTACACGAGATTAGATGCGTGAATTCTCTTCCCGATGCGGCAGAAGGGAGCTGTTTGCGGCACCTTCCACCAGAGGGTGCCGCATTCGAAGGCATCAGTGCGCCTTCTTCGAGACGCGCGCGACCAGCTCGTCCAATCTGGAGAGTAAAAGTTTCAGGATCGGAGACTGGTTCGACTTCTTGTAGCCGAGGACTAGCTCGACAGTAGGCGCATCCCCCTTGAGAGGGCGGCTGGTTACAGACGAGGGGAGAAAGTTTTGTGCGTACGCCGGTAACAGCCCCACGCCGCCGGTCGACGCTATTAAGGATATTCCCATGGAGAGATGGTCCGCCTCGTGCGCTGGCTTAATGTTGCTTCGGGACTGCTTGAGATAGTTGTCGATGACCGCACGCAGGACCGGAGCCGTGTCCGAAACGATCACGAATGTCTCGCCCGCCAGCTCCCTCGGGCTGATGGCCTTGAGCGCAACCAGACGGTGGTTACTCGGCAAGATCACCACGAGGGGCTCCTTCACCAGCAGGCGGAACGCCAACCCTGGCACCCCTTTTTCCCGGCGCAGAAAAGCTGCATCGATTTTTCCTTGCGCCAGGCCGTCCGCAAGACGCGGTGAGTATTGACTGGATATCATTACGTCGATGTTCGGCAGTTCATCGCGCAGGATCCGCAGGGCTTCCGGCATCCATGTCAATTCGTGTCCGGTGAGAAAACCAATCGTGAAGCACGGCTTGGCGGGATGAGCGAGGCGCCGAACAGCTCCGGTTGCCGCTTCCATCTGCGAGAGTACGAAGCGTGCGTGATCGAGAAAGGTCCGACCCGCCGGGGTCAGTTCGATACCGCGAGCGCGGCGCGTCAGGAGTTGAGCCCCTAGCTCGTGCTCAAGGTCGCGAATCTGCCGGCTGAGCGAAGGTTGCGATGTGTGCAGTTCTCGCTGGGCTGCTACGGTCAGACTGCCCGCTTCGGCCACCGCAACGAAATACCGAAGATGTCGTAATTCCATTTCTTGCCCCCATGCTCGACAAGCATCGCTCCCAGCTTAACAAAGTATGCCGGAAGGTCGCTACGACGGGCGGCCTGTGCCATCCAATAAGTTGATCTGAGTATCCAGGAGCGGCTTGGCAGGCTTTTCAGTCATGCTCGGCTTGCATGGATCGAGGTTAAACGGAGGAATTGCCATGAGTTCACCAGTCGTTTTAATTACGGGCGCACTGACAGGAATCGGTCGCGCCACCGCGTTTGCGTTTGCTCGAGAGGGCGCGCGTGTCGTTGTCGCCGGCCGTCGTGAGCAGGAAGGCAAAAAGCTTGAGAAGGAACTACGCGAGCTTGGTGCCGAAGTGGAATTCGTAAAAAGCGACGTCCGACACGACGAGGATGTCCGGGCACTCATCGACAAGACGGTCGCACGTTTTGGGCGCCTGGATATTGCAGTGAACAATGCCGGAACGGAAGGATTGCGGGGTCTGGTGACGGAACAGACCGCGGAAACCTACGCGGCTACGTTTGATACCAACGTACTCGGTGTGCTGCTCAGCATGAAGCACGAACTGCGGGTGATGCTGCCGCAGGGGAGCGGAAGCATCGTCAATATCTCGTCAACCTATGGACATGTCGGCGCAGCTGGGGCGTCGGTTTATGTGGCCAGCAAACATGCGGTGGAGGGACTGACAAAGTCCGCTGCACTGGAAGTCGCAGGGACGGGAGTGCGGGTCAACGTGATCGCTGTGGGCGCTACGGATACGGGCATGCTCACACGCTTCACGAGCACCGAGGCGAATAAGGCGGCGCTCGTCACGACCGTACCGCTCAAGCGTCTGGCAACACCGGAGGAGATCGCTCAGGTGATCGCTTTTGTGGGTTCGGCCAAGGCGTCGTACATGACTGGCTCATCGATCCCCGTGGATGGAGGAAAGCTGGCTCACTAATACCGGCTCTCTCCCTGCGCGCGGTGCCCGGCAGATCGAGATTCCGACCGAGCGAGGGGCATGGTTTTAGCAGCGAGGAGGAATGCAATGAACCGGACGAAAGAGGAAAAGAACAAGGCGCTCGTTCTCGAGGCCTTTGACACTCTGTTCAACAAACGGGACTACGCAGCGGCCGAGCGCTACTGGTCCCCCGATTACATTCAACACAGCGCTCATATTGCACCTGGCCGGGACGGTCTGTTCAACCTCATCAAGAGCATCTCACCGACCTTGAAGTATGAACCGGGAACGATCGTGGCGGAGGGGGACTTTGTGATCGTGCATGGGCGATTCTCGGATTTCGGCCTTCCCGTGAACTGGATCGCGGCGGACATCGTTCGCATCCAGGACGGCGTTCTGGTCGAGCATTGGGATGTGATCCAAGACGAGGCCACAGCAGAGCAATCAAAGAGTGGTCAGCCCATGTTCGGCAGCACCTTCCCGACCGTTGCGGGTGGCCGATAAATGCTACTTTTTCCCCTCCCGGCACGCGGCCGAGTTTCTTCCAAGAAAGCGTGCGACCAAATGTGACTCTAAACATCACATATTGGTGAGAGGCGCCTGATGTCAGTCAAGAGCGTCCAATTTGCCGTCGCCACGCACATCCTGGCCGCGCTCGGGATTTATCCTGGAGGAAAGGTCGGCTCGGCGACCCTGGCGGAAAGCGTAAACGCAAATCCCAGCTTTGTTCGGAAGTCTCTGTCTAAACTTTCCAAGGCGGGCCTGGTTGTGACGACACGCGGTAAGAGCGGAGCAAGTGTGCTGGCGCGTCCTCCCAAACGGATCACGCTGTTAGATATATACCGTGCCAGCGGAGCACCGCCGACGTTTGCCATTCATTCCTATCCAGTCGAGACCAGGTGTCCGGTCAGTTGCAACCTCAAGCAATGCATGTCAGCGGTGCTTTCGCAAGCGCAGCAGAGTTTTGAGAAGTCGCTTGGGAAAATAACGCTGGCGGACCTGATCGTGCAGATGGGAGCGAAAGGACGCTGACTTTTTTTCATCTTAATTGTGCAGATAAGAAGAACAATAGAGCAGGTCAAGGGGGTCGTCGCTATGAGTCCAACCGTCGGTTCAAGTCCCATGTATGTGGTCCTGGGGGCGAGCGGAAACACCGGCTCGATCAGCGCCGATTTCCTGCTGACGAGGGGCAGCAAGGTGCGTGTCGTGGGGCGCGATGCGGGGCGACTGCGACGCTTTGTGCGCCAAGGCGCGGAAGCGTTCACGGCCGATTTGAGCGATGCGGCTGCGCTCAGGAAAGCCTTGAGCGGGGCGCACGCGGCGTACTTGATGCTGCCGCCGATATCCTCGCGGCAGGAGCAGGAGCAACAGAGCGATGCGATCGCGAAAGCGGCGAAAGAGTCGGGCCTGCGCTACGCGGTGCACTTGAGCAGCTATGGCGCACAGGTTCCGGCAGGCACCGGGCCGGTCACGGGACTGCATTCCGCAGAGCAAAAACTGAACGCGATCAGCGATTTGAACGTTCTGCACCTGCGCCCAGGGTATTTCATGGAGAACAACCTGGCGGCGATCGACATGATCCGGGGGATGGGAATATTCGGACATGCGTTGCTGCCCGACCTGAAGCTGCCCATGATTGCGACGCGGGACATTGGCGACTATGCCGCGCGGCGACTTCTCGACCTGGATTTTTCCGGCAAGCAAACCTTCGAGCTGCTTGGCCAGCGCGACCTGTCGATTGCGGAAGCTACCGCGCTGATTGCGCGTGGCATTGGCAAACCGGATCTGCGCTACGAGCAGCTTCCGTATGATCGGATCGAGCAGGCGCTAACGCAAATGGGTTTTTCGCCGCAGAAAGCAGCGGTGTACATCGAGATGTTCAAGGCCATCAATGCGGGGGTCCTGGTCCCGCTCGAGGTGCGTTCGCCGCAGAACACTACGCCGACTACGTTTGAAACATTTGTGCAGGATGTCTTTGCGCCTGCGTATCGCGCCAAAGCTTCCGCTGCTTAGGCTTGGGCTGGGCGCCCGCCCGGTTCCGATTGCAGCTGTTTGCAGGCGAGAGTTTCGGGAGGGAGCTTCTCGGAAATGTTTGACGCGGAGATCATTGCCATGAATGAAGCCGTTTCGAGGAAACGAGGGTTGTCCAAGCACGGCAGGAAACCGAGCACTTACCGTCGCATCGTCACCGGAAATGTAAACGGGAAGTCTGTCGTGCAAAGCGACGCGGCGTTGCCGGCCTATGAGTTCAAGACGGTTCCGGGCTACGAACACACGCTGATCTGGGCCAACCCGGGGATCCCGGATCTCAGCAAGGAACAGAGGTTTGACAGCTATCCCGACTCCGTCGTTCCGGGACCTGGCGGCACGAGCCTGCACTTCGTGACGCTGCCACCGGGGCGGGTCTTCGCAGATCCGTCTTTCGATGCCGCGGCCGCGCAAGAAGAAGCGTTGGTTCGTCTGCGAGGATTGGCCGACCACTTCGAAAAGGAAGATCCCGCGATGCACAAAACGAACACCGTGGACTATTCAGTTGTTTACGACGGAGAGATTTGGATGGAGCTGGACGACGGCGAGACTGTGCATTTAGAGAGCGGCGACGTGGTGGTGCAAAACGGTACGCGCCACGCGTGGCGAAACAAGGGAACCAAGCCCGTCACGATGCTCTTTTTCCTCAACGGCGCAAGAGAAAGACAATGACCAAAAAGCTCGACGGCAAGACGGCCGTCATCACGGGCGGTACCGAAGGGATTGGATTGGCTACGGCAAAGCTTTTCGTCAAAGAGGGCGCCTACGTCTTCATCACGGGCCGCCGCCAGAAGGAACTCGACGAGGCCGTCGAGGCGATCGGCAGCAACGTTACTGGCGTTCAGGGCGACATTGCGAAACTCGCCGACCTTAATCGTCTTTACGAAACCATCTCCCAGGTGAAAGGGCGCATCGATATTGTCTTCGCCAATGCCGGCGTTGGCGAGTTTGTTCCCTTCGGCGCCGTCACCGAAGACCATTTCGACAGACTGTTCAACATCAATGTGAGAGGAACACTGTTCACGGTGCAAAAAGCTTTACCGCTGCTGAACGATGGTGGGTCAATCATTCTCAATGGCTCTGTCGCCAGTGTTAAGGGTACGGCTGCCTTCGGCGTCTATGCCGCGAGCAAGGCTGCCATCCGCTCCTTCGCGCGAACCTGGACTACAGATTTGAAGGATCGTCGTATCCGCTCAAACGTTGTGAGTCCTGGTCCGATCAATACGCCGCTGGTGAGTCGGCAATCTCCCGAACTGATTGCGCGGATTGTGTCCACCATCCCGATGGGACGCATGGGGGAACCCGAGGAAGTTGCCAAGGTCGCGCTGTTTCTTGCTTCCGATGATTCGGGTTTCGTCACGGGTATCGAACTGTTCGTCGACGGCGGCAGAGCCCAGGTCTAAGGAAAATGGGGGAAGAAACGCGCTTGAAGACATGCGACTTGCGCGAATGCGAGGAAGGTGCACCGTGACTACAGAGAAGTCGCTCATCGACACCGCACTCCGCGGGTGGAGATTCAACGTGGAGCGAGCGGAGAAATTGTTCGGTGGACTGTCGCCCGAACAACTGGAGCAAGAAGTTGCCCCGGGAAGAAACCGCCTGATCTATCTCTGGGGCCATCTTGCGGCGGTGAACGATCGGCTCCTGCCGCTGCTCGGGATTGGAGAAAGACTGCATCCCGAATTCGACGGCATGTTCATCTCCAGCCCGGACAAGTCCGTTCCGCTGACTGTCTCTGCACAGTCGCTCAAAGCCGCATGGCAGGAAATCAGCCAGAGGCTCTGGGATGGTTTCGCGAAATTCTCGGACTCGGATTGGGCCGAGCGGCATACCGCGGTGTCGCAAGAGGATTTCGAGCGGGAACCGCATCGGAATCGATTCGGCGTGCTGCT
>DATBYA010000133.1:0-3722 GCA_036514015.1 Candidatus Sulfotelmatobacter sp.
CTTTTGCAAAGCTAATTCTTTCGCCGAACTCGCGACAAAAGCACACACGGGAACGAGCAGTCCGAACAGCAATCTCGAAATAGGTTTTTTCATCTACAAGATAGATTCACTTGGGCGGGGATTGGCTGTCAGGCGGATTGCCAGGTGCGTCGGGAATGTGACCTTCGGCCCAGACGGAGCCGTCGGCAAAATATTCCTTCTTCCAGATGGGCACGGTGCGTTTGAGCGTATCGATCGCGAAGCGGCAGGCATCGAATGCGGCGGCGCGATGCGGCGCACTGACGACGATGAAGACGCTGGTTTCGCCGAGGTTCAAGCGGCCGAGGCGATGGACGATGGCGATACGGCTGACTTTAAATTTTTCTCGAATTTGCGCCCCTATTTCGGTGATTTTGGCGAGGGCCATGGGCTCGTAGGCTTCGTATTCGAGATAGAGCGTCTCACGCCCGCGAAAATTATTGCGCACGAAGCCATCGAAGATCACTGCGGCGCCGTCTTCAGGCGCGCGAGTGACCTTGACGATATCCTCGTGGGGAATTGTATTGCGCGTTAGCTCGAAAAGATCGGAATCGGTGATGGTTTGTTGGCCGCCGCTTACGGGTGGCAAGAACGCGACTTCGTCATTTTGCGAAAGAGGCGCGCGCCAAGGCGCATATTCCTGATTGATGGAAGCGGCAACGGATGCGCGGAATTCGAGCAATTTGGGATATTGCTGGCCGTAGCGCGCGAACAGATCCTCGAGACGCGCACCTTCGCTCAGTTCGGCATCGTCCTGCTGAAGGCCGGTGATTTCGCGGAGCTGGCCGAAGAATAAAACGCGCACACGCATGATCGCTATCTTAGCCCGGCGCGAGTGCCATTTCTATCGGCATTGGCAGCTGATAAGGCTCAGTTTCCGATTGCCGCGATGGCCTCAATGGATCGACGCAACGCTCTGCGCGAACCCGCCTTGCATTGAAAACAAAAGCTAAAATCGCTCGCTTAGCTAGATCAGCCAGAACGCTTCCCTGGCTAGGTTTTGACCGCGTACAGGCAAACAGATCGATTCTCCATGGAAATGTTGCCGGATCAAATAACTAGATGGTATTGCATCGACCGGTTGAGCTGATAGCGTTATTAGGACTTGAGTGACCGTCGGGGAAAGGACAACTACACTACGCCATCTCGCGTACACGCTCGCTTATGAGCTTGAGCACCTGATTCGGTGCTGGAATTATGAACTGCGCGCTTCCCTCTGGCCAAATTACTTGAAGCAGCGGTGTTGGGCGCGGCACCAATAACTTGAAAAAACCACTCAGAGGCTGTGTCGTCAGAGACAATTCGAGGCTTTTGTTGGGACCCATTTCAAAGACCGAACGGTCCCGAGGGAGATTCATCTTGTGTGGCACGAATAAGAGCCCAAGGGGGCCGATATAGAGAACTCCACCGACAGAAAAATTCTCGCTGCGCTTCCAACTGCAAGGCAAACGATATCGCAGCTCTTTTTCTTGCGGCGGTGGGCTAGTTATATCGGTGTCCCCAGCGTAAAGGCGGTCAATCATTGATGACATCTTTTTCCGAAAGCGCCTCGGGAAAATGCCGCCAAAGGCGATTCCAGAAAGCACTCCTGCGGAGATGCTTAGAAGGACACGGCAACCGAGCCCGATGTTTGAAGGCGTCAGAAACAGACAGGCGATTCCCATGCCGAGACCAAAGAACATGCCTGTCGCCCAGCCGAGCCTAGTTCGGTATCCGCTATCGTTGGCGTCGTAAACCTCTCTGGGAACGAGATTCTCCATCGCCCTTATCCCAGTCTCCTAAGCGCAGAAGTCTTGGATCGAATTCATTATAGGGTCGGGCGCATTTCGCAAGTTGCTGGAGTTGGAAAGTTGTTTCTAACTTGTGGTGACAACTCCTGGTAAGTCGGGTGGCCTCAATAGATCGACGCAACACTCAGCTCGAACCCGCGTTGCATAGAAAACAAAAGCTAAAATCGCTCGCTAGGTTAGATCACCCGGAACGCTACCCTGGCTAGGTTTTGACCGAGTACCGCCAAACAAATCGCTTCTCCAGGGAAGTATTGTCGGATCAAATGATTAGATGGTGTGCATCGACCCGTTGAGCTGGCACGGGGTCACAGGAGATCGACGCTGGGCCGTAATCAGGTGATAGGTGATGTTCGCTGCTCTCGTTGCTCATAGCGGCACGCCGGTTTTCGCTGGAGTGAGCGTGCCGAGGATACGGCTCGCGGGTCGAAGGGCCCACGATGCCATGCCGAGAGCTGCGATGATGAGCGGGGCGAGGACGTGAAAGGCGTAAGGGCCGTAACCGCCAACCGCAACGCAGGATGCGGCTGCGCCTGTCAGGTCAAAGAAAATGCCGGCATAGGCCCATTCCTTGAGCCGCGGAAGACGCGGCACGAGTATCGCAATGGCTCCCAGCAGCTTCCAAAACCCCAGAATGTGAAAGAAGTACAGCGGGTAGCCGAGGAGGACCATGGCTTCGTTGAGCCGCGAAAATGACATCTGCACAACGCCCCCGCCTCCGACAAAAAACGCAACCAGTGCGGTCGTAATCCAATAGGCAACGATTTTTGCCTTCATGTCAGTCGAGTCCCCCGACGACACGCTCCATGTTGCCGATAAACTTCTGCCATCCCCAGTTCGCACCCTTGTAGGCGGCATCTGTATTTGACCGGAAACCGGAATGCTCCATGCGGACATGCGTACCGCCCGTGGTAGGCGTCAGCGTCCAGGCGACGACGCTCTTCAGGCCCATAGAAGCCCAGCTGTAAGAGAGGCGTGACTTCGGTTCGACCAGCAGGACTTCACAGTTTATGATCCCGTCCCAATTCGGCACGGGTGTGGAGCGGAGGCTGAACTGGCGGCCCACGACCGGCTGGAAATCATTCTTCATCAGCCACTCTTCGATCAGCTGTCCTTCAGTTAGCGCACGCCAAATCTTTTCCGGCGAATGCGGTATATCCCGTTCGATGACGAGAGTGTGTGACGGGGCGTCTTCGGTCATTTGTCTATCCTTTTCAATAGATTTTCGAGTTGATCGAATCGGTCGCGCCAAAATGATCCATATAGGTTCATCCAGTCGGCCACGGGCGCCAGCGCTTGCGGTTGGGCGCTGTAATGAGTTTCGCGTCCCTCGCGCCTGTCGCGGACCAGGCTGGCGAGCTTTAGCACACGGAGGTGCTTCGACACGGCGGGTTGTGAAACTCCGGCACGATAAGTCAGAGCATGCACGGTCTGCTCGCCCTCGCGAGATAGATGCTCGAAGATGGCGCGACGGGTTGGGTCGGAGAGGGCCTTGAAGACGTTTTCTGTTGCAGCCTGCATAGCTAAACCATAACCGTGTGGTTATGGATTGTCAAGCGCAAAATGACGCGTTGGGTGGGAGTGCTCGAGGATCAGTGAGGCCCGGGGCTGAAAGCCCCTTTTTTAGCGGGGAGCTTCCTTCGCTGGACTGAAGTCCAGCTCCCCCTGCTAAAGCAGGGGGCTGCCACCGAAAAGCGGGCAAGAAGCGCGGAGTGAATTGCCACGTGCTGGTGTTCATGCTAGCTTCCAAACTCAGTCTTCTGGAACGGCTTTACAGCAAGGATGTCTTCTTCGAGGAGAACCAATACATGAAATGGACGCCAGGTGATGAGAGTCCGGACATTGAGGATCGCCGCGATGAGGGCGGCGGAGGTGGCTTTCAGTTCGGCGGCATTCATATCGGGATCGGTGGCGCGA
>DATBYA010000134.1:0-3588 GCA_036514015.1 Candidatus Sulfotelmatobacter sp.
CGGAGACTTTGGTGATCGTTTGGGTCAGCACAAAGGAGCCGTCAATCGGAGTGCGCTCGATCTTGACCTCCGTATCGTTTTGCGTGAGCGTGACCGGCGCGAGCCAGTTCCCACTGTCGGCGAAGTTGTCATCGTAATACATCCCGCCTGTCTGCAGGACACAGACCCCGTAGCCTTCAATCGCACCCATTTGGTCAAGCATTTCGACGCCCGCAGGACTCTCGAAGTCGGCGAGAGTACCGTTCGCAGTCACGCAGTAATTCATGTACGTGGCGCCACTGCCGCTGGTGAACGGATAGCTACACGCAGTGGTCGCGTCAGATTTCGCGCCCTTCGGCCTTCCCGATTGCGATTGGTCGGCGTTGGATGACGGATCGCTGGCTGGTTTTTGTGAGCGAAGCCTGTTGAGGTACTGATCCATCTTCTGAGCAGCATCATTGTGACCCGCATCATTTTGAGCTCGAGCCGGCACTGCCAACACGAGCGCTAACGCCGCGAGAGACAGTAGAGAAACGATCCTTGAATTATTCACGTTTTTTCTCCTCGCAGATTCTTTTCTGTTCATCTTGCTCCTGGCCTAAGTGGCGCCGCTTACGAGCGAATCCCGAAAGTCGATGCGATTAACCCTCAAAACGGCAGATACCTGAGCGTTACTGTGGAAGTCTGATTCTTGTTCAGTATCAAGCCGTAAGCGTATGCGCCCGCGCCATAATCGTTGATCACCATTCCTGGAAAAAGGTGAGTTCCCTGCGTGTCCTGGGTTGTGGGGAGGCAAGGATCTGGGCCGTACTGGCTGCCGTACGCAAATCCCAAACTGAAGGCGAATGTGCTCGCAGGAGCGGGTGCCCCGATGCTGTTGAGCATCAGGCCATACGGCGTGCTCGGCGTTGTGTATGTAGCGTTGGCCGGAATGTAACCCCACGCGCTGTCCTCGCTTCCGTCGTAGTTCTCATTCAGATTGCTCCCGCTAGCACCTTTATCGGGCAGGAAGCCCGCAAAGCGCGACAGAATTGCCGTCTTCTCCGTGCCGGAAGTATTCTTCAGCACCATCACAATCCTGGCTTCCGGACTTGCGCCGGGGAGTTCGGTGATCGTCTGGGTCAGAAGATACAGGCCGTCACTGGTGCTTCGCTCGATTTCGATCTCCGTGGGGGTTTCCTTAACTTTGACCGGCGCCTTCCAGTTCCCGCTGCTGGCGTAGCCGTAGTCCCAATACTCCACATTGGTGCCGAGGTCACAGACGCCGTAGCCTTCCCAGGCATGGTGTTGGTCAAGCATTTCGACTCCTGCGGGGCTCTGGAAATTGGCGAAGTTGCCGTTTACTGTCACGCAGTAATTCATGTACGTGGCTCCGCTGCCGCTGGTGAATTTGTAGCTGCAGGATTCGGTGGCGTCGGCCATCAGGGTCTGCTCGTGTGGTGATAGCGTCTTGTTAGCGTCGGATGACGGTTCGCTGGATACCTTTTGTCGGTGATTCCTGTTGATGATCTGATCCACGCTGGTAACTCGAGCTGGGTCTTGAGCAGGAGTGGACGCAGCGAACAGGAGCGCGAACGAGCCGAGTGAAAGTAGGGCAGGGGTTCTGAAAGTGTTCTTCACCTGGTTTCTCCTTTTACAATGATTGCGAGCCTTCCGCGGGCTGGCCTTCAGCTATTGAGCTTCTATCTAGGGATATCGTAAACGACGAGCAAAAGACGACACCGGAACCCAGGCAGGTTCGGCGGTCCGGCGTTCTTAAAGGTAGGTTAGACCGTTTAAAAGGCTGGACAGGGCGCCTTTTCTCTAATGGTTGGACACAGCGTGGAGCGTTGTATGCGGAGTGATCTGGCTTAACGATTGGCGAAGCAGGGATGGAGCATTTGGGAGCTTGCTCTGCCAGTGATTCCAAAGTTCTGTTCTCTGTGCTTCAAGCCGCACGGCTTCGTCAGTCCGTCCAACTCGCTGTAGGAGACTGGCAAGCGCTGTCCAAGTGCGGGAAATACAGGTGGCGTCGCGCAGATCATCGTCTGGCTTTGATCCCCACGCCACAAGCTTTTCTAACAGTTGCTGATACATATCAATTGCCTTCTGCGTCTGGCCAGTTTCTGAGTAGTGGTCCGCTTGCGCTTGCAGAGCATGGTAAGCGTCGGACAGAGGTTCGATTTTGTCCGCCGGGTACGCGTGAGTGTCGCCCAGCAGTTGAAACGCCCGATCGATTCGTTGCTGCGCCTTCGCGTTGCTTCCCATCCAACGCACTGGATAAGACGAAGCGGAAAGTAACTCAGCCTCAGCGCGTTGGGTGCTCGAATTGGCCTTGGCCTCTCGTATTCGGGCGATTGCCTGATCGTACACGGCCAGCGCCCTGCGGGAATCTCTGTGCCGCAGAACATTACCCGCCTCCAGCGCGCAATTGGCCTCAGCATATCGGCTGAGAAAATCGATGGAATCTTTCTTAGTCAGTTCCTCAGCAATATCAATCGCTCTTTGAAAAACGGCCAACGCCTCACCGCTTCGGCCAAGGCTCGGCTCAGCGTCGGCCCTACCCAGAATCATGCCCCTGGTGTTTAGCGCGTATCCCAAATTGATGAGCAGCGCGGCATGTCCCGTGGCCGCTTGCTGTTGTTCTAATTCCACTGCCTGATTCGAAGTCTTGAGCGCTCCCTCCAGATCGCCCGTCTGGCGAAGAGTATCCGCCAGCGCCTCATAAATGCTTCCCTCCCCGATGCGCGCCCTTTCCACAGGGTGGGAAATCTCCAGCGCACGCCGACAGTATCGTATGCCGTCATCAAAGCGCCGGCAGTTCACTGCGATATCGGCAACGTTCGTATAGAAGTAAACCATGCTGTAGACATCGCCAGGGTCGGCATTTCCGAGACTGAGGAATCGCTCGATGAGAGACGCGGCATCCTTTGCGTAAGCCAAAGACTCCTCGTGGCGGCCCTCGCCATCGGCCAGTATCATGCGATCGTGAGCGATTGTCGCGGCGATGAACAGCGCCCGCCGGTTTTTCGGGTCATCAGCAAGAATCGCGTCAACGAACTTGGATGCCTGGCTGAGGCTCTCCTTGGCCTCGGAAAACTGCCCCAGGTTTGGAGAAGTCGGATCTCCCTGCGCATGCGCGACCCTCACATATGCAAAAGCGATGTCTAACGCCAGGTCCTTGTCCACATGGCCTTCGCCCTCCAGCGATCTCAAGTACTGAAGCGAATCCGAAACCATCTGGAGACGAACTTTGGTGGAGCCTTGCAAACCTCGGATCCTGGCGTCCAGATCGATAAACTTATTAGCCAGCTGGCGGACTTGCGCGAAACGCTGCTCGGCGATCTTTCGTTGCCGGTTCGCCACATACAGACCGGTGGAGAGGCTGCCAATCACAAGCACAATAGCAGTGGCGGTTAGCGCCGCCACCGTGCGGTTGCGGCGGAGAAATTTGGCGGTGTGATAGGCCAGTGTGTCAGGTCGCGCGCTGATCGGTTCGTGCTTCAGGTAACGCCGAAGATCATCGGCAAACCCAGTCACTGAGGCGTACCGCTCCTGCGGATTCTTCTTCAGCGCTTTGACGATGATGGTGTCCAAGTCTCCGCGGAGCACGCGGTGGAGCTTGTCGGG
>DATBYA010000135.1:0-172091 GCA_036514015.1 Candidatus Sulfotelmatobacter sp.
TGCCCCCCCCGACAGCGACGGGGCGGCCTCGCCCACGCAGGGCTTCGTCCCCATCAAGAATCGTCCGCCCGGGCAGGATCCCGAACGCGCCTACCACATCATCAGCCCCGACGCCTTGGCGCTGGTGCGGTTTGGTTTGCGGGCGCCGGACGATCCGCGCATTCTCAATACCCTGCGTGCCATCGACGCGCTGCTGGCGGTTGAGTTGCCCCAAGGCCCGTGCTGGTATCGCTACAACGGCGACGGCTATGGCGAACACAAAGACGGCTCCGCCTTCGACGGGACCGGCATCGGCCGCCCCTGGCCGTTGCTCGCCGGGGAGCGCGCCCATTACGCTCTCGCCGGCGGACATCGGGACGAAGCAGAAGCCTTGCTTACCGTGATCGAAAATTCCACCATCGGACAAAGCCGCCTGCTTCCCGAACAAGTCTGGGACGCTGCCGATATTCCTCCGCTCGAGCTCTTCCGCGGCAAGCCCACCGGCTCCGCCTGTCCGCTCGTGTGGGCTCACTCGGAATACATAAAGCTGCGCCGCTCGATTCGTGACAATAAGATCTTTGACCAGCCTCCGCAAACCGTTAAGCGCTATCTAATTGATAAACATGTGCGGCAGACCTTCGGCTGGAGGTTTAACAACAAAACGCGCAGCCTCCCGAGAAACAAGACCTTGCGGATCGTGTTGCATCGGCCCGCACGCGTGCACTGGAGCGTGGACGGCTGGAAGTCCGTACACGACGCGGATGCGCGCGACACAGGCCTCGGGATCTATACGCTCGACCTGCCGACGGCCTCGCTACCGGTCGCAGCCCAGGCTGTCTTCACATTTTTCTGGCCGGAGGAGAATCGCTGGGAAGGCGCGGACTATGCCGTTACCGTCGAGAACGGCTGAGGCAGCGTTCAGAACGGTCTCAGCCATCCACACTGGTGTAGCACAACTGGACCACCGTGCAATCGTCGCTGAGAGGATTGCCGCTGCAGAAATCCGTTACCGCCGAAAAAATTCCATCCAGCGTTGAAGACTTAACCGCCGCTGCCTCCAGGCGGAAGTCCTCAAAGAACTCGCCCATGGCGTTTTCCGCCTCGGTGACGCCGTCGGTCACAAGAATAAAGCGATCGCCGGATTTCATCTGACATTTGGCGCTTTCGAAAGTCGCGTCGGGGAGGAGGCCGACCGGGAGATTCCCGTGTGGAGGACGCATCACTTCTCCCGCACACACCAACAGCGGCTGCACGTGTCCGCAATTCACGTATTCGAGTTCACCGTCCCGCCGCAAGCGCACCAGCAGCACAGTCGCGTATTTCTCGCCACCCATCTTTTCGGTGAAGAAGCGGTTCACGGCGGTCACTATTTCCAGCAAGGACATGCCCGCAATCAACTGCGAAATGATCATGCCTTGTAACGTCGAGGCCAGCAGAGCCGCCGAAACTCCCTTGCCGCTGACATCGGCCAACACCACCGCCAGCCCTTGCTTGGTGTTCACCGCGTCGTAGAAGTCTCCGCCGATTTCTTTGCATTGCAGGTTTCTGCCGTCCATGGTGGCGAACGGTACTTCGGGAATCTTCACTTTCATCAGGCGCTGCTGAATGCTGGCCGCGATGCTCAATTCCTGCTGATAGCGGCGCGCTTCTTCCTCCGCCTGCACCAGCCGCGCGTTCTCGATAAGAGATGCCGCTTCGGTCGCGATCAGCTTCAGGATGCCTCCATCCAGGTCGCTGAGATCGCGTGAAGCAAATCGCGAGTCGACGTATAGAACCCCCACCGCCTCCGCCGCATTCGTAGCCGGTACCGGCGTCTGCGCATCACGCGATGCCTGCACCTGCACCTTGCGAAGCGGAATGCAGAGGACGGTTCGCAGATCGTAAGCCACAATGCTCTGCCGGCCGGCAAGATCGAGCGACCGGCTGGTGTCGGTCAAGAGAAATTCGGAGTTCGAGCGCAGCGATTCTTCCAGGATCGAGTGCGAAATCGTCTTGTCGTCAAGCAGCGGCTCTTTCTTGGAATTGCGGCCTGCAGCCAGACGGAGCTTGCCTTCCTCGTCCTTCAGAAAAACATAAGCGCGCTCGGCACTGGTCAGTTCCAGCGTGGTGTCCAGCATCGTCATCAGGATCTCGTCGCGCACGCCAACCGTATTCAGCTTGCGGGCCGCTTCCAGAAAAATCTTGAGTTTTTCCAGATCCGTCGCTTCCGGCTTGATCTGCATGCCGGAGATCTGGCTGAGAAATTCCCGCGCCGTGTTGGAGGTAGGGGATCCAGGATTGAACAGAAGATACGCCGAGTCGCGCGCTCCAAATTCCAGCCGATCGCCGCGTTCCAGTTTTTGCCGCTGGATGCGCTCTCCGTTTACGAATGTGCCGTGCTTGCTGCCCAGATCGACGAGAAAAAATTCCTGACCTTCCTGACTGATCTGGGCGTGGTCGCGCGAGACGCGCGGATCGGCGATCACCAGATCCTTATCCACTTTCCGCCCCACAGTGAATGGGGTGCGGGTCATGACCAAGTCCTTCTGCTCGCTGCCCTGCACGAACTTGAGGACCGGGAGGATGCCGGAACCCGAACTGAGGGAACTGATTGTGGTCAAGGCCATGGATGGGATGGAACGAGCGCTTTGCCTTCGCCCCGGAGGCGACAGGCAGCGCCCGTGCAGCATTATCTCTTGCCGCAACAGACTACTCTGCGGCCGCGCCGTCCCGCAAGCCACGCGCGGGGTTCCCCCACGCATCCACCAGTAACAATCCAAAGACGAAGACAGGCACCATGAAGTTCGAGTAAAACGGCATTGGCCAGACTTGCTGCCTCAGCCCAGGCGTCAGCCAGATGTAGCCCAGGCTTAGTCCAAGGGTTGCGATCCACGGCCAGACCAGCAAAACGCCTCCCACCGCGCGTGCTAATCGAATCGCCGGCAGAATGGGTTCCCTCGAACTTTCGCTCCGTAACAACGCGAAGATAGCCGGCGCCAGCAGCACTTGGTTGTAGGGAGCGAACATGGGGACAATCAAGACTGTCAATGCCAATACCAAGGCAAACGCCCGCCCAAATACTGCGCTGCTGGCGGGTTCGCGACGCATACGCCAAATGCAGAGGGCGCAGAACAGAACGCTGACGGCTTCAACAATTCGACCGGCGATGGATCCAAACAACCACCCCAGCACCGATTGATTGTGGGTGTAGCGGTGGTATTGCTCGATCGCCTGGGCGAACATGCTCAGCCATCCCGGCAAAATCAGTTGCGCTCCGCCCAGCAGAAGCAACATGACCCCTCCAAATCCGAAGACAAATCTTCGCCGCGACCGCCATTCGCCGCCCGCCCAGAACAGCAGCCACATGACCAGCGGCCACGTCAGCTGCGGTTTAATCGTCGCCAGCGCCAGCAGTCCTCCCGCCAGCAGCAGCCATCCGCCCGCCAGGCACGCGCCACAGCCTGCCAGCAATCCTGCCACCAGCAAGCTGAGTTGCTGCAGCTTGATTCCCTGCCCCATGGGCAACCAGCCGAGCATCAGTACCATGAAAATCAGTGCGGTTCCCCTCGACGGTTTCCAGCGCAGAGCATAGAGCCAGAGTAAGACGGTGGCCACCGCCAACCCCACCAATAAAAATCGGAAGCCTTTCTCGACCAGGTCGAACGGCAGATCGACGGTGGGCGCCAGCAGAAAAACAATATATGCCGGATATGCGAAACCCTGCTGGTCCTGGGGATCGTCGGCACGGCCTGGATCGAGCGTTCGGCCGTAGTAGCCCTGTTGAATCTCACGCGTGATCTGGGCGCTGTAGGGGTTGCGCCCGTGACGCAGCAGTTCGCGCGCTCCGAGCCAGCGAGGGTAGAGATCCGATAAATTACCTCGCGGCCGGCTGTGAGCGGCGGCATCGGCAATTTGCTGCGCCCTCAAGATCCGGTTCATGTAGAACCAGGTGCTCAGCGAAGCCAGCGCAGCGGCCAGAAACAAAACTGCACGCGCCGTGGCAGGGCTTACTTTCATTTCGTCGTTTCCGGGTTCCGGGCGCGCCCGGCTGACCCTTCCCGCCAGGCCGCCATTCCCGGTTCTGGCGAGAATTCCTGGCTGATTTTCCACGTCCACCACAGCAAGGGAATCACCATCAGATTCAGCTTGCCGCTAACCACCCAGAGCGGCATCCACAGTGGACTGACAAAGAGCGGCAAGACCGGAAGCAGTAAAGCGAAGCCCATGCCGCGCGCTTGTACCTTCGCATCCAGACAATAATCCGCAAGCAACACCAAGGGCAAAACCAGCAAGCTCAGGTCATGCAAGTTCGTCTGCCAGGCGATCAATCCCGACACCACAATCGCCAGGGAAAACTGCAGCTCTAATTGTCTTGGGTGCTCTGGCCACGGCTGGGGTGACGGCCACCCCTTCCAGGCTGCGAATAGAAACAGCATGATGGAGATCACTGCCGCCAACCCGCTCCCGGCCGCGCTGGAAAACAGAGGCCAACCCGTCGCCAATCCGTGCAAGTTCGGCAGCAGTTCCGAGCGCACCCCTCCGAGGCCGGGCGCCTGCACGATCTGCAACACATACGCGGGATATTGCAGCGAATTCTCTAAGCCCACCAGTCCGACCGAGGCGAGAACCAGCAAAATCGCGACCGCCAAAAAGCCTAGGGCTACGCTTCTTCGCCTCCAGATCACGAGCAACAGAACGATGGGAAGGATAAACTGAAACTTGAATGCAGCCAGGCCCAGCCAGCAACCTGCCAGCAAGTCTGACTTCCTTTTCAGCGCATTGAACGCTAACCCACAAAGCAGCAACTGTAAAATTGAATCTTGGCCCTCCAACAGGCAGGCGAAAACCGGAAAGAAAGCGATGGCCGCAATCGCAAACTTCCAGGGTGGAATCGAGCGCAGCACTCCTACCGATCGACGCAACGAGACGGCCACTCCGAACAGGGCGGCCACATTCAACATATCCCACACTGCAAAAGCTTGCTGGTACGGCAACCCGCTCAAGGGCAGGAAAATCGCCGCTTCAAAAGGGGGGTGAATGTAGGGCAGAGATGAGTTGCGCAGCGGAATGTGGCCGGCAAAATGATTCTGCACCGCATATTGGACTTTATTGTTATAGAGCTGATGTCCCAGGCCGTCGCGCAAGATGGTTCCGGCCGTGTAAAAGACCGTAAAATCAGAATATCCCCGCTTGAGGTTTTCTCGAAAATGGAGGAAAAGCAGCAGGTTCAACCCGAACATAGCCGCGATCAAAACTTGCCCAAGTCGCCAGGATTTGTTTCTCCCCGCCAGCACGAATGTTATTCTCCCTGGGCAAGACGCCGTGGAGCGTGATTGTACCTTGTGCCCAGATCTCCCACGGGGGCAGCTGGATTGGCACCTCAGTTACCCTTGGTAAACAAGAAATTACCCCTCCGCGAGCCTTTTGCAGGTTATTATGATGAGTAGGAAGCAATCTCACCGCACAGCAGAGGAACTGGAAGGTCCGTGCCCCGAGGCCACTGGCCTTTGATCTGCCTGGGGGCGGCAGTTTCAATTTCATGTTCTCTTCGGAGGCCCATCACGATGGATTGCATTTGCAGACTTTGGCGCGAACAGCAAGGACAGGATATCGCGGAATATGCGGTGATGCTTGCGGTAATCCTGATCATTGTCGTTGGAACTGTTCGGTTAATCGGATCCAACGCCAATAACGTGTTCTCTTCCGTCGCCAGTTCCATCCAGTAAAAACAACCCGAGTGATCAGGGCCGCAAGCATCGTCCGGCGGCAGCGCGAGAGTTTTGGTTTCTAGGGGAGCAGTATGAACCGCACACGTTTGTTGATGATTGGAGTTCTGGCGCTGGCGCTTGGCCTGATCGCCAGTCTGTATGTGTACCGGACCTTACAATCGAGGGCAGGCGCGGGTTCCGACGCGGGCGTCGATGTGATTGTTGCAACGGACGATCTGCAGGTGGGGGCGCGGGTACAAGAGCACGATATCAAGATTATTAAGATTCCCGCAGCCGACCTGCCTCCGGGCTCGCCCAGGCGACGTTCCGAGGTATTGGGACACGGTGTCATCGTCCCCATCGCAAAGGGTGAATTTATCCTGCCGAACCGGCTGGCTGGCGAGAATGCTGGATCTGGTCTTCCCTCGCTGATACCTCCCGGCATGCGCGCCGTTTCCGTGCGAGTGAATGAGGTCGTTTCGGTAGCTGGTTTCGTGACCCCTGGGACTCGCGTCGATGTCCTGCTGACGGGGACACCCGGCGGGAGCGGCGAACAACAGACCACCACAGTTCTGCAGAATGTCGCAGTCCTGGCTTCGGGCCACACGCTGGAAAGAACCGCCACCGGCGAAGCGCAGACCACGGCTGTCATCACCCTGCTGGTTTCGCCCGACGATGCTCAGCGGCTCACCCTCGCCAGTTCTGAAGGTCACATTCAGCTGGCACTGCGCAATCCCCTCGACACCAAGCAGGACGAAGTCCCGTCTTCCAATTCCAGAGGTCTGTATCGCGGAGCCGCTATGCCTGCGCCCGTGCAATCACCGGTCGTTCACCATACGTCGTTGAAGAGAGTAACGACTACTCCTCCACCTTCCACCGGCATCAGCGTTGAGGTCTACCAGGGCGATAAAAAGATGGATGTGGTCAAATTCCCAGGCGAGAATTCCGAAACCAATTGATGGGAAAGAATGCGATTCTCCAAGCCGCCTGGGCGCACTCGGGCAAGCTTCCTCACCGGGAGAGAAATCTGAAAATGAGAGTTCGCACGTCATTCCTGGGTGCTTGGCTGGTCACCGTTGCCTTGGCCCCTTCCGCGTTTTCAGGGATCATACAGCAGCCGGATACCCCGGGCCCGTCCCAAAATCCCGCACCCAACACTACTCAGACCACGACCCTGCCCGCAGAATCCCAGCAGCCTCAGGGTTCGGCTCCCCTGCGCGTCATGGTGGGCAAATCTCTGCTCATCAATACGACCGAGCGGCTCCGGCGAATTTCCGTCACCGACGACACGATCGCCTTTGCCAGAGTCATTACCCCGACGCAGATTCTGGTTCATGGCCGCTCCCCTGGAGAAGTCTCGCTCCTCATCTGGGATGAACTGGAACGCTCGCGCAGCTTCGATCTTCGCGTGGATGTCGACGTCAGCGCCTGTGCGGATGAAGAGCACCGCGTCTTTCCGGATGAGCAGATCACCGTCACTCCCTCACGCGCCGCGATCGTGCTTTCGGGACACGTTTCCACCGAGGATGTCGCCAAACGCGCCGGCGAACTGGCCAGCGCCTATTCTCCCAAAGTTGTAAATGTGCTCACCTTCGGGCCAGTCGGATCGCAGGAAGTTTTGCTGCAGGTAAAGTTCGCGGAAGTGGACCGTACCGTCCTCTCTCAACTCGGGGTCAACTTCATTTCCACGGGAGGCGCGAATACGATCGGCACCACGACGACCGGGCAATTCGGCGGATTCGGCCCTCAGACCTTGACTCCCGGCACAAATAGCGGGACCCCCACCACCCCGGCCTCGACCACCCTCAATAATGTCCTCAATCTTTTTCTCTTTCGGTCCGATATTAATTTCGGAGCCACCATTGAAGCTCTTGAAACCAAGAATCTGCTGCAGATCCTCGCCGAACCCAACCTGATTGCCGTCAACGGCAAGGAAGCCAGCTTTCTGGCCGGGGGTCAATTCCCGTTTCCCATCGTGCAGCCGGGTGCGGGTTTTACCGCTGTGACCATCTCGTTCAAGGACTTCGGAGTGCGCTTGCAGTTCACGCCCGTAATCATGCCCAACGGAAATATTCACCTGAAAGTCGCTCCGGAGGTGAGCACGTTGGACTTTTCCAATGCGCTGACCATCTCCGGATTTACCGTCCCCGCCCTCAGCACCCGCAAAGCCGAAACTGAATTTGAATTGCAGGATGGACAGAGTTTTGTGATCGCCGGACTCATGGACAACCGCGTTACCGACATCTATAACAAAATTCCGGGACTGGGCGACATTCCGATCCTGGGGAATTTTTTTCGCAGCAAGAGCTTGCAGAAGAGCAATTCGGAACTTATGGTCTTGTGCACCGTGCACCGCATTTCTGCCAACACGGAGCCGCCGACCCCGCCCAAGAATCCGAAGCCCTTCATGGATACGGGCAAGTTCGATAAGAGCAAGTGAGCATGGAGTGGGTGAAGCGCAGCCGGGCGAGACCGGATTTCGCGGGGAGGTAGGGATCGCAGGTCGTTATGCCAGAACTATCAGTTGTCATCGTGGCCACGGATAACGAGCAGCGCGCGGTGCTGCAAGTGCTCGTCGACGGCACCAATGTGGCGCGCACCGTCCACGCCTGTGCCAGCTTTCCGGTGGCCGCCTCCGACCCGGTGACCCGGCGGGTGCACGCCGCCAATCCCGACGTGACTCTGGTCGATATTCCCGCCGACAATCCGCCGTTGGCTCTGCGAGCCATTGAACTCTTGCATCAGGAGATGCCCGACGCCGCGATTTTTGCCATCGGCAATTTGAATCAGCCTCAGGTGATCGTCAATGCCATGCGCGCCGGAGCCCGCGAATTCATCGAACGCCCCACTACCACCACCGACCTGCTCGAGGCCTTCGTCCGGCTCACCACCGCGCAGCGCCGGGGGCGTCAGGAAGGCATTCGCGGCAAAGTTTTTTTAGTCATCAATGCGAAGGGCGGAAATGGCGCGACCACCGTGGCCGTCAACCTCGCCCTGGGTCTGCAAACCGCTTCTGGACAAACTGCTCTGGTGGACCTGGCCCCGCTGGGCCACGCCGCCTTGCACATGAATCTCAAACCGGTCTTCAACGTGGCCGATGCTACTCGCAATCTCCACCGCATGGACGCTTCCCTGCTCGAAAGCTTCATGACGCGACACAGCGGCGGTCTGCAATTGCTGGCCGGAACCAATTTGCCGGCGACGGCCGAGCCTACCACCGCGGAGTTTGTTCGTCTCTTCGACATGCTGGTAACCCACTTCCGCTATGTGGTCGTCGATGCGTCTGCGCGTTTTGACGCCGTCAGCCGCCTGATTGCGAGCCTTTCAGAAACGGTTCTGCTGGTCGCCTGCAGCGATGTCGCGTCGCTATGGAGTGCCGCCCGGGTTCAGCAATATCTCGGAGAAAGCGGCAGCCGTGACCGCGTCCGTCTGGTGCTGAACCGATTCCGTAAGGTTCCAGGCTTCAGTGAAAGCGATGCGGAGACGGCGGTGGGCGCTAAACTGCTGTGGCGGATTCCGAACCAGTATTTCGCCGTATCCGGCGCGATTGACCGGGGCACGCCGGTCATGGACCAGCGTAGTTCCGAGATCGCGCGCTGCTTCACCGGACTGGCGCAGGAATTGACCCGCAATGACGCCGAAGTGAAGCGCGCGGCGTGGTCGCTATTCAAATCGGTATAAGAATTTAGGGGTCGAAACTAGGGCATTATGGCAAATCTTCAGTCCTTCGAGCGCACCGATTACCAGCAGGTAAAAGCCGACCTGCATCGCAAAATCCTCGATCGCCTCGACTTGGAAAAACTCGGCAAAGCCTCGGGCGATTCGGCGCGCGATGAAGTGCTGGTGGTCATTCGCAATGCCGTCAACAGCGAAGTTGTGCCTCTGAGCTTTGCCGAGCGCGAACGCCTATCCCGCGAGATCCTCGACGAGATCTTTGGACTCGGTCCGCTCGAGCCGCTGCTGAAGGACTCCAGCATTTCCGATATCCTGGTCAACCGTTTCGATCGCGTCTATGTGGAACGCGCCGGCAAACTCGAACGCACTGCCTTGTCCTTCAAGGACGATTCGCATCTTATGCAGATCATCGAGCGCATTGTCTCGCGGGTGGGGCGGCGCGTTGACGAATCTTCTCCCATGGTCGACGCTCGTCTGGCGGATGGATCGCGCGTCAACGCCATCATTCCACCCCTGGCCATTGACGGGCCCTGCCTCTCCATCCGCCGTTTTGGACGCGATCCCGTCACCGCGCGCCAGATGATCGAGAACCAGACGCTCACCGAGTCGATGCTCGAACTGCTCTCGGCCATGGTCAAGGGACGCCTCAACATCCTGGTGTCAGGTGGAACTGGCGCCGGCAAGACCACTTTGTTGAATGTGCTGTCGGGATACATTCCCAACTCCGACCGCGTCGTCACCATCGAAGATGCCGCCGAACTCCAGCTCAAGCAGGAGCACGTGGTCCGCCTGGAAACTCGCCCGCCCAATATCGAAGGCAAGGGCGCGGTCCGGCAGCGGCAACTGGTCATCAACAGCCTGCGTATGCGTCCCGACCGCATCGTCGTCGGCGAGGTTCGGGGCGAGGAAGCCTTCGATATGTTGCAGGCTATGAATACCGGCCACGAAGGGTCGCTGACCACGGTCCATGCCAACTCTCCGCGCGACGCCATGGCGCGCGTCGAAAATATGGTCTCCATGGCCAACCTCAACATTCCCGAGCGCGCCGTGCGTCACCAGATCGCCTCCGCGGTCCATGCGGTGGTGCAGATCGCGCGTCTGTCCGACGGCACGCGAAAGGTCATTACGGTTTCCGAAATTACCGGCATGGACGAAGAGTCCATCGCGATGCAGGACATTTTCAGCTTCGACCGCACCGGCACCGATGAGAGCGGAAAGGTTCGAGGTGTCTTCCGCGCGACCGGCCTCCGGCCCCAGTTTGGCGACCGGCTGGCGACCTCGGGAACTCGTTTGCGGCCGGAACTATTTGAATCTAGAACCGAGGTCTGAGCGGAATGCCTGTGACCCTGATTGCGCTTTTGGTATTTGTCCTGGTCGCGCTCGCGGTCTTCGCCGCAGTGTCGCTACTCGACCAGCGCAGCGCCCAGGCTCGTCTCATCAAGGGACGTCTGGCCAATGAGCGCAAGGCCCCCGAGCGCGCCCCGGAGGAAGAACTTGCCCTCCTGCGAGACGAGCAGCTGAGCAAGATTCCTGCCCTCGACACCCTGCTCAGGCGATCCACACGAGTCGCCGGCATCCAGAAAATGTTGGCCCAGGGTGGCATGTCCACGCGCGCCGGCAACTTTCTTGGGTTCTCCGCTCTCGCCGGTGTCGTCGCCACCATCGCGGCCTATGTCCTGAGCAAGCGCGTTGAGGTCGCGTGGGTGGCTTTGCTCGTGGGCTTCCTGCTGCCCTACTCCTACGCTTCGTTTCGGCGCAACCAGCGCTTTGAGAAATTCGAAGAACTTTTCCCCGAGGCGATTGACACTCTGGCTCGCGCGGTCCGGGCCGGACACGCCTTCACCACCGCTCTGGAAATGATTACCGCCGAAGTCGCCGAACCGGTCTCCGGCGAGTTTCGCCAGCTCTACGAAGAACAGAAGTTCGGTATGCCCGTCCGCGACGCCCTCATCAATCTCACCGAGCGCATGCCCCTGGTCGACGTAAAGTTCTTCGTCACCGCGGTTATGCTGCAGCGCGAGACCGGCGGCAACCTCGCGGAGATCCTGGATAATTTGTCGTACGTCATCCGGGAGCGCTTCAAAATTCAACGGCAGGTGCGCGTCTATACCGCGCAGGGACGCCTCACCATGGCGCTGTTGATGGCGATGCCCCCCATCATTGTCACCATTATGCTCGTGCTCAACCCCAGTTTCATTCGCCCTTTATTTGCCGACCCGATCGGACACACGCTGCTGGTCGCTGGAATCATTCTGCAAACGATCGGTTATTTCGTGATCCGCAAGATCATTCGGATTCAGGTGTAATGAGCAGGTTGAAGTAGGCAAGCTTAGGGAAAGTTAGGTCGAGTCATGCTGCCTCTGATTTTGATCGTCGTCGTTTTCATCACCGTGGTGATGGCGGTGTTCGCCTTCGGGGCTGCTGCCGTGACTCCGAGTTCCATGCTGGGCGCGCGTTTGCGAGCGCTCGGCGGACAGCAACAGCCGGTAGAAAACAAGCCTGCGTTCCGGGAGCGCGTGGAGCAGGCGTTGGATCCCCTCAGCCGAGCCATTCCCCTCTCTCCAGCCGATGTTTCCCGCACCCGCGCCTGGCTGATTCAGGCCGGATTCCGCGATGCCATTGACGTCAGCTATTATTTTGGCGCTCGCCTTCTGTTGGCTGCCGCAGGCTTTGCCGCCGTCGCTCTGTTTTCCGGCTTTGACAACCTTTTTCTTCTCGCCGGGGTTCCCGGCCTGGGGTTCTTCCTTCCACGCTTTATCCTGAAGCGCATGATCAAAGACCGGCAGCATCGTATTCGGATCGGCCTGCCGGATGCCCTGGACCTGACCGTCATTTGCGTTGAGGCGGGTCTCGCCCTCGATCAGGCCCTGATGCGCGTGGGCCAGGATCTACATCATGCCCACCCAGATCTGAGCGACGAATTCCATCTGGTAAACCTTGAGATGCGCGCCGGTAAGCCACGGGCTGAGGCCCTGCGGAACCTGGTGGACCGTACGGGGGTTGACGACATCCGCTCCCTGGTTGGTACACTGATACAAACAGATCGCTTCGGCACCAGCGTTGCCCAAGCCCTCCGGGTGCATTCCGATTCCCTCCGCACGGAACGCCGGCAGCGAGCCGAAGAACAAGCTGCAAAAACTACCATCAAGATGGTTCCCCCACTGGTGATATTTGTGTTGCCGTCAATTATTTTCGTCACCATCGGACCGGCGATCATCGAGCTGATCCGGCAACTGGGGCCGGTGTCCGGCGGACGGTAGAAGTTCCGGACGACGAGAAGTTTGGCACCCGCAGCGTTGGGACGAGCAATGGAGTCAACGGGGGAGTGTTTGGGTTCATGGCAGTTTTTTCCTCGCAGGGACAGGCCTTCAATCAAACGCGCCAGGCATATCTTGCCACAGCCCTGGCGGTGGCCAACACGCACTGGACCCGGCTGCGGGGTCTGCTGGGATTTCGTTCGCGTGACTTCGGTAACGGCTCCGGCCTCTGGATTGTCCCCTGCCACGGCGTGCATACTTTGGGTATGGGGTTTCCCATTGATGTCATTTATTTGGACGAGACCATGACGGTAATCCATATCCAACCGGACTTGCTGCCCTGGCGCTTTGCCCCGGTTCGGACGCAGGCGGCGTCGGTGCTGGAATTGCCCTGTCGCACAGCGGCTGAGACCAGCACAGCGGTGGGCGATAAAATTGAAATCACACTCGAAAAAGATGGTAGAGTCCCGACTGCGTGATTGAAACCCTCGAACTCGAAGAGGCGGTCGTCCAGCGTTACGACCCTCCCAAGCTAGTCGTCGACTGGTCCTCGCCTTGGCGCGAGTTCGTCACCTCCATCCGCCCCGCGCTGGTGCGTTCCGAACGTCGCCTGGCGGGTGAAGCTCCCTTCGGATTGATTCCCTTGCGCATCATGATCCCCTCCTTTGTGCTGGAGGCTTTTCTGATCTTTGCCGGAATCGCGGTGCAAGTGAAGATCGCGGAGTTGCGACCCTTTGTCGCACCCCCATTTTCCAGCCACGACGTGATCTACTACAGTGGTAACGAACTCCCGCGAACCCAAGATCTCGGCGGGGCCGCTGGTGGAAATACCGGCCGGGCAGGCGGCGGCGAAGCCCACCATCGCGTCCAGACCATCCGCATCGCCCGCGGCGGTTCTCTCGTCCCCAAGATCGTCGACGCGCCCAACCTCAGGCTGCCCTCGTCGCGCGACGCGGTGGCGAACCTTTTGGCCATCAAGCCGAATGCCGGGCCTCCCCCTTCGCAAGGATTGCGGTCGACGCGCACTGCGCCGAATCTGGCGGCAACGTTCGTCGCCCCCGCTCCCAATGTAATCCGCGACTATACCCGCAACCTGGTTCCAGTCGAATCGGTGATTGCTCCGGCACCTTCGGTGTCGCGCGATCAGGCAGTGACCGCGCCTAATTTCAGTGCAACGTTGATTCCACCGGTCCCAAAGATCGCGGGCGACCACACACTCGTCGCTCCAGCGCTTGGTTTCACCGTGATTCCCCCGGCTCCGAGCGTATCGAGCGACCGCACGCCGATTACTCCATCATTCCGACCGGCACTGGTAGCACCGGCTCCGAGGGTTGCCCGCGACCGAACCCGGTCCGCTCCCACACTAGCCGACACGGTAATTCCCGCCGCGCCCGGCACAGCAAACCGGGAATTCTCCAGCCTGCCGGTGCAGATGAATGCCACCCTAGTGCCACCGCCAGTCTCGGCCCCGGAGCGCGCCACCACGCGAAATTCTAAACTTACCTTGCCTGTGCCTTCTGTCATTGCTCCGCCGCCCTCGGGCGATATCCCGCAGGACGCACGCCGCCTCGCCAGCGGGAGCATTCCCGATTCGTCGAAGACGGTTGTGCCCCCCCCGCCCACTCAAACCGGGAGCGGATCTTTCATGAGCAGCCTGATGGGCAAGATTTTTGGGGCCGCCGAAGTTGTAGCCCCTCCTCCATCCGTTCATGCCAACAATCCCAGTAGCGGAGTCGATAGCGCACTTGCCGCGAATGTGGTCCCGCCTCCGCCGAACATCGGCGCGAATACGGCTGGGGGCGGTCCGCATGGCATGCGCAGCAGCCTAGGCTCAACCCTGGGTGCGTATGTGGTCGCTCCACCGCCCTCGACTGGGATAGCAGGCGGCTCTGATCGACGATCCCTTTCTTCTTCCTCTGCGCCAACCCTGGGGACGCCAAGCGTGGTTCCCCCGCCCCCTGCGCCGTCCGGGGCCGGTAGTAGCGTGGCGACTCCACGCGGTGCCCTGCTCGCTAACAATCTCGCTAACAATATTGTTCCGCCGCCACCGACCGTTGGTGGCAGTTCGACCTACCCCGCCTCGGGCCGGAGTAACAGCGGCGCAGGGCTCGACGCCCCGCTCGATGCCGGCGCAGGCCTCGCCCCGCCTACGGCCGGCGGGGCCAACGCCGGCGCTGTGCTTTCCAGCCAGCCTGGCCCCAAGGTTGGACTGCCCAGCAGCGGAGGCGCAGGCTCGCTCGCCATGTCTCCCACCGGCGGGGACAAACCCGGCCTGGGCGGAAACGGTGGTGGCGCCAGTATTGGTCACGGGAACGGTTCTGGCAGCGGGATGGACGGGACTGGCTCCGGCGCTGGAAAAGGCGCTGCCGGACGCGGCTCCGACGCGGCCGCAGCAAGCGGGATCTCTCCCACCTCAGGCCCGGGCGGCGCGGGTAGCGCGCCATCCGGCATTCCAGCCGTTCGCGGCGTCGACATCAGCGGTGGCAGCGGTATCGTGACAATTCCCAGCTTTGGTGCCGATTCCTCTGCCAGCGATGCTCCGAGTCGGCTTCATTCCACCTTGAAGGAGCGGCAAGAACTTGGAGTCACTATCGTCGCTACCGCAACTTCAGGCGGCGCCTTCGCGCCTTACAAGAACTTACTGCGAGGCGAGAAATACACCACCTATGTCAACACCTCGCTGGGTGCGGTGGTTATGGAGTTTGCGGATGAGAGTGCGGCCAACCACCCCTTCGGTGGAACCCTGACCGCGCCCATAAAGATTCGCGCCGATTTGTCGGCGCATCTGCCACGCGCCCGGATGGTAGTGAGCTGCACCCTCGATGCTTCCGGCAACCTGAAGAACGTGCGCGTTCTCGAAGCCGGTCCCGCCGAGATGACCGCAAAAGTGATCGCTGCCCTCGGCAGCTGGAAGTTCCAACCTGCCTTGCGCGGGAACCAGCCGGTCGAGGTCACCGCGATTCTGGGCTTTGGCATCGATACCAGCGACCGCTTTTAGCACGGCCTTCTACATGGTTAGGCTCCCTACATCTGTCACGAGTCTTCTCGTGATCTTGTAATTTTCGGCAACCTTCGTCAGCAGGCGAACGTTCCCCATCGAATTACCTCGCGCTCTTGCTCTTAACTCTTACTCTTGCGCCGCGACGGCGGAATTGCGCCCTTCTCCGGCTGCTCCTTATCGATCGGGTCCGACATCTTGTGCAGCGGCTTGTCGCCAGCCGACGACAACTGCGGTCCGGCCGCCGCCACCGTCAGTCCTTGCCCGGTGTAGGTCGCTTCGCTGAACGTGGTCGTCCCCGAATCCGGCATCGCCACGGCGAACACCCCGTGCGGAACACTGTTGGTAAAGGCGGTTGCAATGTAATCTCCCACCATCGGCCCGTTCTGCGAAATCGGTAGGCAGCCGAGCTGCATCGGGCCCGCCAGCGTGACCGGCGTATTCCAGGTCAAGCCCCCGTTCGCCGAAGAAATGAAGCCCACACTGAGCTGGCACGCCGATACCGTGCAATTGCTCTGCGAATAGTAATAGTAGTGCAGCGCCACATGCGCCCCGGCGCCAAAAGTTGCCGGATCAATCCCCATCCCCGGGATAAAATGATCCACGGTGCTGGAGGCGTCATCGACCTCGGTCGCAATGCTGCCCGGGAGCCACAGTGTGAGGATCCGGGCTCACCTGCGTCAGATTCGAACCAACCGGATTCGCCGGCGGTGTGGGAGTCGAAGAAGAGGAGGAAGGAGAAGAGCCAGAGCATCCCGCAAGGGCGAGCGTCCCGAGAGCGAGAAAACAGACAACCGCTGTTCTCATGGCTTCACCGGTTCGCGCCCAAATGCGACGGCTTCATCATCCGCGTAAATCTGTTTCCAACCTTTGGACAACGCGACCAGATTCGCCAATGCGGCATCTTTGGGCAACAACAGGCATGAACTTTGATGCGTCAGCAGGAATTCCTGCCACCCGCGTTCCCCGCGTACCACCTTCAGGTAAGACTTGAAGAACTCCTCGCCGTACAAATCGTGCCGATCATCGACCACGACGCGCACCTTCGGATAAAGCCGGTAGATCAAGTACCCGCCCCAGGAATCCGGACTGAAAACCGGACCCTCTACTTCGTTTTTCTCCAGATAATTCACTGCGTCTACGGGCATCCGCTGCGGATCGAAGTGCGCATCCATCCACACCCTAGAGCCGACCCGCCCGCCGTTTGCGGCGATCGCCAACGTCCCCACAAGCGCAAGAACCGGCCACAGGTGAGCTCGCATTCCGACTTCGATGGCAGCCATTCTTTGGGAGAACCCGGCGGCAAAGCGTGCGGGCACTAACGGTCCCACTACCATCACCAGCAGAAGGGAAGAAACTGGAATGCTCCGCGAAGCATAAAGTCCCGCATAGACCGCAAATAAGATCGTTAGCCCTTGGCTCATCCGCAACCTGCGGCCCCGGAGCGCCAGAACCGCAATGGTGAAAAGCAGCAGCAGCAGAAAACACCTCTGCGCGATCCGGTGAAAGTTGGGCGACTGAAATTCATCAATATGATCCATCAGGAAGCCGCTCGACAGATAGCGGTCGATGTGCTCGTACAGCTTCCACCCATAGGGATTCACCAGACTCGCCGCCAGGCAAAGCAGCCCCACCCCGGTCAGATTCCTAATTCTTTTCCCGGCGGCAATCTTCAATCGCATTTCCTCGATCCGGTGATTGCTTGTCCTGAACCAAGTCCACGCAGCTCCGCACAGGAAAATCCCCAACAATACAAGCCCAACCAGAAAACCGCCGTGCACATTCACCCACACCAGCATCAGCAGCGGGAGCGCCCGTATCCATGGCCGTCCCGGTCCGCCACCGCCGGCGAAGTCGTCCCGCTCCGAAGAATCGAGGATCCAAAACCATGCCAGAGTGAACAGCCAGCTCACCACGTGGGGGCGCGCCAGAAAATGAATCATCGATCCCGCCACCGCTAGTAGCACCAGCGCCAGCGCAACCAGCACATTTGTCCCGCGCGCAATGAGCAAACGAAATGTCCACGCAAATACAGCCGCGATCACGAGGGCGGTGAGCCATACCACTCCATTGAGCCCGAGCGTCGCTTCCAACTGACCCACAACCAAGTCATAGAGCCACTCCCAGGCAAACCACGGCTTGCCTGTCATCGTTGAAGAAAACAAATCCACCCGCGGGATGGCGTGCGTCGCCAGAATTTGCTGCCCGGTCCGGATGTGCCAGCCGATTCCGGCATCGCCCAACAGACGGATCGACAGCGGAGTGAAGACCAGCGCACTCAGAAGCGCCACAAAAATCAGATCCGCCCCCGAAGGCATCACCACGCGAATCCATGCCGGAGTCTCTTTCCTCATCGAATTGCTGGAACCATCTGCCATCGGGCTGAATCTTATAGAGGTGGACCCAGCAACAGCAACTCGTGAAGGCGAGATTGCGAACCGGGCGATGCCTCGCGTGGTGATCGTGGGCGCCGGCTTCGGCGGGTTGAATGCCGCGCAGGCACTGGCTAGAGCGCCGGTCCAGATCACGGTCATTGACCGCAAGAATTTCCACACCTTTCAGCCACTTCTTTATCAGGTCGCCACGGCCGGACTTTCTCCGGGGGAAATCGCCGCTCCCATTCGCTCCATTCTTCGCTCCCACAAAAATATTGAAGTGCTCATGGCCGAAGTCAGCGGCTTCGACCTGGGCCGCCACATCGTGCACACCCCCGAGACCGAAGTCCACTACGACTATCTGATCGTGGCGGCGGGCGCGGGCCACAGCTACTTCGGCCACGATGAGTGGGAGCCTTACGCACCCGGCCTCAAGACCATTGAAGACGCGCTCGAAATCCGCCGCCGCGTGCTGCTCGCCTTCGAGTTGGCGGAGCGGCAAGCTGCCGCCGGCACAACCGCAACTCCACTCAACTTCGTGGTGGTCGGCGGCGGGCCGACCGGAGTCGAACTGGCCGGCACTCTTGCCGAGATTGCACGCCACGCTCTCGCCCACGAATTCCGCTCCATTGACCCCACTCGTACGCACATCCTCCTGCTGGAAGGCGGCCCGCGCATCCTTCCTACCTACGCGGAAAATCTGTCGCACAGCGCCCAGGAGCAGCTCAATCGGCTGGGGGTCGAAGTCCAGACCTCAACGACTGTGACTCAGATTGAGCCCGGCGCGGTGCATGCAGGGAATGCAAGCTTCCGCGCAACGGTGATCCTTTGGGCGGCGGGGGTCGCAGCTTCACCGCTCGGGAAAAGACTGGGCGCAGCGGTCGATCGCGCCGGACGCGTGCTGGTGCAGCCCGACCTTAGCGTCCCCAGTCATCCTGAAGTATTCGTTATTGGCGATCTCGCCTCCGTAAGAGATGAGCATGGCAAACTGCTGCCCGGCGTCGCCCCGGTAGCCATACAGCAAGGCCGCTTCGTCGCGAAACTGATTCGCCAGGAATTGCACTCCCGCCCTCGCCCGCCTGTCTTTCATTATTGGGACAAAGGAAGCCTGGCCACGATTGGGCGCGCCGCGGCAGTCGCCGAGTTTGGCCGCATCGATATCTCAGGCTTGGTCGCCTGGCTGGCGTGGCTGTTCGTCCACATTCTTTTTCTCATCGGTTTCCGCAATCGCCTCCTGGTTTTCATCCAGTGGGCCTGGTCGTATGTCACCTACGAACGCGGCGCGCGCTTGATCACCGGCAGCACCTACCTGCCCGGCTGGAGTGCCGACCCAAGAATTCCCATCCCAGGCGCAGAGCACGGACAACAAGAAATCCATACCGGCCCGCCCAAATTAGGGAGACAATAGTCGGGAAGCACTCGTTTTCCGGTTCCGGTGCCGCCACGTCACCGGCTGGCATCGTCAGAGCGAGCGGAAGAACCTATGCAATACGCGTCGGCCAAAAAGGACTACTCGAAAGTGCGCCTAATCGTCATCCTCGTAGCGGTCGTTCTGTTTTCCTTCCCCGCCTCAGGCGAGATTCTGAAAATTGTCGTCGACGACACGATTCAACCCATCAGCGAGGAGTACATTGCCCGCGCTCTCGACCAAGCCCAGCGCCGCAACTGCCAGGCCGTATTGATCGAGATGAATACACCCGGCGGCCTCGTCAGCTCAACCCGCAAGATTATTGACAAGATTTCCAGCTCCCCCGTGCCGGTCATCGTGTATGTCACGCCCACCGGTGGACATGCAGGTTCCGCGGGAATATTCATCCTCGAATCCGCGGACGTCGCCGCCATGGCTCCGGGAACGGCGGCTGGGGCCGCGCATCCGGTCACCCTCATCGGTCCGGTGCAGGTCAAGCCGGACGATGAGATGAATCGGAAAATCGAGAACGACGCAGCCGCTCTCATGAGATCGGTCACATCGAAGCGCGGCCGCAGCGTCGAAGCTGCCGAGAGTGCCGTGCGCGAATCGAAGTCTTTCACCGAGCAGGAAGCTCTCTCCGGGCATCTCATCGATTACGTCGCCACCAGTCCCGAAGACCTGTTCCGCCAGATGCAGGGAAAGAACTTTAAACGCTTTAACGGAGAGTCTGCTTCCTTGAACCTCAGCGGTCAGAGCTTAATCCCTTTTGACATGACACTGAAGGAGCGCATCCTGGACACGCTGATGGATCCCAATATAGCGTTCCTGCTTCTCGCCATCGGGGCGCTCTCCCTCTACGTGGAATTTAACCATCCCGGCGCGGTCGTCCCTGGAACCGTAGGCGTGGTGTTTATCCTTCTCGCGGCCTTCGCGCTGAATTTTCTTCCTACGCGATTTGCCGCCTTGATTCTGATCCTGGGCGCCTTCGCTCTTTTTGCCGCCGAAGCCAAGTTTGCCACTCATGGCGTGCTTACCATCGGAGGGATCGCGCTGCTCAGCTTGGGTGGACTGCTTTTGGTCGATTCGCCCATTCCGGAAATGCGCGTCCATCTGCTGACCGCGTTGGCTGTCAGCATGCCTCTCGGCCTGATCACCGCCTTCCTGATGACTATCGCTCTGAAAGCGCGGCGCAACAAAGTGGTTACCGGGGCCCAAGGCTTGCTCGGTGAAACCGGAGTCGCGCAAACCGCGCTCTCGCCATTGGGCAAAATTTTTGTGCACGGTGAACTGTGGGACGCGATTGCATCTTCCGTTCTGCCGCCAGGTCAACTCGTGGTCGTGCGCAAAATTGACGGCCTGACCCTCGAAGTCGATCCCTTAGGAGCGACTCTGCCGCCAGCCAGTCCCTCAGCGGTGATTCTCTGATGGGGTTGGAAAAGACATAGTGACAGCCGCCACAGCTGTCCCGCCAGAGCGAGGCAAGGAGCAAGCGAAGCTGAGCGAATGGGCCTGCGCTAGTAGGTCTGCGCCTGCTCTGGGCATCGCCGCCCTACTTCAAGTGAAACAACGCATCCACATGCGCAGTAACGGTTACAGTCTGGGGCGTGAATTCTTCCGTCGGAGCGGGCGGCGCCGCATTCGCCACGGCGGACATGGCACGAGCCATGCGAGGCATCACGACCCTGGGATTCTCGAAGGTGTCGACAGAAGCGTAAGAAAGATCTCCGAGCGTGCGGCCGCTGGCGCGCGCCAGAGTCTCAGCCGAGTTACGAGCCCGCCGGTACGCGTCTTCGACGGCCTTGTTCTTGGCCTCATCGATATTCTCGAGCACGTAACTAAGGGTTTGCGTCTCGCTGACATTGGCATCGGCGAGTTGTTGGGTGATAGGACCCACTTTCGCAAAATCCTTCAGCTTTACCGTCGCGTCCGTCGTCACGCGGTATCCAATGACCCGCTGCTTTGGCTTCCATTCGTACACAGGTTGCACGGAAAGAAAACCAATCGTCGCAGCCTTGGGATCAATTCCGTTCGCCCGCAGCACTTGTCGTACCTGCTCCACATTCTTCGCGGCGCGTTCGAAGGCGGCCTGGGAGCTGTCCTCCTGCACGGATACATGGAATTGAATCTGCGCCGTATCTGGAGCCGACTCGTATTTTCCTTCAGCGCTCACATAGACCGTATTCGGCTGCGCGGTAACCGCAGGATGATCCTGGCTCACCACCGCGCCCGCGCCGAGAAAAAGCAGAAAAACAAGAGCGAGAGAAAAACCTGCGGATTTCATGGCGGCCCTCCGGAAGACTCTCCACGGGGAAGGATACTCCCCCGCATTTGCCTCTCTGGAAGAACGGTGGCCGGCATGGATCTTGCGCGATCCCAGCAACGACGCTCGACGCCTTCCTGACCGGTGGCGTGAAAGCGCCTTAAACTCTATCGCGTGGGAACGCCCAGGTTGCGATCCAACCGGATCTCGAGGGCGGTCCCTTTTTCGAGAATCAAAGCGTGTCCCGATTCAAAGGCAGATACCGCACCCTGTGCTGCGCCCGAGCCGGCCCCCGCGGCGGCTCCTCGCTTCCCGCCAGACTCTTCCCCTTCCGCTGCACCTTTGCCGGCTCCTACCACAATCGCCTCGGCAATCTGTTCCTTGGTCATTCCCCGACGGCCAATTTCTCCCTCGTCGCCGATCTGCCTTAGACCATGTTCACCCGGAACCCCGGTGACCGTGGCAATGAGTGGAACCCATCCTCGGGTGGTCTCAATTTCGTCGAAGCTCAAAATCAAGCGCATGCGAAGCCCGGGTTGGACAGCGCTGACATGCCCTTTGATCTTCTTGCCAGAGGCGATGGTCTGGCCACTCGCCGTAACCAGTGATTCGGCCAGCCGGGCTTGAAAGGGGTCGCCTGCCTTCACCGTCCGGGTATCGAGCTGATCGGAAAGCTGGATGAGAAAGATTGTGCCCGCGGGCACAACCTGGCTGGACACCGAAGTCGCGTCTTGCGCAGGCATCGACCGACCGAAGAGGGCGATCAGAGAAACGGCACCAAGCAAGGGCAAGCGGAGAGTGCGAATCGGCATAAAGGATCTCCCGGCTTTTTAATGATTATGTGATTGGATGGGAGAAAAAGGGAAATTGCTGCCTGCACGCCTGCGAATCTCGACTTGAACAGGAACGATTTCCTTCCGCCGTATTGTAAAGGGGCGACTCATCGACGAAATCGAGGCATGGAAAGGCCTCACCGATCCGCTTACGTGGGAGGCCATCGATGCGCTCAGGGAGATTGGCAACAGCGGCGCCCACATGGAGAAGGACACATAATTGTGGACGTTGACCCGGATGAAGCCTAAGGCGAATCAGGTTGATCGAGCTGCTCGTAAAGGATTGGATATCACGCGGCATCAGCACCAAGAACAGCTCCAGGCTAGCGTCACGGTCAAAAACGCGAAGGAAGCTGCGAAGGGTTCGACTAAACCGTGAAGGGACGATTTTGCCAAAGGTGCCCACTGTCTGGGCGAATGCTTTATGACTGAAAGATTGCCCAAGTAAGAGTCCTCGGCGTAGCCCCGGAGCTAAGAGTAATTCTCCAGCCGCTTGAATACGACATTGCCCCCGAGTTGGTTATTCCGGTGATGTTGCTACTCCCTATCAACTGAGGTCCGGTGTTGGGGTCCAGCATAAATATCGCGTTTCCGCCCAAAGTCGAATCCCTGATGACAATTAGGCCGTTCGCTCCGGTCGTTCCCGCCAGCGACGTGGGAGTGCTCAACCCAGTTACGGTAACACTGGCCCCGCCCGCGACTATTCCCGCGTTGGCCGTGATCTTGCCAGTAGACGTGATCGTTCCGGCTTGTAGAGTCCCGGGAAAGTAATTCGGCTCGTTGCTCACTCCGGCGACGACGTTGATATTTCCGAAATAAGTCAGTTTTGAGCTAACGACGGCAGCCACATTCGCGCAACCAACGACATTATTAGAGCAGTTGTTGTTCGCGAACGTAAGTCCTTCGACATCGGAGTTGGCTTTCAGTGCATATTGCTGGTGACCGCCGACTTCTGGGTAATTCCCGATTACGTTTCCGGTAATGGTAACGCCGTTCGGATGTCCTGCAATCGCTATGCCGCTAAAGCCAGCGTTTGAAGTATTGTTTCCCTGAATGATATTGTCGTGAATTTTAACAATGACCTCTGCTCCGCCGTCGATCAGGATTCCGTCCTGCGCGTTAACCCGAATGATCGAACCGGCGCCGATGGTGATATTAGAACCGCCCGCGATGTGAATTCCCGCACCGCCCGCGCCGGCCGCCCAACAATCATTACACGTGTATCCAATATTGGCCGAACGCAACGTGGAATCAAATACAATGCAATCGGAGGATGCGATGTCACACTCGAAATTGTTAATGAAACCAAAGGTTGGGTAAAGCCCGCCTAAAGTATGACGCACCACCATCCCATGCAAGCCAGAACTTCCACCAATAAATCCGTCCACATTGACTCCACCTGCTTGCGAGTCGATCAGAAGAGAGGTAGAGGTCGTGTTACCAACGTGTCTTCCATAGACGGTGTTATTGTATAGGTGAGTATCATTGGAGTAGCTAGTTCCAACTGCCACCCCAATGAAATCAGATAACCGAGAATTGATAAGGTTGTTGTCTTCGCATGCCGCATTGGGGCAGGAGATGTTGACCAACGTCGTTCCTGTCCCTCCTCCCCTTACGCTGGCGTCTTCAACATGGTTAGAATAGGCATTCAGGACAGCACTCGCGCTCCCCATCCAGATCCCGTTTGTAACCGAAGGACCGAGCAATAAGTCGCACCCGATGAGGCGACCATTCGCAGTCGGCATCGTAATTGCCGTATCAGACCCAAAATAGGTCAAATTGGTGTATGGATCCGACCCGGCAGAGTTATCGATAGCCCCGATTCGTGGGCATTCGACGGTCTCATTCGCCACAAATACGATTGGAGTGGTAATCGCAGCTCGTGCCATTGGCGGAATAATAATATGGCACTGCCGACCGCTGGTGCAGGTGGCGGCGGCATTATTTACCTGTGCTCCTATATCGCCACCAGGAAAGTTGGTGGCGATTAGGTAAAGGCTGCATCCGTTTTTCGTACTACAGCCATTCGCATAGAGCAAACTATCGAGGCTGCTGAGATTGGCATTGTACAAAATATTCCAGTTGGGTGTGCCATAGGCTGGAATATTAAAGTTGAAATACGGCGTAGTAGTTGTTTGAGCGGCAGCAGAAATCACGAGCGACAACAGCAGCAAGAGAAGTTTTCTCATGTAAAAGATCTCCTTACGGTATTCCTAGGGATTCGATCATGGTTGTCGCGACCTTGGATCATAGGCAGCGAAGCCCTCGTTCACTGGATTACCAGTATTGCGATCAACGCGGACACGGTAGTGGAGTTTTCGAACCATCTCCATACATGAATGACACTCCAATGCCCCGAGCGGGTCGCCGCGCGCTGACCATGTTCTCGTTAAACATTTCAGTTGCGTCCTTCACCCGCTCCCGTTCCCGCCACGCCGTATTCATACTTCATTGGTCCATCCATTCGGTGGGGCTAAACACGCTGGCATATGCGTGTGTCCCCACTCGTATTCGGAAAGCTGCGCCGTTCGACACTCAACCCTCCGATCAATCTTGTACGAGATGAAACTGCTGGGATCAAGAGTACAGGTACTGTTGTCGTAACTGTGGACAAGTGCCAGAATCAGTAGCGATGATCGGCGCGGATCGCCCGTGCGCTGTGAGCTCCTAGTCTTTGCATGTTATGTCTCGGCGAGACGCGCAGAATCGTCAAGTCTCAGGCCGCTAAACAAGAGACGAATGGGATGGGAGAAGAGAAACGGAAATTGCTGCCTCAACGCCTGCTCCCCTCGACTTGAAGAGGGAGGATTTCCTTCCGGCGTTCGGATTAGCCCTTGGCCCCGGCGGAATAAGCCACCCGGTAGATCTGGGCGTGAATTTCCCTGCGCAGATCGTCCCAGATGTTCTCCGGCATTTCGAGAAAAACCTTCACCACCTCTGGATCAAACTGCCGCCCTGCCCATTTCGCGATTTCTTCACGCGCGGCCTGCAGCGGCTGCGCCGCCCGGTAGGGACGATCGGACATAATGGCATCCAGAGTGTCGGCGATGGAGAAGATGCGAGATCCGAGGGGAATTCGCTCTCCCTTCAATTCGCGGGGATAGCCGGTGCCGTCAAAGCGTTCCTGGTGCGAGTACACGATCTCGGCGGCTTCGGCGAGAAAGGGAATCTTCTTGACGATCTGATAGCCGTGATAAGCGTGCTCTTTCATGATCATCATTTCGTCGGGTTCGAGTTTTCCCGGCTTATTCAGGATCTTATCGGGGATGGCCATCTTGCCGATGTCGTGCAGGAAAGCTCCGCGCGCGATCGTATTGATTTGTTCGCGAGGCAGACCCATGGCGCGGGCAATCGCGATGGTAAAAGCGGTGACGCGCTTGGAGTGGCCCTCGGTTTCGCGATCTTTTAGATCCAGAGCGTCGCCCAGCGCCTCCAGCGTGATGTCATAGGAGCGCTCCAGGCTGGACATCGCGGCCTGCAGTTGATCGGTGCGGGCCTTTACCAGAGACTCCAGGTTCGTCTGATACGTCCGGTTCTCAACTTTCAGTCGCCGGTTCTCCAGAGCACGGCTGACCGTGTTAAGCAGTTGCTCGCGCTCGAACGGTTTTAGAAGATAGTCATACGCTCCGTTTCGAATGGCGGCGAGCGCGACAGAAATATCATGCACGGCAGTCACCATCACCACCGGCATGTCGGGATACTTTTCCTTGGTGCGCTCTAACAGACCGATGCCGTCGAGATCCGCCATCATCAGATCCGAGAGCATCAGCTCAAACTCTTCCCCGGAGGTCAGAACCGCGAGCGCCTCCATCCCGGAAGCTGCTTGTTTGCAAGCATATCCGGCAGTGCCGAGCATGGAGGCGACGATTTCCCGAATCGGTTCTTCGTCGTCAACTACAAGAATGCGATCTGGCATAAGTGCTCAAGAAAAGTCTATGGGCGATTGTAACCCACTCGCGAGATGCCGAAAGTAATCACCGAGGTCCCGAAACTCCATCGAGAAAGTACCGGACCGTGATATTCAAACACAAGGAAGACGTACGTCCGCAATACGATGAGCGCATCCCTAGGGTCGATTTGGAATACGGCTGCAAGGCTTGGTCTCGCCACGCCCACCAGGGCGGAATTGGCGCTGCTGATCCTGTTGGGCGCCTCTTTGCTCGCTCTGCGCGCCTTTCAAGAGAACTATCTCAAAGTTTGGGTATTGGGTTGGACCGCCCTGGTTGCTTCGCGGCTAGTGGAGCACTGCTTCGCGGCGAAAATACCCGCCCCTTTTGATCTCGTCGCTGGGCAGACGACGTTTATGCTGGCCGTCGGACTGCTGGCAGGGGCCGTTCTTCTGTATGTCCGCGGTCGTGAGCTGATCGTTCCCTTGATGGTGATCACGCCCATCCTGGTGGGGTTTGCCGGTGCCCGCGTTCTATTGTGGCCGGATTCTCTGCCCTTGCGCGTCGCCGTAGAGGTTGGCTACCGGCTCATTCTGCTCACGGCATCGCTGGCGCTACTGCGCTCGCGGCGCGGGCGGTGGGCACCATCCGCATGGTTGCTCGCGCTGTGTCTGCCTTCGCTCCACCTTTCCTGGTCGCTGTTCACCGACCGCGTGCCCGCCCCAGCCTTCCTGGCCGTGGAGATTACACTCGGTGTGAGTATGCTGCTGCTGGTGTTTGATGAGTCGCGGGCGCGCACCCGAAGGCTGTACGCCATGCAGGCCATCACAAAAAGCATGGCCAGTGCTCAGCAATACGGCAACGTCGTCCAGTCGGCGGTCGAGGAATTGAAGCGCCTGACCGGAGTCCGGGCTGCATGGTTCCGTCTGCTCGAGGGTGGGCATCTGGTGGCGACGCATGCGGTGGGACTATCTCCCGAATTCCTGCGCGACGCCGGATTTGCCGAAATGAACGACGACCTGCAGAGACTGCTGGCGCAGCCCGGTCCGCAGGTCGCCACCCGGGATTCCGCCGGTCCCGAACCGAAAGCATGTCTGGCGACGGAGAAGATTCGCCAGGTGGTGATGATTCCCGCCTCGGGCAATAAAGCGCCGATCGGATTGCTGCTGCTGGGCCCTTCGCGAAGTCGTCATTGGACTCCGGAAGAACTGGAGTTTCTCCAGGCTTGCGCCAAACAACTGGCGCTCGCAGTGGAAAACTTCCGCCTGCTGGAGCAGAATCTGCGCTCGCAACGTCAATGGATCAACACTTTCGATTCGATCCACGACATCATTCTGGCGCACGACGCCGACTTCCGCATTATCAAGGCGAATCAGGTTCTGCTCGAACAACTCGGCCAGGCCGCCGCGGATGTGATGGGCAATTCCTGCGAGTCGATGTTGCCCCACAGCTTGGGCGAATGGACGGGATGTCCCTACTGCGCAATGGGCGGAGACGAAGAGTTTACCGAGGGAGCCGATCCCTGCTTCGGCGGATTCTCGGTGGTTTCGACGTCTTCTTACACCGAGCAAGGCAGCCCTCAAAAAGGAACGATGCACGTGGTTCGCGACGTTACCGACCGTCGATCCGCGGAAGAGAAGTATCGCCTGCTCTTCGAGCAAGTGCAGGAAGGCGTTTACCTGGCCAACCCGGCCGGCTGTCTGCTCGACTGCAACGACGCCTTCGTGCGCATGCTGGGCTACACTCACCGCGAAGAGTTGCTGGTATTGAACCTGGATGCGGAAATCTGCGTCGACCCAAAACAGCGCGATTCCTTTCGCCGCGAAATCGACACTCACAATTACGTGCGCAATTTCGAAGTCAGTCTGCGCCGCAAAGATGGCACGATTCTGCTGGCCGTTGAGAGCAGCTTCGCCAAGCGCGATGCTACGGGCAAAATCGAACGCTATCAGGGATTCGTTCTCGACATGACCGAGAAGCGCCGCGCCGAAGAAGAGATGCGGCGCCGCAACCGTGAATTGAATGCCCTGAATGCCATGGCTGTCGTCGCCGCGCAATCCTTCGACCTGGATGAAATTCTGAACCTGACCCTGCGTCAGGTGGTTACCCTGTTTGGCGCCGAAAGCGGAACTGTCTATCTATCCGATAGCGACGCTACCACCTATCGCCGGCGCGCCGCCTGGGGACCGCGAAGCCGTGACAAAATGCGGGTAGCGGAGATTTGTTTCACCGAAGGCTTCGGGGACCTGGTGATGCGCTCGCGCACCGAAGTGGTTACCGCCGAATATCTTCCCCACCTGCCGCCGAAGGTTGCGGAATTCCTGCGCTCCGATGCCGACCGCTCCTGGCTCTGGGTTCTGTTCTGGGGCAAGGACAGCCCGGTTGGCATCATGGGGCTGTGCAGCCAAATGGGATACGAATATTCCAGCAATGACGAAAATCTTCTGGTCGCGATCAGCCGCCAACTCGCCACCACCATTGAGAAGGTCCGTCTCTATGAAGAGACCTGCCGCGCCTACGAAGATCTCCGCAAGACCCAGGAACAACTGCTGCAGAGCGAAAAAATGTCGGCGGTCGGACAGTTGATCGCCGGCGTGGCCCATGAACTCAACAATCCCCTCACCGCGATTCTCGGCTACGCGCAGCTGCTCGAAAGCGAAGGCCTGAACACCCGCGCCCAGGACTACGTCGGCAAGCTTTTCAAGCAGGCACAGCGCACCCACCGTGTGGTACAAAACCTTCTCTCCTTTGCCCGCCAGCGCAAGCCGCAGCGGGATGAGGTTGACATTCGCAAGGTGCTCGACGAAACCTTGGCGCTGCGCGACTACGACCTCAAGATCAATCATATTCGGGTCGAGCGCGACCTTCCCTCGGAACCTGCCCTGGTCGTCGCCGATCCCCATCAGATCGAACAAGTGTTTCTCAACATCATCAACAATTCGGTCGACGCCATTTTAGAGACCGGGCGTGCCGGCAAACTCAAGATTCGCATCTATTCGCTGGGCGGACAGGTTTGTACGCAGTTCACCGACGACGGCGCAGGAATCAAAGACGCCAAGCGCATCTTCGATCCCTTCTACACTACCAAGGGCATAGGAAAGGGCACTGGCCTCGGACTGAGTATCTGCTACGGCATCGTGAAAGAACATGGCGGGGACATCACCGCCAACAATGCCTCGGACAGCGGCGCGGTCATTGAAGTGCGATTGCCCGCGGTGGCCTCGGCTAAGCTCGAAGCAGAATCCCTCAAGCCCTCGCACCGGCTGCACGAGGGCGCCACACCTGGACGCGTACTGCTGGTGGAAGAAGAGGAAGCCGTGCTTGAATTTGAGCGCGATGTGCTGGCGGGCGCAGGCGTCACCGTCGTCACTGCCAGGACGAGCCAGGATGTGAAGACCCGCCTGCTCTCGGAACCTTTCGACGCTCTCATCATGAACGGCAACCTGCCCGGACAGTGGACCGCAAAAGAGTCCTACCAGTGGCTGAAAGAAAATTGCCCAGGAATGGAAGGTCATGTTCTGTTCACTTTCTCCAATGGCGTCGATCTGGAGGACGGACGAGCCTACCTGCAGGAACACCATGTCCCCTGCCTAGTAAAACCCTTCGAAGTGGCGGAACTCATCGCCCACGCCCGTCGCCTGCTGCAACAGGCGCAGGCAGCGGCAGCCAGCGCAAGCTAGTCCCGGTGCCCGCTCCGGAATTGGCCGGTTTTCCTCCGTCGTGGTTGCGGTAGACTAGCTCTACCGAACCCCATGTCCCAATTCGTCCACCTGCACCTGCACACCGATTACTCCCTGCTCGACGGCGCCTGTGATGTCGAACAACTTTGCCAGCGCGTGCAAGAACTGGGCATGCCGGCCGTGGCCATGACCGACCATGGCAATATTTTTGGCGCAGTCCATTTTGTCAACGCCGCCAAACAGGCGGGGGTGAAGCCCATCGTCGGCTGCGAACTCTACATCTGCAAGAAAGATGACCATCGCGCCTCGCCCGAAGGCGATACCTACAACCATCTGCTGGTGCTTGCCGAAAACGAAGAAGGCTATCGCAATCTGGTCAAGATCACGTCTGAGGCTTCGCTGCACGGCTTTTATTACAAGCCCCGCGTGAGCAAGAAGTTTCTTGCGGAACATTCCCGCGGCCTGATCGGCCTCTCCGGATGCCTCAAAGGCGAAGTTGCGGAACGTCTGATGGAAAACAACTACAGTGCCGCGCGCGCGGCCGCCGGAACCTTCGCTGACATTTTCGGCAAACCGAATTTCTATCTGGAAATTCAGGATCAGGGGCTAGAGATGGAGCACCGCATCCATCCCGGCCTGTTCCAGCTGGAACAGGATCTGGGCCTGCCCCTGGTGGCCACGAACGATAGCCATTACCTCTGCGAAGACGACGCCCACGCCCAGGACGTCATGCTGTGCATCCAAACCGGCAAGTCCATTCACGACACGGGACGCATGAAATTCGAGGGCACCCAGTTCTTCGTCAAGAACCACGACGAGATGTACCGGGTATTCAAGGACTCTCCCGAAGTGCTCGCGCGCACCCTTGATATTGCCGAGCGCTGCAGCCTGCGCCTGGAGAAAGTGGCAAACCCGTTTCCGCAGTTCGAGGTTCCGCTTGGCTACACCATTGACAGCTACTTCGTGCACGTAACCCGCGAAGGCTTCGCCCGCCGCCTGGAGTCGCTCCGCCCGCTGCACCAGCAAGGGAAACTGAAGCACCCCCTCACCGATTACGAGCTGCGCCTGGAACGGGAACTGGGGATCATTCAGCAGATGCAGTTCCCCGGATATTTTCTAATCGTCTGGGATTTCATTCGCTACGCCAAGGAGCAAGGCATTCCGGTCGGTCCCGGCCGCGGATCCGCCGCCGGTTCGCTGGTCTCGTATGCGCTCGGCATCACCGACATAGACCCGCTGCAGCACGAACTACTGTTTGAGCGCTTTCTGAACCCGGAGCGCGTGTCCATGCCCGACATCGATATCGATTTCTGCATGAACCGCCGCGCCGAGGTCATTAACTACGTTACGCAGAAATATGGCCGCGACAATGTCGCCCAGATCATAACCTTCGGCACCATGGCCGCGAAGGCCGCCATCAAAGACGTGGGTCGTGCCATGGACATCCCCTACGCGGATGTCGATCGCATCGCCAAGATGGTTCCTACCCAGCTCAACATCACTTTGGAGCAGGCCATTCAGGATTCGGCGCAACTGCGCGAGGCGATCGAAAAAGATGGGCAGATCCGCGAACTGTTCGAGACCGCCAAGAAGTTGGAAGGCATGGTCCGCAATTCCGGCGTCCACGCTGCCGGCGTGGTGATCTCGCCGCGTCCGCTGACCGACCTGGTTCCACTCCACCGCACCAAGAACGACGAAATCGTGACCGCCTTCGACATGGTCGCCATCGAAAAGATGGGCCTGTTGAAAATGGACTTTCTCGGTCTGACCACACTCACCATTCTGACGGATGCGTTGAAACTGATCGTGCAAACCCGGGGAACGCCGCTGACCCTGGAACGGATTCCACTGGAAGACAACGAAACCTACCAAAAGGTCTTCCACAAAGGATTAACCTCGGGCGTCTTCCAGTTTGAATCGCACGGCATGCGCGACGTGCTCCGCAAGTACCAGCCGAATTCCATCGAAGACCTCACGGCTCTGAACGCGCTGTACAGACCGGGTCCAATTCAGGGTGGCATGATCGACGATTTCGTCGACCGCAAACACGGTCGCAAGAAAGTCGAATACGAGTTGCCGGAGTTGCAAGAGATCCTCGAGGAAACGCTCGGCGTGATTGTGTATCAGGAACAGGTGATGCAGATCGCGAACCGGCTGGCTGGCTACTCTCTTGGTGAAGCCGACCTTCTACGCCGCGCCATGGGCAAGAAAAAAGCGGAGGAAATGGCGCAGCAGCGCGAGCGCTTCGTCGAGGGCGCGGCGCAGCGCAAATTTCCGCCCAAGAAGATTGAGAAGATTTTCGATCTCATGGCTCAGTTCGCCGGATACGGCTTCAACAAGTCCCACTCGGCTGCCTATGCTTTGTTGGCCTACCACACGGCCTATCTGAAGACCCACTATCCGGTAGAATTCATGGCGGCTTTGCTCACCTCGGTTACCGGTTCCACCGACGACGTCGTGAAGTATATCAACGAATGTCGGGAGATGGGCATCGCCGTCGAAGCTCCCGACATCAACGTCTCCGACGCCAACTTCACTCCCCATGGTGAGTCGATCCGCTTTGGCCTCGCCGCAGTGAAGAATGTCGGGGGGAATGCCATCGAATCCATTGTCGCTGCCCGCAAGACCCTGGGCCGCTTCAAATCGATGTTTGAGTTCTGCGAGCAGGTCGATCTTCGCCTGCTCAACAAACGCGTGCTTGAGTCTTTGATCAAGAGTGGCGCCATGGATTCGATGGGCCGGCGCGCGCAACTGATGGCCGTGCTGGACAAAGCGATGGAACAGGCGCAGAAGGCGCAGCGCGACGCCGAATCCGGCCAGCACGGTCTTTTCGGAGTCTTCCAGCAGCAAGATGCCGATTCGCACAACGACAAGCTACCCAACATTCCCGATTGGGACGAGCACACGCGCCTCACTTCCGAAAAAGAAATTCTCGGCTTCTTCATCAGCGGCCATCCCCTGCAAAAGTATAAAGACAAGCTCACCGACTTGCAGGCACTGAGCGTCGAGGAAATCACCGCCCTGACCAGATCGACCGGCAAGGACGAGACCATCGTGACCGCCGGCATCATCAGCAATGTGCGCGTGCTTAAATCGAAGCGCGGCGACTTCTATGCCCAGTCCACCCTCGAAGATATGTCCGGTTCCATCGACATGATCGTCTTTCCCGAAGCCTTCAAACGCATTGGGGACAAAGTGAAGCTGGAAGTTCCCGTTCTGGTGAAAGCCGGCGTGCGCATCGAAGAAGGCGTCAATCCAAAGCTCACGGCGGCAGAAATTCAGCCGCTCGAAGAAGCCAAGGTTCCGCTTCCCAGTGCCATTCGCATTCGAGTACCGCTCGAGACTTCGGTGGAAACCACCATCGACGATCTGCACACGCTGTTTTTAGAGCGCAAAGGCGAAGCCAAGGTTTTATTTGACGTGGAACGGCAGGGCGATTTCATGGTGGTGATGGAAGCGGAAGGCTATAATGTCATTCCAGACCGCAATTTCATCGCCCGCGTGGAACAATTGTGCGGGCGCGGCAGCGTTCGCATCATCGCCTGAATTCAAAGATGGCACCCACCGAAAAAGCGCAGCAGGAGTTAGAAGAAATCGAACGTCAGGTCGCCGAACTGGCGTCGAACGGCGACGACGATTCGACCCGCCGTCAGATCGCCAAACTGCAAGATCGCATCGAGACCCTGAGGCGGCAGATGAATGCGCCCCCTACCGCCTGGGAAAAAACTGAACTGGCGCGGCATCCGCAGCGCCCCCAGTCGCTCGACTACATCGAACGCGTGTTCACCGATTTCAGCGAAATTCACGGAGACCGAGGCTTTGGCGATGACGCCGCCATCGTCTGCGGCATGGCGCGATTTCACGGCGATGAGGTCCTGATTGTCGCCACTCAGAAGGGACGGGACATGAAGCAGCGGGTGCATCGTAACTTCGGCACCCCGCATCCTGAAGGCTATCGCAAAGCCATTCGGGTCATGCAGCTCGCGGAAAAGTTCCAGCGCCCGATCTTCACTTTGGTCGACACGGATGGCGCGTATCCCGGCATCCATGCGGAAGAACGTGGTCAGGCCGAGGCCATCGCTTACAATTTGCGCGAGATGGCGCGACTCGAAGTTCCCATCATTGCCACCGTGATTGGCGTGGGCGGCAGCGGCGGAGCGTTGGCCATCGCCGTGGCCGATCGCGTGTTGATGATGGAGAATTCGATTTATTCCGTGATCTCTCCCGAAGGCTGCGCCGCCATCATGTGGCACGACGCGTCCAAAAAGGAACTCGCGGCCGAAGCCATGCGCATCACCGCCAGCGACCTCAGTGAACTCCACTGCATCGACGATATCGTTGCCGAGCCGGAGGGCGGAGCCCATCGCGATCATGAAGCGGCTGCCGCTCTGCTCGATGCCAGCCTGCAAAAACACTACGCGGAACTCAAGCGAGTGAGCCCCGCCGAATTGCTCGTGTCACGATATAATAAATTCCGGAATATCGCGCAGTTTTACAAGACCGAGGCTTGAGTCCCCGGGCCGCGTTTTTGATTCTGCATGCATTTGTCATTGCCCTCAACCCGAGCCGTCTGATTCTTGCCGAGGACGCCAGAAACCTGGGTCCTCGCTGCGCGCCGGAGGGCAAACCATGCTGGTTTTAAAGACGGCTTCCCCGGGGCTGCAGCCGGGCGATTTGACGCCACGAAGCGGGCAGCCACCGTTATAATGGAATGTTTCTTCCTCCGTGATCCACAAATCGTGATCGAGGAACCAGCGGCTCGAGACTTCAACCCGCTAAACTGAAGGAAGGTGTTTGGGATGGCCACAACGGATGTCGGGGCCCGGGAATCCGCCGGAGACGTGGGGCGCAAGCGCATCGTTAACGACATGAGCATTCAGGTCGCGACGGTCAATGGTTCCGGCTCGCAGAGTTCCAACACAGTTCTGTTGCGCAGTATTTTCCAGATGGGCGTGCCGGTCTCCGGCAAGAACATGTTCCCGTCCAACATTGCCGGCCTTCCGACCTGGTACACGATTCGCGCCAACCGGCATGGCTATATCGGCCGCAAGAAGGAAATCGATTTCCTGGTGGCCATGAATCCCGAGACCGCGCAGGAGGACACTATGTCGCTGGCTGCCGGCGCCTCGGTCCTTTACGACGAACCGCTGGCGCTGCACAAATTGCGGCAGGATCTGGTCTTTTACGCGGTTCCTTACGACAAACTGGTGGCGGCCGTCTGCCCGGAAGCCAAGTTGCGGAAACTGGTCAAGAATATGGTCTATGTTGGCGTTGTGGCCAGCCTGCTGACCATCGATATGGCCGAAGTCGAAAAGGCCATCCGCAAGCAGTTCGCCAAGAAATTGAAGGCGGCCAATCTGAATCTGGCCGCGGCCCAGGCAGGATTCGAGTACGCCAAGGCCAACCTGCAAAAGCGCGGCGTATTTTACATTGAGCGCATGAATGCGACCGCCGGCAAGATCATCATCGACGGCAACTCGGCGGCTGCGCTCGGCTGTATGTTCGCCGGATGCACGGTGGTCACCTGGTATCCCATCACGCCGTCGTCGTCGCTCGTGGAAACGATGATCGATTACATGAAGGAGTACCGCATCGGTCCGGATGGCAAGGCGACCTTCGCCATTGTGCAGGCCGAAGATGAACTGGCCGCTATCGGCATGGTCATCGGAGCAGGATGGGCAGGGGCGCGCAGTATGACGGCCACCGCCGGCCCGGGCATCTCGTTGATGTCGGAATTCGCCGGACTCGCCTACTACGTGGAAGTCCCCGGCGTCATCTGGGACATCCAGCGCGTCGGGCCCTCAACCGGCCTGCCGACCCGAACTTCCCAAGGCGATATCCTGTCCACCGCCTTCCTCTCGCATGGCGACACCAAGAACATCATGTTGTTTCCCTGCTCAGTGACCGAGTGCTTCAGCATGGCACCCGAAGCTTTCAATCTGGCGGAGCAGTTCCAGACCCTGGTCTTCGTCATGTCCGATCTGGATCTGGGCATGAATAACTGGATGGCCGATCCTTTTGAATATCCGACCACGCCGATCAATCGCGGCAAAGTGCTCAGCAAGGAAGATCTCGACCGCCTCGGCGGATTTGCGCGTTACAAAGATGTGGACGGAGACGGTATCGGCTATCGCACGCTTCCCGGAACCATCCATCCCGCTGCCGCCTACTTCGCGCGCGGCAGCGGGCACAACGAAAAAGCTCAATATAGCGAGCGCGCCGACGACTTCGAAAACAACATGGAACGTCTGAACCGCAAGTTCGAATCCGCGCGCTCCTTCGTTCCGCGACCCGAGATCACCAAGGGCAACAATGACGGGGCTAGACCCATATCGATCGGCATTATCGGCTTCGGAACCTCGCACTGGGGCATTACCGAGAGTCGCGATCAACTCCGCGACGAATACTCCATCGAGACTGACTACCTCCGGCTGCGGTCCTATCCCTTTACCCGCGAAGTGCATGAGTTCATTGAGCAACATGATCGTATTTATGTGGTCGAGCAGAATCGCGATGCGCAAATGCTCACCCTGCTCAAACTCGACCTCAAGCCCGAGCTGACCCCGCGCCTGCGCAGCATTGCCCATATCACCGGCTTGCCGCTCGACGCGCGGTCCATCACCGACGAACTGACCAGTATGGAGGGTAAGTAGATGGGAACCACGATCGTTGAGCCCGGAGCCGCCGGACCCGGATCTTCCGGACCAAAGACCAACCGCATCGGCCTCACCGTGATGGACTACAAGGGAGGGAAGACCACGCTCTGCGCCGGTTGTGGCCACAACGCGATCTCCGAGCGCATCATTGAATCCATGTACGAAATGGGGGTTCAGCCCGAATTGCTCATCAAGCCCAGCGGCATTGGCTGCTCCTCTAAAACTCCCGCGTATTTCATGAGCCGGTCCCACAGCTTCAACGCGGTGCATGGCCGCATGCCTTCGGTGGCTACGGGAGCGATTCTGGCGAACCGCAAGCTGGTCTGCATCGGCGTCAGCGGCGACGGCGACACCGCCTCTATCGGCATTGGGCAGTTCATTCACCTGATGCGTCGCAATCTGCCCATCATTTACATCATCGAGGACAATGGCGTTTACGGTCTTACCAAAGGCCAGTTTTCAGCCACAGCCGACCTGGGCTCCAAGCTGAAAAGCGGGGTGCTGAACGACCTCCCGCCGATCGACACCTGCGCGTTGGCCGTGCACCTGGGTGCGACTCTGGTCGGCCGCTCGTTTTCCGGAGACAAACGCCAGTTGAGTGCCATGCTGAAAGCTGCGATCGCTCACAAAGGCACGGTCATGCTTGACGTGGTCTCGCCCTGCGTCACCTTTAACGATCACGAGGGTTCGACCAAGTCCTATAAGTATGTGAAGGAGCACGAAGAGACCTTGCAGGACGTCAGTTTCGTTCCCCACTTCGAGGAGATTGCCGTCGAATACGATCCCGGCTCGACGATTCAGGTAACCATGCACGATGGGTCTCACCTGCGTCTGCGCAAACTCGAAGAAGACTACGATCCAACGGACAAGATCCGCGCCCTTACCCGTCTCACCGAAGCCCACGAAAAGGGCGAGGTTTTGACGGGCGTATTCTATGTAAATCCCGAGGCCCCAAACTTCATTGACATGCTCAATGTTGTCGACCAACCCCTTGCCACCCTGCCCGATTCCATGACGCGTCCGGGCAAGGAAGTGCTGGATGCGGTAATGGAAGAGTTGCGCTGAACCATTGCGCCAACTAGCAATCGGCACGGGGGAGCGGTCGTCGGCTCGCCCCGGCCACGCCAACAGGACTTGCGGGTCCGTGCCGAGCGTTTCGACAGCGAGAGGCACGGGTGAAATAACCCCTTGCCGGGAGGCGGGGTCGGGAAAGAAGCGGGAAGCAAAAAGAAAGGGCCCTTTCTCACGAAAAGGCCTTCTTTAGGTTGACTCCTCGGTAATCCGGCTACGCAGTTTTTCGTTTCGGCTCGCCGCTATGTTCTGGATTTTGCCCAGGTTCGGGAAAATCGGAGTCTGCATCCTTCAACATCGAATCCTGATCTCGGTGCCCAAGCTGTTCTTGCTGGCCCACATTCCCCGGATTCTTGTGGTCCTCAGTTTCTGTGGCGCCCTTCGCGGCGTCTTGGTCGGGTAAGCTATGCGGCATCCTTCAACCTCGATCTCAATCCTACGAATATAGTTTAGGACTGGAGCTTTTTAAGAAATATAGATATAAAGTAGGAGAAGTGGGTCGGAGAATAGGTATATGAAGCGGTTCTTTTCAGTATTCCTCCTGGTCCTCGTCCTATTGTCGGCTCTATGTGCGCTGGCTAGGCCTTCCAACGCCCGTCTGATCCCTGTCCGGGCGACTCACCAGCGCGCCCACCGCCATCGCGCTCATAAAGCCGGCAAGCATCATCGTCCCCGGCGGGCCCGTCATCACAGCGTCTAACGACTACGCGTAAGCCAATGTCAGTCCGCGACTTAGGAGTTTCTGCCGGTGGCTGGAACTCCCAGCTTGCGCAACCGCTCCCGCGCCTGCAACGCCTCCGGGGAGTGCGGATATCGTTGGATCAGGTGGCGCAACTCGCTGACTCCATCATCCTGTTTCCCAAGTTCAATTAACGAAAAGCCCTTCTTCAACTGCGCGGACGCGGCTTTGGTCCCGCTGGCAAAGTTCTGCAACACCGCATCGTAACTTTGCGCCGCCTGCTGGTAGTTTCCCTGACGAAATTGAATCTCGCCCAGATAGAAGTAGCAGTTTCCCGCCAGATCGGTATTGGGATAGAACTTGATGTAGTCGGAGAACTCTTGCAACGACAGATCATTCTTGTTGCCGTTGTAATCGCGCAGGGCGTTGTTGTAGAGCACGTCCGGAGGCGGCGCGTCACTCATTGCTTTCTGCTGCGCTTGCTGCTGAACCTGTTGAGCGCCCAGACTTTGTTGCGCAGACTGCATGTCTTCGAGCTGCTTGCTGACCTTGGCGAGGCGCGTTTTTAACTCATCGAGCGAATCGTTGAGCGACTGAATCTGACCCGAAAGTTGGTCAACCTTCGAGCCGCCTTCATTCTGCTGCCTCTGCAGCGCGGTTTGCAATCCGTTCAGAGCATTGGCTACCTTATTTACGGCGTCCGTGTCCTGCTCGACCAGATTCTTCATCACGCCCATGCGCTCGTCAAAGCCGCGCTGCATAGCCGTCATCTGCTCCTGCAGTTGCTGGACCTGCGTCTGCAATTGCACCATGTCCTTGTTCGCGGCCCACGCCGGAGCCCGTCCCAGACACAGTATCGAAAGCAGAGCGAATGCGAAAATGCGATGTAGTTTCATAGAGATTCCCTGAACTGCCCTGTCGTGTCGATGCCTTGATTTAGATGCTAGATTTAGATGCTATTGATTGTCCCACAGGCTAGGACAATCCACACCGAAAGCGACTGCCGGGAACCGTAAGACTCAACGGGCAGTTGTGTCCATTCCAGCATATATTTCCGCTCGGACGCACACCCATGCGCCATTCCACCCCCGAAGAAGCGGGGGACGTTTGCGACGCCCCCCGCTTCTTTACTTTTGATACGTGAGATGGCCGCGGCGATTCTGCTGCCAGCAAGCTTCGTTGCTTTCTGTGCAGAAGGGCTTTTCCTTGCCGTAGCTGATGGTCTTGATCCGGTTGCCGTTGATGCCGGCTCCGGTCAGTGCGGCCTTCACTGCACTGGCGCGCTGGTCACCCAAGGCCAAATTGTAGTCGGTCGATCCGCGCTCGTCGCAGTGCCCCTCAATCGTAATGTTGATGTTGGCATGCTGATTGAGGAACTGCGCGTCGGCCTGCACCGAACTCTGCTGATCGCTGCGAACGTCGGCCTTGTCGTAGTCGAAATAAACATCCTTCACGTTCTGACTGAACAAGTCTTCGTCCGTTACCGTCGGAGTCGGGGGCGGAGGCGGGGGCGCTTGCGTAACCGTAAGCCGCGCCGTGGCTTCCTGGGATCCGCCCGATCCTTTGGCGGTCAGGTGATAGGTCATCGAATCGGTGGGAGACACGCTTTGCGAGCCGTTCGGCTGCACCGCGCCAATGCCATCGATCGACACGTCGGTGGCGTTGCTGGTCTGCCAGGTCAGAGACGCCGATTGTCCTGCCTGAATGGTGTTGGGACTTACCGAAATCGAAGCGGTTGGCTCCGGCGGTGGGGGTGGTGGCGGTGGCGGTGGCGGCGTTGCCTTCTTCTTGCAGGCACCCAACATCATTACGGCACCCAGCATGACTACCAGTGCAAACCACTTCATGCGTCGTTGCTTCACTTTATTCCTCCTGCGACCCAAAAGGCTTGCCTCCCAAGGGTCAGACGAAGTGTATTTACTATTTCCAACTCCAATTCGGTTGGGTATTGCGCCCTGTGAAAGTCAGTTGCTGGACCTTACTACCGTCCGCCAGCATGCTCCAAATTTCTTCCTTACCGGACCGGCTCGATTGAAACACAATATGCCGTCCATCCGGCGACCAGGAAGGAAAATCGTTGCGCCCGCCATCGTGGGTCAACTGCACCCACTGCTTGCTGGCAATATCCATCAGGTAAAGGTCCGACGCGCCCGGCGCGCCCGGACCATACTTGCGAATCCAGGCAAGACACAGAAACTGCCCGTTGGGTGCCCAGTTCGGGGATACGGCATACCCCTGATCGGTCATGCGCTGCTGGTTGGTGCCGTCGGCTTCCATGGTATAAATCTGCGGCAAACCCGTGCGCCCGCTGACAAAAGAGAGCTGCGCATTCGTTTTCCGGTTCCACGATGGCGAAACATCCGGCCCCCTGGCGGTCGTCAAGCGATGCAGATTCCCGCCCGAGGCGTCCGCCACATAAATCTCGGGCTCGCCCCCACGGGATGACGAAAACGCCAGCTTCATTCCGTCTGCCGACCATGCCGGCGACAGATTGGTTCCACCCATGTGAGGAAAACCCACCGGCCGGTTCAGCTCCAGTGAGAACATCATAATTTCCCAGCCGCTTTTGGTCAGGCTACTGAAAGCCACACGAGACCCATCGGGCGAAACCCGGGGCGACAAAGAGATCGAGCCCAGACGCGTGATCTGATGCTGGTTCGAGCCATCATAATCCATCGCCCAGATTTCCTTGTGTCCGCTCCGGTCGCTGACAAAATAAATCTGTGTCTCGGCAATGCCGGCAATGCCTCCGCCCAGCCGAAAGATGATTTCGTCGGCGAACTTGTGGGCCATCAGTCGCGCCGAAGCATCGCTGGACGCATCGGAATATTGCTTGCCCAGAATCTGTGGGGATTGCGAATTTTTCACGTCATACAGCCAGCCCTGGACGGTCAACTTCCCCGCCGTGACTCCCAGGCTTCCGAAAGCCAGCATGGCTGCGTTGGGAGGAGGCGCGTTCCACGCGAGGTAATTCACCTCCGGAGGTTGACCGGGAACCTGCAACGGATAAAAGCTCTTCGAAACCAGTTCGACGACCCCGGAGACGTCGAGATCGTTCCACAGCGTGTCGTTGAAAGTCTTGAGCAGAGCGGCATTCTGCGGATCGGTGGTGGAAGCCTTAAAATCAGGGACGGCCAGCCGTACTTTTTCCACTCCCAGGCTCGTCCCGGTCTTCACCCAATCCTGCGCGAAGAGTGCGGAAGAAAATGCGGAAGAAAGAAAGCAGCAACTGAAGATGAGAACCAGTGCTAACGCCGGACGGCTGGGCCCGCGCCAGGAGGCATATCGGTTGCAGCCAAGTCTGGTGAAACTAAGTCTGTCGGGTTCGTCCAGCCGCGTGGGAGTGAAAGGCGTTGGGCACGACAAGATCGTATTCCGATAGGATTTGTTTTGCACGATTTGTTCTTCCCTCTTGCCACGTATCACTGCGCTCCACGCTCCTCATTCTCATTGTGCCCCCGTTATGAAGCACAAAAGTCAGTCAGTAGTGCATCTTGTTTACGCTAAAGGTTCACTTCTTATAATCGAACCAGTACTCGACGGAAATTTTGCCCCCGGAATAATCCTGCGGCAAGGGACCGAAAGTATCAATCCGCTCCAGTGCGCGTTTCGCCGAAATGTCCAACGACGGCACGCCACTGGTTTGCTCAATCTGCACGTTCGAAGGATGCCCGTCGCGCGCGATATCGAACGTGATGTACACGCGTTGCGCGCTCGTGATCCGGGGATCGACTTCGTACCTCAGCCAGTTCTCGGCCACCTTCTGCTGAATCACATGAACGTAGTAGGCGTATTTCGTCCCGAAATCCCCGCCGCCCCCGGTGACTCCGAATCCACCTTTGGCCCCCGCGGCGCTGAACGTTCCGTAAGGCCCGCTGACCGGGCCACCTTCTCCGAATGCAACCTGATTATTCTCTTCCTCCGGAGGAGCCGGCGGCTTTTCCCGGGAAGCCGTCTCCGGTTTCTTTTTCGGCTTTATTTTTGCGTTCTTCCCCTGAATCTCAATGGCGTCGGGCGCCTTCTCTTCGATCTTCGGCTGCGATTGCGTAATCCCCTTCGATTCATTGGCCAGAACATTCTTGGTCGGCGCAGGATTCGCCGGCAGAGGAACCGTACTCACCAGGGTGGCGCCGATCGCTTCGCCGCCCCCGCCCGCACCCCATGCGTCGCCGCTGGCTCGGGAAAAAACCGTGGAGTAGATCAACAGCGCCACCGTAATTCCGATGTGCAACCCCACCGACCACGCCAGTGCCCGGCCCCAGCGATCATGCTCGAAGTAAATCTCAGCGTTTGCTGCCATTTTGCTCTAAAGGCTGCGTCACGATGCTGACGTTCGTAATTCCCGCCTGCTTCACCGCATCCATGACGGTGGCGAAGGCGCCAAAGGGAACATTTTCGTCCGCCCGCACAAAGATGAACTGGTTGCGCGGATCCCGGATCTTCTGCCGCAACTTGCTTTTGATCTCGTTGATGTTGATGGCATCGTTGCCCAGAAAGACGCGCTGATCTTTATTGATGGTGATCACGGTTCGCTCTTCGGTGATCTCTTTCACCGTCCGCGTTTTCGGCACACTCACATCGATTCCTGACTGCAGCACCGGCGCCGTCACCATGAAAATGATCAGCAGCACCAGCACCACGTCCACCAGAGGAGTGATATTGATGTCGGCCAGCGCGGTCTGCGTGCGTCCGTTGGAAGCCGTGAATGCCATCAGCGCCTCACTTCACTCGGAACTTGTGCCAGAGCCTGCGCCTGGCTGTGCTCCACCGCATTGAGCACCTCGAGCGCAAAATCGTCGCTGCGGGCCGCCAGCTCGCGGATCGCCGCGCCAATCAGGTTATAAGCAATGACCGCCGGAATCGCAGCCGCCAGGCCGGCAGCCGTGGTGATGAGAGCCTCGGAAATACCGGGCGCTACAGCTCGCAGCGTGGCCGCCCCCGCCGTTCCCAGTCCGTGAAACGCATCAATGATGCCCCACACCGTGCCAAACAGTCCCACAAACGGCGTTACCGCCGCGGTAATCGCCAGCCAGGGCAAATTCCGTTCCAGCCGCGTGATCTCTTCCGATGCCCCAATCTGCATCCCGCGCTGAATCGTCACCAGATTCCGCAGCGTGCCAAACGTCCCCGCCTGCCGCTGGTATTCCTCATACCCGCCTTCGAACACACCGACCAGCGGGCTGGGCTTGAATTGCTCGGCCACGGCGGCGATATCCTGCAGCCGCTGCGCCTTGCGAAACGCGCGCACGAATCGCCCGCTCTGCGCCCGTGCTCGGCGTAGCAGGCTCCACTTGGTCAGGATGATGGCCCAGGAGATCAGGCTGAACACCAGCAGCGCAAGCAATACCAGCTTGGCCACCGGGCCGCTGTTGGAGATCATGTCGACGATTTCGCCGCCGACGAATAGTCCTAGCAAGGGGAAACAATGCATCGTTTTTCTTGGAGAATGTCCTCTGTGATTATAGATGAACTAAGTCGTGCACTCTTCCGCACGTACCCGATCTGCCAACCAAAGATTGGTTGCGGCCGAGCAACGCCGACGATCACCAGGTCTTGAAATCGAGGTTCCTCGCCGTCATCGACGGTTTTTCGCCCCCCTGGTGGGAACCTCTGCAGACGCTGGCATTGCGTTGATCATCTCTCGCAGCTCGTCGCACAGCGCCAACGAGGCGCGGTTGCTGTTCCCCGCCAGCCGCGCCACTTGTGGCCAAAGCCAGGGCCGCACTGCGGTGAACCATGCAAATCGCCCCTGCAGAAATTGACCGCCGGCATCGATAAAGCGTTCCATCGACGGAAAGCTGAAATCGAATTCGTCGGAGATTACTTTCGCTACTCCAAATCCGGCTCCTCGACTTTCCGCCGCTCGGGCGACTGCGGCACTCTCCATGTCGACGGCCTGCGCTCCAAACGACTCTCGCAGATTCGCCTTCTGCTCCGGGCTCGCGACCGATCCGAAACTGACGAGTATTCCCTCGCCTTGATCGAGGCTCACACTACTGCCATCGCCCGCATCGACGACGCGCCGGGGACGCACAACATCACCAACTTTGAGCGCGGGATCGAGCGCCCCGGCAAAGCCAGCCGAATAGACCACGCCGGGTGCATAGATGGCAATCACTGCCTCCGCCGCGCGACGAGCCGATTCCGCTCCGATCCCCCCGCAAACCAACACGAGATCATCCTTCTCGAAAAACCGAAATCGCCGCCCATTTAGTTCTTTCTCGTTCACCCGCCATTCCCGGATCAGAGGACGCACCTCGCGCTCCAGCGCGGCCACGATCGCGACTCTAGACATAGCCATTGCCCCGGAACCATTCGACTGCGCGCCGCAATGCTCCCTCGACTGGCACGATCTTCCACCCCAGTTCGCGCTCTGCCTTGCCGGAACTGGCAAACATTTTCTTTTTGCCCATGCGCACCGTGTCCACGGTGGCGCGAGGCTCGCGATGCAATATTCGCCCGGTGATCGCTTCGTCGACCACTCCCGCCGCCAAGGCGAAGACATACGGCAACTTCAGTTTTGGGGAGGGCAGCCCCGTGATCTCCCCGAGCTTGTCTAGAATCTGCTTCAGCGTAAGGTTCTCCCCGCCCAAAATGTAGCGCTCGCCGGGTTTCCCGTTTTCCAAAGCCGCCACGTGTCCCAGCGCGCATTCCCGGACGTCGACCAGATTCAATCCTGTTTCCACATAGGCAGGAAATTTGCGCTTCAGAAAATCGACCACGATGCGCCCCGTCGGGGTCGGCTTCACATCCTGCTCCCCCACCGGAGTCGTCGGATTCACGATCACCACATGCATCCCGCCGCGCCCGGCCTCCAGCGCCACCTGCTCCGCCATGAACTTCGACCGCTTGTAGTGCCCAATCATATCGGCCAGCGAGACAGGAGATTCCTCATCCGCCGGATGTCCGTTGCCGGTGAACCCCACGGTGGCAACACTCGAGGTGTATACCAGCCGCCGCACCCCAGTCTTGCGAGCGGCTTCTACCATCGCCCGAGTCCCCTCGACGTTCGACTTGTACATCTCAGCCGGATCGCGCACCCAGAGCCGGTAGTCGGCCGCCACGTGAAACACCGTGTCGCAACCGGACATCGCTTTTTCCAGGGAGCCGGCGTCACGCAGATCGCCGGTTGCGGTCTCAGCCTTGAGTCCTTCCAGGTTGCGCAGATTGCTAGTAGAACGCACCAACAGCCGCAGGTCCGCCCCCTGTCCGGCAAGAGCTCGGGCAACATGGGAACCCAGAAACCCCGTGGCGCCGGTGACGAATGCTTTCATTCCAGGCAGCATCAGACAAGAAGTTAATGGTTAGGAACCGCTTAGAACAACAACCTATCTTAAATGTATAGTGCGGTAGGATGAAGGCCGCCGCCTTCATCGTTCTTGCTGTTCCGCTTGCCTTAGCCAGCCCTGTCTTCCCCGACTACCCGGTTAAATAAGCAAAAGACTGTTCCGCATCTGTCGAGAATGCCGGCATCGTCATGGGATTGGACCCAGTCGAAGCCCCTCGATTACAGAGAGCTTACTTCGGCGTGAACCTCACGAGGCAGGGTTTTGTTCCTGTCTATGTGGTGATCGAAAACGCGATGAGTGCAAACAGTGCCATATTCGACAAATCCAAGGTTACCTATGGTGATGGAGCAGCAACCCCCTCCGTAGCGAAAACAGGATCGGGGTCAGGCAAAGCGATTGCTTGGTCGGTCGTTCCTTTTTTCGGTCCTTTTGCGGCGGCACAGGTTATTTCTGACGCCTCCCCGATCCAGAAGAACCTCCTAAAGAAGGAACTACGGAGCACGATTCTTTCTCCCAACGTCGCCATCCATGGCTTCCTTTACATCCCGACCAACCCCAAAACCGCACGGAAGAAAATCTCCCTTCGGATACCCATTAGCAAGGTCGATACGGATGAAATTGTCGACCTGTCTTTGAGCTTTTGAGGCACATGTTTAAAGCGTCTTCCTCTCACTTCCCTCTCGCTGCTGTGTTGCTTCTTCCCGTTTTGGCAGGCACGTCGATGACTGCTCAGGGCACGTCCCCACCGCAAACCAAACTGCCCTGCAAAGCGGCGTTAGTCCTGACGCCCGATTTCTGCACGAGTCGCGTGACCCACGGGGTTCCGAAAGATCCCAAGATCGGCATCGAAGCAGGCAAGGTCGCTTGCGTGGACTTCGAACCCGCGTTGAAGGAAGTATTTACTACTCTCTCGACGATCAGCAGTCCAAAAGACGCCGGCGATGCGCAGTTATCCTGACGCCGAGGTTCGTCGATGCCGGGGTCACCACCGGACTTACTGCGTTCTCCAATTCCGAATTAACCCTTTTTTTGGACTGGACTGCCCAGGACGCCGACGGCAGAACAATTTGGCTCGACACGGTGCAAGGATCTGCGAAGCACCACGCAGGGACTCTTTTTACCTATAAGAAGAACGCGCAGTCAATCATCGGCTCTGCCGTGCAGGATGTTGCCGTGCAATCAGCGCGGAAGATGTCATCTTCGGCGGAGCTGCGGAAGTACACTCCTTAAATGTTGCTCAGCGACTGCTCGCCTGGCAACGGATGGACGAAGGCGTCCGCCCTGACTCAAGCTCAGTTTCCGTTCTTCTCCATGACCTTGGCGTACGTGGTCAGCGCGAGGAGCGGGAAATATTCCCGGTAGAGGTGATACTTGAGATAAAACACTCGTGGGAATCCGGTGCCGGTGAAGAACGGCTCATCCCACGACCCATCTTTTTTCTGCGTGCGTAGCAGGTAGGCTACCCCGCGCGCGACGGAGTCGCTGCGAATGTCGTTCGCGGCCAGCAATCCCAGGACGGCCCAGGCGGTTTGCGACGGCGTGCTCTCGCCCTGCCCCCGCAAATTCGGGTCGTCATAGGACCCGACTGTTTCCCCCCATCCACCGTCGGAGTTCTGCACCATCCGCAGCCATTCCGCGCCCTGCTGCACGCAGGGCTCGTGCAGGTCCATGCCAATCGCGTCGAGCCCGCGCAGCACCAGTGCGGTGCCATAGATGTAATTCACGCCCCAGCGCCCGAACCAACTTCCATCCGGCTCCTGCTCATCGCGAATGAACTGAATCGCCCGTTTCACGGAAGGATGCGTCTGGTCGTACCCATAGGTCGCCAGCATCTCGAGGATGCGGCCGGTAATGTCTACGGTAGCTGGATCAAGCATGGCGTTGTGATCGGCGAAGGGAATCTGCTCGAACACCATCTTGTCGTTATCTTTGTCGAACGACGCCCAGCCGCCGTTCTTGCACTGCATGGAAAAGATCCAGTCCAGCGCGCGCTGCACCGATTCCCGCTGGTAGCGCCCGTTGGGATGCTCCACGCGGCTCAGCCCCAGGCACACCATCGCGCTGTCGTCCACGTCTGGATAAAATTCGTTATTGAACTCGAAGTACCAGCCGCCCGGCTGTCCCTTCGGGTTCTTCACTTTCCAATCGCCCACATTGCGCACTTGCTTCTGCAGAATCCAGTCCGCGCATTTCACCATCCGCGGATCATTCGCTGGCACGCCGGCTTCGCCTAGCGCAAACATTGCATATGCCGTATCCCACACCGGTGACATACAGGGCTGCATGCGGAAGGTCTCTTCTTCTTCAATCCCGAGCTTCTCGAACTCATCCATGGCGCGAATCACCTGCGGATCGTCCAGCGAATAGCCCAGGCAACGCAAGGCAATGATCGCGTTCATCATGGAGGGATAAATGGCGCCCAGCCCGTCGCTCATTTCGAAGCGCTCCAGCATCCATTTTTCCGCGCTCTTCAGCGCCACGGAACGCAGCGGACGCACATGCACCCGCTCGAACCAATGCGTCATGCGATCCAGAACCAAGAAAAAGTTGCGCCACGAGACCAGCTTGCTGGCCCAATGCAGATGCATGCGCGATTTCTGCATGCCGTCTACAAACAATTCTTCTACGCCCATCTCTGGCGAAACCTTCTTGAACGGCTTCTTGGCGTAGCAGATCGACAGCGGCACCAGAATGGCGCGCGACCACGAAGAAATTTCGTAGATGTTGAACCAGAACCAGTTGGGAAACAACACGATCTCTGGCGGAATCGCCGGAACCGCGTCGTAGTCGTACTGGCCGAAAAAACAAAGATAGATCTTCGTAAAAGTATTAACTTCAGTAACGCCGCCCATCTCCAGAATCTTGCTGCGGGCGCGCTGCAACGCCGGATGATCCGCGGTATATCCCGCCAGCTTCAACCCGAAATAAGCCTTCACCGACGCGCTGATATTGGAGGGCCCGGCGGCATAAATACTCCATCCGCCGTCTGCATTCTGATGTTGCAGAATCCAGTTCGCGGCCTTGTGGAACCGCTCCTGATTCCCCGTCCCCAGCAGGGTGTGCAGCAGGATGTAGTCCGATTCGAGCGTGGTATCGGCTTCGAGTTCCCCGCACCAATATCCGTCTTCATGCTGCTGCGAAAAAAGACGTTTTCGCGCGGCCGCAATCGCCGCACCCACGCGGGCGCCCAGTTCCTCAATTTTACCGAAGCGAAGCTGTGGATTCGAACCTAGAGGTAGGGGGGCTGTAGGGGACTCGGGGGAGTCAGTATTCATGAATTTGCGGCTCCATTCATCCGCGAATCGTTCTTCTAATCCGCGGTCGCGCTGGCCGGAGCGGCGGCGATCGCCTCCACAATCTCCGGGGGCAGCCCGAAGCGCACGTTTTCCGGCATTACTTCCAATTCCTGGAGGTTGTCGAACCCTTTGTTGCGCAGGAAGGTGACGGTTTCTTCCACCAGACATTCCGGGGCAGAAGCGCCCGCGGTCAGCGCAATCGTCTTCACACCCTTCAACCACCCTGCTTCAATATCGTTGCAACTATCAATGAGATGCGCGTTGGTACCTAAGTTTCTCGCTACTTCCACCAATCGGTTCGAGTTTGAACTGTTTTCCGATCCCACCACCAGCAATAGATCGGCTTCGGAAGCCACCTGTTTCACCGCGACCTGCCGATTCTCTGTGGCATAGCAGATATCCTGCGCCGCCGGCCCCTTGATGTGGGGAAACTTTTGCTTCAGGGCCGCAATAATATCTTTGGTCTCGTCCAGGCTCAGGGTGGTTTGCGTCAGATAAGCCACGCGGTTCGGGTCCGGCACGCTCAGCGATTTCACCTGCTCGGGCGACCCTACAACCTGAGTGACCAGCGGCGCCTCGCCCAGCGTCCCAATCACTTCATCATGATCTTTATGTCCAATGAGGATCAGCGAATAGCCTTCCTTGGCAAACTTCACGGCTTCCACGTGCACCTTGGTCACCAGCGGACAGGTAGCGTCAATCACTCGCAGCCCGCGTCGCGCACTGTGTTCGCGCACATCCGGAGAAACTCCGTGGGCGCTGTAAATAATGCGCTCCCCGTTGGGCACTTCGTCCTCGCTGTCGACGAAAATCGCCCCTTTGGCGCGCAGTTCCTCGACGACAAAGCTGTTGTGGACGATTTCCTTGCGCACATAAATCGGCGGCCCGAACGCCTCCAGCGCAATGCGGACCACGTCAATCGCCCGCACCACGCCCGCGCAGAAGCCCCTCGGCTTGAGCAAAAGTAAAGTCTTTCCTTCAGTTTTCGCTAAAATTCCAGCCACGATAAGCCTGCTCCTAAGTTCCCCGCTTCCCACCCGGTTGTCATTCCAAGGGAAACGAGGAATCTGCTTTCCCGTCACTCGATCGAAGAACCGTCACAAAACTCACTGCCTTTAGCCTACACGTTCCCCCTTGGGCCGATACTCATAAGCTACTGGAAAGTGCCGAGATGGTCAACGTAAGCCACAGAAAGCGCGGGGATTAGCAGCGAACAGGGAAATATGGGCCTCGAATGGAAAGGTCCCTTGGAGAGGGCCCCTCGAAGTGCTCGCGACCGACAAAACCCCGGGCGGTCCTCGATGGATATGGCCCACTTGTGCCCCCAACACCCCGGCGCGTGCCATTGTGCTCGCCATGCCAGTGGACGCAACATATATCGACGATACATATTTAAGGTCGTCGCAGGTTAGCGAACCAATGCTCGAGCCCAGGCCAAGATCGACGGATGGAACCTCAAAGGGCCGATTAGCGGTCGAGGCTCCTCAATCCCGCAAACTGCTGCTCGCGCTCGTGCTCCTGCTGATTGCGATTGGCGCCGTTCTGGTAGCGGATCGGCAGTTCTGGTTTGGTTCGGACCACATCATTTTAGATTCGGATGGGATCGAGCCCACGGAAACAACCAGTCCAACATCGGCTCCGGTCGCTGCGAAACCGGCGCATCCGGCGCCCGTGCCTGCGGCGAAAAAACGCTTGACGGCCGCCAATTCCGCCCCACCAACAGCTGCGAACTCAGCCATTGTGGCGGCGCCCCGTACCGTGCTGCCTCCTCTCGATGTTGAAGTCGTGGCGGGTAACGCCCGGCGCACAACTCATCCCGGAACCAACGCTTCCAAGCTGGTAATCACACCTTCCGGACCTGGCTCGGACCGCACCGAGGGGACGAATAGCGCGGTGACCAATGCAGTCGAGCGGGATCGATTCTCCGCCGCAACCCAGCCGCCGGCTTCCTATCCGGCGCTGGCCCAGCACATGAACGTGCAAGGATCGGTAGTATTGCAAGCCGTCATCGGCGTCGACGGCATCATTGAGGATCTCCACGTGCTGAGCGGTCCCGCCATCCTGGCCGCGGCCGCGCAACAGGCGGTACGCGAGTGGCGATTCAAGCCGGTCTTACAAAATGGTCAGGCGGTGGAGACCAAAGCCAACATCGTGGTCAACTTCACCATCAAGGTCGCCGATAACTCTGACAAGACCACCTTGGCCGAGAGCCGCGCCGATGGCCTTTTGATCTTCACCCGTTAGCCTTAATCATCTGTTCGGCATGCTGGCGTGAACTTTCGGTCAGCTTCGCTCCGCTCAACATACGCGCTACTTCTTCGGTGCGCTGCCGGCCGGTCACGGCGCGAATGCTGATGCGCGTTCGTCCCCCGGATTCCTTTTTCTCGATCACGAAATGATGATCGCCAAAGGTCGCAATCTGCGGCAGATGGGTCACGCACAACACCTGATTCGATCGTGACAGCGATTTCAGTTTCTTGCCTACAGCTTCCGCCGCCCGTCCCCCAATCCCGGTATCGATTTCGTCAAATACCAATGTTTTCTGCGGACCCCGGGGCGCGCGTTTCTTGCGACACGCCGAATCCTGGGGGTCCCCTTTCTGGCGCTCTTTGCGAGAACTGAGATCGCCTCCTCCCGACTCCACGCTGGCCTTCAACGCCAGCATGACTCGCGAAAGTTCTCCACCCGAAGCAATGTGTTCCAGTGGCCGCAGGGGCTCGCCGGGATTGGTGGAGATCATGTAGATCACCTGATCGATGCCCGAACCAGTCCAGTTCCCTTCCGCCTCCGAAGGCGTAATCTCGATGCGGAACACCGACTTCATCGCCAAATCGTTGATCTCCGCCTCCACCGATCTTTCCAGTTTGCGAGCCGCATCCCCTCGTTTCTTCGATAGCATCCGCGCCGTTCTCAGATATTCCGCAGCCGCCTTCGCCAACCCACTTCGCAATCCCTGCAAAATCTCGTCTTTGTTCTCCACCTCTAACAATTTGCGGGAAACGTCCGCCCCAAATTGGATCACCTCCTCCAGTGTCGGCCCATACTTCCGCTTCAGCCGGTCCAACATTGCCAGCCGGTCCTCTACCTGCGCCAGATGTTCGGGCGCAGCCTGAATCCCTCCCGCATAATCACGCAGGGTCGCGCCCACATCTTCCACGCTGATCCGCGCCGTCTCCAGCGCGGCCAACGCTTCTTGAAACTTAGGCTCGTAACGAACCAACTCTTCCACCTGCTTCTGCGCCGCCCGCAGCGACGAGGCGGTCGAACCCGTGCCTTCATAGAGCAGATCAAACGCATTCATCGCTGCGTTGTAGATTTTTTCGGCATTCGCCAGGACCCGCTTCTCCGTTTCAAGCCCCTCGTCCTCTCCCATTTGTAGCCGCGCATCCTCGATCTCCCGCTTCTGAAAAATCCACAGATCCACCAATCGCAGCCGATCCTGCTCTCCGCGCTCCAGCTCCTCGATGCGCGTACGAATCTCCTTCCACGCCGCGAATCCCGCCTCGACCGACTGGAGTTGACTGCCAGCAAACCCGTCCAACAACTCCAGCCGCGCCGGCGCGTCAAAAGACAAAATCGATTCGTTCTGCGCGTGAATCGTCGCTAGATGCGGCGCCAGCAGCCGCAATATAGCCACGGTCGCCGGCTGATTATTCACGAACACGCGCCCCTTGCCTCCATCTACAATCTCTCGTCGCAGAATAAGCACTCCATCGTCCGCCTCGTCCAATCCATTGGCTTCCAGAATCCTGGCCAGCGGCTTCTCCGCGCCGCCCTCTACCGCAAAGACCGCACACACCACGGCGCGCTCCGCGCCGGCGCGAATCACATCGCTTGAAGCCTTCGCGCCCAGCAGCAACGCCAAAGCGTCGACCAGGATCGACTTTCCCGCCCCGGTTTCGCCTGTGAGCAGGTTCAATCCCGGCTCCAATTCCACCACCAGATTGTCGATCACCGCATAATTCTCAAGCCGCATTTCAATCAGCACAATACGTCCTGTACAGCCGGAGTTTTGCGCAGCATAGCATGAAAATCACGCCTCTCCGTCGAACCTTGCGGACAAGCGTAGCCCCGGCGCCATGCCGGCTGTCGCGCGCGCGAGAGAGAGAGCCTGCCCGGAGCTGGTCGAATGGACGTCCTCGCCGTCCGAGGCTCGGCCAGCGCCGGTGTGTACGACACCGCACCTCCGCCCGCGCCCGTTACCTTCAGTCCACCCATCCCACTGATTTGAAACGAACGGCCCCCAACATCATCTAGAATAGGTTCATGGCCATTGCCGGACCGTATGCGCTGGAGACGGACCCGCGTTCCCTCCCCGCGACCATGCAGGCCGCGGTGTATCGCGGCGTGAATGACGTCCGCCTGGAAACTATCCCCGTTCCCAAAATTGGCTCCGCGGAGATGCTCGTCCGGGTTCACTCCTGTGGGGTTTGCGGCACCGACCTGAAAAAGATTTCGACCGGCTCCCATTCCGCCCCCCGTATCTTCGGACACGAAACCTCTGGTGTGGTAGCTGCCGTCGGCGACGGGGTCACGAATTACCGCCCTGGCGACCGTGTCATGGTCTTCCATCACATACCCTGCCGCCAATGTTTCTATTGTCAGAACAAGACCTTTGCCCAGTGCGCCACCTACAAGAAGGTCGGCTGCACCGCCGGATTCGAGCCCTCCGGAGGCGGTTTTGCCGAATACGTCCGAGTGCTGCACTGGATCGTCCAGCAGGGGACGGTCCGCATACCGGATGGAGTCTCGTTCGAGCAAGCCTGTTTCGTCGAACCGGTCAACACCTGTATGAAAGGGATCGAGGCCCTGCGTCTCGGTCGAGGTGAGACCGTCCTGGCCATCGGCCAAGGCCCAATCGGCATCATACTTAGTGTCTTAGCCAAGCGGAGCGGGGCCAATGTAATTACTTCCGATTTGTATCTGGAGAGGCTTAGGATAGGATCAAGTGTCGGGTTAGACCTTACAATAGATGCTTCGCAGACAAACCTCGTGGAACGTGTCCGCCAGTTAACCGAAGGGCGAGGCGCGGACGCGGTAATTCTCGCGGTGGGCGGAAACTCCTTGATTCGCACTGCGATGGATGCGGCCCGTCCCGGTGGCCGGGTGTTGCTTTTTGGGCAAACGCAGCATGGAGAGGCCGTGATCGATCCAGCCGCCATCTGTGTCGACGAGAAGACGTTAGTCGGGTCCTATAGTGCATCGGTTGATTTGCAGGAAGAGTCGGTCCGTTTTGTCATGAGTCGTGAGATGGATCTGGAACGGCTGGTCAGTCATCGCTTCCCGCTCTCGGAGAGCCCGCAAGCCCTGGATCTGGCGGCCCATCCGCAAGCTTCTTCCATGAAGATCATGATTCAGCCCGGCAGTATTCGGACCCGGTAGTTCGTGAATTCATAACTTTAGCCGTGCGTTAGAACACAATTTCGGGGACTTTAGCCCCCGAGGTGAAGCGTAACCGGAAGGAAACCTGCAGTGAACGGAAAAATGACTGCTGCCGTCTTGTACGGCAAAGAAGATCTGAAGATTGAAAAAGTACCCATCCCTCGCGTGGGCGACGGCGAGGTTCTGGTCAAAGTACAAGTGGCTCTAACCTGCGGCACCGATCTCAAGGTCTACCAGCGCGGCTACCACGCCCGCATGATCGTCCCCCCCGCCTTATTCGGCCACGAACTGGCCGGCGTCATCGAGGAAGTCGGAGCCGGGGTCAACGGCTTCAAGAAGGGCATGCGCGTGGTCGCCCTCAACTCCGCCCCATGCCAGATGTGCTTCTATTGCTCCAAGCATCAGGAGAACCTCTGCGAAGACCTCCTGTTCAACAATGGCGCGTACGCCGAATACATTCGCGTGCCTCGCCGCATCGTCGAAGCCAACATGCTGATCATCCCGCCGAATGTGAGCGTCGAAGAAGCCGCCATGACCGAACCTTTGGCCTGCGTCCTCCGCGGCTTGCATGAAACCGGCGTCGAGATCGGCGACACGGTCACGATTCTCGGCGGCGGTCCTATCGGTCTGATGTTCGTACAAGTCGCTCGCGCTATCGGCTGCAACGTGATCTCCGTCGTCAAGCGCGACGGCCAGGTCGACGCCGCCAAACATATGGGCGCGCACGAAATCATCCAGACCACGAAAGTGCCGAATGTGGTCGATGCGGTCCGCGCACTTTCTCCCCAGAAACGCGGCTGCGACGTTGTGATCGAAGCCGTTGGCCGGCCAGAGGCCTGGGAGTGGGCCGTGGACATGGTCCGTAAAGGCGGCACCGTCAACTTCTTCGGGGGCTGCGCCAGTGGAACCAAAGTGCAACTCGAAACCAATCGCCTGCACTACTCCGAAATCACTCTGAAAGCGACGTTCCACCATACCCCAGAAACCGTTCGCCGGGCCTTCGGATTGATCGCGGCCAAGAAAATTCGCCCCACCGACTACATCACCGGAGAGGCGCCGTTGTCGCGCCTGCAGCAGGTTCTGCGTCATATGCTGAACCGTGGCGGCGACATCAAAACCGCAATCATACCCGGCCACTGATTCGTAGCGCGGCAGCGTTTAAGAAGTACTTGTCATCCTGAGCGAAGCAGCGGTTCGCGACCGCGAATCAGTGATGCAGTCGAAGCATCCCTGTAATGACGGTTCTGCCAGAATCACGGACAGGAATTCTCTTGGCTTAGGGGTTCAGAATTGAGATGAACGTAACCGCTAACCCGTCCTCCGTACTCGGCTGGAGTCGCCTGCCCGCCCACTACGCCATTCCCCCCACTCCGCCTACGCTCGCCGAAGCCCGCGAATACTGCGCCCGCCTGGCTCGCACGCACTACGAAAATTTCTCCGTCGCCAGCTGGTTCCTGCCCCGCCGCCTGCGCCAGCATTTCTTCAACGTCTACTCCTACTGTCGCATCTCCGACGACCTGGGCGACGAAGTCGGCGACGCCGCCGCGTCACTCGAACTGTTGGGCCAGTGGCAGCGGGAACTCGACGCCTGCTATGAAGGCGCTGCCAAACATCCTGTGTTCGTGGCTCTGGCCGAAACCGTACGCCAGTTCGACATCCCCAAACACGAATTCTCTGATTTGCTCATTGCCTTCCGTCAGGATCAAACCATCACTCGTTTCGAGACTTTTAGCGACCTGTTGGCCTATTGCCGCTACTCGGCAAATCCGGTGGGCCATCTGGTGCTGTATCTCTGCGGGTACCGCGATTTCGAGCGCCAATATCTTTCCGACTTCACCTGCACCGCCTTGCAACTGGCCAACTTCTGGCAGGACCTCAGCGTCGACTACGAAAAGGGTCGCATCTATCTCCCCCTCGAAGACCTTCGCCGTTTCAACGTCAGCCAGCGGGAAATCGCCGATCGTGAGAACACCCCAGCCTTCCGCGCCATGATGAAGTTCGAAGTCGAGCGCGCCCGCGACTGGTTTCGCCAGGGCCTTCCGCTGATTGCAAAAGTTGACAGCGAGCTGGCTATCGATCTCGATCTCTTCAGCCGCGGTGGCCAGGAAATCCTGAACGCGATTGAAAAACAAGACTACGCCGTCCTGGGAAATCGTCCGTCCATCTCCAAGCCGCGCAAACTTTCGCTGGTGGCACGCGCCGCCAGCAGAAAACTCCTGGGCACGGTTGAGCAAAAGCTGGGAGGAAAACCATGAGCGCGGGCACGCAGCAGGTTGCCGGTCCCTGGACCCCCGCTCCGCCCCAGCTCGTCATGGCCTATTCGGTATGCAAGGGCATCACCCGCTCTGCGGCCAAGAACTTCTACTATGCGTTTCTCGCCCTGCCGCGCCGCAAGCGCGAGGCGCTGTGCGCCGTCTACGCCTTCATGCGCACCTGCGATGACATCGCTGACGATTCCACGCTGAGCCTACCCGACCGCCGTCAGAGACTTGACATCTGGCTTGACGCTCTTCACCGCGCCCAGCAAGGCCAGCCCACCGACGACGCGATCCTGCTCGCCCTGACCGATGCCCAGCGACGGTTTTCCATCCCCGCCGGATTGCTCGACGAACTCGCCCACGGCACCGCCATGGACGTTGAACAGGAAGAATCCTCCGCGCAAACCAGCGGCGCTCCCGGCCTTACCATCCAGTACAAGACTTTCGACGACCTCCGCCTCTACTGCTATCGCGTCGCCTCGGTTGTCGGTCTGGTCTGCATCCACATCTTCGGATATCGCGATCCCGCAGCCGAGCCTCTCGCCGAGCGTTGCGGCCTGGCATTCCAGCTGACCAACATCATTCGCGACGTGAAAGAAGACGCCAGCATGGGCCGGATCTATCTGCCGGAAGAAGACCTGGCGAAGTTCGATCTCTCCGCCTCCGAACTGCTCGCGACTCCGGACCCTGTGCGCTTCCGACCTGTGCTCGCGCTTGAGGCCGATCGCGCTCGCGAGTTTTACGTCTCAGGCGACGCCCTGATTTCCTTTGTCTCCGAAGACAGCCAGCCCGCGTTGTGGGTCCTGGTCACCATCTACCGCCGCTTGCTCGAGAAGATCGCACAAAAGCAATACGATGTGTTCACTGCCAAGATCTCGCTGAGCACCTGGGAAAAAGTACGCATCCTTGGAAAAGGTTTCCTGAAGCGCCTCACGTGATCTCGAACGCGATATTCTTTCCCTGTCATCCCGTAACCGGGTGGCCCCGTTCTGGCGCGTTCTGGACGCGAGAACTGGAGTCTCTTGTGCGCTTCTGACTGAATGCCAAGCACCCCATCCCAACCCACGGTTGCCATCGCCGGAGGCGGTCTGGCCGGACTCGCCGCCGCTTGCGCCTTATCCGACGCCGGCTTCCCCGTCACCCTGTTTGAGAAGCGCCCGTTCCTCGGCGGACGAGCCTCATCCTGGCAGCATCCCGGCACCGGAGAAGTTGTCGACAACTGCCAGCACGTGCTCTTCGGTGTATGCACGAATCTAGTGGAGTTTTATCGCCGCATCGGCGTCGCCGACCAAATCCGCTGGTACGACAAAATGACGTTTGTCGAACCCGGCGGGCGCGCTTCCATCATGAAATCCTCGCCACTTCCCGCGCCACTGCACACCGCGCCCTCATTCTTGCGATTCGCGTTTCTTGATGCCGCCGACAAATTTTGTATCGCGCGCGCCCTGGTTCCGCTCACCCTCGCCGAACAGCCCGACACCGGACAATCTTTTCAGCACTGGCTCGATGACCAGGGTCAAACCAAAGAAGCAGTGGAGCGCTTCTGGCGGCCCGTCCTGGTCAGCGCCCTCAGCGAAGACCTGGATCGGATCTCCATCTCCGCCGCCGCCCAGGTGGTGCGCGAGTCGATGAAATCTCCCGCCGCCCGGCACATGGGCGTTCCCACCGTGCCGCTGACCGAACTCTACAACGCTGCTGGCGACTACATTCGGGCTCGCGGCGGCGTCCTCCACTTTCGGCGTCCCCTCGAAACCTTCGCCGCGGATTCTTCGCAGGTACGAGTGCGCCCCCGAGCGCAAGAAGAAAAGTGCGAAGCAAATCCGGACGAAACCTTTGACTATCTCATCCTCGCGCTTCCCTTCGACGCCCTGGAGCGCGTCCTTCCTGAAGCCCCCCAGAGCGCCCCCCTTCGCGAAAAAATCAACCACTTCGAGACCGCCCCCATCACCGGAATCCACCTGTGGTTCGACCGTCAGATTTCCGATCTCGACCACGCCGTCCTTCTCGATCGAACCATTCAATGGATGTTCCACAAGTCTCGCCTGCAGCCCCTGCGCGCCCAGTCGGGCAATCGCACATCCGGAAGCTACATCGAACTGGTGGTCAGCTCTTCGAAGACTCTGATCGACAAATCCCGAGCCGACATCGTCGAGCTTGCCCTCCAAGAGGTCCGTGAGTTTTTCCCGGGCGCGCGCCCAGCCAATCTCGTGAAGTCCACCGTGATTAAAGAACTTCACGCCACCTACTCGCCGCGCCCTGGAATCGATGCCCACCGTCCATTCGCCACCACCGCCTGGCCGCGAGTCTTTTTAGCCGGAGACTGGACCGCGACGGGCTGGCCCGCAACCATGGAAGGCGCCGTCCGCAGCGGATACCTCGCCGCCGAAGCCCTAACCCGCGCCGTCGTCGGCCCCAACGGCCAGCGCTTCCTATCCCCGGACCTGCCAGCGACCGGCCTAATGCGTCTGTTCCGCAGATAGTGCGGACCCTTTGGTGTGGGCGCTCTTGGACTTCGTCTCGAACCGCGTCGGCAAAAAACCAAAGGGAACGGCAGACCGGATCGGCTCCAATCTGCCGTTTCGCCTATTGCAGATGAGGTTGTTCCGACGGATGCTTCGGTTGGCTTATCGACCTAGCCCCAAAGCCATGGTTTTTACCATGCTTCCACTCGCATCGTCGTCTTTGAGTGCCCATACATAGGCTCCGCCGAGACCTCCTGGAACTTTCAGATCGAGATAGAGCATTTTCAAGAACGCCGTCGTAGGATTGTCATAGGTGTAGAAGTTTCCGCTGGTTGGATCGTAAAGGGTGACCGCAACCCGAAGAGGATCGAACGTGACGCGGTATCCATTCGCCGTAAGATCTGCCAGCGTCGCATAGGTCGCCAGGCCCGGCGTCAGCAGCGTGTCGCATCCCGGGGTGTTGCCGCTTAGGTCCGTGCATAGGCCAGTTCCGTTCGCCAGCGGGACCGGGGATGGGCCCGTTGAATTCTGATAGAGCCCGTGGTTTAAATTCGGAACCCCTGTCCAGCCCGCTCCGTAGGTAGGAACTCCCATGGTGTACTTCTTTGCCGGCACCCCCGCCCTCAGATAAGCATTCACCGTGGCATCGATATCCAGGTCCTGACCGAACAGCGGGTCCTTCTTGCTATCAAACAGCGGAGAAGCGTCGTTGGTTTGCGTATCCCACGATCCGGCGTAGTTATAGCCGTCAATGGTGATGAAATCCACCTGCTGGGCGGCAGCCTTGAGATCAATGTTGACGTAGTTCTGTGAGCCGGCCGGCCCATCGAACGACATTACATACTTCTTCCCCGTGACCTTCCCCAGGACGTCCAGCTGCTTGCGGAACTCGGCCAGGAGCGAAGTAAAGTTCTCGGTGTCGCTCGCCGTCGGAAACTCCCAATCGATATTGAATCCGTCAAACAACCCGGGAGCGGTAATTCCCGGAGCGATATTGCCGGTCACAAAAAGATCGATACACGAGGCGGCCAGCGCCTGACGTCCGGCCGCCGTACTCGCGGCGGTTACAAACGCTGCAGTGTTGGACGCCGATGCGCCACCAATCGACATTAAAACCTTCAACTGGGGATGAAGCTGCTTGAGTTGTTCGATCGCCGCAAAGTTGCCAAACAGCGGCCCTGGATACGCGACTCCGCTTACGCTCGGCAGGTAGGGACTCTGATAGTCCGCCCACGTATCCGCAATGGAGCAGGCGGGCGCGGGGTCCGTGGTTACGTTCGCAAAGGCGTAGATCAGGTGGGTCAGCTTTCCCGCGACTCCATTTTGTTGCAGGTTGGCAATGTTGTACCCGGCGTAATAGATACTCCACTCTTCGAAATATCCCCCTAGAATCTTATTGTTGTTTTGTGCGAAGGCAGGAACCACCGATGCAATCAGCGTGACTACGCCGACCAAAACGACTCGGCAGGAGTGAAGTGAGATGATCTTCGACATGGCAAGCTCTCCAGTGCTGCGAAATACGAACGGGCGAAGTATAGTACTCTATAGCGGATTGGGCAACTGCTAATTACTATGCGGACTGCGCAAGACTTATTTCAATAGAACTATATAGCACTCTCTCTGCTTTCTCCCTTCCCCGTTCGAAGGTCATCGGAGGTTCGACTTCCTGGTTCCCCTCCCGCGATCCCAATCTGCAAGGTTCGCTCGTCAGCCTTTCGTCCTCATGCAACCCTTCTAACGGCTCCGAATTCGTCGCCCCCACCGTGCCGGCAGATCGCTGGCCGAGCAACCCAATGCAGATAATCCCCGCTGAGCCGGCAATTCACAATCTTTTGCGCATTCCTATTGACAGTGCATTTCAAGCGATGAGAAACTGCGTTTGTCGGCTTCCAAAGTGGTTCCGCTTGCCCGCCCAAAGCCGCCAGGTTGTGCCTCGGTATGAACACTCCTTCCGGCAACGATCCCGATATCTTTCAGCAGCTTTTGGCGGACGCATTTGCGGTGCAGGAAAGTCAGATCAATTCTCAATCCCTGGCCGCGATCATGGAAGTCCAGCGCTCGGTGGCGAGCGGAAAACTTCAGTTGGATGGCGCCATGAGTCGCATCGTGGAGTCGGCGCGAAACGTCGCCAACGCCACCGGAGTGGCCATTGCTCTGTTAAAGGGAGATCAACTCACCTACCGCGCCGGAAGCGGCAGTAGCGCCGACTGCTTAGGACGGCAGGTGACGGCCTCGCTGACCGTTTCAAGAGATAGCAAGAACCTGCGCGAAATCCTCCGGGTTGAGAATGCTCGGACAGATACGCGGATTGAGGCGGATATTTGTCGGCAGTTCGGGGCTGATGCCCTGCTAATCTTGCCCATTTATCAGGGACGCGCCCTCGCCGGAATTTTTGACGTCCGCTTCAGCGAAGCCCATCCCTTCCTGGATCGCGAAGTGCGCACCTATCGCTTGATGGCCGAACAGATCGAGGCAGCCCTGGGTCAGGCGGCCCGGCCCGAACCTAAGAAAATTCAAGCCGCCGAGCCGCCGCCCATTCCCGACCCGGTGGAACAAATTACACCTGGTGGCGAGAAGTTCGTCCCTCCACCTGAATTTTTGATGCTGCCGGCCAACGAGCATTCTCTCTACGCGCGTTCGAGAGCCGTCCTTGCGGACATCGCAGACTTGCCCGGATGCAAGCAGGCAATCTTGCTTGCCAGCATGCTGCCGCAGCGAGCCAAGCACTTGAACCTCTCGCAGCGGACCTGGTTCAAGCGGACCTGGTTCAAGCGGACCTGGTTCAAGCGCCCATGGAACTTGAACCTGGTGGCGGTCAGGGACTTGCCAGGGCTAAGGCAATCAGCCTCGCTCGCGACCTCTTTCGCGCAACGAGCCCGGCACCTCAGGTGGTCCAACCGCCGGCGGAACTCGGTTTTGGCTGCATTCGCCGTCGTGCTCCTGTTTACCATCGGACTGGCCTCCCGGCATCACAGCCCGGCTCCGCCTTTGGAGTCTTCAACGTTACCGGGATCGACCGCCACCCTTCCGCACGGACTCCCGAAGCCGCTTCCAGGTAGGCGTCTAGCCGCGGCCCAGGCCATGTCGACCCCTGCGAAAGAGGCAAGGCCTAACCGGTCCGCTTTCAGGCGCGTCCGGGTAGGCCAGAATGAAGTTGATTACATCGGAGATGACGTTACGGTGCGCTTATTCACCGACAAACCTGCAGCCAAGCGAATCCAGCGTGCGAACAGTCGGATCGCGCATATTGGCAGCGACGTTACAGTGCGCTACTTTACGCCCCCGCAACCAGCAACAAGAACCGCCAGCCGATAAACGATAAAACACTGATCAGAACGTTCCCCGACGCAGCTCCGTGGGAGACGGGCGCCCTCGGCGGGAAGTCACTGTGCAGCCGGAACGGGCTGCCCCCACGCCACACCCAGCGAGTGGAGGATCAACGAATCTCCCGGCGTCATCTTTGAGGCGTCCAAGACGATCTGGTAGGCGTACGACGCTCCAGGATCCCGAATTGCACACCATGACTCATGCTCGAAAACACCCTCGCAGAGCGCACAAACGACCTGAGCGCTAGGCTGTTTGCTATGGGGAGCGAAATTGGGATTAGCATTGTTCATTGTCTCGTCCTTACGCGGCGTATTTGTGTCTCAGCCAATAAGGCCGCGAAATTTGGATGTCAACAGCACGACGACGGTAGAGTTTGCAGTTTGATACTGGGGCAAATACTCTTAAAAAGTGCAGGATTTACTGAGTCAGGTCCACCCGTATCGGGTAAAAGCAGCAGGCGCCTAGCCTCTTCGGGGCTTCGGCTGATTCAATCGTTGCCAGCGCTACCGCCCGTTTCGTAAGGCGGCCGTTGGAACTCCCTTGGCCGGCTGGACAGGAAAGCCTAGTGTTTTTGGAAGATTTAGCCGAGCCCTTTACCCGTCTCTGCGAACGCTGGAATTGGTCGTGTTTTTGGAGTTTTCAGCATCCGCAAGCAGAACGGCTGGGAATCGATGCTCTGGTGAAGGCTCTCGGGCTGCGACAAACGGAAGTCTCCCGCGGGTAGTTCCAGCCCTCTAATGTTCTATGCCTTTGTGGCGATGCGACGGATAAAGCGATCCCGCGCGCGTTCCAAGGAGAACGGTGCTCATGTCGTTTTCTGAGTCATCGAAAAGTACCTTCGTCCACAATCCCGGTGAAAGACCATGCTTCCACTCCATTCGGGGGTCTAAGCGGAGTCCAACCGGAGGAGTTTAACCGCACGGCCGGAGGTCTGTCGCCGCCGGGCCTGCTCGCCCGCTCAGACTCCGCCCCAACCTTCGCCGTAATGAAGAATGGAGCAGGAACCACCGCAACGCCGCAGAGGCGACGGTAGAAGCCCGTTTGTTCGTCACTCGGGAAGACCACATCGGGCACTATGGGAATGTTTGCAACCGTAGCCGGCGCTCCCAAATGATCACTTTTGACCCGAGGGAAACTGCGCCTCGCCAAGGAAAGACCCTCATCGAGGACTATGGGGAGGTTTGGAACTCCATGTTCTCGTCGACCGAAAGCTGCGCGGGCGTACCAGAGCTGTTGTCTGCGGTACGGCTTGCGATTACGCGAAAGCCACTGGAACCGGAACTGACCTCGACGGCATAGGCATAAGGCGGACGCTGCCGGGCCACACTGACGTAGTTCGTTGAGATTAGATCGTCGAGCGACCCATATTTCCCTTCACTGGCGAAGTACCGCCGCTCCGCCGAGGCGATATTGATCAGATCGCTTTTAACGCCGGTGATGTTGATGGCGGCCTGCGGCGACGTCGCCCCGGCGGCCGCCGAAGAGCTCTGCATCTGCTTGGAATAAAGGTACATCCCAATACCCATTACGATGACGACGCTAAGAAACCCGAAAATCCGGCCCATGTGGCCCTCCCCAACTGCGATTGCACCGCGAAACGGCCCCCCTGACAAGTAACTAGAGGGCAGTGACCCCGCTAACGGTGGCCGGGTGCGACGCTGGAGTCAGGTACGCGGCCGGGTCTTGGACTCGGCCAGGCGGAGCAAAGCTCGTTTGTGCTCTTGCAGCCACGCACCCATTCCGCCCAAAGGAAAAATGGCGAAGAACCCGTATGGGGACTATGCCATTTTTTCTCTGTACATCTTTGATCTTTATCTTTAATACAACCAGAACGGAACGCGCCAGAAGTCAGTCTTCACGCCGCCAGCAGCGCTACTCCCCCCGCCACCAGCACGGCCGCAATCCACCGCCGCCGGTCGACTTTTTCATGCAGGAAAATCTGCGCCGCGAAGGCGTTGCCGATGAAGGTGAGCGACGCGGCCGCGGGGGCGACCAAGCTGACATCTCCCCAAGAGAGCGCAAACAGTAAACCGAAAAACGCGACCGCCATGGCGGTCACTCCCAGAAAAAAGTTGGGGTTGCCCAGGACGCGGGAAACCACGACCCAGAGGCCCGCACGACGCCAGAACTCATGCACGTCGCCGACTTGCTTCATGGCCCGTGCCAGAAGAACATCCCCTATCACCGACGCGAAAACGATCACCAAAATCCCGCCCCAGGTATAAGCGCTCTTCATCGTGGTAGCCCACCGGAAGCGGCCGGCACATCCTGTTCTTTTGGCACCCCCGTTGCTTTGGGTGCTCCCTGTCGGGCGTTCTTTGCGAGAAGTGGGGATTTTGACCGTGGACGCTCATCCTCAGAGTGCGCCGTCAGCGCCGGCCCTCCCGCAACAAATCCCACTCCACCCGAGATCAGTGCGATCCCCAGCCAGCGCAGCGGGCTGACTCGCTCATGCAGCACGAATGTTGCCGCTAGCGCCAGCAGAACGTATCCCAGCGATGTGGCCGGCAACACAAAAGTCAGGTCCGCCCAGGAGAGCGCATTCATATACGAAGCGAAAAAGGCGAGCAACAGAACGATGCCCACCGCGACCCACGGATTCAGCACGGCGAGAATAATGCCTTCGAGATGATGGACGGAAATGCTGCCGGTCTGTTTCATCCCGTGCGAAAGCATGGAGTCCCCCGCGGCTGCAAACACGGTCACTCCAGCCAACACCAGATACTTACGTAAGGTCACTTGCGACTCAAATTGTGGATTGTAACGCCCGACAAGTTATCTCACTCCGTCGTCGGCTGACGTTTGCCAGGCGTTGATCCCCGGATTATGCGCCAGCTCATGATCACCAGGCCGATGCAACCCGTGGAATGGTCGTCGTTCCGAGCGAGGCGCCTTTTGGCGAACGAGGAATCTGCTTTCCCCGCCCTCTGTTCTACACCTTGACCATCTCCGCGGCCGCCGCTTCGTCGTGATGCTTCTTGACCATCTTGTTGCGCGCCGACCGCAGCTTCAGAAAGGATTTCGCCTCTTTATAAAGCCGCTTGCGATCATTGCTGTCGAACGCCGCTTTCCTCAAGATACGAAACACGGCCCTGGGACGGAAATAATACTCGTCGTAGAAACGATGCACCGCCGACATGATGTCATCGGCCGGCAGGCCCGGGTATTGAATCTGCGCCAACTGATGTCCGCCTTCGTCGACCATCTTGTTGTCGCCCACCATAAATCCGTTCTTCACCGCGTAGTCGTAGAGTTCAGTACCGGGATAGGCGTGCGCCACCGAAACCTGAATGGTTTCAACATCCAGTTCCTTGGCAAACGCGATCGTGTTATTGATGGTCTCATGCGTCTCGCCCGGCAAACCCATAATGAAATCGCCATGGATGACGAGCCCGAGCTTGTGGCAATCCTTGGTGAACTGGCGGGCGCGCTCAATCGTTGCACCCTTCTTAATGTTCTTCAGGATCTGCTGGTCCCCCGACTCATATCCGACGATCAGCAGGCGGCATCCCGCTTCTTTCATCGCCTTCAGAGTTTCGAAGTCGGTGGTTACGCGCGAAGTGCACGACCACGTCAGCCCGAGTGGCTTCAGCTTGGCGCAGAGTTCAATCGTGCGTGCCTTCTGAATGTTGAAAGTGTCGTCGTCAAAGAAAAATTCCTTCACGTTCGGCCACAACTGTTTGGCCTTGGCCATCTCCGCGGCCACGTCATCGGTGGAACGTTTGCGCCATGGATGTCCGCTCAACGTCTGCGGCCACAAGCAGAACGTGCACTGCGCCGGGCAACCGCGCGTGGTGTAGAGCGATACAAAGGGATGCAGCAGAAACGGCACGTTGTAGCGGGTGACGTCGAGATCGCGCTTGTAAATTTCAGTGACGTGCGGCAGCGCGTCCAGTTCCTGAATCTGCGGAGCGTCGGGATTGTGCACGACCTTGCCGTCTTTCAGGAATGAGACTCCGGCGATATCTGCCAGCAGCTTGCCCTGGGCGTAATCGACCACTGCGTAGTCGAACTCCTTGCGGCAAACAAAATCGATTTCCGGACAATCGCGCAGCGATTTCTCCGGCAGCACGCTCACGTGCGGCCCGACAAAGGCAATCTTGATCTTCGGATTCGCCTGCTTGATCGCTCGCGAGAGAAGAATGTCGCCGGGGAATCCCGGCGTCGAAGTGAACAGCACCAGGAACTCGTACTCCTTGGCAATCTCGATGGTCTCCTCGCCCGAAACGTGATGCGGCGGCGCATCCAGCAGCCGCGCCCCCTCCAGCATTCCGGCCGGATAAGCCAACCACACCGGGTACCAGTAACTTTCAATTTCACGGGTGGCGGGCCAGCGGGAACCAGCGCCTCCGTCAAAGTTTTCAAACGAAGGAGGATTTAGAAACAGTGTTTTTAGAGCCATAGTGGGTATTGTCTATTTTAGCATCCGGACCGGGTTCTCCAGGGGCTTACACCCGGTGCTTCTGCAGGTTCCCCAGATCCGTTGGTCATGACCTAAACGCTTGATTTTAATGTACTAGCTCCCCGGCAAAAAGCAAACGTCGAAGCCCTGAATGCAGCCTGGAATGCAGCGAAAGGCGAAAGTGGGCTGCGAGTGGGAGCAGGCGGGATTTAAACCGAAACAGCGATCGGGAACGAAAAGAACTATTGGGCTTCGTTGCTGCCGGGAACCCGGAAAGTCAGGCCACGTTCGTCGTTGGCTTTCGCAGTGGCGGCCAGATCAAGATCAGACAATGAAATCTTTTCCGTGTGCTGGGGAGCGAAGTTCCACAGCGTCTGGCCCACGATCGCGTAGTTCTGAATTTCTTTCTGGTGCTGATCGCGGAAGACGAGAACCGTCGCGGGCATGATGGTCGTTCCCTGCGGCTCGTTGCCAGGAACGCGAAGCGAACGCGCGTAGGCATCGCGATCCCCATCGGCCTGTTCCTGGCGGAGCATTTGCTGTTCTTCAATGCTCTGCTGGTTCATATCGTTCGCGGTGGCTCGGTCCTGGGCGTAGTCGTCGTCATACGAAGAACCGGAATCCCCCCACCCGTAGGGATCGTAATAGGCGCCGTACAGCCAGGGATAACCGTATCCACGACAAGGATAGCCAAAGCAGTTGGGGCGGAATCCGCGCAGGCGAGAGCCGCGAAATCCATCGTGCAAGAAGGGGCGATTCGACAACCCAGGCGTCAAGAAGCTGCGCCGGGAGAAAGGCTGCGAGAAAGAAGAAGGGGCGCGGCTAAAACCGCGTGAACTGCCTGAGGCAGAGCGCATGCCACTTGAAACGTGGCCGCCAGAGGCGCTGAAGCCGCCGTGTCCGCTCGCGGCATGCCCCCCGCCGTGCTGCGCCCATAAGGGCAGTACAAGACAAATAGCGAACGCCGCGAGGGGCACCAGACGACGCATACAAACCTATTATAAACCCACCAGTCGAGAAAAATTGCCGCTTTTCATTGGCCCGCACAACCTCTAGACCCTTCCCTGTTCGCTCCCGGCCGCCCAGCCGCCCGGCCCCTTCGTGATGACGGATCTCGAGGATGAATTTTGGATTTGCTCTGATTCTTACCTTGTGCCCTTCCGCGATGGGCCAGAACAAGATAGGCCAGAGCAATAACAACAACGTTGACGCCATATTCAGCGCTCGGTCGAGGGCAATCAGCGCGACTGCAAGGCTGTCCCCAAATTGGACCGTTCAGAACGCGATCGAAACACTTTTCCCTGCGATGCCGAGCCAAAGTCTTTGAAGGTGATTCCCAAGAACGGTCCGGAAGAAGATGACACCTACTTCAACGACCACGGAGCGCAGCCGAGCTCGGTCCGATCGGCAGCTGTCAGAATGCAGAATCCGAGTTTCGCAGTAGCAGGAAGACAAAATTTCGCTCTGCGCAAAGATCGCTCTATCTTTTTTTCTTTCCTTGAGCGGGTTTCGCTGAGGACTTAGCAGAAAGCTTCTTTGCGGGTTTCGCGACAGGCTGGGGCGCAGGTTTAGCAGGCTTGGATTTTTCTGGGACTTTCGACTGCGCCTTCGCCGATGTCGGGGCAGGCGGTGACACCGGCGGCGCCACGGGCAGAGTCGTGGTCACGGCACCTTTCGCCTTCTTGCCCGCTTTCGGTCCCGGCTTTACTGCTGCTGCTGCGGCGGCGGGAGCTTCAGCGGCGACCTTGGCGGCGCGTCCCCGTCGAGGCGCCGGCGGCGGCGGCGGCGGTGGCGGCGCGAACGGCTTCAGAAACTTCAGCGTCTCGGTGCGCGAACGCAGCTTTCCGTCCAGCAACAACATGAAGACGTCATGCGCCAGTTGCGGATACTGGGGCAATTGCGGCGTGATGAGCAGTTCCGTCATTTCCGGCAAGGGAAGCTTCTGCTGCACCTGACGCCACTTGGTCAGATAGTTCTTGATCTTCTGTTCCACCGACTGCTGCTTGGCGGTCACAGCCAGGAACAACACCATCTCCGGACGGGCCGAAGAGAGCAACTGCCAGGTGCGCGAAGGAGTGGCCGCCTCCTTGCCCATGAGACGCTTGGCGAGCGTCTTGGCGTGATCTTCGATGTCGCGCCAGGCCTCGACCAGATCCTTCCGGGGAATCAGCTTCTGAATGTCGGAGACGTCTTTATCGGAGAAATGCGATGTCAGGAAATACATGACGGCGGGGCCGGCGTCGGGCGTGTATCCCATGTCAACCATCTGCTGCCGCGTCTTCATGAGCTGGCTGATGCCGTTGGTGTCGACTTTGGCGACGGTCCAGTGCTCATGCAAAATCTCGAGCCAGCCTTCTTTCTCGAGCATCTTCACAACTTGCAGCGGATCATCTTCATGAGCCAGCGCGGCGATCTCGTGGCCGATCGAGGAGCGCAAGATGTGGTCGATGTATTTACTTTCCTTAGCGACGTCATATCGGGCCTGGGTACGCTCCTCGAGTTGCCAGTGGAAGCGCGCGGCGAAGCGCGTGGCGCGAATGAGGCGCGAAGGATCTTCGAGAAACGAATAGTTGTGCAAAATACGGATGACCTTGGTCTCGATATCGGCCACCCCGTTAAAAGGATCCAGGAGCAAGCCGCGCGACCCCTCGTTCAGCGAGAGCGCCATGGCGTTGACGGTGAAGTCGCGGCGGCGCAGGTCGTCGTGAATCGTGGCCGGGGTGACAATCGGAGGCTTGCCAGTCTTCTCAAAGCGTTCGGTGCGCGCCATGCTGATTTCAGCGCGGGCGTTCCCGGGCAATGAAATGAAGACAGTCCGCATGTCCTCTTCGACAGCGGTAATTTTCGCGCCAGCCTTCTCCAGATCCTTTTGCAGCTTGAGAGGATTGCCCTGGACCGTGAAATCCAGGTCGCGGATGGTGAAGCCACTGATGATGTCACGGATGGCGCCGCCCGTAAGGTAAAGATTCATGCCGGCGGCGCGGGCTACGTCTTGCACCAGCCCGACGCCCTTCAGTTGGTCCGGGGTCAGCCGGATTTCCATCGTGTAAATGTAGTCAGCCATTCGCTTTCAAGCGGCTGTCGGGCCCCGATTCCAAGGGCGATCAAAAGAGCAATCGTCCCCGGACGGGCCGGACTTGCCAAACTTTCCACAAGATTTCCACAGTCCTCGGAGCCCACCCTGTGGCCCCTCAGCCACTAGGATGCAAGTGGCTTAATACAAAGTACTTATACAAAGTGGAAACTTTGCGGCAAGTTAAAGAAAATAACACACCGTTTACATTTTGGCTACTGCCAAGGCGGATTCCGGTGGTTTTCGACGAAAAGGTGCGAGAATCAGAGGCGGCTACCGGCTCTCGGCTGCAGTCTCGTCTAACGTCCCGTACCGCTTTGATTTCCCGAGGCCGGAAGCCGAACCGGGGAAGCCCAATTTCATGCCCTCAACCCACAAGAAAGTGATCGTTCGCAAAATGGACCGAGACACAGTTTCGGGCTATGTGGCACCGGCACAGTTCGTTCATGAGGGCAAGTTGGAGCTTTTGAATACTTCTGGCACCGTGATTGCAATGGAGCTGCGCGAGATCAAGGGAGTGTATTTTGTACGAGAGTTTGGGGATTCCGAGTCCCTGACCCGCAAGACGTTTACCTCTCGTCCGCGATCCGAAGGATTGTGGGTGCGGCTGCGGTTTAAAGACAGCGAGATTCTGGAAGGGCTGATGCCCGCCGACCTAACCCAAACCACGCCCGAAGGGTTTCTGGTAAATCCTCCGGACCAGCGGTCAAACACGCAGCGCATCTTTGTGCCGCGCACCGCCCTTGAGTCGCTCACGGTGTTAGCAGTGATCGGGGCGACGCGGCGCCAGCGGCGCGGCACGCAGGATCAGCGGCAAGTACCCATGTTTGAAGAGTAAGACCCCCTGTGCCCCCGCCTCTGGGAACGACAGCCGCCTCGACTGCCCGCTGGAGCCCGGCGGACCTTGGCCGACAAGCAAATCTCATCTCGGTTGAATGGCTCGGTTGAACGCCTCGCTTGACCGGCCGACGGGGAATCGGTTGCAACGCCGGAATCGGGGCAACGTTCTCAGTCCCTGAAAATGCATTGAAATCCGGACCGGGTGTGATATAGCTTGTGGGCTCCACACCGGCTCTAAGTCTGCCTCGGGGCGAGCGGGGCTATCCTTCTCCCGGCCGTTCGACCTCTCGTGGATATCGGTCATCTTGGTCATAGGTGTGTCTCATGCGAGCGATTCCGGGATCGCGTACCATTCTTGTTTTCTCTGCCGAGCTATCGATTCTCCTGGGCGCCATGCTCTGCACCCTGATGCTCAACGCACTTCTGGTGGCGCAAGAAGCCGCAGCGGGGGCGGCGCTGCAAAAAGCAGCCGGGCGTCCGCTCCTCACCGAGAGCGTCGACGAGTCACAAACCACCACGCTGAGAGGCAACACGCATCCGCTGGCCCGCCCTGAGTCCGATCTGGGCGTGGCCCCAGCCACCCTCCCGATGAACCGAATGTTGCTGGTGCTGAAACGCAGCTCGGACCAGGAAACTGCGCTCCGGAAACTGCTCGACGATCAGCAGGATAAGGCCTCGCCGAACTATCACAAATGGTTGAGCCCAGAACAATTCGGCCAGCAGTTTGGGCCGACCGACACCGACATTCAGACCATTACCGCGTGGTTGCAATCTCACGGATTCGAAGTCGGCTCGACGAAGGGACGAACCGTGCTGGAGTTCTCGGGCTCGGCCAGCCAGGTCCAGCAGGCGTTTCACACGACCATCCACAAATACATCGTCAACGGCGAGCAGCACTGGGCGAACGCCAGCGACCCACAGATTCCCACGGCGCTGACGCCAGCCGTAGCAGGAATTAGTTCGCTCAATAATTTTCCCAAGCGGGCCATGAATGTTCCTGCCGGATCGTTCTGGCGCGACAAAGCAGCCGGCAAGATTCACGTCGTGAAATCTCAGTTCACCTTTCCCACCGGATGTGTTGAGAACGATTCCTCCAGTGACGCCTGCGACTACGGAATCGGTCCTTACGACTTCGCGACCATCTACAACGTGACGCCGCTCTGGAGCGCGGGAATTAATGGAGCCGGGGAGACCATTGCGATTGTCGGGGAGAGCAACATCAACATCGACGATGTCACCAATTTCCGTAGCATGTTCGGACTGCCGGCCAATAATCCCACCGTCATTTTGAACGGGCCAGACCCCGGCATTCAGGATGATGAATCAGAAGCGGACATCGATGTGCAGTGGTCGGGGGCAGTGGCCCCGGGAGCGACGATTGACTTTGTGGTTTCGCAATCCACGGAAACGACCGCGGGAGTCGACCTGTCAGCCGTCTATATCATCGAGAACAATCTCGCCCCCGTCATGAGCGAGAGCTATGGGGAATGTGAATTGGGTCTGGGTACTGCGGGCAACCAGTTCTATAACACGCTGTGGCAGCAGGCCGCCGCGCAAGGGATCACTGTATTCATCTCGGCGGGAGACAACGGCGCAGCCGGATGCGATAATTTCGATGCATCCTCCCCGTCTCCGGCTGAGTATGGGCTGCAAGTAAGCGGATTCGCATCGACCCCCTACAACGTCGCCGTCGGCGGCACCGATTTCGAGGACTTCAGCAATCCGGGCAGTTATTGGAGTACGACCAACAACTCGACCACGCAGGCATCGGCGCTGAGCTATATTCCTGAAAGCACGTGGAACGATTCGTGCACCAACGTGCTCTTCAGCACCGTCGGCTTCAGTACGAATGCAGAAACCAACTGCAACGATTCGCGATTGATTCCAAGTTATGACGTACCAGAGGGCGGGTCCGGGGGCGTAAGCGGTTGCACCACTCCCAGCGGTTCGGCTCCAGCGAACTGCGCTGGCGGTTACGCCAAGCCCGCATGGCAAACGGGAACAGGAGTTCCCGCCGACGGAAAGCGCGACATCCCTGATGTCTCGTTGTTTGCCAGCAACGGATTTCTGGGCAGTTTCTACATCATTTGCCAGTCCGATCAGACCTACGGAACTTGCAACCTTAGCTCCGACTCGTACTTTCTTGGATTCGGCGGCACGTCCGTGTCTTCTCCCGCCTTCGCCGGGATTATGGCGTTAGTCAATCAAGAAACTGGATCGCGCCAGGGCAATGCGAATTACGTTCTCTACAAGCTGGCGGCGCAACAGCCGGCCGCTTTCCACGATGTAACGGTAGGGACGATCGCGATGCCCTGCGCCACCGGCAGCGCGAACTGCGTCACGTCGGTCGCTGGAGACGAGTACGGAGTGCTCAGCGGCTACAACGCAGGAGTCGGCTACGACCGGGCCACCGGATTGGGCTCGGTGAATGCTGACAATCTCGTGACGAAGTGGTCTTCGGTTTCGTTGCTGCCTTCTGCAATTGCGGTGACCAGCTTAGCGCCGACCACGATCACTCACGGGCAAGCCGTAAATTTCAACGTGACCGTGAAACCGCAATCCGGAACGGGAATCCCCACTGGGACAATCTCATTCGAAGGCGGACCTACCAACAGCGCCGAAGGCATCGCCAGTTTCAACTTATCCAGCGGCACTGCCGCTGGAAGTACCGAACTCCTGCCCGGCGGAACCTATTCACTGATAGCCCACTATCCGGGAGATTCTACCTACTCGGCTAGCGACTCCGCGCCCGTGACCGTGACCGTCAACAAGGAGAACAGCCAACTTCAAACTTTTCTGGTTACGTTTGACTCGAGCGGAAACATTCTCAGCAAAGATACAGGTACCGCCGTTTACGGGTCACCGTATCTGCTACGCGTGAACGTGGAAAATGCCTCCGGAAATCTCTGTTCACCCGGCGGCACCTCTGGCGCAAGCGAGTGCCCCACGGGCACCGTCACGCTCAAAGACAACGGAACCCCCATCGATGCGGGCACTTATACCCTGAACAGCTATGGCTATTTTGAGGACCAGATAGTTCAGCTTTCTGGAGGGGCGAACACGATTACGGCGGCATATTCCGGCGATAATAGCTTTTCAGCATCGGCTCTTCCAACGGGCACGGTTCTAAACATCACGCCTGCGCCTACAACGGTTGCAGTTCCAACGATTATTGGCGGGCCCGTCGCGTTAGGAGTTACGCTGCAAATCCAGACGAATATAAATACCGGGAGCTCAGGTGTCTCGCCTTCGGGTTCTGTGACCTTCTATTCGAACGGCACACCTCTAACGGGGTCGGTTTCCTATACCCCGATAAATGGTGCGCCAGGACAACCAGCGTATCTCAGTGCCCTTTTGATTGGTGGGCTCAATGCGTTTCCGTCGGTGGGAACCTATTCGATCACTGCAGCCTACGGCGGCAACTCCAACTACAGTGGCGCAACATCGGGAGCTTACACCGTTTCCGTGAAGTACCCGACGCCGGTAATGACGTTACAGCTTTCCAGCTTCAGCGTTTCGCCTGGCAGCCCTATCACCCTGACCGCACTTGTCGCCCCCACGAACAGTAGTGTCGTGCCTACGGGCACGATCAGCTTTGCGGGAAGACTAGGCCCACTTCCCGGTCCAGTCAGCTACAGCACCGTTGTCGATGGAAATGGCAACAGCGACCTTCAGGCAACCCTGACGATCTCGCCCGCATTCAGCGATAACTATGCCGCTGTTTATAGTGGAGACACCAACTATCCCAGCGCAAATTCGATGGGTAATCCCGGAGTTACAGTCGCAGGGAACGACTTTACGATGTCCTTTCCGAACTCCTCCGTGACACTGACCCGCGGAAGCTCCACGCAGTTGAATATGTTCATTGGAACGCAGAGTGGCACGAGCCCGGTCACCTTCAGCGCTACGCCCTGCTCGGGCATGCCAGCGGAGACGACCTGCACCGCGAATTCTCCGTCAGTGCAATCCACGTCCTCCGATCTGCTGAACCTATCCGCTACGGCCCCGCATTCCGATACCAGAAGATCCGCTTATCAGAGTTTACCCGATCGCTGGATCACAGCCACTTTCATGCTGTTTGGAGGCGTGTTGCTCATAGGTGCGTTTTCACCGAAACGTCGCCCTCGGAAGTTGCTACTCCTACCGATGGTGATGTTGATAATTATTCTTGCCTCGTGTGGAGGTGGAAGCGGCAGCAGCGGGACTGGAGGCGGTGGAACCGGCGGAGGCGGGACAGGAGGGGGCGGTGGGACCACGGATCCCGGAACTCCGGTGGGTACGTACACCATTACCGTTATGGCTACTAGTGGTTCCATCTCGCATAGCACCAACTTTACCCTGATCGTCCAATAGCGGGCCGCTTTCGTTCGCCGCGCGCTCCGTCGCCCGGATGGGCGACGACGGGACCCCGCAGGCTTCGTGTAGCCTGGTGTAGGATTTACTCACGGCCTCTTCCACCACCATGAAACTCTCTCAGATCGCTTCCGCTCTCGACGTGCGCCTCGAAAACAGTTCCTCGGATATCGAAATCACCGGCCTCAACGGCATTGAACACGCCGGACCCGGGGAACTCACGTTCGTGTCGAATCCCAGGTACGCGGCGGCGGCGCGCTCGACCAAGGCTTCGGCTGTAATTGTGGGCGAGGACTTCCCGGCTATTTCCGCGGCCATGTTGCGCGCCAAATATCCTTATCTGACGTTCGCTCGAGCGCTCGAGCTTTTTCATCCACCTCTGCGCTATGCGCCCGGTGTGCACGCAACCGCAGTCGTTCACCCCAGTGCACGAATCGGGGCCAACGCGCACATCGGACCCTACGTGGTCATCGACGAGAACGTCGACATTGGGGCGAATGCGGTGTTGCTGGCGCATGTCGTTATCTATCGCGGAGTGAAGATCGGCGACAATTTTTTCGCCCATGCGCACGCCATCGTGCGCGAGAACTGCCGGGTCGGGAATAACGTGCTGCTACAGAACGGCGTGGTCATCGGGGCGGACGGGTTCGGATTCGCGAAAGCGGCGGAAGGACGCTGGCACAAGATTCCGCAACCCGCACCGGTGGTGATGGAAGACGACGTGGAAGTGCAGGCCAACTCTTGCATCGATCGCGCCAGCGTCGGCGAAACCCACATCGCACGCGGCGTGAAAATCGACAATCTGGTGCAAGTAGGGCACGGGTCGCAGGTCGGCGAAGACGTGCTTCTGTGCGCGCAGGTAGGGCTTGCGGGATCGACCGAGATCGGAAACCGGGCGATTCTTACCGGGCAGGTCGGCGTCGTCGGGCATTGCAAGGTCGGGGAAGGAGCCATTGTGACGCCCCAGAGTGGAGTTGCGCATGACATCCCGGCGGGCGCCGTGGTCAGCGGCGCTCCCGCCGTCGATCACAAGTTGTGGTTGAAATATTCCGCGATCCTGCCGAAACTTCCCGACATCGCGCGCGCTGTACGCGCCAAAAATCCCAAACCATAACCACCCCCTTCGACTCCGCCCAAGGCAGGCTACGCTTCACCGAGAAATCTTCAGGCGTATGCTGTCCCGCCCTGCGGCTCCCTGCCCTCGGCGGGCGCCGATAGCGGCTGACGATATTGTTCCGGCAAGCCGCTGTCGATCGCGCTACGCACTTTTTCCATCAGACAATCGCGGCTCCCAAAATCCTTGGGATCGATCGGCGGATGAAAGATTACTTTCACCATTCCGGGTCGAATGGAAAATCTCGCCTTCGGCATGGTGTAGTGCGTCCCCACGATGGTTACGGGAACGACCGGAACCCCGCACTCCATGGCCAGATAGAACGGACCCTTTTTGAAGGGCAGCAGCTTGCCGTCGAACGACCGTTTGCCTTCCACATAGATGGTCATGTTGAGCCCCTGCCCCACGACTGACTTCGCCGCGCGGACGGCCTCGATGCCGGCGTCGCGATTCCCGCGGTCGACGGGCACCATTGATCCCATTCGCATGGCGCGACCGAGAATGGGAACTTTGAATAGCTCGCTTTTCACCATAACCGAGGTGCGGCGGGGAATCAGCGGGATTTGAATCGGCGGGTCGAGGTTGGAAACATGATTCGTCATAAAGATGTAACTGCGCGAGTGGTCGAACTGGTCGAGTCCGACGGTTTCGACTCGTACGCCCGTGATCCACACCCCCGCCCATGCGCCCCACATGAACAGGCGATACAGGACGCGGACGTCGCTCATGATGACGCTCGCGGGGAACCCGATGAGCGCAGCCACCGGAGCTGCCAGCGCCCAGAAGATCAGCATGAGGATCGTGCGGATCATTTTGCTGTTCCCGCAACCCCTGCATCTTCCATGACGCTCTGCGCTTCACCTTTCAGCCACGCGGTGCGGCGCGCCCGCTGCTGCTCGGTGACCTGGTCGAGGTTCTTCACCTCATAGGAGACTTCCTGACGGCTGCCGACCTTCCACTTCAGTTCGCGATCACCGCCGCGCCGGGATCGAACCGTCAGGGTGAGAGTGTCGCCAACATTCAGCCGGGTTAACTCCTCCCGAGACTCCTGCCCGGCGGGCTTGCCCTGCAGTTCAAGAATCGTGTCGCCGGCTTGCAAACCAGCGTGCTCGGCCTCGCTGCCGGATGTCACTGCGTTCACCGACATGGGGCCATCGAAGTTGCGCGATGCGGTGAAACCCGCATCGGTCACGGTATTCGGGACAACTTCCACTCGCAAACCGACGGAGCGCAAGAAATCGTTCCACGGAATCTCCTCCGTTCCAGCTACATACTGCGTAAAGAACGATCCTAAATCGGAGTGACTGACAGCCTCCGCGGCCTGGCGAACGCCTGGGGAATCGTTGAAGAAGCGGCCCTTCTTCGCGTAATTGTCATTCATCCATTGCAGCAGTTCCCGAAGCGAGGCCTGTCCGTGACTGGCTTCACGCACCGCAAGGTCGAGCATGACGCCGAGCAGTTCGCCTTTGTTGTAATAAGACACGCTGCGGTCCGCGCGGCGGTAATAACCGGAGCCCTCGAGCCAGGCATCCAGGCTTGACTCTTCCGCCGACTGCGTGAGATGGGCCGGTCGCCGCTCCAGTTCCGTGATCTGTTCGCCGAGACGGTACAGATACTGCTCTTCATCAAGCAGGCCGGCCCGCAACCGAATGGTCCCTTCGGCGGTGCTGGTGACGCCTTCCGAGAACCATAGCGCCCGCGTGTAATTTTCTTTGGTGTAGTCGATCGGTTCGAGCGTCTGCGGGCGAATGCGCTTGACGTTCCACAGATGGAAGAATTCATGTGCCGTGACGCTCGCCAGGGCGTCCAGAGACTGCTTCATTACCTCGGCGTTCACATCGATTGCCGTCGAAAAAGCGTGTTCCATACCCCCACCCGCCGGCCCGCGCGGGAAGTGATAGAAGAACGTATAGGTCTCGAAAGGTCGGTCATTCATCCAACTGGTCGCTGCGGCAACAATCTTATGGAGCGTGGCAACAATCTTTGCCAGGTCGTAATCCCCGGAGTCGGCGTCGACAATGACGCGATAGTGGCCCCCGCCCTCGTCGAAATCAGATTCCTGAAACTTGCCGATCTCGACCGGAGAATCGACCAGGCGATCATAGTTCGCCGCGGTGAACTCCTCGCCGGAAGAGGAGGACGCTAGCGGAGTAGCAACACGCCATCCTTCAGGAATATGGCTGAAACGCACGTGCAACGCGGCCCAGCGCCCATCCACCGGATACATCAGAATTTGCGCCAGATTGAAGAAGGCATGGTGAGGGTTCAACTGCGCGTTGAAGGGTCCGGGCGCGTCGACATACATTTGATACTCCACGACCGCTCCACGCTCCGCGCCTTGAATCTGCCAGCGGCTGTGATTGAGTTCTCTGACGGCGAGGGGACGGCCGGAACGATCGTTCGCGCGAACCCAGTTCACGTACTGGGCAAAGTCGCGAACCTGATACAGCGCATTCCAAACCGGAAGCTGTAGTTCGCTCTGCGCCATTCCCTCCGGTAAAAAGATCTGCACCCCGACCAGGTGCTGCTCGGGGGATAACAGGGAGATGGTATAGGTGAGCGGGGCGGGTGCCTGCGCAATCGACGCGGACGACAGCGCAAGGATTGCCAAGCCCAGCGCCCGCCGCAGAGTGCGGCCCGGTCTGAAAAACAAATTCATCGCTTCCCCGCCAATTCCCCCAAGCGCGCCGGCAGCTTTTCATAAATTCCTCCGAAACCGCCATTGGACAGAATCGCCACGACATCGCCACTTCGCATTTCCGGAGCAAGGGTCTCGACGATGGCGTCCGCATCTGCCAGAAGTCGCGCCCGTCGGCCATTTCGCTCAATCTCTGCGGCAAGCGCAGGCAATTCGAGGCGTTCGTTTTCCGGGACCGCTTCCGAGCGGAATACTCCCGCCACGACCACTTCGTCGGCCTGCGCCAGACTGCGCGCCAAGTCACTCTGCAAAACGCGGCGACGCAGGGTGTTGGAGCGCGGCTCCAGAATCGCCCATAGTCGCGCTTCCGGGTAGCGAGCTCGCAGCGCTTTCAAGGTTCCGGCAATCGCGGTGGGATGGTGGGCAAAGTCGTCGATGATGGTGATGCCGTTCACCTGCGCCTTTACTTCGAGGCGACGCTTCACGCTCTTGAAAGTTTTCAATGCCTGGGCGATTGCGTCTTTCGGAACACCGCAGCAAGCCGCGAGCGCGGCCGCCGCCGTGGCATTCCACACGTTGTACTCTCCTGCAAGAGCGAACTCCAACTCGGCCCAGGGTTGGGCGTCGTGCAGAACGGTCCAGGAAGTGCGCGCCGGTTCCAGGCGCAGGTTCATGACCCTCCAGCTCGTACCCGGGCCGGCGCCGTAGCGCTCGACCGGGCAGAAGGTCTTCGCCAAACAGCGCTCCATACTAGGGCTATTCGCGGCCTCGGCGACGCCATCGAAGGCCACAATTCGTCCGCGCCGCGGGACCAGATTCACCAGACGCTTGAATGCCGTTTCAACCGCATCCAGATCTTTGTAAATGTCGGCATGGTCGAACTCGATCGAAGTCAGAATCACTGAATCCGGAAAGTAATGCAGGAACTTCGGTCCTTTGTCGAAAAAAGCGGTGTCGTATTCATCGCCTTCCACAATGAAGTGTGAACCTGCGCCGAGCTGAAAACTAGAACCAAAATTTTCCGCAATTCCCCCGATCAGAAAGGAGGGCTGCAGTCCGGCGCACTGGAAGATCCATGCCAGCATGGACGTGGTCGTGGTTTTGCCGTGCGTTCCAGCCACGACCAGCACTTCCTTGCCGCGTAGGAATTCATCGTGCAACAACTGCGGCAAAGAACAGAAGGGAATTCGTTGGTCGAGAACTTCCTCGAGTTCCACATTGCCCCGCGACATGGCGTTGCCTACAACCACCAGATCCGGCCGCGGGTCAAGATTCCGCGCCGCGAACGGCTGCGCCACGGGAATGTCCAACTCGCGCAGAAATTCCGACATTGGCGGATACGCTGCGGCGTCGGAGCCGGTGACATGAAATCCGCGCTGCTTCAGCATTCCCGCCAGGGAAGCCATAGCTGTGCCGCATATACCAATTAGGTAAATGTGTTTTGTTTTGTTCATCTCGCTACCGCAGCGAAAAGCCGCAGCCCCACCCAGACGCCATCTTCAAGGATTAACCGCTGATTCCAATATACCGAGGGCTACGCGACCATCCCGCACCGCCAGTTTTGCCCGTACTCCAAATGGAAGCGTGATGTTGTTTGAGGAGACGTGCCCTGACCGAACGCCAAACGCGACGGGCACTCGCAAGTCACCGACGATGCGGAGAATCACATCCTGCAGAGTGTAGTCCTGATGGACGCTCTGCACGCAGTCGATCATTTCTCCAAAGACAATCCCGCGTACCCCATCGAGATGCCCGGCCAGTTTCAATTGCATCAGCATACGATCGATCTGATAGGGCTTGGCGGCAAGATCTTCCAGAAACAGAATCGTGCCGGCGCTTTTGATTTCGTATGGCGTCCCCAGCGAAGCGACCAAGATCGAGAGGCATCCGCCATACAAGACACCTTCGGCCTCGCCTTCGACTAATCCGCTGACTTCCTTGCCCAGAGCCACATCCCACCCCACCCTGCATGAGAGCGCCGCCTCCCACGATGCCGCGTCCACACCGTTTGCGTGCGCCCAATCCTTGGCTGCCATCGGACCATGGAAAGTGACAAGTCCGGCGATATCGCAAAAGTACGTCAGCAGCGTGGTGATGTCGCTATAACCAACGAAAATCTTGGGATGCTGTTTGATCTTTTCCAGATCAAGAGCCTTCAGCAGATAGTTCGCGCCATACCCGCCGCGCGCACAGACAATCGCTCGCACATCGTCGCGCAGGAACATCTCTTCTAACTCGCGCGCTCGGCGCTCGACCGATCCGGCAAAGTAAAGATCTTTTTCCCCAACCGAGGGGAAATAAAACGGACGGTATCCTGCGCGCCGCAAGGCCTCGCACCCCGCGTCCAAGTCAGTCGACTGGATGTTACTGGCGGGTGCGACGATGCCCACGGTATCGCCGGGGCGAAGAGCGGATGGCTTGACGGGCTTAAGGTAGGACGAAGACATTGGTTTTTTGACCAATCGCTCAATCTTGTAGCCGTCCTCGATCTTCCCCTCGTCGCCCGCGACAGCACGGAGCGCACGCCGCGTCCCCTGCGGTTTTCATTTCGTTCTTCCGCCTTCGACCTTCAGCGTCTCCACCGCGGCCGCCTGCGCCGCCGCCAATCGCGCAGTCAGCACTCGGAAGGGGGAGCACGACACGTAGTTCAAACCGGTGCGATAGCAGAATTCCACCGATGACGGCTCGCCGCCGTGTTCGCCGCAGATTCCGACCTTGAGCGAAGGCCGTGTTTTTCTCCCCCGCTCCGTCGCCATCTTCACCAGTTGTCCGACACCCTCCTGATCGAGCGCTGCAAACGGATCCTGTTTCAGGATCCCCTCGGCCAGATAGGTCGGCAGCACCTTGTTCACGTCGTCGCGGGAGAAGCCAAAGGTGGTCTGCGTCAGATCGTTCGTACCGAAGGAGAAGAACTCCGCCTCTTTGGCAATCTCGTCGGCGACCAGGGCCGCGCGCGGCAATTCGATCATCGTTCCAACCATATACTCGATTTTCGTTCCCTTCTCTTTGAATACTTCTTCGGCCACGCGACGAACGATGGCCGCCTGGTTCGCCATCTCCTTCACCGTGGCCACCAGCGGGATCATGACTTCGGGCAGCACCTTTACACCCTTTTTTGAGACTTCGACCGCGGCTTCAAAAATAGCGCGCGCCTGCATCTCCGTAATTTCCGGATAGGTGATCCCGAGCCGGCATCCGCGGTGCCCGAGCATGGGATTGAACTCGTGCAACTGCTCCACCCGGGCCAGCAGCGTGGGCAAGAGCTTCTTCAGATCGCTGACACCCTTCGCCCCGTAGTCGGAATATCTTGCCACCAGCGCTTTTTTCTCTTTGCCATCGGCGTGGGGAAGCGTGGCAATCTCCACCATCAAGTCCTCGCGGCGCGGCAGGAACTCGTGCAGCGGCGGATCGAGGGTGCGGATCGTAACTGGCAAACCGTCCATCGCCTTGAAGACTCCTTCAAAGTCTTTACGCTGCAGCGGCAACAATTTCTTGAGTGCGGAGCGCCGGTCTTTCTCGTTATCCGCCAGAATCATGGCGCGCATGTGTCGAATCTTGTCTTCGCCGAAGAACATATGCTCGGTGCGACAGAGCCCGATCCCTTCCGCTCCAAAAGCCCGCGCCTGAATTGCGTCCCGAGGAATATCCGCATTGGCCCGGACTTTCATTTTTCGATGCGGATCGGCCCACTGCATGAACTTTTGCAGCTCGGGATCGTCCGGCGAAGGATCCAGCGTGCCCAGTTTTCCTTTGATCACCCGGCCGGTGGTTCCATCCAGCGAGATCCAGTCTCCTTCTTTGAAGGTCTGGCCCTTCACCCTCATCTCGCGAGATTTTTCGTTGACATCGATGTCGCCCGCACCCGCCACACAGCACTTCCCCATGCCGCGGGTCACAACGGCAGCGTGACTCGTCATGCCGCCGCGCGAAGTCAGAATGCCCTTCGCGACTTCCATGCCATGAATATCTTCGGGGGTCGTTTCGGCGCGCACCAGGATCACAGGATTCTTGGTCGTGTCGTGTCCCGCCATCTTCACCGCTTCGTCGGCGGTGAAGACAATTCGCCCAACCGCGGCTCCGGGCGAAGCCGGCAATCCGGTGGCCAGGACTTCCACCTTCGTGCTCTTCTCATCGAGGCGCGGCACCAGGAAGTCATACAGCTGATTCGGTTCAACGCGAAAGATCGCTTCTTCCTTCGTGATCAGCCCTTCTTCTACCATCTGAATCGCGACGCGCACGGCGGCTAGTCCGGTGCGTTTGCCATTGCGGGTCTGCAGCATGTAGAGCTTGCCGTCCTGAATGGTGAACTCAAAATCCTGCATGTCTTTGTAATGCTTCTCCAGCCGCGTGGTGATTTCGCGAAGCTGGTCGTAGACGTCCGGCATGATCTTCTGCAGTTCGAGAATCGGCACCGGCGTGCGCACGCCCGAAACCACATCTTCGCCCTGCGCATTCATCAAAAATTCGCCATAAAACTCTTTCGTGCCGGTCGCCGGATTACGCGTGAACCCCACGCCCGTTCCGCTGGTGTCGCCCAGGTTGCCATACACCATGGCCTGCACATTGACCGCGGTCCCGAGCAGGTCGTCGATGTTGTTGATGCGGCGATAGTGCTTGGCGCGGTCGTTCTGCCAGGAGCGGAATACCGCGTCCCGCGCCATGACCAGCTGTTCGCGGGGATCCTGCGGGAAGTCACGCTTGGCGTGCTTCTTCACCACCTTCTTGTACTCGACAATCACTTCCTCGAGAGCCTTGGCATCGAGATCGGTGTCGAGTTTGGTCTTCTTCTGTTTCTTCTTGGCGTCGAACACTTCATCGAACGCCGCCTTCTCGATGTCGAGCACTACGTTGCCGAACATCTGGATGAGCCGTCGATAGGAATCAGCGGCAAACCGCGGATTGCTGCTGCGCCTGGCCAGCGCTTCCACGCTCTTGTCGTTCAACCCGAGGTTGAGAATCGTGTCCATCATCCCGGGCATGGAGAACTTCGCGCCCGAACGCACGCTCACCAGCAGCGGGTTTTCGCCCGTGCCCAACTTTTGCCCTTGCAGGGCCTCCAGCTTCGCCAGCGCCTCGTCCATCTGGCGATCAACTTCTTTCGACACGCTGCCGCTTCGCATGTACTCCCGACAAGCCTCGGTCTGAATCGTAAATCCCGGAGGCACGGGCAGTCCGGCATTCGTCATCTCGGCCAGTCCGGCGCCTTTGCCGCCGAGCACATCCTTCATCTTGCCGTTGCCGTCGGCCTTGCCGCCGCCGAAGAAGTAAACATACTGGGTGGTGGTCTTCTTGGTTTCCTGCGCTTCAACCTCGGGGAGAGTAATCGTCGCCATAGATGAGTCCTTTGCGTCGGGATTTGCCAATTCAGTTCAAATCTTTTCCTGCTATGTTTGGGTGGTTCAGCGCTGCACCGCTGCGATTCCTACTCAGAAATCCCAGAGCCCCAATCAATCTCTGTGCTTCTTCGGCTCGAAGGAGTTTGCAGAATCAAGCCCATTGCTTCTGCGTGGATATAACCACCCAATCAGAAGCAATGCACTAGGAACGGCCGAGTTGCTTACGACTTTGCTTCGGTAACGATCTCCGAAAAATCCGCGATCGTCGAGAACTCCTTCAGCAAGGTTCGCAGCAAGGCCAACCGATTCGCCCGCACCCGCCGATCTTCGACCATCACCATCACCTTGTCGAAAAAGCTGTCGATCGGATCCCGAGCCGTAGCGAGTAGCAGCAACGCCTCCAAGTACTGTTTACGAGCACGCAGCGCTTCCACCCGCGATCCTGTCCGTTCCAGGTATGCCATCAACGTCCGTTCTTCGTCGGCAGATTCCGGCAAATATTCAAACTGCGCGGCGGGCTCAATTCCCTTCTCCGCAGCTTGCCTCAGTATATTCCGCATGCGCTTGCAAGCCGCGCCAATTGCCTGGAATTCCGCCCTATGCAAAACTTGTTTCACCGCCTCCGCCCGCTGCACCGCATTCACAACATCTTCTGCATCCGCTCCCAGCACCGCTTTCACCACATCATACGCATATCCGCACAGGTCCTTCAGGTAGAACTCCAGGCGCTCATGGAAGAACGTGGCGACCGACTCAGAAAACTTTTCTTCGCCTACGAACTTCTTCTCGGCTTCAGAGCGCTGATATCCCGAACGCGCGTCGCGCATGAGTTCCCCCAAGCGCAACGGCAGCTTCTTCTCCGCAATTACCTTCACGATCGCGTTGGCCTGCCGCCGCAGCGCAAACGGATCCTTCGATCCGCTGGGTAGCAACCCAAGGGCAAACATCCCGGCAATTGTGTCCGCCTTGTCGCCGATGGAAAGCAGCCCGCCTTCGATGGACCTCGGCACATCGTCGTCGGTCGACTCCGGCTTGTAATGATCGTAAACCGCATCGGCAATGGCAAGCCGTGTCGCTTCCGGCAACGTGGGATCCAGTTGCTGAGCGCGCGCATACAGCCCGCCCACAATTCCCTGCAGTTCGGTAAATTCTTTCACCAGTTCCGTCGTCAGGTCGGTCTTGGACAGGCAAGCCGCCTTGTGGATCACCCCCGGCCGCACCGTTATCCCCTCGTGCTTGACGATCTCGCTCAGCCAACTGCACAAGCGCTGTACGCGCTGCGTCTTATCAAAGTAACTCCCTAAATCTTTTTGAAAGGTCACATTCTTCAGCGAATCCAACCGTTCCAGCAAGGATTTCTTTTGATCGGCTTCCCAGAAGAACCGCGCATCGTTGAAGCGCGCCCGCAATACACGTTCGTTTCCGTGGCGGATCAGCCCCTTGGGATCGCTATCGGTGTTCAGCACAGCCAGAAAATACGGCGCCAGTTTGCCATCCCCACCTTGCACCGCGAAATATTTCTGGTGATCGCGCATCACGGTGACCAACACTTCCTCAGGCAGCGCCAGAAACTGCGGATCGAAACCTCCCAGAATGGCCGAGGGAAACTCGGTCAGATTCACCACCGTGTCGAGCAGCCCCGCATCCTCACGCCAGCGTGCGCCCGCAATGGTGCGGGTCGCCGCGTCGAGCGCTTTGCGAATCTGCTGCTCGCGCTCCCCACGTCCCAAAACCTTGACCGCTCGCAGAGACTCCACATAGGCCGATCCCGCCCGCGGTATGGTCACGCCACCGTCCGACAGAATCCTGTGCCCCTGTGAAACCGTCCCCGCCCGGATCCCGTCAAACTCCAGAGGAATCGTTTCCCCATCGAGCATCGCGACCAGCCAGCGCACCGGACGCACGAACCGTTCGTTCGGCTTCCGCCAATACATATTCTTGGGCCAGTAAATCGTGGACAGTTCTCTGGGCAGGCCTTCGGCAAGAATCTCGGCCGCGCTGCGGCCTTTTTTTGTCACCTTCGCCGCCAGGTACTCGCCCTTGGCAGTAGTAACTTTCTCCAGCTTGGTCACGTCCAGGCCAGCTTTTTTCGCAAAGGCGTGCGCCGCGGACGTCGGCTGGCCATCTTTATAAGCGACGTGCAGCGAAGGTCCGTTGACCTGTTCGACCGCATCGGCCTGCGCAGAGGCGATACCGAACGCCATCACCGCCAGACGCCGCGGCGTATCAAAATGCAGGATCTCACCGCCCGACAGCCGCTCGCGACGCAGCAGCGCCGCGACGCGTTCGCGCAACTCATGGGACGCCGTGGCGATCATTCGCGCCGGAATCTCTTCGCATCCGATCTCAAGTAAAAAGTCTGGCATGCAGGAATTCTTCTCGTGATCCCTAGTCTGAAGTTGCGGCGTAGTGACCACAATCACAAACCAAATTGTCATCCTGAACGGAGCCGAGTCGAAGGACCCTTCAGAAGGACAGACCTGTTGGGGTTAAGCTGTCGCCGGAACCAATTTCTTCCTCTTCGACTGCTTCGCGCTCCCAGGTTCAGACTCGTCGGAATTCTCCGACGAGGCAGCATCGTCACTCTTCGGCGGATCGTTTTTCTGCTGATCCACCCAGGCTTTTGCAATGCCAACGGCCAGCGCCCGCACGCGTGCAATCACCCCGACGCGCTCGGTCACCGAAATCGCCCCACGCGCATCGAGAATGTTAAACAGGTGCGAGCACTTCAGGCATAGGTCGTACGCGGCAAGCAGCGGAAAGCGCAGCTTATCTCGAACCACATCTGGCTGACCGGTCTCTCCGCCGCAGGCAGAGACCGGCCGGGGACTTTGATTCCCCATCATCGCCCCATACTTTTCCACCAATGCCTTGCATTCCGCCTCGTACAATGCAAAATGCTGCCAAGCCTTCTCGACATCGGCTGCCTCGAAGTTATACACCGAAAACTGCAGCTCATCGGCCAGCCGCACATCGCCATACTTCACCACGCTGCCCGACTCCGGATCGCGCGCCCAGACAATATCGTAAATCGAATCCACATCCTGCAGAAACGCGCCAATGCGTTCCAAGCCATAGGTCAGTTCCGCCGAAATCGGAAACAGATCGACGCCGCCGCACTGCTGGAAGTAGGTAAACTGGGTGATCTCCAAGCCGTCAAGCATGACCTGCCAGCCTACACCCCAGGCGCTCAGCGTAGGAGCTTCCCAATTATCCTCTTCGAACTTGATGTCATGCTGGCGCAGGTCGATCCCGATCGCTCGCAGCGACTCCAGGTACAACTCCTGCACGTTCTCCGGCGGAGGCTTCAGGATCACCTGCAACTGCATGTGCTTGAACAGCCGATTCGGATTCTCCCCATAGCGCCCGTCCGCCGGACGCCGCGATGGCTGCACATACGCTACCTTGTAAGGCTTCGGGCCCAACACGCGGAGAAAAGTTTCCGGCGCCATGGTTCCTGCACCAACTTCCACCTCGTACGGCTGTTGCAGCACACATCCGCGCTGCGCCCAGAATGTCTGCAGACGCAGGATGAGTTCCTGAAATGTCAACGGATTGGAGGAGGATGGATTCAAATTCGGCTCTTAGCTCACAACCCCAGAATGCGGCTGGTTATTCGGACTCCTACAGCGCAGCCGGAGCTGGCCGGTTAATCCACGATTGTAATGGAAGCAGGCCGCAGCCGTCAGCTCACCGATTGCGGAAGGTTCAGCCAAGCCAGCGTAAAAATCAGCAACGCGCTTGCCAGAAATGAAGTGGGTATCACGAAAAAATAATGGAAAGAAACGGCGGTCATGGCGGCCAGCCAGATCGTAATGACCAGGGCCACTCGCTTCAGCAATCCGGCGCGCTCGCGACCGAGGACCAAACCGACCGCTGCCATGACGAGCGCCGCCAGCATGAACGAAATGCTGAAACCGCGCAGGAAGTAGTCCATGCTGCGCATCGACCCCATGACATTGAATTGATAGTCGGACATCAGGCCCAACAACTGCCGCTCGGTATCATTCGCCAGAACCGGCGCCTTGAACAGCGATAGGGCGTGCACCATTCCCAGCAGTAACAGGAAGATAGCGCCAATCGTGAAAAGCCTTCTTCCCCATTTGTCCGTCATCTTGATCCTCGTGGCGTAAAGCGATCACCGCATTGAAACGTTTGGCCACCCTTGTTTCTCCGCTGTTTTCGAAACCGGGTTGGGATTTGATCTGGAAGCTAGAATCCGCCCTTCTCCAGCATCCCCGCCGTAACCAGCTTTTTTTCAAGATGACGCTGCAGAATTTGAATCAGAAATTTTCGCAGGTCGGCACCCTGCGACTTCGGCCACCGCTTCTCGGCGAAACTTTCCACTGGCGCGCGAAACATTTGCGCGGCCAGCGTCCGTGACTCACTGGAGATCTCGGACGACGCCAGGCGCTTGTCCTCGGGACACATCAACCCATCCGCCAGCGCGTGAAAATAGGCGCGACTGCCGTTCAGGCTGCGGCCGCAGACAATGCACTCCGTCAATTCTGGCAGAAAACCGACCAGGCGGGTCAACCACAATTCGAAATACGTAACCGGCATCCACACCTCCGGGCCGGTCAGGACGCGTAGCACCGAGAGTGTCAGTCGAAAGATAGCGTCATTGGCCTCGCGGTCGGGCAACAGTTGGTCGAGCAACTCGGCGATGTGGCCCAGGGCAACCGCCCGCGCATAACTCACCGCCGAAGCCAGGGGAGACTCCAGCACCTCGCAGGCATCGAGTCGCGCTAACTCCTGCCGCTCGTGGACGTCGTAGAACGCGCGCACATAGGTTAGCGGCTCGAGGGCTCCGCCGAATCGCCGCTTCGATCTTTTGGCCGACCGCGCGACGCCCCGGACTTTGCCTTCCGCGCGCGTAAATAGCGTGACCAGCAGATCGGCCTCGCGCAGCGGATAGCTGCGCAGCACGATCGCTTCCGACTCTCTCAAGGCCATGGGCGTTCGACGGATAAAGGCTTGATTCTAGTGGAAGGGGCTTCTGCCGTCAGTTTTCAGCCAGGGACCGCATAGGGAATCCTGCCCTCCGACGCACTCCGAGTGCGCTTTTGCATGGGACGCCAGAAATTGGGCACCCGCCAATTCTGCGCGATGATTGGGCTTTCGATATACTTTCAAGACCGTGAAAAGAATAATTTCTGTTCTTCTCGTAATCCTCGCCGTCGCAACATTCGGCCTTGCCGAGGAAACCTCCTTCAGCCGCGTTGCCGTGCCGGACTCGAAAGGGAGACAAGCCAAGGCTGTCCTGACTTTCAGCGACGACCACAAGGCCGTCGAGGTACAGCCCGCCAAGGGCACCACCATTAGCATTCCTTACGATGAGATCTACAAGTTCTCTTACGAATACACCAAGAGACACCGCGTCAATGAGGAGTCCATCTTCTCGGCCGCCATCGGAGTGGGTGCCATTGTCATGTTGACCAAATCAAAAAGTCATTGGCTCGAGATTGACTTCCGCGAAGGCGATATCCCGAAGTCGTTCGTCCTGCGCATGGACAAGCATGAATACATCCACATTCTCGATGCCGTGAAGGCCCATACCGGCAAAGACGCGGAGGTTCTGGGAAACGCGGATAAACGATAGAAATAAGCGGGTAGTGGGCTACTTGAATCTTTATCAAAGAGCGTCTGGATTCCGCCGTCGCCCAAATCTTTAACCTGTCCCTTGGCCTGTGACCACTTCAGCCAAATCAAAAAGGCTGTGACCGCTAGAACGCCGATTACGCCAAGAACGTGCTTCATAAGCTATGCCGCTCTTTCCGCCCTCCGTTGTTCGTAGGCTTCCCACAGGGTGACCAAATCTTCCACGCTCAACGGCCGATCTGTGACGCCAGCCGTCTCAAAATGAAAGTAGCCCACTACCAATAAGCGGATAAACGATAGAAATAATATGAAGACGATACAAGCGGATTCCGAGCCATTCTGGGAAACAAAAAGGCGCGCATCCGGCGGAAGACGCGCACCTTTAATTCATAATTCAGCCCAAGCGGTGATCGAACCAAAGCCAAGAGCCAAAAGCCAGAAGCCTTCTACCGCCCGAAGTACTTGGCATTGCGCTCGGTGAAAGCGTTCCACTTCTCGGGCAGATCGTCGAGTGCGAAGATGGCCGAGACCGGGCACACCGGAACGCAAGCGCCGCAGTCAATACACTCTACCGGATCGATATACAGCAACTCCTCCGATGCGTAAGCGGGCTCGTCCTTCTTGGGATGAATGCAGTCCACCGGACACGCATCCACGCATGCAGTGTCTTTGGTGCCGATGCACGGCTCAGCAATCACGTAGGTCATAAGGGTCTCAATCTCCTGAAATCTATGCGTTCATTTTACTACCGCGGCGGTTTTGTGACCGGACATTCTAGCAAGAATGCAGGTGCAGGTACAGAGCCAACGACCAGAGTCAACGACCAGGGCCGAAAGCTTACGAACTGTGGTGCCGCATTCCCGACGCCTTGCCCGTCCCGCAGCCCGACGATTGAACCTCATGGATGGTTGAACGTCGATTCTTGAACTTCATTACAGAAGTAATTTGGCGGGTCTTCATGAGGATGAGCTAATAATGGCAGACGTGCGGTGCGACCAACGGTGAAGGGCGCAGCTCCATGGACAAACTCAAGGTTTTGGTTTCCCTGGTTACAGAGGACAACGACTATCAACTGGAACAAGCCGCCTCCGCCCAGGCGGCCGCGCTCAAGCTGGGGGCCAGCGTTGAGATCATTTATTCCGGCAACGATGCCGTAGGGCAAACCCAGCAGATTCTAAGCTTCATCCAGGATCCGTCGAAGCGTCCCGATGCCATACTGGCTGAGCCGGTAGGTACGGGTATGGCGCAGATCGCCAACGCTGCGGTTTCCGCTGGCATCGCCTGGGCAATCGTCAACACCGACGTTGATTACGTATCGCAACTCCGGCAGCACGCTCTGGTTCCGGTTTTCTCTATTCTCTCGGACCACGCAGCCATCGGAGAAATTCAGGGCCAGCAGATCGCCGCCTTCCTCGGGGCTGCGGGCTGCGTTCTCTATCTCGAAGGCCCCTCCGTTCGCGACGTGGCCAAAGTCCGTACGAAGGGCATGCTCTCCACTAAGCCGCCCGAAGTCAACGTCAAAACCCTGAAGGGCGACTGGACGCAGAACAGCGGTTATCACGCCATCAAATCGTGGTTGTCCCTCAGCACGTCCCGACAACTCCATGTCGGCATGATTGCCTGCCAGAACGACGACATGGCTATTGGCGCGCGCCGCGCCTTCGAAGAGCTGGGTAGTGTGCGCGATCGGGATGCCTGGCTTCGACTTCCTATCACCGGTTGCGACGGCGTACCCCGCTCCGGTCAGCAATGGGTTCGTCAGGGACGGCTCGCGGCCACGGTGGTTTCCCCGCCTCTCATGGGGGATGCCTTGGAGTTGCTGGCCTCGGCGCTCAACGCCGGCTCGCAACCACCGGAGCGCACGCTGGTTTCTCCCAGCTCTTTTCCGTCTCTGAAGGCATTAGAAAAGCCAAGGGTTCAGGCGGCGCAAATGCCGTAAGAGCCTCTTCGGCGCCGCGCCCTGAGCGGAAGCCCTGGATCGGGGCCTGGGGGCTGGAGTCAAAGAAAAACGGCTGGCAGCGATCATCATGCTGCCAGCCGTTCACGCTTTCGTCGTACATTCGTTAACGGTGTCCGCCCCCGTGTGCACCGCCACCGTGGAAACCACCGCCGCTGCGAACCGCGCCGCCACGATATGCTCCACCCCCGACGTAAGCGCGACCGTAGCCACCCCGAACATATCCACGACCGTAGCCAGCACCCACATAGCCGCGCCCGTAGTAGCCATGACCCCAGTACCCGGCCCGGCCATAGTATCCGCCATGGCCCCAGCCCCAGTGATACCACGGGCCGGCGCCGATAAACACGCCGCCTACAAACCACTGCGGACCATAAAAGCCATACGGTGCGCATGCGTAGGGGTAATAGGAGTAGTAGCCGTACGAACACACCGGCGGCGCGTTAGAATAGCCCGGCCCCGGGTCGGGGTAGCCCTGGTCATAGGCCTGATTGCCATAACTCTGATTGGCATTTCCCTGGTCGGCGTAGCCCTGATTGTTTCCCGCCGCAACTCCAGCTTCCACCTGGGCCTGCGAGTAACTCATCGGCACCATTAGAGCTGCCAGCAACGCAAGATATCTCATGTAGCGCATATGAACCCCCTTGGTTCCAAGCCCCGCGGCCGCTTTCCGTCTCAATCACTGGCCGCTGGTCTCTATCTATTTGAACGCGGAACGGGGAGAAAAGTTGCTGCGATAGGAGTGGCTCATTTCAGCCATCCCGGCTGAATTCAACCACTTACGGGGATTGGCATCCCCTTCGGCATAAAGGCGCTCTAGGGGCGATAGATCCAGGTCTGAGCCGTGGCTTGGTCGTTGTTTGGGTAGCCCCCAGCCAGCAGCACGCTGCCGTCGCGAAGCCTGGTCTCAGACATGAAATGACGCGAGTCGTTCATCTGGCCGGCCACGACCAGGAATTTCCCGCTTGCCGGATCGAAAACTTCCACTTCCCTGCTCCCACCAACAACCAGAAGCCGCCCGGAGGCAAGCTGCACCGCTTCCTCGGGCAGCTTGAAGCGGCTATCGTTCAAAGGCGCCGCAGCGGTGAACTTCCCGGTATGCGGATCGTAGATTTCAGTGCTGTTCATGGTGCCATGCCAGTCACGTTCGTCAGAGCCGCCGGCGATCAGCACCCGTCCATCGGGCAGCAAACCTGCGGTATGTTTGTGGCGCGGCGTGTTCAGGCTGCCGGTTTCGCTGAAAGTTCCGGTCTTAGGATCGTACAGCTCCGCACCGGCGATCAGCCCTCCGTTGCCTCCTCCGGCAATCAGAACGGTTCCATCGTTCAGCAAGCTCGCCGTGTGACCCGAACGTGCACGGTGCAGGCAGCCCGTCGGCTGAAAGCGCAAGGTATCGGCACGGAAAATTTCTGCCGAAGCGACTGCTCCATCGGGAGCGTCATGGTCTCCGCCGCCCGCCAGCAACACGTTGCCGTCAGTCAGCAGCGTAGCGCTCGGCCGGGCTCGCCGCGCGGTCATAGAAGCGATCACGGTGAACTTGCCGGTGGCCGGGTCGTACAACTCCGCTGAGTCGGTCGTACCATACCCAATCCAACCTCCGGCAATCAGCACTTTCCCGGAACGCAGTAGCACGGCGATCTGGCCCACCCGCCCGATGCTCATTTCGCCGGTCGGCTGAAACTTGCTCGTGGCAGGATCGTATAGTTCGGCTGACTTATAGAAATCCTGATTGCGCCGCATGCCTCCGACAATCAAAACCTTTCCATCCGGCAACAGCGTTGCCGTTTGGCCGGAGCGCGGCTCGAGCATCGGCATCGTTGCCACAATTGATCCTACCCGGATTGATCCTGCCCGAATTGATCCTACTTGAGAGATCTTTGGGCGAGAGGCGCGAAAGGCGCTCGCAGCGACGGCAAAACTGATGATGATGCAGGCAACGAAAAACAGGTGCGATCGGTTCATGGCATCCTCCTGCAGTAAGAGACGCGTACGACCTGCCGGCTGTTAGCAAGCACCCAAAGTCCCGATGGCAAAACAAAATAACGCAGGATCTGCCAAAGCCTGGTGAGGCCGACTCCAAGACGTAGAATAACGGTTCGAGGGCGATTTCCACGGCAACTACCACCGGTTGACCAGCCCGAACGTGCAGCATCTCGCGACAAGAAACGCAATCGCTTCGAGAAGGCCACGGAGAAACTCTCTCACGCGATGAGCGCTTTCGCGCGACAGTTGATTCCAGGAACACGCTGCTTGGGCAAAAGGGGAATTGACTCGCGTGAAGAGCTCGAGCTCCGGTTTCGTCAGTTCGCCCAGAAAAGCTTGGGCTCGGGAGCGCGCGGGGATTGGCCTGCGGGCGGGCGCAAAAAGCGGGAAAGCCGCTGCGATCGAGTCGTAACTTTTGTCCTAGGTAGCTCTGTGAGGGAAAATGCCCTAACGTGTTCCGATTCGTTACGCCCCCACCAACTGCCGTTTCTCACTTGGCTCATACTCCACAATGTATCCCGCAACCGCGCTCGCAGCGACCGTGAAAGGCGAAGCTAGATACATCTGCCCTGGACCGCTCCGCCCAGGGAAGTTTCGGTTCTGCGCGCTGATCACAACCTGATCCGGCCGCGTCGAAACCCCCGGCCCGGCGTTGATACACGCTCCACAACTCGGTTCGATGACCTGCGCCCCGGCCTTCTGGAAAATATCGACGTAACCCTTGCGCAGGCAATATTCGCGCGTCTCCTGCGATCCAAACTGAATGTAAAACTTCACCGAATCGGCTACGCCTTTTCCCTGCTTAAGGGCGTCGGCGAGCACGGCCGCATACATGTCCATGTCTTCATTCTTGCCTGCGGTACAGGTACCGCCATACGCGATCTCTACCGGCACCGGCGTGTTCAGATCTCGAACATATTTGCCGTTCCCCGGGTCGCCCGGAGTCGCGACCATGGGCGTAATCTCGGCCGCGTCGAGTTCGATTACCTGCGCATACTTCGCCTGGGGATCGCTATACAGGCCTGCGATCAATCCTTCGCCCTTTTTGCGATCCATACCGCGGCGCTCGACCAGGAAGTCCACCGCCTTCTTGTCGGGTGCCACGATGCCGGTGAAGCCGCCAATTTCCGCCGCCATGTTCGTCATCGTCGCGCGCTCGTCCACGCTCAGCGCCTCGATCGCCTCCCCCGCATACTCCATGACCTTGGCCAGAGCTTGGCCGCTGCGCACGTAATCGAGACTCAGGATTTTAAGAATGTAATCCTTCGCCGTCACGTTGGGATGCTTCTTGCCGCGAATTACGATTCTCACCGACTCAGGAACCTTCACCCGCACGTCTTTCGTGATCCACGAATTGAACACGTCCGTCGTACCGATTCCAAAAGCCACGCAGCCGATGGCTCCAACATGCGGCGTGTGCGAGTCGGAGCCGATATTCAACTGCCCCGGCAGCGCGTAACTTTCCAGTACGATCGAATGGCAGATGCCCTCCGATCCCTTGCGGTCTTTCAATTCTCCATGCAACTTGATTCCCTGCTTGGCCGCGAACTCCTGCTGCTTGAGTTTGAGTTGGGTCGCGAGGTCCAGCAGTCCAAGCTTTTTCTTTTCCTCGGAAATCACCTCGTCGAGAAATGTCAGGTGGTCGCGGAAAAACAGGATGCTCTCGGGATCCCTGACCTTGGCATCTTTGCCCACGTAACGCTCGAAGAAAATCGCCGCCATCGGCGTGACGTATTCGTGACTGAAGCGCAGATCGGCCCGCGCGAAACCAGTGTCGCCGGGCTTTACCCCCGGCACTCCGACGTCGTTCTTTTCGTTGATCATGTGCCGGGCAAAAATCTTCTCGGCCAGCGTCATTGGCGGCGTGTGATACGTGCGCGTCGATCCCGCCATTTGCAAATTAACTTCTTGCTTGACCGGAGGTAGAAACACTTTCCCCTGCATCCGCGCCACATTGAAGGGGAACAGCCCGCCATACTCGATCACCTGCCGCGTAATTTCATCCTCGCCCGCGGTGAACTCACTGAGCTCAATCTCTTCCCCGCCGCGAATCCGGTCAATGAGAGAAAAGTTTGTCGATGTCAGCAGCCCCAGGTTCTGGCAATTCTGTTTGTAGATGCGTTCGATATTCTCGGCAATCACCACGCGAATGCCGGCGCACATCTCGGCATAGGGAGATTGCTCGCGGCTCGATCCCTTGCCGCGCCGCTTGCCGCTCACCGCGCATACGAATCCGCCGCGCTTCACGTCGCCGCGACCGATGGGCGTCACGCTGCCGCATTTCAAACCGAGATAAGGAATCTCGCCCAACGTTTCGTCGAAGTAAAAACAATAATGCGCCGGGGTAATTTCGTCAGTCGAAATGTCATCGCGCAGCTTGGGATTGTTCGCGGGATGGTTCGCATCCCAGGGCAAGTCTTCGCCCCCAAGCTGTCGCCGGATCAGTTCCGGATCTTCGGTGAGAAAAAGTATGCGTCCCTGCAGACGGACCCTGTCCGCCCGCTTTTCGATTTTTCGTTCCAACAGAGAGTTGATCACGGCAAACCTGAGTGTTCCAGAATGAGCCCGCGCCGAGCGGAGCGGGGCGGCGGCTACAAGTTCATTGTAACAAGGCAGGCAGGAGCTCGGGCGGCCATCCTGCCAGAGATCATGGGTGAATTCAGTTCCCGTGGTGAGCGTGCGCGGCCTTGTCGAACTTCTCCCCCGCAGGAATCGCAACTGCCAACCGGTTCTGCTTCGGCGCCAAGGGACACGTCGCATACGGCGTTACCGCGCAGGGAGGATTGTAGGCGCGATTGAAATCGAGAATGACACGTCCATTCACGACCGGATCGGAGTGCAGAAAACGGCCCGCCGGATAAGTATCGCTCTTGCTCGTCAGATCGTTAAAGACGAAGAATAGTCCAGTCTTGGCATCGCCCCCTAAGGCAGTCAGCTTCAACTCCGCGCCGTGCACCTTGAAGACCGCGACTCCAGGAATTATCTGTGCCGTGACGTCTCCCAGTACATTAGGAATTTCAATTGTCTGCTTGCCGTCTTCGGGAATCCAGGTCGCCGTAACACGGTAATTCAGATCGAGGGGAAAAAACATCATCCCTTTGAAATCACGTGCGGACGCGCTCTCTGTATCCAGCAGGCGAATTCCCACCCGTTCCCCACGCACAATGACGTGAAAGCGCAAGCCCCCCATCTCGACGTAAGTGACATGCTCAGAAGTATCCGGATCAAGCTTGATTGTGGTCGCCGGCTTGCCCGCAATTGTGGCTCCCGAGTCCGGGAGCAGTTTGAGAGTAACCTCTTTTTCTCCGTTCAGATTAAATTCGCCGGCGTGCGGCGGCCCCTTGGGGAACACGACCTGATTGCCCGGATCGCTGCCGAAACTGCTCGTCCCCGGTTTGAGCCAAAACAAGCCGGCAAGGGATAACCAGTTCTGCTTTAGATCGGCGGTTTCCCCGGCCTTCCATTTCTCAAAAGACTGCACATAAGCCGCATCCGGAGCCTCGGGTTTTGCCTCGCCCATCACCAGCAAGGCAGACGTCAGCAGAATCAAGGCGACCGCTGGCCTGAACTTACCGGTCCGATTCATGTGCTCGTTCGACCTCCGCGTCCGCTATGGTCTTGATTATCGTTTGTATTCACTGGGCTCAGGGAGTGGAATCAGTCCTCGTCCTGCGAAGATTTCTCCGAACTCGTGCACCAGCGCGTCGTGAACCAGTCCGTTGGACGCCAGGGTCTCGCGGCTGTCGATCTCAAAGGCAGATCCGTCGAAGCGGCTCACCTTGCCCCCGGCTTCTTCCACGATAAGGACACCCGCTGCCGTGTCCCACGAATTGAGATTGAACTCCCAAAAGCCGTCGAAACGCCCGCTGGCCACATTGCACAAATCGAGCGCCGCCGATCCCGCGCGCCGCACTCCGTGGGTGCGCAGCGTGATCTGATGATAGAAGTAAATATTCGGATTCTTGTGCCGCTTGTGGCTGGGAAAACCCGTTGCCACCAGGCACTCCTTCAACTGCGTCGCTTTGGAGACATGAATCGGTTTGCCGTTGAGATGCGCGCCAGTTCCGAGTTCTGCGGTGAAGAGTTCGTCGCGAGTTGGGTCGTAGACAACCCCGGCAATGCGTCGCGCCCGCTCCGGTCCCCGGCGTTCCAGAGCGAGCGACACGCAAAAAACCGGATATCCGTGGGCAAAATTGGTTGTGCCGTCCAGGGGATCGACGTACCAACGGTAGTCGCTGCCCTGGTCGTTCAACCCCTGCTCTTCGCCCAGCACGTCATGCGACGGGAACTCGTTGCTGATGCGCTCGCGAATCAGCGTCTCGGCAGCACGGTCCGCCGCGGTCACCAGATCGGCGTCGCCCTTATACTCAATCTTCAATCCTTGGTGGAAATAAGGCAGAAGCAAAGCGCCCGCCTCGCGAGCAATGGCTGACATGGCCGGAAGAAAACTTTCGGGATGGTGTGCGGTGGAAGACATGGCTAGTCGAATCGCGGCTTTTGGAAACTTCCTTCGCCACGGCAGAAACCGTTCAGGGGTCAGTCAACACGAACACGAAAGCGGCACTCTAACCCGGTCGCGCATTTCGGAAACCAGAAGCCGAGAGCCGGACGCCCACTCACTTCCGTCTCCTGCCATCCTCCGCGATGTACATAATCTCATGCTTGTAGATGAACAGATTGGGTGCGCCCTCGCGCGTCAACCGCACCATATTCTTATCGTAATATTCGATCCATCCATGGACGGTTTGTCCGTCCATGAGCTTAACCGAAACGGGTTCCTGTTTTTCTCCCAGCGCTTTAAGGAAAGCGGCCTCCTCGAACGTATCTTCCGGAGGAGGCGTACGACTGCGCTTGGCGGCATTGGGATTCCCTTGCGGAGCGCGGAACGACATGCAGGCATTGTACACAAAGCGCTGCGGACGAAGGCGAGACCCGGGGGAGAATAAGCGCGCGCAAGAATAGTACAATTCCGAAAACCGTCGCTCGTCCGGCCGGAGGCGTACCCGTGAAGAAATCTGCGTGGCTTTCACTCTGTTTGCTGCTTGGACTGCTGGCGACGACGGCGACTCCACAAACTGCGGGCCATCACTTTCCCACGCCCCCAGAGCCTCTTGATTCCTCGACCACTGCGAAAGAACCCGCCACTTCCTCAAGACACACCGATCTTGCGCAACTGCAAAAAGAAGCTGACGAGCTGGCGCGCACGGCACAAACCATTCCCTCGGATGTGGCCAGCATCCGCCAAGGCATCCTGCCCAAAGACGCGATCGAAAAACTGAAACAGATCGAGAAGCTCTCCCGGCGCCTGCGAACGGAACTGAACCCCTGAGAAGAGCTTTCCGCTTTTAGGTCCTGGCGAAATGCCAAGAGCGGAAAGCTGCCCCGTTCATTCCAGGCACAGCATGCCGGACCGTCAAAACAAGGGGCATCGCCGGAACCACGCTAGAAAGTGACTTTCAGGGCGAATTCCGCGACCCTGGGTGAAGCTAAGCCAAATACGCCCGTGCCCGCACCCACGCGGAACAAGTCACTTTCAATGCTGCTCTCTCCCGGCTGCCGGCTGGTGTGCGTACTGTTGATCGAATTGGCGCCCGAGGTCAGCCAGGCGCTCATCACGCCCGGAGGCTGGTTGAAGTTGGAGAAGTTGAAAACATTGTAGAAGGCAACACTCGGTTCGATGGTAAATCGTTCCCGGAACTTGTGCGGCCAAGCCACCTTAAAGTCCAGGTCCTTGGTCCACGGAGATAACAATTGATCGATGGGAACCGGACTCACCCGTGGAGCGACCGCGCCGACCTGCGCCAGTTGTGCCGCAGTAAACAAGTTATTGGTAATCAGCACCTCGCCCGCCGGGGTGGGAAGCCCGGCATCTGACGTGTTGTATTTACTGATCGCCCTGTTCATGGACGTGACACTGACCTCATGGCCGAAAGCGCCGTTTTTGGTGCCGGGCAACGGCTGGCTGTAAACTCCGCCTCCGGTAAAATCGGTCTGGAAAATCTGACCGCCGCTTCCATTGCTTCCGACGATGGCCGGACTGGAGAGCGGACTATAAAAATGGCCGATCAGTCCCAGGCGGAAACCGAACGGTATTTCGAAGCTGCCCCCGAACGACACCTGGTGTTTCCGATCCAGCAATGACGGCCCCATGAAGCGAAGGGGATCGTTGTTGTCCGCGGCCTGCAGCACAAAGTCCTGGTCGTTGGCACCCACCGGATTCGACGACGGAGCGTTCCCGGCGAAGGCTAGTGGATTCGTGAAACGGGACAAGGCATACGACAGCTGGAAATTTGCCGCCTTGACCCACCGCACCGGGTTGGTCATATTTTCGACCAGCTTCATTTGCAGCGCGGTGTAAACCGAACGGCTGATGGGTTCGAGGAACTCGGCCGTGCCGTAGTTGCCGTTCTTTCCGCTGAACGCGCACTGGTAGCCGAGCGTCGTGGTCCCCCCGGTCAGTGGATTCGGGGCATCCATGCAACTACTGCCCGTATCTTCGGCAGAGCCCAAACCAAACTCGGTGAAGTTGGATACCGTTGCGCCAATATTCGCCTGGCCGTTGTTCAAGCCCGGACACGAGGTGATCGCTCCCTGCAGCGAGGTTGCTCCGCAAGCAGTGATGGTATTTTGAATGGCTTGCTGCGCGGACGAGAGACTAAAGTGGCCGGGATCGCCTACGTCGTTCGCGTCGATGCCCAATAGCCCGTGGGTCTCCACGTTGCGCACGACGTCCAGGCTCAACACCGTGCCGTGACGAATTTCTTGCTGAACTCCGACGTTCATCTGTAGCGAACGAGGCGTGCGGTAGTTCGGGGCCAACAGTCCCAGCGGCAGATTGATGCCCGCATTCAGCAGGCTGCCAACGTAGGCTCCATTCGGAGAGGACAAAGTAAATGGATAGGCTGCCTTCAGCGAATTTTCCAACGCCGCAATGTTTTGGCCCACCTGAAAGATCGGAAGCGGCGTTCCGGCACCATCCACGCAGTTTGAGGCGGGATTGGCAAGCGCGCCGCTGGGAGTCGCAATGGGCTGTGCCTGGCCATTCAGACAAGCCGATGGCGCGTACAAAAAAGCCCCATTTTGCAGACGCAGGGGACGATCGAACAGAACATTGTTGTAAATAACATTCTCATAGAAGAGTCCCGCGCCGGCACGAAACACGGTGGTTCCGTTCTTTGCCGGATCCCAGACAAGACCAAATTGCGGAGCAAAGTTCGCATTCGGCTGCCGGACCTGATTCCCCATTCCTGGGAAAGCGCTGTTAATCGCGGCGATGGCGGGCAAGTCGCTATCGGTGCGGCCGGTGTCTCGCACCCAGCGCAGTCCCGGGGAGAGCGTTACGTTGGGACGAATCTTCCAGGAGTCTCCGATATACAGTCCCAGGCGGTTGTCCGGCCCCAACCCTCCCGCCGGAAATCCGAGCGCCGCTTTCCCCGTCGAATAGCCTTGCCCATTACTGATAATGGCCTGCACCATCTCGTAGTCCAAAGGATTCGATGCGGTTGTGCCATCCGGCCCGAGCGGGCAGTTGGAAGTATTTCCCCCCGCACATCCCGGATAAATCGTGCCGTTGCCGAACACGGTCGGGGTGGTTCCGTAGAAGTCGGCGAAACCGCCGCCCTGGATGCGGTTCCAGCCCGCGCCGAAGCGCACCAGGTGTTTTCCGAGGAGCTTACTGCCGTCATACTTCAGTTGCAGGTCGGACTGCGCCGTGCTTTGCGGAGCCAGAAAATTTGGACCAGCGCTAAAGCTATTGATCTGAACGCTGACCGGATAGTTGGCAAATGGAAGGTTCGTCCCCATCGTGGCGTCCGCGATCTGGTTGCGGAACTTCAGATAGGAAAAGCGGATGCTATGGCTATAAATGCCCCTGCTAAAATCCGCGCCCACCATTGCGTTGCGCGTGATGTCCCGAGTGTTATAGACCTGGAAACTGCTGGGGAAAAATGTTGCATCGCTGGAATTGTTGAAATAGGTGACGCGTCCGAACAGACGCGCCATCTCGTTCAAGCGGTAATCCAGCCGGCCCAGAAGCTCATTCTCCATAAAGGGAGCGGGGAAAAAGCCGGAATACGAAGAAAATGGCGCCGACTCCAGGACCGGAGCGCCCAAGTGCTGCGACGTCCGCTCCCCATCGCCAAAGAAAAACAGTTTGTCTTTGAGCACCGGCCCGCCCAAGCTGGCTCCTTCCTGGTTACGCTGGAAATATGGGGAGGGCAGCGAGGCCGCGTGGGGCAGGCTGGCGGCAGCGATTCCGTGGTCGCGAAAAAAGCCAAAGGCCTCACCGTGAACGCCGCTGGTCCCCGATTTTGTGACCACGTTGACCACACCCGAAGAAGTTAATTCGTTGGCGAGATCAAGGTTCGACTGGGCGATGGAGAATTCCTGAATGGCACTGGCGGGAATATCTTCGGTGGTCGTGCCGACGGTTTCATCGCTTACGTCAACCCCATCCACTCCGATGCGGGCCGAGCGCCCGAAGCGGCCCCCGAACGAGACAGAGAAATAGCCGACTTTTGTAGGATCGAAGTTCGTACCGTCCTGGATCTGCACGCCCGGCTCAAGTTGGGCGAGATCGAGGAAGTTGCGCCCGTTGAGGGGCAGATTCTCGATCTGATTGGCGTTCAAGACTCCCTGTATGGTGGCTTGCTCGGTGTTGACAGACACCGCCCCTCCCTGAACCTGCCCCTCTCCCGGTTCCAGGCGCAAATCGCCCGAAGAGATCACTCCCCCGTGAGCCATCACGACAAACTCAGCTGTCTTGAAGCCTTTCGCCTCGATGCGCACCTGGTAGTCGCCCGGCTGGAGCGGCCCCGATAGATATATCCCGTACGAGGAAGTAAGCAACTGAACCATCCAGGCCTTAGCCTTATCTGTAATGGTGACCTTGGCGCCGGCAAGCACGGCGCCCGCTTGATCGCTTACGATTCCTCGAATGGCACCGGTACTAAGGGTCGCCTGTGCCGGCAACATCCCGGAAAACAGCAGGGTCGTGCAAAGAGTACCCAAAACCAGCAGGCCCAGTCGCCTGCCCGGGGTGCAATTGAGCTTCCGCATGTCCACCTTTCTTCCCAACATCATCCTGACTTCCAGATAAACACAACCAGATGCTTCGTGGCAAAGACGCCCGAGTTGTGCCATCGAAACTGCTTCAGGCTCAGGCGCTGCTGCGTGTGCTTCAAAATTCAGACTTCACGGTGTAGTAACCGGCGCGATTGCGAACGCGGTAGGCGGCGGCATCGGGCACGCCCGCCACTCTGACCTCGATGCGGCGGAACTCGGAAAACGATGCATGCTGCGAAGGATAATAAGCCAGCAGATACTGCGTCCGCAGTTCGTCGCTGATTTTGCGGAACGCCTCGTCGAGCTGTGCCGTTGAGGTGGCGTAGTAAAACTTCCCTCCCGTATCGTCCGAGAGCTGGATCAGGGCATGCTCACCGCCGGTTTCGCGCCCAGCGCTGCTCTCGATCGGAACGATGATGATCGAATAGACAATGGCTTCGGCTTCTTCCGCGGCCCGCACCGCTTGCTTATAGTCAAACCTGCTGATCGTGTCACCGCCATCTGTAATCAGGACGATGACTTTTCGTCCCTTGCGATGATCGAGCGCCCGCGAGGCCAGATAGATCGCATCGTAGAGCGCGGTAGCAGCTCCGACGCGGATATGATCAATGCCCTCGTCGATGCGCCTGAGATCCGAAACATAGCCGCGAGTGGATTCGTTCACCACTTCGCTAAAGCCATACACGCAGAGTGCGTCCACCGGGCGCAGAATGTCATGGGCGAAGCGCTTGGCTGACGTCTGTTCGAGCGGCAGGTCGTGACGCGTGCTCAGACTGGTGTCAATCTCGAGAGCAATCGAAAGGGGCAACGCGGATTCCTTATCGAAAACCTTGATTGTCTGCTCGTGATCGTCTTCCTTGAGAATGAAATTCTCCTTGGTGAGCCCGCCGATAGGAGCGCCGTGCGCGTCGGTGACCGTCACGAATACGTTCACCAGATTGACGTCGACCCGCAGCGTGGTGGTCGGTTCGGACTGCCGCTCGGAACGAGCCGGATTCTGCGGGGTGGAACTTTGCCGGGCCGTCGTTTGCTGCGCCCCTAGGCCGCAGACGGCAACCAGCCAGCCAATTAGGAGCAGAATCGTGGCGGGTTTTCTCATCGAATGATGGAATTATACCTTTGCCAAGCGGCACCTCCCGGCAGACCAAAAGCTTTTGAACCGCAAAGATTACAAACCGCGATTACAAACAACGCTCGCAAGATCGCAAAGCTGCTGACCGTTTTGCAGTGCTTTGCGCTCTGGGGCGAACTCTGCGGTAAACCGTTTTTTGGATTCCCCCGGGATGCGGGAAACCGCGCCAGGCCGCGTGCAGTTAGATGCGGCCTGCGGTGTCGGGCTGCCTCCGTCTCAGGAATTTGCGCGCGGAATCTCCGCCGGAAACGGCTCCCCATCCGCCCACACCGCCCCGTCTTCGAAGTACTCCTTCTTCCAGATGGGCACCGTGCGCTTGAGCGTGTCGATGAGCCACCGGCAGGCATCAAAGGCGGACGCGCGATGCGGTGAAGCCACCGCAATCAGCACGCTGGTTTCGCCGATTTCGAGCCGACCCAGGCGATGCACCACGGCTACGTCGCGAATCTGAAACCGCTGCAGCGCTTGATCTGCCAGTGACTCCATCTGCTCCAGCGCCATCTCTTCATAGGCTTCATAGTCGAGGCAGAGAGTCTTGCGTCCGCGCGTCTGGTTGCGCACCACGCCCTCAAAAACAAGAGCCGCTCCATCTTCGCCGCGCTTGAGGCGGCCGAGGGTTCGCTGGGTATCAATCGTTTCGCGGACGATCGAAGCGCAACGCCCGCGTCCCGCCGGTCTGGAGCCCGTCCCCTCTGCCGCGCCCCCACTCACCGGCGGCAGCAAAGCAACCTCATCGTTCGGCCTCAATTCAGTATCGGGCGCGGCGTATTGCTGATTCACCGCCAAGGCAAGCGACGGCAGCGATTCTTTCAGGCCTGGAATCTGCGATTCGTAGCGGGCGAGCACATCGCGGACCGAAGCCCGCTCGGGCAGGTCGATCAAGTCCATCGATTTCCCCACCAGTTCCTTCAGAAGACCGAAGAAAAGAACTCGCACTCGCATCCGTCATTCAGTTTACCCCCAGTTGCCGCCTCAGCATGACGCGGCGCGCTCGAAAACCGCCCCCCCCCCAGAAAAAATGGCCGGCCTCAGTCGAGGCTGGCCATTCCACTCGAAATCGAGCTGGCAGTTGTCTTTACCCCTGCGTCAATACTTTATCGTGAACCGGTTCCGGTTCTCGGACTGGATCGGTGGGATGATAGTCCTGCTTCGGATCCTTGGGCGGCGTCGAGGGCAGCTTCGCAGCCGGCCCCCCCGCTACCTCGGGCAGGGAGACCTGTAGAGCCTCGTCGATGGTTTTCACGTAGTGCACCGTAAGGTTTTCCAGTTGTTCCGGCGTGAGATCCTCCTCCACGTTCATCTTATTTTCCGCTGGCAGAATCACGTCGCGCACCCCCGCGCGTTTGGCCGCGAGCACTTTTTCCTTAATTCCCCCGACCGGCAGGACGTTGCCGCTTAAGGTGATTTCTCCCGTCATCGCCAGCAGAGGCGTGATGCGGCGCTTCGTCAGCAGCGACACCAAGGTCGTAGCCATGGTCACTCCAGCCGAAGGGCCGTCCTTCGGAATCGCTCCGGCGGGAACGTGGATATGAATATCGTGGTCGGCAAAGAAGCTTTCCTGAACGCCTAACCGATCGGCATTGGAACGCACCCAGGTCAATGCCGCCTGCATGGATTCCTGCATGACCTGGCCAATCTGGCCGGTCATGGTGAAGCCGCCCTTGCCCTTCATCGCGTTGGCTTCCACGAACAGCACGTCGCCGCCCGACGGTGTCCACGCCAGACCCACGGCCACGCCCGGCCGCTCGGTCCGCTCGGCAATTTCGCCTTCGCTGCGAATCTTGATTCCGCCAAGAAACTCCTGAATGACTTCCTTGGTGACGACCAGTTTGTCCGTCTTGCCCTCGGCCAATCGCCGTGCCTGCTTGCGGCAGATCGTGCCGATCGTGCGTTCCAGGCTGCGCACACCCGCCTCCCGCGTGTAGTGGCGAATCACGTAGCGCACGCCCTGTTCGGGAAATTCAATCTGTTCCGCTGTGATGCCGTTCTCATCAATCTGCCGCGGAATCAGGTAGCGGAAGGCGATGTGAACTTTCTCTTCCTCCGTGTAGCCCTGTAGTTCGATGATCTCCATGCGATCACGCAACGGCTCGGCGATCGGATCGAGCATGTTGGCCGTGGTGATGAACAGCACCTTCGACAAGTCAAACGTGACATCCAGATAATTGTCGCGAAAGCTCGAGTTCTGCTCGGGATCAAGGGCCTCGAGCAGCGCCGAGGCCGGATCGCCACGGAAGTCGCGCCCTACCTTGTCGATTTCATCAAGCATGAAGACCGGATCTTTCGTCTCTGCGCGCCGAATGCCCTGAATAATCTGACCGGGCAGCGCTCCAATATAAGTCCGCCGATGCCCGCGAATCTCCGCTTCGTCGTGTACGCCACCGAGTGATAGCCGCACAAACTTCCGGCCTAATGCGCGCGCGATGGACTTGCCGAGCGAGGTTTTCCCCACGCCCGGAGGTCCGACGAAGCATAAAATCGGCCCTTTCATATTCGGCTTTAAACGCCGGACGGAAAGATAGTCCAGAATACGGTCTTTCACTTTCTCCAGATCGTAGTGGTCCGCATCCAGAATTTCTTTCGCCTTCGGAATCTCAATTTCCTGCCCGGAAGTCTTAGCCCAAGGCAACACCGCCAGCCATTCAATGTAGTTGCGCGTGAGCGAATAGTCGGCTGCCATCGGCGACATGCGCGACAGCCGGCCCAATTCCTTGAGCGCTTCCTTCTTTACCTCGTCGGGCATACCCGCTTCTTCGATTTTCTTTTTCAGATCCTCGACATCGCGCTGTCCCTCATCCTGCTCGCCCAGCTCTTTCTGAATGGCCTTCATCTGCTCGCGCAGGTAATACTCGCGCTGCGTCTGCTGCACGCGGTCTTGCACTTCGCTTTGAATCTTGTTGCGCAGTTGCTGGACTTCAAGTTCCTTGGCCAGATGCTGGTTGATTTTTTCCAGGCGCACATGAATGTCGAGCGTCTCCAGCGTGTCCTGCTTGTCGGGTGTGGACAACGATGGAAGTGACGAGGCAATGAAATCCACCAGCCGACCCGGCTCATCGATATTCATCGCCACCGTCGAAAGTTCGTCCGACAGAGTCGGCGAACCGGCGACGATCTGCTGGAACAGGGTCAGCACATTCCGCTGCAGCGCCTCGATCTCGGAGGTCGCGATCGGCGCACTACCCTCGGGCAACGCTGAATAATGCGCGTTCATGAAGGGCGCCAATTGTGTGAACTCGCCCAGCCTCACCCGCTCCAGACCCTCGGCAAAAACGAACAAGCTCTGGTTGGGCATCTTGACCACCTTATGCACCACCGCAGAAGTTCCCACCGTATAGAGATCGCTGGGCTGCGGAGAGTCGACCCGCGCCTCGCGCTGGGCCACCACAATGATGGTCTTGTCTTCCCCTAAAGAGTTGATAAGTTGAACGGAACTTTCTCGACCCACGGTCAGGGGCAAAACCGCGTGCGGGAACAATACGGTATCCCTTACCGGGAGTACCGGAAGAGCCTTTTGTTCGTTTATTTCCTTATTCTTAGGAGTGCGCTCGACGGGCGGCTGCTGGCTCATTATGTCTCCTTGAGTGTAGCTCGCTCAAGTTTAGATGTTACTCTTTCCAGAAAGGTTTCAGAAGCCCGAAAGTAGCGCAAGGCTGAAATTCTATTCCCTTCGATCCATGATCGAACGTAACCCATGATCGAACGCAACCAAGGTGCCGAGGCTAACCCGGCTGCTCCCTGCTTGCCAAGCTCTAAATTGGAAAGCTCCAAATTGGAAAGTTCATACAATCCATACAACCACGGTTCTGACGGTTCAAGCGGCCGGATAAATGCCCAGGACTTTCACGAACTCAGCAACTTCGCCCAGATGTCGAAGGGCGTTGCGCGCCGGCTCGTCGTCCCCGCGCAGGAAGTCCAGGTAGAAAACATACTCCCACGGCCGTCCCCGCATGGGTCGTGATTCGATCTTACTCAAGCTGATGTCCCGCAGCGCAAACACGCTGAGCGACTTGAAGAGCGCGCCCGGCACGTTCTTCACCTGAAAAACAATGGAAGTCTTGTTCGCGCCGCGAGGAATCAGCCGGTGATAATCCCCACTTCCCCTCTTTCTTCCCCTGACCTGGCTCGCGGCATTCCCGCTTCGTTTGCTCCGGCCCAGTTTGCGAATCAGGAAAAAGCGGGTGAAGTTGCCTTTGTCGTCTTCGATGCTTGACTGCACAACATTCCCGGAATATTCGCGGGCGGCCTGACGTCCGGCGATTCCTGCCGCATCTTTTAACTGGTTGGCAATCACGTGTTTCACGCTGCCCGCAGTGTCGTAGAAAGGGACCGCCTCAATTTTCCCATGTCTGCGAAAAAAATCGCGGCACTGATCGAGCGCCACCGGATGCGACAGCACGCGTCGCAACGATCGAAGCTGCACTCCGGGCATAGCGATCAGGTGGTGAACGATGCGCAGCAGATATTCGCCTTGAATGAATACTTCCCTCGTCAGCATCAGATCGGCATGCTCCGCCACAGTTCCGGCCAGCGTGTTCTCGATGGGGATGACCGCAGCCGCCACCGATTCGTGCTCCAGGCGATCGAAAACTTCCGCCGAGCGCGGGCAAGGCACGACCGTGCACCGCGGCAGCATCCGCTCCGCCGCCTCATGGCTGAATGAGCCGAGTTCTCCCTGGATTGCAACTTTCATGTCCTGTTGCTCTGAACACGCAAGGTATCTGAGAAGTCCTTTTCGCGCAAATGAACAATGAACATGGAGCACCGCCGGCCCGGCGGCTCTCGGGAGTGGCGTCCCGCCGCCAAACGTCGGATAGCAAGATGCCCCTTCGGCGGGCTCCGGGCAAGCCTGTCGCGACAGCCGGCGAGGACGTGGGGACTAGACTATAAGTCTTTCTTCATCACCAGCGCGTCCACGCCATTGCAGTAGTACCGAGGTAAAGCTCTCATCACGTTGTAGCCGTGCCGCTTGTAGAACGACAGGGCCGCCGAGTTGTCCACCGCCGTTTCCAGGCCCACCGCGCTCGATCCGGTTCTGCGCAGGCGCTCTTCGGCAGCCCGCAGCAGCAGCGATCCCACGCCCGAGCGGCGTGCCTCCGCCGCCACGTCGATGGTAATGACGTGCCCCGTCGAGCCTTCGTGCACCACGATGAAACCTGCGGCCTGGCCCTGGTCCCCGTCGGTTGCGACCAGGGTGAACGATCCTCGCCGGCGTATGAACGACGTCAGTTCTTGCTTCGAATAAGAAATCCCTGCCGGAAAGCAGTCCTGGTCCATTTGCCAAAGCGTTTCGAAATCTTCGGGCTTAAAGTCGCGAATGACGAAGGCCACGACGATATTGTAGCGGGCGGATTCACTGCCTTTGCCGAACCCGTTGGACCCTCCCCAGGGTACGGGCTTGGTTTTCCACAGCCCCCCTAGGGTGGATTTGGGAAAAAATGCGGTTGCGGTCGATTGGGCCCTTGCCCGAGTCGCAACCTCAGACGTACCATCAGCATCAGAGGACTGTGTGAAGACGTGGTGGGACGCCTGCTAGTCATCGACGTCGTCGGCGCGGTTGCGGTCCTGGGGATTTGGTATTTCCTCTTCGCCGCTTACAACCGTCGCAAGGGAACCGAGGCGCTGCGCTGGGTACAATCGGCGTGCGCGGGCAAAGGACGCATCCTCGACTGGCGCTGGCTGAATAGTTCCCGGCTTCATGCCCGCCTTCAGTTTCCTTCCCGCAATTTCGAGAACGCTCACGTCACCATGAAGTTCCGGCCGCGCGCGTTGCCCGTCCACTGGTTGCTGAGTTGCTGGCACAAACAGAAAGAGACTTTGACGTTCGAGGCCGACTTGGGCGGCTCGCCCAGCTTCCATCTCGAAGTTGTGCGCCATCGCTGGTGCGCTCACAGCCGCGGAGTGACTGCTCTGCGCCGTGATGAACGACAGTGGGACGTCTATGAACCGGGGCCCGTGATTCTCACCACCCGCACCCACTGGAAGCAGGATTCCACTCCCGAACTCAATACGCTGATGACCGTGCGTCAACAGGACGTGCTGCAAGTTCGCTTCCGACCTGAGTCTCCGCAATTCTCCGCCACCATCTCCTTGGACGCGCTGTATGACCCTAAAACCGCCGCCGGTTTCCTGACTACACTGCGCGAGTTGGCCGCCGGCGCCTCCGCCCACCGCCAGTAGTCGCGCGACAGCCTGGAAAACCCAATACCCATTTCTCGCGACCTTGGCAAGAATTGAGAGTGCCGCCCGCCTCTCGGGGTGCGCCCGCGCGAACGCCGTTCGAGATTATGCAGTAGACTGCCCACATGCCCAACGTTCGCCAAGGATCAATCCGGTTGTTTCGGTTCCGCGGAATTGATGTGTTCCTTCACTGGTCCTGGTTTCTGGTGGCGGCTTACGAAATCCAGATGAGAAAGGGCAGTTATTCGTCCGTCGCGTGGAATGTGTTGGAGTATCTGGCGCTGTTTTTGATCGTGACCATTCATGAGTTCGGCCACGCCCTGGCTTGCCGTCAAGTCGGAGGACGAGCCGACCAGATCGTGCTCTGGCCGCTGGGCGGGGTGGCGTATGTGGACCCTCCACCACGGCCCGGTGCTACCCTCTGGAGCATCTCGGCGGGACCGCTGGTCAACGTGGCGCTCCTCCCGATCCTGTATCTGGTTACGAAGGCGGCCCAATCCTCGGGATGGGCAGAGTCCAATCCTGATCTCTACCAGTTGGTGCAGGCGATTCGGTTGATTAACCTAGGCCTGCTCGTCTTCAACATCCTTCCAATTTATCCTTTGGACGGCGGCCAGATCCTTCGCTCGTTGCTCTGGTTCGTGCTGGGACGCGCTCGCAGCTTGATGGTCGCAACCGTCTTCGGCCTGGTCGGAGTCGTCGTTTTCATCGCCCTCGCGGTGTGGAGGCAAGACCTCTGGCTGGGCGCGATCGCCCTGTTCATGGCAATGAGTTGCTGGGGCGGACTGAAACACGCGATGGCGCTGTCCCGTTTCGCCAAGCTCCCGCGCCGCAGTGGCTTGGCCTGCCCGAGCTGCAAGACGCCCCCACCTGTCGGAGAGTTCTGGAAGTGTGGAAAGTGCGGCCAGCAATTCGACACCTTCCAGACCCGAGCCGTCTGTCCCCACTGCGCCACTCAGTTTCCCCTGACAAAATGTCTGGACTGCGGAGCATCCCATCTCATGAATGATTGGATGATCGCCTCTCTCGTGCCGTCCAATGCGTAAAAGTTGTTTTCCCTCCACCCGGATAAATCTCTTTTATGCTTATCATCAGCTTTTTCGATTGGCGGCTGCCCAGCTCTCGCGCTATTCTTCGTTGTTCCAACGCAGCGTGTTGAAACCAGCCATTTCAACTCCCCCGTTTTCGTGATGTGGTTTTGCCCAAATCATAACTTTCTAAGCGAAGGAGACTGAAGGACATCCATGCCCACCGAACTGCGCAATTTCCTGGCACTGTCATACGACGAACTGGAAGAACTCAACATCAAGGCCAAAGAGCAGCGCAGGAACCGCGTCGCGTCTCACAAGGTGCAGGAAGACCGGCTCAAATACCTGACCGACGAGAAGCGGATCAAAGCCGTCACCGTGCTTTTCAGCGATCTCGAAGGCCGGTTGCACATGCTCGACTATGACAAGAAGTTCCTGCTCAAGAGCTGGGACAACCTGACCTTCGACGGCTCCTCGATCCGGGGCTTCACGGCGCAGCGCGAAAGCGATCTGCGCCTGGGCATCGACTGGGGCGCGTTCTACTGGGCCCCCTCCGACGTCTTCGGTTCCGGCAAAGCGCTGGTCTTCGGCGAGGTCATCGACAAAGGCGGAACATCGTATTCGGGCGACATTCGCGGCGTGCTCAAAAATTACGCCGAGGAACTCCACAAGAAAAAAGGCTACACGCTCAATGCGGCGAACGAAATTGAAGGATTTCTGTTCAAAGGTCCTGACGCCGAGCGCCACTATCACGAAACCAGCAAGTTCGAATATGTCAACACCGGCGGATACTACCATTCCCTACCCGGCGACCCGCTACGCACCTTTATCGACACCACTGCCGAAGTGCAGCGCGCCATGGGCTTCCAGAACGAAAAAGATCACCCCGAAGTCGCGCCCTCGCAGTTTGAAATCAACTACGGCTACGGCGAAGTCGTAGCCGCCGCCGACCAGATCCAACTCTACAAGCTGATCTGCCGTCAGGTCGCGACCAACATGGGACTCACCGCATCGTTCCTACCCAAGCCGGTCATCGGCGTCAATGGCAGCGGCATGCACACCAACGTTTCCATCAGCGAGAACGGCAAGAATTTGTTCTGGGACGCAAAGGGCGAAGAAAAACTCAGCAAGATGGGATGGGCCTTCATCGACCGCATCCTGACCCACGGCAATGATATTTGTTTGCTGCTGAATCCCAGCGTGAATGCCTATCGCCGCCTCGATCCCCACTTCGAGGCACCGAACCAGATCAAGGCGTCTGCCGTCGATCGCGGCTCCATGATCCGCATTCCTATCGGCAACGAGAAGAGCATGCGCGTCGAAGTGCGTTCTGTCGCTCCGGACGCAAATCCTTACCTGGTGATGCTCGCGATCTTCAAAACCGGCCTCGACGGCGAGACCGCGAAGATCAAGAACCTGCGCCAGGCCGAGCGCTACCTGCCCGACAACATCTACGACGCCCTGGCCAACTTCAAGAAGGCGGAATGGACCTCAACCCTGCTCGGCGAAGACGTCAAGAGCCGCTACGCAGACCTTAAACAAGCCTCCGCCGACCGCTGCCCCCGCGCCCTCGGAACCCTCATCAAAGCGCAAGAAGTCCAGTTCCACCACGAGGTCTACAATCAGTTCCTCTGGAATTTGTTTTAAACCGCTGCAGCTCTGCCAACCGCCCCGGTCAAAAACCCGGGGCGTTTTTTTTGCCGCATCTTCTCGGTCGCATTAGGGAGCGGCTTCAGGCGCTGGAGCAGGTCACGACGCGTTTCCGGATCATATTCATGCCCGCGCGCCAGCCGGTCGAGTGACGAGCCGCACGCTTCCTGCCGCCGGTTCGTACCCAGTGTCCTGGGTCACCTTTCCATCCGGAATGGCTTCAATTCCGCTCCCCGGCAGCCGAGTCGTCGTCCACTGAGTTTTCTAACAGCCGGAACCTGATATTTTAGTTTGCTGCAAGTTGGCACCGAAGTTCAGGTATCATCCACTGCTGACAAGGCTATGGCACCCGCAAACGAACGCAATGCTTCCCGCCGTCTGTTTCGCGCTATCGCCACCGACCTCCACTTCTGGATTCCGCTGATCGTCCTGGTTGGCGGTTTCGTACTCCTGGACAGGCTCCGTTGAACTCATCTCCCGCCAGCATGCAGACCGCGCCCTCGACCGCTCCGACTCCCATGCACGCCACCCGCCTGCGCTCCCTGCAAGCGCTCGGCATTTTCTGCGGATTCGCCGCCGGAGCGTGGCTGGGCGGGGCCGAAGCTCCCGTCAAGCTCGTCAACCCAGACATCTCTCCCATCACCGTCTCGCTCATCATGGTGTTCGGAGTCTTCCTGGCCCGCTGGAGCGTTCCCGCCTTCATTCGCGGCACATTGCACGTCGGCAACGACGTGCGCCAAGCGCCGCATTTGATTGTGTGGGCCGTGCTCGCCGGATGCATGTGGGCCGTCGCCAACACGCTCACCATTTACGCCATCCGCAACGTCGGCCTCAGCATCGCGTTTCCGCTGTGGAACACCAACAGCCTGCTCGGCATATTCTGGGGCTGGCTGCTGTTCAACGAACTGCACCACGCCGGAGGAATGCGCTGGCTCGGCGTTCTGGGCGGAGCCGTCTTCATGTTCGCAGGAGCCACGCTGCTGGCGATTGCATCGTCCCATCAGGCCCCGCCGGGCAAAGCCGCGCTCGGCATCTACGCCGCCCTGGGCGCCGGCATCCTCTGGGGAACGATGTACATTCCTTACCGCAAAGCGTATCTCACCGGCATGAATCCGCTGTCCTTCATTGCATTCTTCACCGTCGGCGAACTCGCCACGATGACGACACTCGCAGTCGCCTATCGCGGCGCGACACCGCTCTGGCACGAACTGGTCGGCGCTCGCGCCGTTCTGTTCTGGCTGATGCTGGGCGGCTTTGTCTGGGTGCTGGGAGATTTGTTCCAGCAATATGCCACCAAATACGTGGGTATCAGCCGCGGCATTCCACTCTCCAACACCAACCAACTCTGGGGACTGCTCTGGGGCATCCTGGTTTTTCACGAGCTCCGCGGCGCCCGCCAATCGATTTATTTGGAGGTCGCCGGAGGATCGCTGCTCATGGCCTTGGGTGCAGTCGCAATCGCCTTATCGTCGGCGAGCGCGCGCGAACACTCCTCATGGCGAGATGCCGCCGACCGCGAAGGCCATCGCTATGGAGTTGAAAGCGAATACGTCCGCGCCGGCATGGAGGGCCGAGAAATGAGTGTCGAAGGCCAGTCGTTCAGCACCAGCCGGGGCGGCAGAACATTGCTGGATTGGCTGCTCATTCTGGTCACGACCGGCCTGTTCTCCGTTCTTGCTCTCATTGCGAAACTTCCCCACATCGACATCGCCTTTGGATGGGCCATCGCGCTTACGGTCGCCATGCTCGCTCTGCTGGCAACCTGCGGAATCGCGCTCTGGCGCACCACTCGGTTTCGCTGAAGCAACGTCCGCTCACAGCCGGGCGAGAATCTGGCAGGTGTGCTAGATTCGGAGGTTCGATGGATGAAGTTGGATGGACCTCGCACCGACCATCTGCACCCAGGCCCTGACCCGCCGCTTCGGAGAACTCATCGCGGTTGACGGCATTGACCTGCGCGTCGCGCCCGGACAATTCTTCGGTTTCCTGGGCCCGAATGGCGCAGGCAAGTCGACCACCATCAAAATGCTTACCGGGCTGCTAGCGCCCAGTTCCGGCCGAATCGAAATTCTCGGCCTCGATCTCAACGCTCATCCCATGGAAGTAAAACGCCAGATCGGCGTCGTGCCCGAGGGCATGGCTCTGTTCGGCCGGCTGACCGGCGCCGAGTTTCTCAGCTTCGCCGGACGCATGTATGGCCTCGATGGCATGACCGCGGCCAAGCGGGCCGCCGAACTGCTGGAATTTATGCAACTCGCCGATCAGCCGAAAAAACTCGTGACCGATTATTCCCACGGCATGCAAAAGAAGCTGGCTCTCGCCGCCGCCGTGATTCATGGGCCCAAGGTGCTCTTCCTCGACGAGCCCTTCGAGGGCGTGGACGCGATTGCCGCGGGCACACTGAAATCAATGCTGCAGGGAATGATTGCGCGCGGAGCCACAATCTTTCTCACTTCGCACGTGCTGGACATCGTGGAGCGCTTGTGCAGTCACGTCGCCATTATTCACCAGGGGCGGCTCGTAGCTCAGGGGTCGCTCGAGGAACTGCGCGCCGGGGTGGAAGCCCTCAAGCCCGCCGGATCGGCCGATGCTTCTCGCGTGTCGGGTGAGAAGCTCACGCTCGAAGAACTTTTTCTGCGCATCGTCGGCGGAACACATCGCGCCGAGCAGGAGCTTTCCTGGCTGGGGTGAAAGATAGCCGGGCAAGAGATGAGAAGAAAGACCAAAGACCAAAGAGCGAAGATGAAAGCTAAAACAGAATGACCACTTCCATTCGCGGTGGCCAATTCACCGCTATCGCCGATCTGCGCCTGCGCATGTTCCTCAACAGCCTGCGCAGCAAGCGCGGCAAAATGGAACTGGCCTCGCGCCTCTTGATTACGCTCGTCTTCGTCGTCGGTGGAATCGGCGGCTTCACCGTCGCTACCGGGTTTGCCTGGTACTTCGTCTCTCAAAACAACGCCGAATACATGGCGCTCCTGTTGTGGCCGATCTTTTTCTTCTGGCAACTGTTTCCGGTAATGTCGACTGCCTTCACCAACAATCCCGATTCCGCAGATTTACTGCGCTTCCCGCTCACCTATCGTTCGTATTTTCTGATTCGTCTGGCCTACGGATTTTTTGATCCGGCCAGCGCCCTCGGCACGGTGGCCTTGACCGGAATTCTGCTGGGCACCACCATCGCCCGACCTCTGCTATTTCCCTGGGCGCTGCTCGTCCTGTTCACCTTCGCACTGTTCAATCTCGTGCTGATGCAAACGGTGTTCACTTGGCTCGAACGCTGGCTGGCCCAGCGTCGCACTCGAGAAATCATGGCCGTTCTGTTTATTCTGGCCATGTTCAGCTTTCAACTGATCGGCCCCCTGATCGGTCGCTTCGGAAGAACGCCGCATCCCCAACTGCGCCGAACCATCCAGGTCGGAACCCAGGTTCAGGCAGTCCTGCCGCCTGGCCTCGCCGCCAACGCCATCGCCCAAACTTCCCACGCTCAGTTCCTCGTTGGCTTCACCGCGCTGCTTTTCCTGGGAGCGCTCACCTTGGGCATAGCAGCGCTGCTGCACCTCCGCCTGCGCGCTCAGTTTCGCGGCGAAAATCTCAGCGAAGCGGCGGCGCGCCCTGCCCTGGCGCAAGTCCAAGTTCTGCAGATGGGATGGAACCTGCCCGGCTTACCGCCGTCGGTCACAGCCGTGTACGAAAAGGAAATGCGCTATATCGCGCGCAGCGGACCCATGCTGCTCACCTTGTTCATGCCCATCCTCATGCTGCTGATCTTTCGCCTGGGACCGATGAATTCCCTTCGCCACTCCAGTCTGCTGAGTCGCACACCCGACATGGCGTTTCCCGGCGCGGCTGCCTACGCGATCCTGGTCCTCACCAACCTGGTCTTCAACAGTTTCGGAGGCGACGGCGGCGGGATCCAATTCTTCTACGCCTCGCCCGTGAGTTTTCGCCAGATCGTGTTAGCGAAAAACATGGCGCACGGGAGCATCCTCATAGCGAACACCGCATTTGCCTGGATCGCCGCTTCCTATCTTTACGGCGCCCCGCATCTGGCGGTCTCGGTTGCCACGCTGGCGGGACTTCTGTTCGCAACGCCGCTGAACTTCACCGCCGGCAACCTGCTGTCCATCTATGCGCCGAAGAAGCGCGATTTTTCAACTTTCGGCCGGCAAAACGCCTCGCAGACAACTGTCCTGGCAAGCTTCGGCATGCAGATTCTGATCGTGGGCTCGGGCGTCGCGGTCTTCACCATCGCGCGTCTTTACGGTAATTTATGGATCGCGACGCTGCTGTTTCTTGCCCTGGCAGCCATCACCATCCCGCTCTACCTATTTGTTCTGTGCCGCCTGGACCACATCGCGCTTCAGCGTCGGGAAACGCTGGTAGCGGAATTGTGCCGCGCTTAGCAGACTACGAAAATTCGAAATGAGCATCCCCATGGAAGGGCCGCCCTTGCATGCGGCATGGCAGGCGAAACGAAGCGCTGTTCAGGCCGGTGATTCCCATTCTTTGGCCGATTCGCTTTTCGCAGCGGTCCGGCGTATCACTCCTCCTCACCTTCCCTCCTTTCACTCTTTTCACTCTTTTTCCGGCCGCGCCAGAAATCGATATCCCACTCCGCGAACGGTGAGCAGATGCCGCGGAGTCGCCGGATCATCTTCGATATAACGCCGCAGCCGCACTACGAAATTGTCGATCGCGCGCGTGTCGGTATCCTCGTGCAGTCCCCACACTTCCTCCAAAATCTGCTTGCGTGAAACAACCCGTCCGTCGTTGCGCACCAGATGCCGTAACAGTTCCGACTCCATCAGAGTCAAATGAATCGTATTGCCGCCCGACCGCAGTTCGAGCGCTCCGAAGTCGATCGTTTTCCCGTCAAAAGAAAATGTTCCGAAGTCTTCGGCGTCGCCCGCCGCGCCTCGCGCCTCGCCAGCAAGCGGCGTCTGCTCTCCGCGCACCCACTGGCTGCGTCGCAGCAATCCCTGCAACCGCGCCAGCAAGATCGAAAGATCAAACGGCTTCGCCAGATAGTCGTCCGCACCGGAGGCAAATCCTTTCAGCACATCCTCCGGCCGCCCCCGCGCCGTCAGCATCAGCACCGGCACATAATTCCGCGCCGCGCGTAGTTCCGACACCACGCTGAATCCGTCTTTTCCGGGCAGCATGATGTCGAGCACGACGGCATCGAAAGTTTCTTTCTTATCCAGCAGGCGATCGGTGGCCGCTTCTCCATCCCCCACCACTTCCGCCGCATACCCCTCGGCTTCCAGGTTAAAGCGTAATCCCTGCGCTAGATGCGCTTCATCCTCCACCACCAGCACCCGGCTCATGCCGCCGACCTCGGCAATTCCAGCACGATCGTCGTTCCCTGGCCTTCCCCGTCGCTCTCGGCAAAGACTTTGCCGCCATGCTTTTGCGCGATCGCTTTCACGATAAACAGGCCCAGCCCGGTGCCCTTCACGTGCGCCATCGACCGGTGCGTAACCCGGTAGAAGCGCCGGAAGATGCGCTTCACATCCTCGGGATTAATTCCTACTCCTTGATCTTGTACGCGGAGCACGATGCGTTCCTCGTCCGGCGTTTCCAGTTGCACGCGCACGTCGACGTTGTCCCCGGAGTATTTCACCGCGTTGTCGAGCACATTGAACACCGCGGTCCGCAAGTCTTCCGCGTTGCCGCGTACGCGCACGGTGTTCCCGTCGTTCGACGCCTCCTGGTAACGGAGCGCTTCCGGCTGCAGGTGATGCCGCGACCGGGTTGCGTCCATACAGTCGCGCACCAGTTGGCCGAAATCGACTTCCGCTTTCTCCCGTCCGGTTTTCTTCTCACCGGCCCGCCCGGCGCGCAGCACCTGCTCCACCGTATCGGTAAGGCGGTCGGCATCGCTCAACATCAGCCGATAAAACTCCTGCTTCTGGGGTTCCGCCACGTCGCGCCGTTGCAAGGTTTCAAGATGCAGCCGGATGGAAGCCACCGGCGTCTTTAATTCATGAGTAACCGCATTGATAAAACTGTCATGCTGCTCGCTGCGGCGAAGCTCCCGCACCAGAAAAATCGTATTGACCACCATGCCCGCGATGATCAGGGCAAAAAAGACGATGCCGAAAAACAGCAGCACGCCCTCGCGCCAGTTGAGAATGATCCAGCCGACATTCAGGGCAATGGCCAGCGCAACCAGACCAACGCCCAGGCAGAGAAAGAAAACGATGGTTCCGCGACGGCTCGAGATGCGCATGGCGTTCTCGCACCGATTTTACCGCGTTCGCGACCGCCGGTTGGTAAAGCGCCGCATGCGGCTGCATCGACTTAGACGATCGCCCCCGACGTCAGAAGGGGAAGCGCAGCGAGAAAACGAGGGATGTGGCTCGCCGGATGGACAGACGTGGCGGCAATTTCCAATTCGCCACCGACCGTAACACCGGGCCGATCCCCGAGGTAAAATCTGCCCAGCACGGAGTACGGAGTGATGATGGGACGCAGCGCTCCCTGCTGGTAGTGCCCGATGGGAAAACTCATCGGGTAGAAAGCGGTCACGATGTGGTTTCCATCCTCTTCATTCGCGGCGGCGATTCTATATTCCACCCAACACTCCCAGTCTCCGAATCCGTCTTTGGAATCTGGATTATTCACCATAGCGGGGAGGGTTTTAAACAGAGGAATCGATGCTGTCTCAGCTCGCCGGGAACAAATGGAGGAGAGTGGCCCCCGGCTGTCCGTCGAGCGGAGGCTCGACAGCCTCTCGGTTCGAACCGCCAAACCGAGACACTCCCGGAGGCCCGGAGGCCCCGGAGGCCCGGAGGCCTGGTGTGTTGACCGTCCCAAACTTTGAGGCTAGGATTCCATTCTGATGCGGCCACCAGTAAAGCTGGGAAGAAATGCAGAGGAGATGCTTAGGCTGCCAGACGCCGCATTACAGCTGGGAATCAGCTTTCCCACCATAAAGCAGTGGATTTACAAAAAGAGAATTCGCAGTATCCCAACCCCCGGAGGCCATCACCGCATCCCCCAGAGCGAGGTCGACAAACTGCTTTTCAGGACTCGCGGCGGAACGGAAAACGAACGAAAGCAGGCCGTCCGCCGGGTCAGTGGGCGCAATCAGTTGGGGGGACGCATCGATTCGGTTCGCATCAGCGGTCTGATGGCAGAAGTCAAGATTTCCATCGGCGGCCAGCAAATCACCTCGATTATCACCGCAACCTCTGCTCGCGAAATGCATTTAAAGAAGGGACAAACCGCGGCCGCCTTGATCAAGGCCACCGAAGTAATGATCATTCGGATCTGACAGCAGCGGGTCTGAAAGCGGCGGTTCTAAAAGCGGCCCCTCCAGGAGTTCCATGCGAAATCTTAGGTGTTGGCTCGCCATTCCCTTGCTGATTCTGTCCAACACGGCCGTCGCCGCTTCCACCGCCGATCTTGAAGCGCGCCGCAAAGCGCTGAACGACCTGTTGCATGAGCAATGGGAATACAGCATGCGCGCCAGCCCGCTTTATGCATCGTTCCTGGGCGACAAGCGTTACAACGATCTGCTGGATGATTTCTCGCAGAAGGAAATCGACGATGAGCACGAGCAAAGCAGACGTTTTCTGGCGCGCTTCCAGGCGATCGACACCACCGGCTTCCCCGAGCAGGAGGTTCTGAACCGGCAGTTAATGATGCGTGATCTGAAGATGGATCTGGACGGCATTCGCTTCAAACCCTGGGAAATGCCCGTGAATCAATTTAACGGCGTCCACATCGATCTGCCGCAGTTGGTAAACATTCTCTCCTTTGAAACGAAGAAAGATTACGACGACTATATTGCGCGTCTGCGTCAAATACCTCGCCTCTTCGATCAGACGGAAGTGCAGATGCGTAAAGGAATGGCCGACAACCTGATGCCGCCCCGTCTTTTGCTGGAAGAAGTGGTCACGCAGGCTAACGAAATCGCAACCACCTCAGCCGAAAAAAGCCCATTTGCCCATCCTTTTGACAAGTTCCCGGATGCGGTTGCGGAAGCCGATCGCAAGCCCCTGCACGACGCGGGATTAGCCGCCATTCACGATTCGGTCATTCCCGCTTATGTTCAATTCACGGCTTTTGTTCGTGACCAGTACGCGCCCAAGGGCCGCACGGAGCCGGGCGTCTGGTCACTTCCCGACGGTGCGGACCGCTATGCATTTCGGGTAAAGGAGTCCACCACAACGAACCTGACGCCGGAGGAGATTCACGAGATTGGCTTGGCACAGGTGAAAGAAATCGAAGGCCGAATGCTGGCAGTCGCCCGTCAGCTCGATTATCCCGATCTAAAGAGCTTGTACGCTGCCATCAAGACCAACCCGAAACTGCACGCGCACTCCCGCGAACAGATCCTCGATCTCTATCGAAAATATATCGACCAAATGTATACCCAGCTTCCCGACCTGTTCACCCGTCTGCCCAAGGGGAGACTGGATGTCATGCCCATCGAGGAGTTTCGCGAAAAGCAAGCCTCAACCCATTACATGGAGGGCACGCCGGACGGATCGCGTAAGGCTCATGTAATGGTGAATACCGGAGATTTCGACAAGCGTACGACGCTCGACATTGAAACGACGGCATACCATGAGGGCGTTCCCGGGCACCACCTGCAGATTTCCATTGCCCAAGAATTGCCCGGCCTGCCGCCGTTTCGGCAGCACGAGTACTACACGGCCTTCACCGAAGGGTGGGCACTATACGCGGAGGAACTGGGGAAGGAAGTGGGATTCTTTCAAGATCCCTTCAGCTATTACGGCCACCTTCAAGATGACATGTTGCGAGCCATTAGGCTGGTTGTCGATACCGGATTTCATTACAAACGCTGGTCGCGGCAACAGGTTGTGGACTTCTTTCACGAACATTCGGCGATCGACGAGCCCGACGTGCAGAGCGAGACAGATCGCTACATGGCGTGGCCGGCGCAGGCGCTCGGCTACAAGGTCGGACAGTTGGAGATCTTGAAACTGCGCCAGTATTCGAAAGACCAACTGGGAGACAAATTTGATCTACGCGCTTTCCACGACGAAGTGCTGGCTGGAGGGGCGTTGCCGCTCGACGTGCTCACGAATCGCATCCATGAGTGGGTGGGACAACAAAAAGCAGCAGCGTCGCTGCCGGGCGCACATTAACGCGTTTGCCGAGTCGGCTGCAAAGAGTGCCCGTTTTGAAAGGGCGCGGCTTTACAGCCGCGGCCCTAAATACTAATCGCCCGCCGCCGCCCAGGATTCCGCCGCTGGGGGAGCAATCAGCTTCCCGTTCGGAGTGGCCACCAGACCCTGCTTGATCTCATCGAGTTTTACGCGCCGGATGTCCCAGGCCAAGCCCAACGTCTTCAGCGCCCAAATGCCGTACCAGTTCATGTCGACTTCATACCACGTAAACCCATGCTGGGCTGCGGTGGGGTGCGCATGATGATTATTGTGCCAGCCTTCCCCGAACGTCAGCACTGCCACCCACCAACTGTTGGTCGAAAGATCGCGCGTCGCGAAGCGCCGTGAACCCCAAGAGTGCGTCGCCGAATTCACCAGCCAGGTCGCGTGCAGTCCAACCACGGTGCGCAGGAAGATTCCCCACATCAAAAAGGGCACTCCTCCGATGGCGAACAAGATCACGCCCAGCACAATCATGGGAACGTAATGATATTTCGTTAACCAGACATGAAATTTATCCTTAGCGAGGTCGGGAACGTAGCGCGCCAGCGTGGTCGTGTCATGGTGCATCGACTTGCCCATGAGAATCCATCCCATGTGCGCCCACCACTTGCCCTCGATCGGCGAATGCGGGTCGCCGTCCTGATCCGAATACTGATGATGAATGCGGTGCGTCGCCACCCAGAAAATCGGCCCGCCCTCCAGAGCCAGCGTGGCGCAGACGGTCAGAAAATATTCCACCCACTTCGGAGTCTTATAGCCGCGGTGCGTCAGCAACCGGTGATAACTCATGCCAATCCCCAGGCTGCCCGATACCCACCACAAGAACATTGCGACAAACAACGCCTTCCAGGTGAAAAAGAAGAGTGCGGCAATGGCCCCAACGTGAAACGCCGCCATGAACCCTGCCGTGATCCAGTTCACTTCATCTTTTGCCGCTTGTGGTCTTTCCAAATCTTGCAGTTCCATATCCAAAGAAGGTCCCCATTTCGTGGTGGTTTAAGTTCGATCAACCCTACGTCTACCGTACCAAGGGAATGGATAGGGTGACTGTAATACTTGTGTAATAGCGGAGTTTGGGGGGATTACGGCGGTAACAATCGGGTAATCTTAGACGCTTCTTAAAGCCAATTCTTGGCCCTATATTTCTCGACTCCGGCCTTCGTCACTCCGCTAACAGAGCCTCATCCAGCGTGCGGAAGTGGAAGCATGATTTCCCTTGCATGCGTTCCTTCAGGTTGGAAGACCTCCGGACATGAATAAAGGGGAAACAGGTGATCGCTGACGTATGCCTTCCCAGCCATGTCGGCACCGACGAACATCGGACCGCCCTTCCAACTGTTGGACTTCGTGGACCACACAATATTTCCGCGACTCATCGGCCGCCGCTCGCAACTCAGGCTCACACTCGCCCCGTGACTTTCTTGAGTCTTTCGAAAACAGCCGTGAAGTCGGCAGGAGCTACATCGGCCGGAAGCGAGCCTTGGCCCCCAGTAAGCCTTTGGCCTTCGGTTTCACTACGACTTTCTCGCCGAGCGCTTCCTTGCCATGAAGGGATGCCTACGCCGCCTTCACCTGCACCCCCGCCCACTTTTCCAGCAGCATCAGCGTGGCAGCGTAATCGAGATCCTGATTCCCTTCCTCCGATGCCATCTCGTAAATCTCTTCCACGGTCTCGAGAGCCGGCAACTTCACCCGCGCTTCCTTCGCCGCCTCCAGTGTGAGCCGGATATCCTTGTGCATTAGCCGGAGGGGAAAGTTTGGCGTGAAGTCACGCTGCAGAATGAACGGCCCTTTGTAATCCACCACGCCCGACCGCACCATTGTGGCCTCAATCAGCGACAGCAGTTGTTGCGTGTCCACCCCCAGCTTGGTCGCCAACGTCAGCGCCTCGGCGAATCCTTCAAAAATCAGCGCGATCTGCAAATTCATCGCCAGTTTCGTGGCCTGTCCCTTGCCGGTATCGCCCATGCGAAAAATCTTTTTTCCCATCGCGGCAAACAAAGGCTTGAGCCGCTCCACTGCAGATTCCTCTCCTCCCACAATGAACACCAGCGTCCCGTCCCGCGCTCCAATCTTTGATCCTGTCATGGGCGCATCCACCCAGGTCACGCCCTTGGTCCTCACGCGTTCGGCGAACTTCACTGTGGCCGACGGAGAAATCGTGCTCGAGTCCGCAATAATCGTGCCCTCCGCGAGCGACGTCTCCACGCCGTCCGCTCCGAAGATCACGCCTTCGACCGCATTCGTGTCGGAAACGCACATCCACACCACTTCCGCCCCCTGCGCCGCCGCTGCCGGAGTGGGAGCGACGCCCGCACCTTCCACTAACTTTCCCGGGGTTCGGTTCCACACCGTCACTTCGTGACCCGCCTTGACCAGGTTCGTCGCCATGGCGTGTCCCATGATTCCCAACCCCACAAACGCAACTCGCATGCGGACTTCTCCTGTCGCCTTAAAGAACAGCCTAAAACAGACGCCTTCGGATTAGATATGACCCACTCCATCAAGGTCAAGCAAGCCGCATCGCAAGTCGTCCGTTTGCATCGCCGCCCACCGAACATGCTCTGCGAAATTTGCGATTCATTTGCCTTCTTCCCGGTTAAATTCTTCCCATCCCAAAGTCCGCAAGCAGCCCTCTCCCCGGACGCCGCAGGTCAAAGAACGCATCACTGTCGTAACCATTCAAAAACTAAAAAGCAGCCCTCTATTCGGGACTTTTCATCTAACATAAACAGTGGCTAAATCAAGCTTCCGCATCGCCCTTGCTCCTTGACTCGGATCGGGTGGCGATGGAGGACTACTTGGAACAAAACTGGCGGCTTCCGATCTAGCCCCAAGGCTCTGCAGCAGGATGATTAAGCAAACGCTTCGCAACCCGGCGCTTCGCAAGCGCGCCACGCAGTTCGGTCGTTTAGTGCGCCACTCGGCGGTAACCCCTCGCCGGGGCGAGACTCGCATGCCGCGTCTTGCCACCAACGGAGAACTGGGCGTCACTTTCATCGGCCACGCCAGCTTCTTCGTACAAATTGGCGGCCGGAGCGTAGTCATCGATCCTAACTTCGCGCGCTGGCTCTTTGTGTTGAAGCGCCTGCGCCGTCCAGGCCTGCGCATCGCCGATCTCCCGGCCATCGACGTAGTGTTGGTTACGCATGCTCACTTCGATCATCTCCATCGTCCGTCGCTGCGCGCCATCGTGCAGCACAACCTGCGCACCCGCGGCGTTGCCCCCGCCATCATCATTCCAGGTCACGTTTCTGATCTGGTCTCCGATCTCGGCTTTTCGGAAATCATCGAGCTGGATTGGTGGAAGACTTCGCGCCACGGTAATTTGTCCGTTACCCATGTCCCCTCGCGCCACTGGGGCGCTCGCATTTTGAAAGATTCGCATCGCGGTTACGGCGGCTTCGTGCTGAAGGCCGGAACCCATTCCGTCTATCACGCCGGGGATACAGCCTACTTCGCGGGCTTCAGCGAGATCGGGCGCCGCCTCGCTCCTCAACTCGCCTTACTTCCCATCGGCGCTTACAATCCGCCCCAGTTCCGCAATGTCCACACCAATCCCGCCGACGCCATGCGCGCCTTCCTCGACCTCAAGTCCCGCTGGATGGTTCCCATGCACTACGGCACTTTCCGCCTCTCGCACGAACCTGTCGACGAACCGCTGCAACTGCTTGAACAGGAAGCACGCGCCGCTGGCGCCAAAGACCGCGTGGTCGTGATGGAAGAGGGCGTCACCAGATTCTTCTAGAAAAGCTATTTCATAAACAGTCTTGGGAAAAGCAGGCCCTCCTGCTGGGGCCAGCCCGGGACGTGTCGACCTCATGTTCTCTTCAAGTCCTCAGGAGATGTGAGCCCATCCACGCGCGACCCCTAACGAACGATACGATTCCCGCACTCGAACCGAGGGCAATAATTCTGCGAGCAATTCTTCGTTGCCCCCGGCCGCGGTTTTTGTTGTAAACTTGCGTCCAAATTCTTGCCCCAGGAGGCTCTCATGTCCGTAAAACCCATACCCGACGGTTATCACACTCTCACGCCAGCTCTCACGGTTCGCGACGCAGCCCGCGCCATTGATTTTTACAAGCAGGCGTTCGGCGCAATCGAACGCGGCGTCATGAAATCGCCGGATGGAAAAATCATGCATGCCGAGTTGATGATTGGCGACTCCGTCGTCATGCTGGCCGACGAATTTCCTCAGTATGGAGCGCTTTCTCCGCAAAGCATCGGCGGCTCAGCCATGACGCTCCACATCTACGTCGACGGCGTCGACGCGGCCTTCGATCGTGCTGTCAAGGCTGGAGCAGAAGTTGAGATGCCCGTGATGGACCAGTTTTGGGGCGACCGCTACGGCAAGCTGAAAGATCCCTTCGGCCACAAATGGTCCATCGCCACTCACACCAAAGACTTGTCCATGGAGGAAATGAAGCGCAGCATGGACGAAGCGATGGCAATGATGAAACCGGAGTTGCAGAAGACCGCGTAATCCCGAATGCTACGAATGCTCACGCCGGGACAGCCGCCTCGGCTGTCCCGGCTGCGCTGGCCCGGAGTGAACGTCGCGAGAGTGAACCTGGCGAGTCGAAGTGGCGAAGCTCGGCGGCGGCGAATTCGGACTAGTAAGCCAGTAGAATTCTCAGATCGCGCAGATTATTTCCCGTCGGTCCGGTTTCAATCGCATCGCCGAGCGCCTTAAAGAACGGATAAGCATCAAACTTCTCGAGCGCGGCGCCAGCGTCCAGCCCGCGAGCTCGGGCCCGATCGCCGGTCGTCCCGTCGGCAACGGCTCCCGCCGCGCAACTGTTTCCGTCCACCCCGTCGGTTCCGGCACTGAGCACGGTGATATTTTCCCCCGTAATCTCTGGCACGCACGCCAGCGCGAACTGCTGATTGCGGCCGCCTACTCCGCCGTTCGTAACCTTCACCGTCACTTCCCCGCCAGAGATCAGGCACAGGGGAGAACACTGCCTTCTCAACTCCCGCACGCGCCCAAGCAAATACCCGGCAGCGGACTTGTAATCCCAATCGTCGCAAGAGTTGTCCACATGCACGACGAAGCCCGCACGCTCGGCCGCGCTGCTTGCCTCGCGAATGGCCGTCTGGTTTGTCAGCAGGGGCCACCAGCGCGCGCGCTGAAATGCCGGATGGTCCGACTTCGGCGTCTCCTCGAGAGCGTGGCGCTCGAACAACTCTCGTGTCGACTGCGGAAATTGTTTCAGCAGATCGTACTTTTGCGCGACGCGGTGGCAATCCTCGACCGTCGTCGAATCTGGCATCGTCGGTCCGGACGCAAGCGCGTCGGGCGTGCTGTCAGGAACGTCGGACACCAGCAGCGACACCTGCTGCGCCGGAAACGCCGCCTGTGCCAGACGTCCGCCTTTTACCGCCGAGAGATGTTTGCGCACCGCATTGATCTCCGCGATGGGCGCGCCGGAATGCACCAGCGCCCGATAGGTGGCGATGAGATCATCGAGCGATATCTCATCGTCGATTGGCTTCTCGACGATCGACGATCCTCCCCCACTCAGCAGGAAGATCACCAGCGCCGCAGCCGGCAGGGCCGCTAAAGCACGAACCATGGCGCTGGCCGCAAGCATGGATTCCGCATTGGGCGTAGGATGGCCGCCGCAAAAATAGCGAAATCCATGAATCTGCGCCGCAGGCTGCACGGAACTGGCAACAATCCCTTCCCGCGAAGGGCCGATCTGATACGACAGACTGTCGACCATGTTGTGTGCAGCCTTGCCCAGCGATAGGACGAATACGCGCGAATAGGAATGCAGGTGGTAAAGATCGTCGCCCACCCGCAACACTCCCCGCTCGCAGTTGACGTGCCGCGCAAATCCCCTGGCAATGGACGCATTCGCGAGAGCATCCCGGAAAATCTCGCAGGCGGCCTCACGCATGCTGCGGAATTTGTTTTCGCGTTCAAGGTCGGACATGGGAAAAGAATTATAAAGATTGCTGATCGCTATCAGCGGTCCGCTCGCATCCCTCAGCGAATACTCTGGGCGCGACCAAGGCTTTGCTCCCGTTCACAGGTTCATCTAGCTCACAGCTGGCGGCGGATGGCTTTGTTCAGATAGCTTCCTTCATCCAGGTCTCAATCGCTTCCCGCAACTCGCGCAGTCGCCCTTCGAAGAAATGATCTGCACCTTCGATGATTACCAGCTTCTTTGGCTCTGGCACTGACGCAACCAGGGCTTCCAATGTCGCGCGTGGACCGAACGGATCGCGAGCTCCGCTGACAAACAATTTGGGCTTGGCGCAATCCCGCAGAAAGTCGAACCGGTAAACGCGCGGCTCCTCGGTGTCAGCGGCTACGGGAGCTACGGGCGTTCCGACGCCAATGACCGCTCGAACCCGCGCGTCCGGGCAAGCCGCGTGCAGTCCGACGGCAGCGCCAAAGGAGAATCCGGCAAATATCAGCGGCAAACGATACTCGACGTCGAGCCAATCGAGCGCGATGCGGACGTCCTCGATTTCTCCGATCCCATGCTGATGTTCGCCCTGGCTCAATCCCGTTCCGCGGAAGTTGAAGCGCAGCACGGGAAAGCCAAAGCTGTTCAGCGCCTTCATGGTGTGAAACACGACTTTGTTGTGCAGCGTTCCTCCAAACAGGGGATGCGGATGGCAGACCAGCGCTGCATGACTTGCCTTCTCTGCTCCGGCGTTGAGGAGCGCTTCCAGGCGTCCCGCAGGACCGTCGAGAAATAGAGATCGGATCGAGGAAGGAGTACCCGAGGTCACTACGCTACTCCGCCTTCGTGAGTCACTGTCGGTCCGATCATTTTCAACGACCGCCCTTCCGCCAGGCCCGCAAAACGATTCGGTTTCTACCGGCGTCCTTACGGCCTTCCTGTCTGGTGGCACTTGGTTCCCGCGTGGCCACAAACATTCCCGCTAGCGATTATCATCCTTGCCAACTTTTCGATTCAAGAGCTCGTTCTCGGGCACTCCGGATTTTCAGCCCGGTTGGCGTTGTTGTGCGAATCCTTCCCGTCATCCCCACTTTCCCGTGCATGCGGCCCAGTGAGAATGCGGGCACCACGCTGCACAGGGCTGCCATCGGGAGTACACGGCAAGGGCGGCGAATGCGCCTCCTTGCCTCTGCTTCCAATGCCGTGAATCAAACGGGAATTGAAAATAGCAGGTTGTGGCGGAACGAGCAAAATGGGAATGAGCCCGTGGATATTTCACTCTGCTATTCTCTCCTTCATGGACGCGGTTACGCTGACCCGGCAACTGGTGGACATCGAGTCAATCACCGGCAACGAAGCTGCGGTCGGGAACTACCTTTACGGAGAGCTTTGCCGTCTCGGCTATCAAACGAAAAAGATGCCGGTTGAGGGCCAGCGCTTCAATGTGTATGCGACCTCGGCAGAGCAGCCCCATCCCGAAGTCGTATTTTCCACGCACATGGATACGGTTCCGCCCTTCATCCCCGCGTCGGAAGATGCGGGACGAATTTACGGACGCGGATCGTGCGACGCCAAAGGCATCATCGCCGCGCAGATCGCGGCTGCGGAACGATTGCGCAAAACCGATGTTCATGTGGGCCTTCTGTTCGTGGTGGGGGAAGAACGCGACAGCCTGGGTGCGCAGGTGGCGAATGAATATGCAGCCCATGAGCAGGCCTGGGGCTGCCGCTTTCTGATCAACGGCGAGCCCACCGAGAATCGCCTGGCGCTGGCCTCGAAGGGCACGTTGAGAGTTGAGGTGACGGCAACCGGACGCATGGCGCACTCGGCTTATCCGGAATTGGGGGAATCGGCGATTGACAAACTGATTCCGGCGCTTGCGCGGTTGCGCGCCATGCCGCTGCCTTCTGATCCAGAGATTGGACCGTGCACGTTAAACATTGGGTTGATGGAAGGCGGGCGCGCTCCTAACGTGATTCCCGACTATGCGCACGCCGATCTGCTTTACCGGCTGGTCGGTCCGTCGGATGACTTGCGGGAGCAGATTATTTCGACTGCTGGCGATCAAGTGCAGGTCACCTTTCCTCTCGAACTTCCGTTCCTTCGCTTGCGTACGGTGGATGGATTGCCGACCATGATCGCGGCCTTTACCACCGACATCCCAAAGCTCACCCGCTGGGGCGAACCGCTGCTGCTCGGTCCGGGATCGATTCATGTGGCGCATACCGACGGCGAGTACATCGAGAAGCAGCAACTGGCGGAGGCGATCGATTTGAACTGCGAGATCGCGAAGGGGCTTTTGGGCTGATCTGGGCCACCAATTTCTGAGAGAACGATTTCCTCCGCTGCAGCAAGATGATTGCTTGCGGCTCGAACTGTATTCTTTTAGGAATTATTTCTGAACGTTGCAGGGCACCCCTACCCCATCCCCCACGGCCCACTGGAATCATCGCGTTGGTGAGAAATTGAGAAACATCTGGCAGCGGATCGCGCCGGTGGCAACAATATCGCTGCGGGCGTCGGCGGGCTGTCCTCGAACCTGCTCCGGCGACCTGTAGCCAACCGCGCTGAGGACCTGGCCAGGATGGGTTCGCTTGGGGATGCGTTCCGCGATCACAGCGCGAGGGTCATCCTGCTCGGAAAAGCGCTTCAGGCCTGGTTGGCGGATCGACCGAATGACGTTTTATCGTAAGGCGTTACGAAACGCAGGTCAAAACGCAACAGCGAGCTCACCGTGCTGGGTACCCGGTTCGGAACAGGCCTACGGGTGTGATTCATCAACCCAATGACAAGCGTGCGGGAGATTCCGCGCGTTCGGCTAAGGGGTTGCGTATAAACTTGAGATATGACCATCACCACCCTGAACTCCCTCGCCCGCGCCTCTTCCGCCTACCTGCGGTCCGCGATGCACCAGCCGATTCAGTGGCAGGAGTGGGGGGTCGAGGCTTTTGCCGCAGCGCAGGCAGCGAACAAGCCGATGCTGCTCGACATCGGGGCGGTGTGGTGCCATTGGTGTCATGTGATGGATCGGGAGTCGTATGACGATCCGGAGATTGCGGCGATCGTGAATCAGCATTTCATTGCGGTAAAGGTGGATCGCGACGAGCGTCCAGACATTGACAGCCGGTATCAGGCGGCGGTGCAGGCGGTGAGCGGGCAGGGTGGGTGGCCATTGACGGCGTTTCTTACGCCCAATGGGAAACCGTTTTATGGAGGAACTTATTTTCCCCCAGCCGACGGCTATGGCCGTCCGAGCTTCCGGCGCGTGCTGTTGAGCATTGCCAACGCGTTTGCGGAGAAGCATGGGGACGTGGTCGAGCAGGCGAAGATGGTGGAGAGCGCGATTGCCCAGGCAGAATCGTTTGCGGGGCGGAGTGGGCGAGTGTCGGCGGGGGTGATTGCGGCGATTGAGGAATCTGCGTTCAAGATGTTTGATCCGCAGCATGGGGGCTTTGGCCAAGCGCCGAAATTTCCCCATCCCTCGGCGCTGGATTTGTTGATTGAGCGGTATGCGCGGAGGGGAGAAAGGGACGAGTCCGATAGGATGGGGCACCCAGATCTGGGGGATGTCATCGTTACCACGCTGGAGCACATGGCTCGGGGTGGGATTTACGACCAACTGGCGGGCGGCTTTCATCGCTATTCGGTGGACGAACGCTGGGTGGTGCCGCACTTCGAGAAGATGTGCTACGACAATTCCGAACTGCTGAAGAACTACGTGCACGCCTATCAGGCTACGGGCAAGAAATTTTTTGCGGACGTGGCCCGCGACATCATTCGCTGGATGGAGGAGTGGCTGAGCGATCGGCAGCGGGGCGGATTCTATGCCTCGCAGGATGCCGACATTTCCATGGCCGACGATGGCGATTACTTTACCTGGACCCTCGATGAAGCCCGCGCCGTGTTGACAGAAAAAGAGGCGGAGGTGGCGGCGCTGCACTACGACATCAACGAAATCGGTGAGATGCATCACAATCCGGCGAAGAATGTGCTGTACGTGCGGGCTTCAGTGGAACAGATCGCGCAGCGGATGAATCTGGCCGAGGAACAGGTGCACGAACTGCTGGCCTCGGCGAAGCAGAAAATGTATGCGGCACGGCTGCGGCGCACGGCTCCTTACGTGGACAAGACCGTGTACGTAGGATGGAACAGCCTGTGCGTTTCGGCATATCTGGAGGCGGCGAAGGTTTTGGATCTCGCACAAGCGCGGCGGTTTGCGCTGCGGTCGCTCGATCGGGTGCTGGCAGAAGCTTGGAAGGCGGCGTCGGGGCTGCTGCACGTTGTCTCCTATTCCGATCCCGCGGCCTCGCCCCGCGAAGTACCGGGGCTGCTTGAGGATTATGCCTTCACCGCGCTGGCATGCCTGGACGCCTACGAAGCCACCGCCGACCTGAGTTACTTCAAGTTCGCGCGGGCGATCGCCGACGCGATGATCGCCCGATTCTATGACGCGACTTCAGGAGGATTGTTTGACAGCGAGCCGGTCAGCGAGAGCGAAAGCCTGGGCGTGCTGGCGACCCGGCGCAAGCCACTGCAGGATTCTCCTACGCCGGCGGGAAATCCGATGGCGGCGATTGCGCTGATGCGACTGCATCATTTCACTGGCGACACCGGATATCACGACAAGGCGGAGCTTACCCTCGAAGCTTTCGCGGGCGTGGCCGAGCAATTTGGAATCTTCGCTGCGACCTACGGGACTGCGGTCGTCCATTGGTTGAAAAGTCCTCTGCAGGTGGTCGTGATTGTGGAAGACGGAGATGAGGAAGCGGGTGGGGAACTCTATGCGGCGGCGGTCGCTCCTTTTGCCTTCACCAAAAGTGCGCTGCGGTTAGCAGCCAGTCAGGCGGTTGCGGAAAATCTTCCGCCCGCATTAGCGGCCACAATCCCCCAGCTTCCAGAGCTCAACTCGATCCAATCGAGCGCCAAAAAATCGTTCGCAGTGCTGTGCTCCGGCTCTGCCTGCCAACCGCCGGTTGCCGATGCAGCGAAATTGCGGAGAGCCTTGCAAGAAGCGCTGCACGAAAGCTAGCCACTAGCAGGTCCGCTCCATCCACGCCCTACCTCGGCCTGGCAAAAAAGTGGGGCTGACGGGTTAGTATAAGTCCCGTCAGCCCAAAGATTGCTAGCCCTATTGTTGGCCCAGGTTGCAGTTACGGCAGGTTACTTTAGTGACCTTGCGGTCACTCGCTGCGCCGATTTCTAATGCAGCAGGGTTGTTGGTATACAGCCTGATTGTTTGGGAGGGCACATTGGTATCGGACCGCCGTCTAAGGCTGGAACCTGTTGGACGGAAGCCGCGATAAATGTGCCCACTAGTCCTACCATCAGGATCGAAATCCTGATTGCGTGTTTCATGGGTTCGTCTCCTATTCCGCGTAGAGTCTCCCCGAAAGGAACCTTGTTCGCGGAGCCGCATTATAGGGCACGTGTCAAGCTGCGTGTGCAATAATTTTCATACGGAATTCGTTTCCTTGGCTGAAGCTTCGGGACGCAAGGTCGAACCATAATATATCCTGCCTTCGCAACAACTTCCGTACATTTAACGAAGTCTTTCTTTAGCTAATCTCCAAAAACTATTGAGGGCGCATTTCTTGGCTCTTCAGTTACGATTTCCGAACACATCGGCACTTCGAGGAAATCAGCAGGAAATCTGCTGGAAGGAAACGAACCGCTCAGGCGACTAAAGCTTGGGGCTTACCTGCGCTGCGGGAAGGCTGAAGTTGCTGTTTGCGGCTGCGGCGCGGGCGGAAGTACTGGCGACCAGAGTGTCTGGCGCAACGGTTGCGTCCTGATGAGTGCGGGAAAGCGCGCGGTCCACCATGCCTTCAAACATGGGAATCAGAGAGTCGGAAGGCAGCGGGTGATGGATATCGCTAAGGCTCTGCTCCCAACGCTGAGGCTGCAACAAAGACAACGAGGCATCGCGTGCCGGCCGCGTCACTGCGACATAGCCAACCCAGACGAGTAAGCTGCCGTTGTAGGCGGCCATGTTCAGCACGCTCATCCATGTGCCGCTCAGATGATTTCCCACCCAGGAGCAAATCAGCACCAGTTCGATCACGGCAAAAGAGCCGAAGCCCAGGGCGATGCCGAAGCTGTGCTGGCGACGGCTGACGCCCACATAGTGGGCGAAAAAGAGCAAGAACAGGACCATCCCGATTTGAATGATGCGCACGCATCGTTGCGAAGTGACGATGGCCTGCATCCAGGGCGCGATCTCCGACGAATTGGTGGAAACCGAAACCACACCGGCTACCAGCAGCATGACCAGGCCCGCCCACTTGAACAGCACGCTGCCCAGATCGCGCAAGGTATGGAACAGTCGAAAAACGTCCAGGAAGACTTCGTGAATCACGGCAAAGCCAAAAGCCACGCTGAGGGCGTCGCAAGCCCAATAGAGATAGAACAATGCGGAATAGCTGTGCCAGGCGGCCGGAAATACTACGGCAAAAGTGGCCAGCTGAGTCAAAATGTAGCCGAAGAAAAACTTGAACTTGCGGTGCAGCCCGCGCCTGAGCATGATAGTGGCGATTCCGATCTGGAGGACGGGATGGGCGATCCAGAGCGCGTAATAGACAACTCTCATTTTTTCGCTCATCATTGGTCGCTCATCTTTTCCCGCTCGTCGGCAAGGCGAGCCTGACGGGCGGAACTAAGAACCGCCACAGTATTCGGCATAGCTGGAGATGACTTCTTCAGCTCGTACCCGTAACGTTAGCGTCTCCCAACCCGATGTTCAATGCACTGAAGTAATTACTCGTAACGTTACTGTTGGAAGTCTCCCTGGCGCAAGGTTACCTTCGTGCTAGGGGTTTGAAGGGAACAGCCGAACTTGGTGCGCAGCCCGTTGGAGCACTCAGGGAACCTTGGGCGAGAACGTACGCACGTGAGGACCAGGGAAACAGCCCGGCTCGGGCGCACTCAGGTGAGGATGGGCGCAATCATGCGTCGGGCGTGGAGTGGATGTAGGCGCGCATCATGCGCACTTCATCATCCTTCTCGTTCAAATCGTGCAGTAGGATGTCGCGCAACGACACCATTCCCACCAGCTGTCCCTCGTGACATACGGGCAGGTGGCGGAAACTGTGGCTCCGCATCAGGGCCATGCAGTTTTCCAGATCTTCGTTCATGCTGATCGTCAGGGGATCGTCGGTCATGACCTCGGCCATACACGTGCTGCGGGGATCGCGGCCTTCGGCCACCACCCGCTTCATGAGATCTCGCTCCGAAAAAATCCCGACCAGCTTGCCGTTGTGCAAGACGGGCACGGCACCGATGTTGTGCTCCACCATGAGTCGCACGGTTTCGAGCACGGTTTCGCCCAATTCCGCTTGCAACGTGTTTTGATCTTTGATCAGGTCGCGGATACGCATTTGACATCTCCCGGAGACAGGGTTCGGAGTCGTCCAAAAGCACCATTGGGGCGCGAGTATATGCCGGAAAGAAGATGCAATGAAAGGGAAAAAGGTTGGGCAGCGAAGAAATCTCGCCCGCATCGGGCGGATCAGAAATGCAGAGTCGCTATAGGGAAGGGTTCTCTGCCCTGGCATCGTCGGCAGCGAAGATGAAGTACGAGCAGTTCCACAAAGCCGTGGGCAGGCTTCCACGCGGCCGAGCTGTGATCACAATATTGTACGCATCCGTATTGCCGAGGTTCAATTCGTGGAGCGAATCTGCCGGGTATGCCCCGCTGCGTTCGGTCTTCATTTTCTGCCCCTGAGCATCGGATTCGCTGCTTCCCGGCTCGATGACCGCCAGCCACGCCAGATACTCATGCAGGTCGGAGGTGCGCGGACGTCCGGGAAGGAGGAACGACACCTGCGCCTCTTGCGTTGAAAAATGCCAAGCCAGCGAGGCCGCCAGATCGACCGCCTTTTCGTAGGCTCGTTCGGAAATCAGGCCCGGCTGTGGATTGTCGAAGGCGATGCACAGTTTGCGCTCGTCCTCGCGGGCGAATTCCCTGACTTTCAGCGAGCCCGATTTTGCGGTCGCCTTCCAGTCGACATGGCGAGCCGAGTCTTCGGGCATATATTCGCGCATGCGGTAGAGTTCAGAGCCCCGGCCGCGGACAAAACTCTCCCACTCGCCGCGGACCAGCGGAAGAACTTCGAAGGCTTCGTCGGTGGGCTCGATGCGCGGATAGACCAGCACCTCTCTCGGCAAAGACACGTGCCGCGTTTTGGTAAGGAAGGCAAACGGAAAACGCGTGGCCAGACCGAAGCTGTCTTCGCGATAACGGCCACGCTGGTCGAATCTTAGCTCCAGATCGGCGGACAACTCGGAGTGTGGAGGCAGGAACGGAAAGTATGCCATCCCCTGAAAAATTCCCGGAGGCGGTGGAACTACGGTGACGCGGCGCAGACGCCGGTCCGGCAAGCGCACCCACTGCTGCTCGGACGGCCGGTTAAAGGGAAAGGCAAATGTGGTCGCTTCCCATCGCCATTGCTTGCTCGGTCTTTTTCGCTTCTTCCGTGTGGAAACCACGCGGATGGAAAAGGAAGGCAAAAATCGGCGCGGGTTGCGCAGAACGATGCGTCCTGCCACCGGCCGGCCTGCGAAAACATGCTCCGGCAGGCGAACGTCCAGTTGCAGCCAGCGCAGCACCCAGGCGGAGACGACTCCGGAAACCAGGATTGCCGCGAGCATGGCCGCGACAACAACATAGAGAAGATTGTTGCCGGTATTCAGAGCGGCAATGCCAATCACCAGGGTCACTAATGCGTAGATCACGCCAGCGCGCGTCACGTCGTAGTCGAAAGACTCTCGCAGACGTTCCACGGCCACGCGCCGCGCCAGGTACGGCACGGTGACCAGTCCGACTAAAGTCGCGAGCACCAGCGAGGTCGACGCCAGAATCACCGTCGCCCAAACATTGCCGGCATCGCGCGACACGGTGGAGAAAAGCGCTGCCCCGAAAGCCAGTCCCAGGCCCACCAGTGCCAGCAGAAATTTGACCCACACCTCCGCCGAGGCCGACTGTAACCAATCGGTCAGTCGGTGGGGCGCAGATGGACTCCGTTGCAACGGTTTGGCGTAAGTGGAACCCACTTCTTTCGAGCCTAGCATCCTCTGCCGGAACGGACAATCAAGATCGAATTGCGGGAAAAGCGTTCGTAATGTAGGGCGGCTTAGCCTGGGGAATTGGCCCCCCCGCTTCACACCGATCTTCACGCATGCCTAAGGTGGATCTTTTGATCGGTGGACTCGGTTTGGACCGGTGGCGCTGGGTTTGTCGTCAACTTCCACCTGCCTCTTTCTCTGAATTGCGAAGGGCGGTTAAAATCCTTGCCCTAGCGGGAAGGAAAACGCCCCCCGGGCTATGCGAATCGAGGCTAACGGCGCGAGGAACTGGTGGATCTTTGCGGACGATCTGGTTTGCATCGTAGCCGAAGCGTTCTGCCTAGCAACTAGCCGGCAATCGCTAGCCGTGCTTCAATACTCCGCCAGCTCCTTCATCGCCAGGAACAAGTCGTTGGGCTGGGGAAGAATCGCATCTTCCAGGATCGGCTGGTAGGCGACGAAAACATCTTTGGCGGCAACGCGGCGGACGGGAGCGTCAAGCTGGTCGAAGAGCTGGTCGGCGAGGCGGGCCGCTATTTCTGCACCGTAGCCCCAGCTCAGTGTGTCTTCGTAGGCCACCAGCGCGCGATTCGTCTTGGCGACCGACGCCGCGATGGTCTCCCAGTCGAAGGGATTCAGGCAGCGCAAGTCGATCAGTTCAACTTTCACGCCTTGTTCGCGTTCCAACTTCTGCGCGGCTTGCAGAGCGCGCGGAACCACTGCGCCGTAGGTGATTACCGTCAGATCGGTGCCAGCCTGGACCACCTTCGCCTTGCCGAATGGAATCATGTACTCGGGTCCGGGATAGGCGGCGCGGCCGAAGGACTCGCGATAGAGGCGCTTGTGTTCCAGAAACAGGACCGGATCATCACAACGAATTGCAGTGCGCAACAATCCCGCCGCATCCTGCGAGTTCGACGGAAAGACGACGCGCAGACCGGGTATGTGCGTAAAGATGCTCTCGCCACACTGCGAGTGGTAGATGGCGCCGCCGGTCAGGTATCCGCCGATGGCGACGCGAATCACCACCGGGCAGGAGAATCCATTGTTCGAACGCCAGCGGATCACGCTAAGTTCGTCGCGAATCTGCATCATCGCGGGCCAGATGTAATCGAAGAACTGAATTTCCACCACCGGCTTGAGGCCGCGGGTGGCCATACCGGTGGCACGCCCCACGATTGCAGCTTCGGCGAGCGGCGCATTGAACACACGATCGTTGCCGAACTCGCATTGTAGGCCGAAGGTGAGCTTGAAAACTCCACCCTTGCCTTTGACCAGCTTGCGCTTCAAATACTCCTCGCGGCTGCAGTCAGCAACATCTTCGCCAAAGATCACAATGCGTTCGTCGCGCTGCATTTCATCACGCAGCGTCATCGTAATCAGGTCGGCCATGGTCTTGCCAGCAGGCTTTTTGCCGTCAGCGGGGACTTCGGCCGGCACCGGCTGCGTGTCAAATGTAGAGGACGCGGGATCGAGATCGGGCGAATACACAAACCGGGTGACGCTTTCGGGTGCGGGCGGAAGCGCTTCCAGCGCCGCGTCGACCGCCGTCTGCAGCTCGGCCTCAACTTCTTTCTCCAGCTGGTTGATGCCCTTCTCGTCGAGGATGCCTTCGCGCAACAGGAACATTTGAGTGCGCGTGACCGGATCACGTTGGGCGTCGCGTTCGCGCTCGGCGTCGGGACGGTACAGGCGCTCATCATCCGATAGCGAATGGGAATAGGGGCGAATGACGTGGGCATGGATAAACGCGGGACCGTGTCCCTCGCGACAGTAGCGCGTAGCCCGTTGGAATGCGGCGTAGCTGGCCACCGGATCGGTGCCGTCGACTTCTTCGAAATGGAAGTTGGGGAATCCGGAAACCAGACGCGAAATGTTGCCCCCCGCGGTCTGGAATTCGACCGGAACCGAAATGGCGTACCCATTGTCCTCAACGCAGAAAATAACCGGAAGCTTGCCCAGCGCGACGGCGTTCATGGCTTCCCAGAACTCGCCTTCACTGGAAGTGCCGTCGCCCAAAGAAACGTAAGTCACTTCATCGCCCTGGAAGCTGACCTTCTTAAATTGGCGGTAGTCGGTAAGATGGGAGGCGGGAACGTCCGCTGCCTTGGCATGCCGCGCCAAATAGCGTCCTGCCTCGGCGCAGCCAACTGCCTGCAGAATCTGTGAACCTGTCGGCGACGACTGGGTCACAATGTGCAGGTTAGGATAGCTCCAGTGCGAGGGCATCTGGCGCCCTCCGGAACTGGGGTCGTCCGCCGCACCCACTCCCTGCAGGAACATGTCGTAAGGTTTGACCCCGAGAGCCAGACAGAGTGCGCGATCTCGATAGTAAGGGTAGAACCAGTCATAACCCGCTTTCAGCGCCAGGCCAGCAGCCGCGCCAATGCCCTCGTGCCCGGCCCCGGACATCTGAAAATAGATCTTTTGCTGGCGTTTGAGCAGGATTTCCTTGTCGTCGATGCGCCGGGAGGTGTAAATGATGCGGTAGGCTTGGATGAGCTGGTCGCGCGTAAGTCCTTCATACAGCTTGCCCTTCTTCGCGCCGTTAGCGGTTAGGGCCAGTTTGGGGTCAATCTTCGTCGTGGCCATCCAGGTCCCTGGGTCCTCGTCCCAATTAGATTCCCGCCAGCGCCTTAGGATTCCATGCGGCGGCCAGAACCTGTTGGATTGTAAATGCTAACGGGAGGTTGGAAAAGTACCGAAGTTTTCGCGGAGACAAGGGTTGGGCCACGTGACCGATGCCTGGGAAATCAATCCAACGAGTGGGACGAAAGATACCTGGGTGTTCCCGTTCCGAGCCTCGGTTGCAACATTCCAGCTCATAGCTGGCCTCGGGGAAAGCCTTTTGAACCGGTTCCGCCGGTGCCCTGCAGCGCGGCCGGATCGGGAATATCCCAGGGTGCACTCATCGATTGGCTGGGCCAGATCTGAAGAGACCTCGCTCGCGGCCTGGTTGGCGGCCTTGTCACAGACGGTGAAAACAAAATCGAGCCCTTCCGGATGGGCCGTGAGCAACCGCTGCCGCAGGCGCAGTCAAGGTTCAGTTCCCCTCGCCCCGAACATGTCGGCGTATTTGGCAACGCGGAAGAGGGGCAACCGAGCCTGGCTCGCCTCTCCCGCTCCGAGACCGGAGCCACGCCCTGCCGCAATGCTGGCGGCTGAGTGCTGAGTGCTTTATTCTGGCAGAAGATGATTCGCACGCGACTAGCCTTCGACCCCCACTCCATTCAGCTCGTGATCTTCGATCTGGACGGAACGCTGATCGATTCGCGCCTTGATCTGGTGCATTCCGTCAATGCGGCGCTCCGTCATATCGACCGGCCAGAGTTGCCGGACGAGGTAATTGCCAGCTACGTAGGCGACGGTGCACCAATCCTGATTCAGCGGGCGCTCGGCGCCGAGGCCGCCGATCAAGCACTGGTGGGCAAAGGTCTGGAGTTCTTCCTTTCTTATTATCGCGAGCACAAACTCGATCACACCACCGTCTACCCGGGAATCGCGCAGGCGCTTGCGGGGATTCAGCAGTCGTCCAACGGAACTCCGCGCCGATTGGCGGTCCTTACCAACAAGCCCGTAAAGGCTTCGCGGGCCATCGTCGAAGGCCTCGGGCTGGGGCAGTTCTTCTCCCAGGTGTATGGCGGCAACAGCTTCGCCACCAAGAAGCCCGACCCGCAAGGCGCGCGCCAATTGCTGCAGGAGAGCAACCTAACGCCGGAGCGGGCTGCAATTGTGGGGGACTCTCAGGTGGACGTGCGCACCGGGCGCAATGCCGGACTGTGGACTGTTGGCGTCACCTACGGATTCGCTCCCCATACGCTCGAAAACGAATCGCCCGACGTACTGGTGGATTCGGCGCAAGAGTTAAGCGTCGTGTTCTCCGCGTAGGGACGAAAAGAACCCCAAACTATGACCCCTCACAACTCTGGCTCCGTCACCGGATTCACGGGAAAGGAACTGCGCAAGTTGCACAGCATGAAAACTCCCGACGGCATCCAACGGTTTCTGGATGACATGCCCTATCATCTGGAAGACACCGCATGGTCTCCGCGCAAGGTGCTGGCCGAAGAAACCTCTCACTGCCTGGAGGGCGCGATCTTTGCGGCGGCGGCGTTGCGGGCTAACGGATATCCTCCGCTGTTGCTGGATTTCGAGGCGGAACACGATACCGACCATGTGATCGCGATTTACCGCCAGGCAGGCTGCTGGGGCGCGGTGGCCAAGTCAAACTACGCTGGATGCCGCTGGCGCGAACCGGTCTATCGCACTCTGCGGGAATTAGCCCTAAGCTATTTCAACGCTTACTTCAATCTGCGGCGGGAGCGCACTCTGCGGCGCTACTCGGTTCCGGTCCAGCTGAAGCGCTTCGACTCTCAGAACTGGATGACCACGGACCAGCCCGTATGGTTCATCGTTGATCACCTGTTCGAAATTAGGCACTATTCGCTTCTGACCAAGGCGCAAGCGAAGCGATTACACCGGGTCGATGAACGGCTCTTCCAGGCAGAGTGCCTGGGGAAAGCTCACCAGAAGAAAAGAGACTGAGTTGCCTCAAGCTCCGCCAACCTATCGCCGCTTCTTAGACCAGGACCCTCTCTGTGCTCAGTCGACCGCCGGCGTTAGACTCGGATCAAGCGTCTACCGTCGGTCGGCGACGCACGGTTTCTGGTCCGGAAGGCACCGTGGAATCGCACAGGGCTCTCCAACCCGGCAGGCTGACGACTTGGTAGACGCTCGCCGTCCCCGCTGGAGGTTGGGAACTGGACCTTCGCGTTTATCCGCGCGACTGTCCTCTGGCTCGAGGGCAGCGCGGTGGACATCAGCGAATCGGGGATTTCGGCCCGGCTGCGAGTGGAGGATCCGCTGGGCTGCCCCTTGGAGACCTGGGGGGTTGCGGCCATGCTGAGCCCACCAAACGCGTTTGGCTACGGCGTCCGGCTCGTATGCGTTAAGGTAAAACAAAGCATGAGAGCACTCCATCTGGGTTGGTTCATTCTTCTTATTGATCTTCTCTTTCTTGGTCCGCCGGGGTTCGCGCAGCAGGATCAGCCCCCATCCACGCCACCGGAGGCACCGAGTTCTGAACCGATCGCTTCTGACTCGTCGCTTTCCAAAGCCACATCCTTGCCCGATTTGACGCCGGATGGGAACGGCAAGCTCTCGCAGCAGCAGATGCGGGAGTTAACCCGCGTGGTGGCGCAGAATTACCGCGAAAACTACAAGAAGCTGCGCGATTACACCTACGTCGATCGCGAAGTCACGCACAAGCTGGACGGCAAGGGACAGATAAAATCCACGGAAACGAAAACCTACGAAATTATGGAGCTCTACGGCGAGTCGGTCGCGCGACTGATCGAAAAAGACGACAAACCGCTGGCTGGAAAAGACGCAGCCAAAGAAGAGGAAAGAATTCAGAAGCTGGCCGACAAGCGCAAGAACGAGTCGGAGGACGAACAGAGAAAACAACAAGCGGAAAAAGAAAAGGCCCGGCAAAAAGGACGGGAGTTTGTGAGCGAAGTAGCCGACGCCTACAACTTCCGCCTGGTGGGAAGTGAGATGCTTAACGGACGCGACACTTGGGTGATTGATGGGGAGCCGCGCCCGGAGTTCCATGCGCAGTTACGGGAAGCCCAGATGCTTTCCAAGTTCCACGGCCGGCTGTGGGTCGACAAGCGCGAGATGCAACTCGCAAAGATGGATGTCGAGGCCATCGACACGGTTTCGTTCGGCTGGGTGCTGGCGCGCATTCACAAGGGCACTCGCTTTGTATATGAGCAGACTCGCGTCAATGATGAGGTCTGGCTGCCGCAGCACTATGAGGCCAAAGTCGACGTACGACTGGCGTTGTTCAAGAGCGACAATGAAGAAGATGCCGGCACCTTCCGCGACTACAAGAAGTTCCGTACGTCCTCGAAGATTGTGGGCATGGGACAAGTGAAACCTTGAACCTCTCCGCCCTGAAGGGCGAAGATTCAGACTACGCATAGCGTTACTCCGCTTACGTTAGCGTCTCCGATGCTGCGAAAGTCAACTCTCTGAAAGGCGTGTCCAGCCGAATGCTCAGACAGCAACGGCCCGATTTGGTGAAGCGGTATTGGAAAGGCGCTCTGTGGTCACTGTCGTACTTCGCAGCTTCTTGTGGTGGAGCTCCAATCAGCATCCTCAAAGAGAATATTGACCAGCAAAGACTCCCAGCTCAGTCGCTTACATCCCCCTCCTGAAGGACGGGGTTTTACGCTCCACCGGATAACAAGCTAGTGTTGTCGCCTCGCCGTATTCAGATTTCGGCTTGATCGCCAGCGTTCATGTTTTAATGATCGTCAACCATCGATGAATATCCTCGACGTGTGCGCCTACCTGGGACTGGCAGCCGTGGGCACGGCTACGGTGAACATGGTTTTGGGACTTTTGATCGCGCTGCGCTATAGTCCCGTGCGGTTGTGGCCCCATCGCCGTATCAACATTTTCGTACTGCACCGCTGGACTGCGTACCTGGTTCTGCTACTCATCGTTTTACATCCCTGCGTACTGCTGCTCCGGAACACGATTCACTTCGGATTGGGAGATATTGTGCTTCCCCTGTGGTCGCCGGTGCAACCAACGCTGAACACTCTGGGTGCGATTGGTCTGTACGGGCTGTTGATCGTGATCGTCACCTCCGTGTTTCGCCTGCGCCTGGCTCGCCCCTTGTGGAAGAAGCTCCATTTACTTGTTTTTCCCGCGTTCGTATTTGTGTTCATCCACAGTATGTTCTCGGATCCTCAACTTTCGAACAACAAAGTCGATTTCCTGGATGGCGGGAAACTGTTTATCGATATATGCGGCGCGATTGCACTGTTCAGTTCGGCTGCTCGCGTGCTGCTGCGCGGCCAAGGCTTGCGAGCGCGGGCACGGGCCACGCCCGATTCCCCACGACCGTCGGGCGGATCGGAAGCTGGACGAGCTCCAGGATGAGGGTTTCCTGTGCCGCTATAATGCAGGCTTCCTAATCTTTCCTGGTCTTTCCGTCTGTGGCTGTCCAATCTGATCTGCTGTGCGAGGTAGTGAATGAATTCTTTTACCCGTCGCGATCTTCTTCGCTCCAGCCTTGCACTGTCCGCTTCCACACTCGTCGCAGGCTCAGTGGGCCGAGCCCATGCGTTACTCGCAGGCTATCCCGGCCGAGCGTCGGCGGAGGCCCTGGCCGCGATGGCTCCGCGCGAGCATCTGCTCTTCGACTTCGGCTGGAAGTTTTTTCAGGGACATGGCAGCGACCCGCGGCGTGATCTTGGATTCGGCATGGGCCAGGGCGATTTCGCCAAGACGGGCGAATTCAAATTTGCTCTGGAAAAATTCGACGATTCCCAGTGGCGGCCATTGAACCTGCCGCATGACTGGGCGGTCGAACTGCCCTTTGTGCGCGATGAAGAACAGCAAGGGCACGGCTACAAACCGCTGGGCCGCCGCTATCCCGAAACCAGCGTGGGTTGGTACCGGCGGGTATTCGATGTTCCTCAAGAAGACGGCGGACGCCGCGTGGTGCTCGAGTTCGACGGAGCCTTCCGGGACGCGCTGGTATTTTTGAACGGCTCGTTCCTGGGCCGCAACGACAACGGCTACGCGCCCTTCCGCTTCGACCTCACTGACTTTCTGAATTATGGCGGCAAGAACTATTTGGTCGTCCGCATGGACGCCAGCTTCGGCGATGGCTGGTTTTATGAGGGAGCCGGGATCTACCGGCATGTTTGGCTGACCAAGACCGACCCGCTGCACCTCGGACACCGCGACAGCTATGTCCGAACTTCCGTCAACAGCGCCACGGCAACGCTGACACTAGGGGCAGTCGTGCAAAACGAAGGCCGTCAGCCGGAGGCCTGCCGCGTACACTGGCAGATCTTAGACGCTGCGGGCAAGCCGGTTGCCGCTGCCGATTCCGCTCCCCAGTCGGTCGCTCGCGACGGCTCTGCCACCTTCACCGCAACTGCGAACCTCCCGAATCCCGAGCGCTGGTCGCCGGAGACCCCGTACCTTTATTCGGCGGTCGTGACGGTTGAGTCCGGCGGAAAACCCCGCGATCGAGAGCGTGTGAGTTTCGGGGTGCGCACCATCGCTTTCGATGCCGACAAAGGATTTTTTCTCAACGGCAAGCCGGTAAAGATCAAAGGCACCTGCAATCATCAGGATCACGCAGGCGTAGGCGCCGCGCTTCCCGACCGCTTGCAATGGTATCGCGTCGCTGTGCTGAAAGATATGGGCGGCAACGCCGTGCGCACGTCGCACAACATGCCTACGCCGGAGTGGGTCGAAGCCTGCGACCGCCTGGGCATGATGATGATGTGCGAGACGCGCCTGATGAGCTCCACTGCGGAAGGGATGACGCAGCTTGAACTGATGGTGAAGCGTTATCGCAACTCGCCGTCCATCATTCTGTGGTCCGTGGGCAACGAAGAGTGGGTGCTGCAGAGCACTCCGCAGGGCCCGCGGGTCATTGCCGAAATGGTGGCGCGCACGCATGAGCTTGATCCCACGCGGCTTTGCACCGCAGCGGTGAATCAAAGCTTCAACACACACTTCCCCGACCCGCTGGATGTGATGGGATTTAACTACAATCTGAACGTCCCAGACGACTGGCACAAGGAGCATCCGAAAAAGCCCTGCGTTGGCTCGGAGACGGCCAGCACCGTTTCCACGCGAGGCATTTATTCGACCGACAAGTTGCGTAACTGGGTAAGCGCCTACGACCTGAATCATACTTCTTGGTCTGAACTCGCCGAGGAGTGGTGGAAGTTTTACGCCGCACGGGAATGGCTGTCCGGAGGCTTTGCCTGGACCGGATTCGACTATCGCGGCGAGCCCACGCCCTACGCCTGGCCTTCCATCAACTCGCAGTTTGGCATTGTGGATATGTGCGGTTTTCCCAAGGACGATTTTTATTACTATCAGGCATGGTGGGGTTCCGAGCCCGTGCTCCATCTGTTTCCGCACTGGAACTGGGATCAGCGCGAAGGCGAAGCGATCTCGGTATGGGTGCACTCCAACCTCGATTCCGTGGAACTTTTCCTGAACGGCAAAAGCTGCGGCTCTCAAAAAGTGCTGCCCCTGACGCATCTCGAATGGAAGGTAAAGTACGAGCCGGGCGTTCTTGAGGCGCGGGGCAGCAGAGATGGCAAAGTCGTGCTGGTGGAAAAGCGCGAGACGACCGGCGAGCCCGAGTCGATCCGTCTTACTCCCGACCGAACCGAGATTCACGCGGATGGCGAAGACGTCACCGTGGTGCGGGTGGAAGTGCTCGACAAGGAAGGCCGGGCGATTCCCACTGCCGGTCCCACGATCAGCTTTAAAGTGAGCGGCGAAGGAGCGTTAATCGGCGTGGGCAACGGCGATCCCAACTGCCAGGAGTCCGACACGGCCCCCAAGCGCAGCCTGTTCAATGGCCTCGCGCAAGTCATCGTGCAATCCAGCAAGATTGCCGGCACGATCGCAATCGAGGCTTACACGGAAGACTGGCCGCCGCCCAAACTGCCCCCGACCCGGGTGACGATCGCAACCCAGAAAGTAGATTTGCGGCCGACGGTGGAGTAGCCCATAAATATGGGTTTGGCCTGGTCTCGGTCAGAAGCGATAGAAAGCGTTCCCGGCAAGGTAAGCGGCGCGAAACAACAGCTCCGGGGCGATCGTCCTCCGCGGTTCAGGCGAACAAAAATTCCTTTGTCCGGAGCTCTTTGATCGTATCCCTCAGCTTCGCAGCCTTCTCGAACTCGAACCGCTTTGCCGCTTCGCGCATGTCGCTTTCGAGCTTGCCGATGTAGGCATCAACTTCTTCCTGGGTTCTGAACTCGGGCATGCCCTCAGACTCGCCCCCGGTCAGGTCAGCATAATCGGCGGCGACGATTCCGGCCAGCGTCATGTCGAGCGGACGCACGATGGACTCCGGCGTGATTCCATTCTCTTGGTTATAAGCCGTCTGAATGGCGCGGCGCCGCAAGGTTTCGTCGATGGCGCGCTTCATCGAATCAGTCATGCGGTCGGCATAAAGAATGGCGCGGCCGTTCAAATGTCGTGCGCAGCGGCCGATGGTCTGGATCAAAGATCCCGTCGACCGCAGGAATCCTTCCTTGTCCGCGTCCAGAATTGCCACCAACGATACTTCCGGCAGATCCAACCCCTCGCGCAGTAGATTGATGCCAATCAAGACATCAAACTCGCCTTTGCGCAAGTCGCGCAAGATCTTCACCCGCTCCAGGGTTTCGATCTCGGAATGCAGGTAGCGGCATTTCACGCCCACCTCGGCATAGTACTCGGCCAGATCTTCGGACATGCGTTTGGTCAGGGTGGTCACCAGCACGCGCTCGCCCCGCTCAGCCCGGGCGCGAATCTCGTGCAACAGATCGTCAATCTGCCCCTTCACGGGTCGAACTTCGACCTCCGGATCGATCAGTCCAGTTGGCCGAATGATCTGCTCCACCACCACCCCGGCAGACTTCGTCAGCTCGTACGGTCCCGGGGTTGCAGAAACGTAGACCAGTTGGTTGGTGCGGTGCTCGAATTCCTCAAACGTCAGTGGACGATTATCCAGCGCGGATGGCATGCGAAAACCATACTCGACCAGCGTTTCCTTTCGGGAGCGGTCGCCCGCGTACATTCCGCGCAGCTGCGGCACCGTCCCGTGCGACTCGTCGATGAACATCAGGAAGTCCCGCGGAAAATAATCCAGCAGGGTGGGCGGAGGTTCGCCCGGCAAGCGTCCGGTAAAGTGCCGTGAATAATTCTCGATGCCATGGCAAAACCCCATGGCCTTGATCATTTCAAGATCAAACAGGGTGCGCTGATGGATGCGCTGCGCTTCCACCAGCCGCCCTTGCTTCTCCAGTTCCGCTTCCCACCACACCAGTTCTTTCTTGATCGAATCCACGGCCGAGGCGCGCGTTTCTTCCTTCATGACATAGTGGGTTTTGGGATAAATCGGTAGCCGCATGTATTTCTGCTTCACCGTGCCGAACAGCGGATCGACCTGGGTGAGCGATGAAATCTCATCGCCCCACAACTCGATGCGGTAGGCCATGTCGTCGTACGTAGGAAATACTTCGATCACATCGCCGCGCACGCGAAACGTGCCCCGCCGGAAATCTCCGTTGGTGCGTTCGTAGAGGATGTCGACCAGCCGGCGCGTAATCTCCTCGCGTTTGATCTTCTGGCCTTTCTCGAGAAACATCATCATTCCGTAATAAGCTTCGGGGGAACCGAGGCCGTAAATACAGCTCACCGAAGCCACGATCAGCGCGTCGCGGCGTTCAAAGAGCGACCGCGTGGCCGACAATCGCAGCTTGTCGAGTTCGTCGTTGATCGTCGCTTCTTTTTCGATGTACAGGTCAGCAGCGGGGACGTAGGCCTCCGGCTGGTAGTAGTCGTAATACGAAACGAAATATTCGACCGCGTTGTGGGGGAAAAAATTCTTGAACTCGTGATACAGCTGCGCGGCCAGCGTTTTGTTATGCGCCATGACTAAAGTCGGGCGATTCGCCGCTTCGATCACCTTGGCCATGGTGAAGGTCTTGCCCGATCCAGTGACCCCAAGCAAAACCTGATGTGGCTCGCGGTCAAACACTCCGCGCAGCAACGTCTCGATGGCACGACCTTGGTCGCCCTGCGGCTTGTAGTTGGAAACCAGTTTGAAGTCCATAAACCAGCTCTTGGCGGTTCGCTCTGGGCTTTTAGCCAAAACCAGGAAAGCGGCTCGGTCTCGGTAGAGACAGCCGCCCTCGGCTGTCCGGCCGAGCCCGGCTCGGCTCGGTTTTTACCCACCTGCGCCTTACCGAGGACAATTTTGCTAACCGACAATCCTTCTTTTATTTATTTTGACATCTTAATTTAGACATCCTCCCCGCCATAAATCGCGGGGATTCCTTCTCAGGCTACGCATGGGCTTAATCTCCCTACGTTAGCGCCTGAAGGCCCTGCCCGGGCCCACTTGTAGCTTTATTGCATTCGCCTGGTTTTTGGACAGAGACTCGCTCCGTCACAGCCGACCTTTAGGTGCTCGGTCTTCAAACCCAGCTAAGGTACGAAGAAAATTTTGCTGTAGCTTCCACAAAAAGGCAAGCCTTATATCCACTCCCTGAACGGAGTGGTTTTACGGCCCACAAGGATGATAACGTCCGAGGGATCCAGGGCAGGCCGGCGCCCTACTTATGCAGTTCGATCGCGATCAAGCGCGGAGAATCGGTTTTGTCGGCGGATTCAACGTATTCGACTTTCGCGGGACGGTTTTCCAGATCGCTGCAGGGTTTAAGATCGCTGCTGGGTTGAAAGTTAAGCGCGCTGAATTGAATCTTGTAAAAGTTGTCGGCATGCAGAGTGAGCGTCTTTGCGCCAGAAGATACGGTTAAGTCCAACCTGGGCTCATCGCAATGCACCGCTTTCAGGACTCCCCATACGAAATGATGTGGGCCGCTGGCGACGAATTCTTTGCGGCGGACAAGATGTGGTATATCAGCCTCGGCTGAGGGCGTAGATGGCAAATCAGCCTTCGATTCTTCCGACAGGCGCCGATTCTGCGCTGCATTTTGTTCTTGCGCCTCTGCGTATTCCTGGGCGTTCATCAGAAGATGGTCGACCGCCTGGCTTTCCTGCGGAGATTTCGCTAGTTTCGCGGCAAGGCCAAGCACCCGGACTGCATTCTGGCCCTGTCCGATCGCTAACAGAACGTTGGCCATATTGATGCGATACCCAATGTTTGCCGGGTCCAGAGAGACCGCGGTCACCCCCATCATGCGCGCTTCGTCGAGATTTCGACGGCGCATTCCCAGAAAAACAGCCAGCCGGTCGTAGCTCGGGGCAAACGATGGGTTCAGTTTAATTGCGCTTCGCAGGCTGCTTTCCACCCGCGCTTCGTCCGCTGCGGCGATTTGACCGCTCATTGAAATTGCAGCGAAGTAATAGTGCGCCAGAAAGCTTTGCGAATCGAGTTGAACTGCCTGCGCGTAACGCTTGCGCGCTTCTTCCAGATGGCCCTGACGAAACTCAATGAATCCCATCGTTTCTTGTGCCGAAACGTTGTTCGGATCTTCCTCGAACACCTGATCGATAAGCGCCTGGGCATCTGCAGTCCTTTGGTTGTAGGCCAAGAAGTCCGCTCGAACCGCGTCGGACTGGGCTGGGGTAAGAGCCTGAACGCTGAAGGCCGAATCATCCACCTCGGTCGTGGCCATCATCTTGAAATACCCGAAGCTGCCTTGCCGGATGTAGTTTTCCAGCATGGACTGCAGTTGCTTTAAGTCGCCGAAGGCGCGGGTGGCGGCGGTAACCGGATCGACTTTCTGAATCAGAAGTTCCGCATATTGGGCCAATCGCGATCCCTTGTCCTGGTGATCTTTCATGAAGATATAGTGAGTAAGCGCCCACGACTCGGCGTAAAAGATGGAGCCCTTGTTTTCCTCGTGGTAGTAGGGCGAGGAGGCGTCGACGGTAAACAAGCTCGCTAAGGGCAGCAGCCGGTTCTGCCGCAACAACAAAAGGTTCTCCCCGCTAGGCTCGCCGAGCGACACATCTTTTTCACGAATATCGGAGTTCTGGTAAAACTCAGCCAGGCCTTCGTTCAGCCACAACGGCATCCACTCGGCAGCCTTGGTCACAAGCAAGTGCGTGTATTCGTGGTACACCACTGCGTAGGGATGCTCTCCCTCGGCATCGAGCCGCATCAAGACATAATTCTTGTCCGCAGCCCGGAGGAATAACCCACCCAACTTCAGCGACCCCTTGGCCAGATAAGCCTCCGGTTCGAGGGCTTTGAAGTCCTTCTCGTCCCTGATGGCCAATACGATAATCGGGGTTCCCGGATCGATCTGTAATTTCGGAAACGCTACATGAAACACCGATCGCATGCGCTCGAATTGATCGGCGATACGCCGTCCCTGCTTTTCGTTGGAGTTGATGACCACCGTGAAGTGCGGGCTGCGCACTTCGATCCAGTTCTCGGCCTTGTCCCGCGCCGGGGTTGGCGCGGCCGCGAACAGAAGCAGGAGGAAACAGAGGCGCTGTACCATAGCGGCGCGCCCATACCAATACACCCCCATCCCTGGCGAGTCAAATGAAAATGCGCAGGCGGGGGCGCCAAGCCCATCGAAGTAAGGGCAAGGTGCGGGTTTTCGATTGCAGGTGAAAGCTCCAGGAATGACCTCGGCCTATAGGGTCCAGAACGGGGGAAAGGAAACTGCGGCCGCTCATTTCTATCGCCCGTTCTATCGCCCGTAAGCCGCGCTAGCCGCCAGCGGCTTACGATGGAAGGTATAGCCATCGTAAGTTTCCGAGCGGAAGTTCAGGTTCGGGGCGCAGAGCTTTTCCGTCTGGCTGAGGAAAAGATATCCGCCCGGTTCAAGATAAAGATGCAGGCGCTCCAGCAGTGCGGTGCGCTGGGTGCGAGAAAGATGGGGTAGTACGTCCATGCAGAAAATGCAATCGAAGCGTCCAATGTAAACCGGCTTGGTCAGATTCATGGTATGGAACGTGACCAGGCTGCGCAGGCGCGGCTTGACTAACAAGTGGGCGCCATTGCTGGTTCGGTTCTCGCCGTTCGTTCCATTCCAACCGTGGGCGCCATTGCCCGAACCATTTCGCGATCCATGGTTGATTGGATTTTGCGACTTTTCCTGAGAGCCGGTTTGCATTCCGTTGGGGCTTCCGATTTTCGAGAACGAGGCGCGGATCGCCGCCGGGGGCAAGCCCGTCAGGGCGGATTGCGGATAGAGCCCACGCTCGGCCACTTCAATCACGGAAGGCAGCAGGTCGCTGCCGACGATGTGAATCGACCAGTCTTTCAGGCTCGGACCTATGCTCGGGCCCGGCGCAGCCAGCCCACCGTTTTCTGCGATGCCGCCATTGCGTCCAGCATTTTTTTCTTTCAGGTCGCGGCCAGCGGTCCCGTTGCCCGAGCCGTTGCTGTTGCCGTTTCCGTTCCCCCCCGGGAACGCCTCGCACAGCGCCATGGCAATCGAGTAAGCTTCTTCGCCGGTGGAGCAACCCGCACTCCAGATGCGAAGCGTGCCAAATCCATCCTCCGATTTGCGGGCATAGAGTTGCGGAATCACCTGCCGGGCCAGGGCATTCATGGCTCCGGGATGACGGAAGAACCCGGTGTTGACGTTGAGCACTCCGTCGAGGAACGTGGGCAGCGCGGAGGGATCCAGATCCGCAGCTCGCAGGCGGCCGATCAATGAGGCTGCCGACTCCAGTTCCTGGCTCTCCAGATATTCGGCCACGTGCGCGGCCAAAGCGCTGTTGGGACAGTCGAGCAGAATTCCCGTCTGGCGTTCGACCAGCAAGCGCAGTTCGGAGAGTTCATGCTCGAGGATCGTTACACCCGCCATCAATCTATGCATAATTCCTTCCCCCGCAGGGTGCTGCAAAACGATGCTGCTCCGACGCTGATGAAATCGGCGTGGTACGAGGGCGGGCCAGCTCTCATGGGTTAGGCGCCTGCCGCCGTGGCCGTGGCCGCGTACGACTTTCCTGAATCTCGTTCTGCCTGCTGCGCCACCACATTCATTTCTTTCTCCAACGACGAGAAGCGCTGCATGATCTCGTGGATGCGAAGCGTCATGTTGCGAATGGTTTCGATTTGAGCGCGAGAGTGCGCGGAAAGGCTGCCGGGCTCCACCAGCAGCAGATCCGAATTTCCCAGCACCGAGGTGAGAGCGTTGTTCAGATTGTGTCGCATTTCCACCATGTACCGGCCCAGCGTCGCCTGGCGATCGAGGGCCGCGCAGCAGAGTTCGGCGGCACGAGCGCGGGCTTCCGCCCGGGAACGATGCGCCGCCTCGCTGCCCGCCAATACCAGGGTTTCGAGCCAATATTCAGTGCGTCCGAGCACCGTAATGCGGGGCCACCGCCGGTGCACCAGCTCCGCCGTGGCACCGTTCTGGCAGACGCAGAAAATCGGTTGCCCCGTGGAATGCAGAGGCTCCAGCACTACCGAGAGCAGCTCGCGCCGTAACTCATCCACAATCGCCACATCAAACCCATCCACCGCGAACCTGGGCCACAAATCGCCGCTCAGCAGCGTGAATGCCGGGGCGCCGCGTTCCCTCTGCCAGCGGGCAGTGATGCGCCGGGAAAAGTCGACCTCATCGGAAATAATTAGTACGGTCGGTGCTTGCACTTCGAGGGTCCTCTTTTTTGTCTTTGTCGATTGCCCGAGATTGACCAACCTTGATAGCCAGCGTGACGGCGAACGGTTCAGCTCTTGTTCCCGGCCTCCGATTCGGAGTCCGGATCCCAGTCGGGTGCACGTGAAACTTCGAACTCGGCAGAGTCGGAACTGGCAAGGGAGGGCTGGGTTTCCGGCGTCTCGGCACAGGCCGGCGCAACCGCAACCTTTCCCGATGGTTTCGACGCGCCCGCGGTTGCGGCTGCGGCCGACGCAATCGGTTTTGCCACAACGGATGCGGGCTTGCTTTCGGCTGGCGCTTCCGCTTCGCTGCCTTGGCCGCGTCCCAGAGCCTGGTCAACCGCAGCCCGCAGATCGACCAGCATGCGCAACGGCTGTCCCGAGGAATACTCTGCCTGAAACATCACCTTCCACGACTGGCAAATCATGCGCAGGCGAACGATCGGTTCCTGCGCGGAAAACTGGGCGCGGCGGCAGTCAATGGTCACCACACCCTTGTCCTCGAGTTCCGTCAGGCCATCGAGAATGAGGTTGAGGTCGCCCAACATGAGGCGGAAAAAAGACCGCCGCATGAGGTATCCGAAACGGGTGAAAGCCACCAGGGAGATGGGCAGATAAAATAAATCCCCGGCCAGGCCCTTCGCCTTGCGTCCTTGCTCGAGAACGCCCCCATGAAGCAGCTCATCGAGCGAACGGCAGTGTCCTGCCGCCTCCAGCACCCGATCGAGAGCGTTCAACCAAATCGGAGGCGTTAGTTCGATCTCGCCCAGGATCGGCTCCAACGTCTGCGCCACGTAGGCGAGATCCACTTCCGCGTCCCTCACCCCAGAGGGCGCCAGTTGGCTGAAATATTGCACCAGCAAGAAATCAATCTTGTCACGCGTGGCTTCGGTCTTGGCCGTCAGCCCCAGGAAGTGTTCGAGCAGGTTCAACAACCCTTCCTGGTTCACCAGAGAACTGGTTTGCAGGAACTGGCGCAACTGATGCACCTGGATCAGTCGGTCCATTTCCTCCAGCCAGAGTTGGGCCTGTTCGACCGTCTCTTTGCCGGGCGTTTCCCCGCCGGTCTCAAGTTCGACGGACGCTTTCACGTCGACGGCGAACTCCCGCGCGAGCTCAAAATAAATGGGATACAGCCGGCAGGCGGATTTCCATTGGGCGGAGAGATCTTGTAGGGATGTCGAAGGAGTCATGATTTCACGATCCAGTTGGGCACGGCATCTCGAAAACGGGCGGCCACCACGGTTTTGCCGAGTTGATACTGCACCGCGACCACCCCCACTGCGACGTTGAACGAACCGTCGGAGTCGCGCAGGCGAAGCTCATCGCCGAATTCCAACGCGGTGTCGCACTCGAACAGAACTTCGCGAGGGGTGGCAAATTCGATAACGATACTTTCGCGGAACAGAGCCGCCGCAGGGGCGCTGCCCGGCATGATGCGGGCAAGTTGAAGCCGTATCCTCACCGGCGACGCGTCTGGAAAAAAGCGAGCGAGTCCCGCCACCGGGCTGGTGTGCGCTGCGCTGCGTGCCGTTGTTGTGGCTTCTTGCCCCAAGCGATGAAAATCTCCTGACTTCGACTCACTCTGTCCGTCGAAGTGCGGTTGGGCTTCCCCGTTCCCGGTTCGTGAAGAGCCGTCGGGGAGCCAGAATCCGCGGTTCAGAAACTAAGGAGCAACACGGCAGCCATCGCCGCGAACGGAAGGACTAGCACCGAGGTGAATGCATTTTCAGCGGGTTAGACCCTCAGCCGAGCGCCCTGACGGAGTCAGGCGACGGCTGGCGTCTCAGCCTGAGACTGGAGTCTCACATCCGGCGCGAGTGGTTGGTCATGAGAGGACTCATCCCTGACCTGTGACTCTTCCTCAGCGCTTGGCGTCGCCAAAAGCCACAGACTATTCAATCCGGCCAACCGGGGGCACGGCCGACTTGTGACTTCTCACTGCAGGGTATGGCTCGACGGCTCAGCCCCAGACGATTCCACGCCGATGTTGTAGCGTTTCAACTTGCGATACAGGGTGGCGCGGCTGATGCCGAGCATGCGTCCGGCGAGGGCTTTGTCTCCGTTGACCTGCTGGAAGACGCGCTGAATGGTGGCGCGCTCGATATCTTCCAGATCCGTCGTGGAGAGCGCGGCACGCGATGATTCGGGCACGGCCCGCGCCCGGGCGGGCGCAGAATCCGTCACCGTCGACTCGTCCAGCGGCGGGGTTGAGATTCCTCCCGCGGCGTCAGCGCCCGAAGCAATGGAGGGCGGAAGGTCGCCGAGGTCGATGACCTGTCCGTTGCCCAGCGCGACCGCGCGCTCCACACAATTTTCCAATTCGCGCACGTTGCCGGGCCAGTCGTACTGCATCAGAGCTTCCATGGCCGCATTGGTGACGTGCAACTGGGAACCCGGGGCATAGCGTTCCAGGAACCAGTGCACCAGCATGGGCGTATCGCTGCGGCGCTCCCGCAATGCGGGAACGTACAAAGTAACGACATTGAGCCGAAAATAAAGATCCTTACGGAAGGTTCCGTTTTTGTAGGCCGCTTCCAGGTCGCGGTTGGTGGCGGCAATTACGCGGACATCCACCTTCATCCGCTGATTGCTGCCCACCGGCCGAACTTCTTTTTCCTGTAGCACGCGCAACAGTTTGGCCTGCAACTCCAGGGGCAGTTCGCCGACTTCGTCGAGGAAAATCGTGCCGCCATCGGCAGCCTGAAACAATCCCTGCTTCGATTTCAGCGCTCCGGTGAAGGCTCCCTTTTCGTACCCAAAAAGCTCGCTCTCGATCAGCGTGGGCACCAGCGACCCACAGTCGACGGCGACAAAAGGACGGCTGGCAAAGGCGCCGCGGAAATGCATAGCGCGGGCGACCAGTTCCTTGCCCGTCCCACTTTCTCCGTAAACCAGCACCGGGGTCCGCGTGTCCTTCAGGCGCGCGACCATGCGCAGGACTTCCTGAATTCGCGCCGAGGAACCGATGATGCCATGCACGGCGGTCTCCGAATTGATGCGCTGGCGGAGAAACTCGTTCTCCTCGACCAGGCGAACTTTATCCGCCATGCGTCGCAGGAACAGCCGCAGCTCTTCCAGGGGAGAGAATGGTTTGGTGATGTAGTCGTAGGCTCCCAGCTTCATGGCCTGCACCGCGGTTTCAATGGATCCGTGTCCGGTCATGAGCGCGATTTCGGTGCGCGGCAAAAGCTTTTTTACCTTCTCCAGAAATTCCAGACCGGACATGTGCGGCATCACCATGTCGCTCAGAACCATGTGTACCGATTGCTCTTCGAGAAGCGCCAGCGCCGACTCCCCGCTTTCCGCCTCCAGACAAACAAAGCCCAGAGCCTCGCCGACCGCGACGCAGAGCTTGCGGATACTCTGCTCGTCGTCGACAATCAGCAGGCGAATGCGAAGATCTTCTTTAGCGCCAATGTTATTCATTCGGCCTTCCCGAAAGTTTTCGAAACCACATCGATAAACTGTTGCACCCGGAAAGGTTTTTCTACGCAGGGGGCTCCGGTTTGATGGAGGGTGGCAACCGTCTCTTCGTTGGCAATATCGCCGGTGATAAAGACGATCCGCGAAGCCAGATCGGGGCGATTGCGGGCGACCCAGGCATGGACCTGGCTTCCATCCACTCCGCCGGGCGTTCGCATGTCGGACACTACACCCAGGAATGCTCCGTTTTCCAGCAGGCGCAGAGCATCCACACCCGACTCGCAGCACACCACCGGATATCCGCTGCGCTCGAGAGCCGCCTGCACGTAAGCCATGACGGCCGGCTCGTCTTCGATCAGCAGTACGGGCAAAAGTTGAGGTTTTAGCGCTGGTAAGCTCATGGTTGTATTACTCCAGCCGCCACACTCAAACGCGCGGTGTGGGGCGTTGCCGGCAAACGGACGATGAAGGTGGCCCCGTGGCCGCCCGCGTTGTTGTGGCAAAGAATCTCGCCGCCGTGCTCTTTCATAATCCCGTAACAGATGCTGAGGCCCAGACCGGTGCCTTTGCCGATCTCTTTCGTGGTGAAAAACGGGTCGAAAATCCTGTCCGGATCGGAGATTCCGTTGCCGTTGTCGCGAAACGAAACTTCGAGCGCGTCGCCGGTTTTGGTGGACATGATCTCAATGCGCGCGGGACGGCCCAAGTCGTGGACCGCGTCGTAGGCATTGTTCAGAATGTTGAGAAACACCTGTTGCAACTGGTGCGCATCGCCCATAACCTCGGGCAGTCCTTCCTCGAGGTGTTCAATAATCTCGACCCCGTGGCTGTTGAAGTCGTACGAACGCAACTGCACCGTCCGGCGAAGAATCGAATTCAATTGCACCGGGGCTCGCTGAGGCGGCATCTGGCGGGCAAAACTCAGCAGGTTTTGTACGATCTGCTTGGTGCGCTGCGCCTCTTGCAGAATCACGCGCATATCCTTGCGGGCGTTTTCCGGCAGGTCGGGATTCTCCATCAGCAGGTCGGCAAACCCCAGAATCGCAGTCAGCGGATTGTTGACCTCGTGGGCCACGCCCGAGACCAGTTGTCCGACTGCAGCCATTTTCTCGGTGTGCACCAATTTGTCCCGGAGCACGGCGGAGTCGGTGATGTCGGTCAATACCAGCACGATACTGGTGACCGTCCCCTGCTCATCGCGCATGGGACTGAGATTGGCCGAGAATCTTCCCGCAGCGCCATGGCCGCGGACCAGCTGTAACTCCAGGTTGTCGACCTGCTGGCTCTTCAGCGTGCTCTGCAGCGCTTCCGCCAGGGGACGGACAAAGGCGGGCGCGGCCAGGTCGAGCAAGGGATGTCCCAGCAAGTCCCGCTGCTCAAATCCCGCGTCGTACCACCGGCGATTGGCGTAGCTGATCAGACCAGCGGTGTCTGCCACCAGAATCAGGCTTTGCGTATTGCTCAGAATCTTGCTGGAAAAATCACGCTCCCGGTGCAGTTCGGATTGATAGGTACGCAGACCGGTCACATCGAGCATCAATCCGCGCATCTGCAACAGCCGCCCCAGATCGTCGTAGAGGCCAAAGGCATTGATCAGGACGTGAATGGAAGATCCGTCCTTGCGCCGCAGAGTCGCCTCAAAATTACGCAGGTGACCGCTCTCTTGCATCGCAGCCTCGTGGCGGTCCCGGTCCTCGAATGAAAAATAGAGTTGCGTGGCCATGTCGATCTGCAGCAGTTCCTCCCGGCTGCTATATCCCAGCATCCGCACCATGGCGTCGTTGACTTCGATAAAGCGTCCGCCCGGCGTGCTGAAAAACAGGCCTTCCTGAATATTGTCGAACAGTTCCCGGTAGCGACGCTCGGCCTCGCGTCGGTCTGAAATATCTTTCAACACGTGGATGGTCTGCAGGCCTTCGTCCGCCGGACCATGCACCCGTGAGGTCGAAACCAGATAGGTGCGGTCGAAGACCGGGTGTGCGAATTCGTCTGAATCGTCGGCCATGGCGCGGCAAAAAGGACACGAATAGGACGCCGTGTCACTGGTCAGAGCCATCAGCGCCCTCATATTTACGCCAATCAATTCCGCTGGCGGCACGCCAATCATCGCGGCCAGCGAGCGATTCACCCGCAGAACCTGATCGCTCTGGTCGTGCACCACGATAAAGTCGCTGACGGCATCGAAGATCTCCGTCCAGTGGCGGTTGGCCTGCTCGATGCGGGTAAACTGCCGGGCGTTTTCCAGGGCCATGGCGGCGTGTCCCGCCATGGTTTCCAGAAAGATGCGATCATCCTGTCCCAAAGCGGTGGAATGGCCCGACAGACAAAGCACCCCGGCCAATTCCCCTTTAACGCCAGAGAGGCGCACGAGCGTGCAGTCGGACCACTGCAGACGGGAAGCCGTTTCCCGACCGAGCATCTCTTCCGCCAAACCGTACACCACGGTCTCGCTACGGCGATTCACGAACTCTGCCAGAGCCGCACTCAGCATGCGTTCGAGAGCGGGCTCCAGCAACGGACCGGGATGAGCTTTGAGGGGAGAATCTTCCCGCAGGCTTCGTCGATTTTCTTCCGAGAGCAAAGACTTGGCCGTCGAAACCGAGGCCTGAACTGGGGTCTGAGCTTTCTCCTGATCGAGAGAAGACGGGAACCCCGAAGCAGTCTCCAGGAAAAGTTGCCCCGGGGCGTGCAAGGCGACGACTTGCCAGTGTTCCTCCTGCCATATGGCAAGCAGGCCGGCGCGCGAACCCGTGAGTTCCGCGGTCCGGCTGACCAAGCGCCGGGCAAACTCGGGCAAATGCAGGTCACCGTCGATTTCGCGGGCCAGTTCGATCAAGGCTTCAGCCCGGTGCCGGTGCTGCTGCGAAAGATGCAGATTGCTCGCCACCTCGAGCGCGATCGCTGCCTGATTCGACAGCGAACGGGCGCGACGAATATCCTCCTGCGAAATTCCCGTGCCGTCCAGCCGGTCGAGAACTCCGAACATCCCCAGAACCCGTCCGCTCATGCCCAGCAGTGGCACCGCCAGGAATTGGTGCACCTTGTATTTCGTCACCACCTCCAGATTGACTCCGGGAGTCCGGCTGGCCTCGTCGGTCCAGAAAACCTCCTTCTCGCGCAAGGCACGCGTGGCCACGCCCTCAGGAAACAGCGTATCGGCCCGCCGCGGTTCCCCTTTTTCGACCGCGTAACGAATCCGGAATTGGTCCTGTTCGAGAAGCGCAATGAAGCAACGTCCGAAACCCAGAAAGTCGGAGACCCGCAGGACGAATGCCTGCAGAAAGTGATCGAGATCGCTGCTCGCGCTGAGTTCGGAGGAAATCTCCAGCAACTGATGCAGCTCGTGCGCCTGCGCATGCGCCGTGGCGTACAGTTCCGCATGGGCCACGGCGACCGCGCCGAAACCGGCAATCACCGCCACCAACGCCTTTTCTTCCGCAGTGAAGATCCCCTCCTGCCGGGGATAGATCAGAATCGCGCCCTGAGTGCGCGAAGTGCGAAACGGAGCGGCGATCAGCATTCCGGGGGAAACCAGATTGCCCAGGGAGTGCACATCGGCGCCGATCGAAAGTGTAATCGGCTCTCCCGCCGCCACTGCGCGCTGCGCCAGGTCCGCCGCGAAGCGCAACGTCTGCCGATCGTGCCGCGCCCGTGCCGAAGTCGCCAGCTGCGGAGTTTCCGCCGAAACCCCCTTCAATTCAAAAGGACCGTCGCGGCGCAACAATACGCAAACCAGCTTGGTGCGCAGCAGCAGCCGAAGCCGGTCGGTCAGGGCCTCGAGCACTGCGGACACATCGGGCGCTCCATGCAACACCTGGGCAACTTCCGCCAGAATTTCGGCGCGACGATATTGCGCTTGCGCGGTCTCGCTCCGCCGCCCCGCCTCCAGCAGGCTCCCCAGCTGCCCCGCCAGGATCGTGGCCTTGGCCGCCAAGCCTTCATTGAAGAACTCGAGGCTGGAATCGTGCAAGAACGTAATCGCTCCCGTCACTTCATTAAGAACCGTTAGCGGCGCCGCCATCAGCGATCGCGCCTCAAATTCTAGCGCCGCCGGAAAGCCCGCGGATTTCACATGGTTGGCGAAGATGGTCCGTCGTCGCCGCACCGCCTCGCAGGTGACCACACTCTGATCGGAACGCAACCGCATGCCGACAAAACGCTCCGCCAGTTTTCCATCCGCTTGTTCTCCAACCAGCTCGCCGGCCAAATCGCAGCCCCAGTAATAAACCCCGGACACTTCAAAAAACTCCCGGGTAGCCCGGCAAAAAAACTGAATCAGGGAGTGGGCTCCGGACCGTTCCCCGGCTTTGGCCGCAATTCCGGCCACCAGCTTCTGGAAGCCCTCATCCGATCCCGGGCCAACTTTCGGGGGAATGATCGGACCGCGTCCAGAAACGCCTAAACCCGCGTCGAAAGTAGAAGGATAGTGTTCTCGATTCACAAGTGCTTGAATCTATTGGGAAACTACCTGTCATCTCATTTTGAGTCAAGAGAAATGGGTGAAGAGGTGCCAGGGTAAGAAATCCCGCAATGTTTTGAGATTTTGTCTCAGAGTGAGAAATCCCACACCGTCCCGCCGGAATGAGACATGGCAAACTCGACAAGCTCTGCCGGTCCCCTCTCTTCGACCTCTTCAAATTCCTTTCGTTACCGCAAGATACAGCTCATTACCTTCGTTTTTTCAATAACCTTCAGGTGGCCCGGCCCTTGCACGTTCGGGGTTAGCTTCCCGAAAGTGAGGAGGAATTGTGTCTCGAAGAACTGCGGCGGCCCTTGTGGCCGTTTTAACCCTGGCAGTCACTCTCAGTCCGCCACACAGTGGGGCGCAACAAGCCCAAAGCCAAGAACTGATCCGCCGGGCAATCACGAAGGTGCAACCCGCCTATCCGGATCTGGCACGGAAGATGAATATCGCGGGCACGGTGAAGATTCAGGTGGTGGTGGCGTCCAACGGCATCGTGAAGGTCGCCCACGTGGTCGGAGGTCACCCGGTTCTGGCCAACGCAGCGCTGGATGCGGCGAAGAAATGGCGGTTTGAACCGGCGTCGGAAGAGAGCTCAGGAGTAATCGACTTCAAGTTTGAACCGCGCTAGGCCGGCGGAGGAGATTAGGGATGACAATCGGCAAGAAGTTATACACGAGTTTCGGCATGATTCTCACCATGGTGGTGGTGTTGTTTCTGGTGAACTGGTCGGCAGTGCTACGCGAGCACGCGGCCAAAGCTGCCGCCGCGGCCTCGCTGAAGATGGCCGACAGCACCAACGCTATTCGCTTCCAGATGATGCAGAACCGGCTCTATCTCAGCAACTACCTGTTAAGCGGTGACACGCGCGAAGTGGACCGCATGAATGAGGGTCTGCGCACCCTCAGCGAGAAGCTCGAACAGGGCAAGACCCTGGCAAGCTCCGACCAGGTCAAAAACGCGCTGGCCAAAGTGGAACAACTGGAACAGGCCTGGGGCAAGGAATTCGCCCAGCCGCTGATCGACAAACGGAAAGACGTGGACTCCGGCAACGCCACCGTCGCCGAACTACAGATCTACTACTTGCAGAAGGACGCTTCTTCGTGGGTAAGGAATTCCACCGACTCGCTGGATGTCGCCGACGGTGAAAACCGCAAGCTGGTGGACGAGCGCCGGCAGTCGGATGAAACCGCCGCCACGGCGACGATCGTCATATCGTTGTTGAGCACCCTGCTGGCGTTGTCGTTGGGTGCCGCAGTAGCCTATCGCACCGCCAATTCGATTACCCAGCCGCTCAACGACCTGATGAACGTGGCTCGCGGCATTGGCAACACCGGCGATCTCGAGCACAACATTGACCTGAATCGCGCAGATGAGATTGGCGAACTGGCACGCACCTTCGACAAGATGGTCACTTATCTCAAGGAGATGGCCGGCGTATCAGAATCGATCGCCGGAGGCGACCTGACTCTGGAAGTGAAACCGCGGTCTTCCCACGATACGCTCGGCAACGCCTTCGCCCGCATGGTCGAAGGCCTGGCCGGTCTGGTGCGCAGCGTTCGTGACGCCTCGTCTCAGGTGGCCAGTGCCTCCAACCAGGTGGCGGGCGCCTCCGACGACGCCGCCAAGGTCGGACTGCAGGCCTCCTCGGCCATCGATGAAGTCACCAGCACCATGCACGAGATGAGCGTCAACGTGCAGAACATGGTGAAGAGTACCCAGGTGCAGGCCTCCAGCGTCAGTGAAACCTCCGCCTCGATCGATCAGATGGTAGCCTCGATTCAGCGAGTCGCCGATACCGCCAAGGTTCTGCTCGACATCTCCAACCGCTCGCGCGAAGAGGTTCACAACGGCATCGGCACCATGGAGAAGGCCACCGACGGCCTGAACCGCATCAACACCACCATCACCTCTTCGGGCCAGATCATCGGCGCCCTGGGACAACGCGCCGACGACATTGGCAAAATCATCGAAGTGATCGACGATCTCGCCGAGCAGACCAACCTGCTGGCCTTGAACGCCGCCATTGAAGCGGCGCGCGCCGGCGAACACGGCCTGGGATTTGCCGTGGTTGCCGACGAAGTGCGCAAGCTGGCCGAGAAGTCCGCGCAATCCACCAAGGAAATATCGGAGCTGATCCAGAGCATTCAGAAGGAAGCCCGCAAGGCGGTCGAGAATATGGACCGCTCGACCACCATCGTGAACGAGGGCCTCGAACTGGGCGGAGAGCTGAACGCCGCCTTACGCAAGATTTCCAACGTGGTCACCGAGGTGTACAAGTTCGCGCAGGAAATCGGCGCGGCCACCAATGAACAGTCGCATGGCTCGTCGCAGATTGCGCGCGCCACTACCCGGCTGAATGAAATCACCCACGAAATCAATTCGGCCGTGGAGGAGCAGGCCTCAGGAGCGCAGGCCGTGGTCAAGGCTATGGAACGGATGCGCGAACTGGTGCAGCAGTCCACCTCCGGTTCGACCGAACTGGCGGCCTCGTCCGAGCAGATGTCGAAGATGTCGCGCGGCCTGTTGGAATTCATCGACCGCTTTGCTCTGGGGGAAAATTCCCCTGGACCAACCGTCGATACCCCCAGCCGCAATGTACGCCGGGCCTCGGCGGGGTCGTTTTAAGACGCAGGGAGCAGCTCCATGCATGGCTCCCCAACAGAGTTTCTAAGATTTCTTAAAGTATGAACCATGAACTTCATATCGTGGGCTTCAAGGTGGGTCGTGAGACCTACGGCGTTCCCATTACTTCGCTGCACGAAATCGTACGCGTTCCCGAGATTACGGCCGTACCCGACGCGCCCGACTATCTGGAAGGCGTGATCAACCTGCGCGGCAAGATCGTTTCCGTCATGGATCTGCGCAAGCGTTTCGGAGACAAGCAGGCCACCATTCGCAAGCAGAATCGCATTCTGGTGGTCGAGCATGCCGGCCGGCTCGCGGGTCTGATCGTGGATTCGGCCTCCGAAGTACTGAAGATTCCCGCCGAGGCCGTGGAACTTCCGCCGGCCGCGTTTCAGGAAGGCGGCCTGAACTGTGTCACCGGCCTGGGCAAGGTTGGAGGACGGCTGGTGGTGCTGCTCGACATGAGCAAACTGCTGGCTCCGGGCAGTTTGCAGATCAAGACTGAGACCAGCGAAAACCCGACGCCGGCCAAGCCCGAGGCACGAAGCGCGGCGGCAAAGTGAGCAAAGCAGGCGATTTCGCCCTTTACTGTTTCCGACATTCTGAATTCAGCCTTGGGCAAGAACGAGAAAACGTATGAGCACATTCGGAGCCGCAACAGCTCCCATACTCACGGAAGCGGAATTGAGGTTGTTGCAGGCGCTCGTCTATCAGGAGTGCGGCATGCACTTCGACGAACGCCGTACCCCCTTTCTTCAGGACCGGCTGCTGCGGCGCTTGAAGGAATGCCGCCTCGACTCCTTTTATTCGTACTACCGCTTGCTGATCAGCAACCAGGGCAAGGACGAACTGGCCAAGCTGCTGGAGAACCTCACGGTCAACGAGACCAGCTTTTTCCGCCACAAGGCGCAACTGGATTTATTTCAGAAAGGCGTGTTGGAGGAATTGTTCAAGCACAAGAGTTCGCGGCGCGAGTACTCCATCCGCGTCTGGAGCGCGGGTTGTTCGACCGGCCAGGAAGCCTATACGCTGGCCATGCTGGTGACCGACGCGCTGGCCTACTACTACCTGCGCAACCCGCTGCCCATCAACATGCCCCTGCCCAAACCGCTGGTGCCGCCCCCGTGGCGATTGGAAGTGCTGGCCAGCGACATCAGCTACTCGGTATTACGGACGGGACAGGATGGCACCTATAGCGAGAATCAGATGTCGATGGTCGATTACGGATATCGTCTGCGCTATTTCGACAAGACCGGCGATCGCTACGCCATCAAGAAGCCGCTGAAAGAGATGGTGCACTTCGACTTTCACAATCTGAAGACGGAGTACCTACCGCAGCGCAACGATGTGATCTTCTGCCGCAACGTGATGATGTACTTCGATGAGGCCGAGCAGAAGCGCCTGGTCGAGAAGTTTTACCGCTGCCTGAACGCCGGCGGATATCTCTTCGTGGGACACGCGGAAAGCCTTCTGGGCCTGACCAGCAAATTCCGCATGGTTCACAAGGATAGTGGAACGGCGTACCAGCGGCAAGAGGTGAGGGATTAAGGCATGACGGATTCCCCCGACGAGCGTGGCGCGGAACTGCGGGAGCTCTTCTTCGAGACCTCGCAGGAACTGCTGCAGGCGCTGAATGACGAAGCGCTGAAGCTGGAGAAAAAACCCGGCGACGAGGAAATCGTGCGCGTCATCCGGCGCACGGTGCATACCTTGAAAGGCGACTCGGCGGCCTGCGGGCTGCGCGAGTTGAGCGAACTGGCGCATCAGTTCGAGGATGCCCTGTCGCTCGCAGGTACGACAACCCAGGCGGCCGTGACCGAGATCGCCTTCGCCGCCGCCGACGTTTTTGCGGAGATGATCGCAGCCTATCGCAGCGACCGCAAGTTGCCCTCCACGAAAAGTTTGAGCAAGCGGATCGAAGATCTGACCGCCCTGCCTACCTCGGGAAAAACCCGGCGAAGCAAAAAATCGAGCGGCCGGACATCTACTTCCACTTCCAAAAAAACCGCACCCCAAACCTCCTATAAGTCGGCGGTGCAGTTTACCGAATACGAAAAGCTGGCCATGACCCAGGCCCAGGCCGCCGGTCAAGATGTGTATCAGGTAGTGGTGAAGATCGATCCCCACTGCGCCATGCCGATTGCGGGGCGGCAGCTGGTGCATAACGCCCTCGGGGTCATGGGCCCCATTCTGGCGGTGCGGCCCGACGGCAAGTCCCCCGCCGCCAGCCGGCAGGTGGAATTTGTGCTGGCTAGCGTACAGACCGCGGAGCAGATTGCCGCCAAGTGCAGGATTCCGACCATCTCGGCCGAAGTCACAGTCGATTTGCTGTTGGCAGCCGCAGCCCTGAAGGAGGCGCAGAGCGAGAGCAATAGCGCCAGCAAGAGCGGCAGCGAGATTGTAAGCACGGACGAAGCCAGGATCGAAGGCCAGAACCAAGCATTGCCCCAAGTCTCGAACCTAGTGCCACCGGCACCCGAATTTCTTCCCCTGGAAGCTTCTGCTGGGGCAGCCGCCGAGGTGGCCGCGGCGCCCAACCTGCAGGAAAATATTTTGCGCGTGGACGCTGGCCGCATCGACAGTGTACTCAACCTGGTGGGAGAGCTGATTATCGGCAAGTCGATGTTGCAGCAGGCGCTCAGCGAATTTTCCAAACGCTATCCGAAAGAGCCCGTACGCGGTAAGTTTGCCGACGCCATGGCTTTCCAGGCCCGCGTGCTCAACGATCTGCAGCGCTCGGTCATGAAAATTCGCATGGTCCCGGTCGATCAGTTGTTTCGCCGCTTCCCTCGCATGGTGCGCGACGTGGCGCGGCAATGCGGGCGCGAAGTCGAGCTGGACATCAGCGGGCAGGACACCGATCTCGACAAAGGAATTCTCGACGCCATCGCCGAGCCCCTCACCCATTTAGTCCGCAACGCGGTGGGCCATGGCATCGAGCCTGCGGACGAGCGCCGCAAACTGGGCAAATCTCCGCAGGGGGTCATCCGGCTGAATGCGTATCACCATGGCAATCAGGTCATCGTCGAAGTCACCGACGACGGCCGCGGCATGGACGCCCAAAAGATTCGCGCCAAGGCCCTGGAACTGGGAATGACGACCCGCGAAGAAGTCGTGCGGCTGAACGATGCTGAGGTCTTCGACTTCATCTTCCGCCCCGGCTTCAGCACTGCCGAGGAGGTCACCGAAGTCTCTGGGCGGGGGGTTGGCATGGACGTGGTGCAGAGTGTGTTGCACCGGCTGAAGGCTTCCATCAGCGTGGAGACTCGCCCCGGCAAAGGCACCACTTTCCGGATGAAGCTTCCGCTGACCCTGGCCATCATCAAGGCGTTGCTGTTTTGGGTGGAGCAGCGGTTGTATGCCATTCCGCTGAACGCGGTGCTCGAGATTGCGCGAACCTTCGAGACCGAAGTGCATCAGGTCGACAACTACGAGGTGCTGCAATTGCGCAATCAGGTGTTACCGCTGCTGCGCCTGGGCCGTCCCGCCGAAAAAGAAAGAAAAGCCAAGCTTTTTGTACTCGTCATCACTGCCGGAGAAAGGAAATACGGATTGATCGTCGATGCGCTGGAAGGCGAAGAGGAATTGGTGATCAAGGCATTGGATGACCAGACATTTTCGACGGATCTGGTTTCCGGCGCCTCTATTTTGGGCGACGGCCGCGTGGTGCTGATTCTGAACCTGCCCGCCATCGTGGAGCACGTTGGACGCTGGCGTCAGCAGGAGACCGGAGAGGCCCATTCCGGTTTGTTGCTCACCGCCACCGACCGCAGCCGCCTGGCCGTGGCTCCGGGCTTGAGTACGGCCGCAGGAGGCCAGGCGTGAGGATAACTCCCATACGCGTGCTCGTGGTCGACGATTCGGCGCTGATGCGCAAATTGATTCCGCAGATGCTGGCGGGCGACGATTCCATCGAAGTGGTTGGAACAGCGATGGACGGCGCGTTCTGCCTGAAGAAAATCGAGGAGTTGAAGCCCAGCGTGGTTACGCTCGACCTGGAAATGCCCGGGATGAACGGGATCGAGGCGTTGAAAGAGATTATGCGGCGGCAGCCTCTGCCGGTCATCGTGTTCAGCTCGCACAGCACCGAAGGTGCGTCGGTCACCATGAAGGCCCTAGGCCTGGGCGCATTCGACTTCGTCACCAAACCCAAAGACGCCACCGCGCACATGGCGGAAACTGCCCGCGAATTGATTGCCAAGGTGAAGGCAGCGGCCGAGTCCAAACTGAAGCCGCGCCTGCTCTCCGGAATTCCTCCCAAGCCGGAGAAACTCCCCATCTCTGGCGCCCCTCCCAACAAGGTCATTGCCATCGGCGTTTCTACCGGAGGTCCGCAGGCCATGGAATTTGTGCTGGCGCAATTGCCCGGAGACTTTCCCGGAGCCATTGCCGTGGTACAGCACATGCCGGAGGGATTCACCGACATGTTTGCCCGGCGGCTCGATGAAATATGCCCCTTGCGGGTCAAAGAAGCGCAGTCCGGAGATGTGTTGCAGCCGGGACGCGTGTTGATCTGTCCCGGAAGCCGCCACATGAGAGTGAAACGACTGCCTCTGGGAGACGTCATCGTGCTCTGTGATGAGCCGCGAGTGAACGGGCACCGGCCCAGCGCGGATGTGCTGTTGCGCAGCGTGGCCGAAGAATTCAAAAGCCAGGCGGTCGGCGTGCTGATGACCGGCATGGGTGACGATGGCGCCGAGGGACTGGGCGCGGTGAAAAAAGAGGGCGGCATGACCATCGCGCAGAGCGAGGAGTCCTGCGTGGTGTACGGCATGCCCAAAGCGGCCATCGAACGAGGTTATGCCATGCGGGTGGTCGGATTAGATCGCATGGGGGCGGAGCTGCAAGCGATCTGCGGACGAACGGCTCGACCCAATGGGGGATCGAACGTGGGATCCACCGGTCGGGCACAGCGCGCGGGAAACACCAGCAGGTGAGGATCGGGGAGCGGCCCGTTCCCTATGACCAGCGTGATCTGGTGCGGGACGAGCCAGGCATGATATGCAGTAGCGTGATTTGAAGTACGTGTGGTTTGAAATAGGGTGGTTTGGCGTAGTGGGTTGACCGAGAAAGAGGAGATTTGTATGGAACAGTTTGCACCTGTAAAACGCAGCAAGGACGGACAGCCGGTTCGCTACTTGATCGTGGACGACTCCGTGTTTGCCCGCAAGAATCTTGCCCGCATGATTGAAAGCTTTGGCGGGCAGGTGGCAGCTGAAGCCGGGGACGGCTTGACTGCCATCAGCGAGTTCGACCGCACCCATCCCGACATCGTGCTCATGGATATCACCATGCCGCAGATGGAAGGAATTGAGGCTGCCGAACGGATTGTCCAACAGCATCCGGAGGCGCGCATTGTGATGGTTTCTTCGGTCGGATACCAGGAAAACATCGTCGCCGCGCTGCAACGGGGCGCGCGCCATTTCGTGCAGAAGCCGGTGAAGCCGGAAGTGCTGTATGAAGTCATCAAGTACGTTCTGGGCGATGACGCTGCCGTTTCCACTGCGGCCGGAGCAGGAGCCTAACTCCATGAGGATGGAACTGATCCAGCCTTTCATCAATGCGGCCGACGCCGTGTTGTCGCAAGGTTTACAGGGCACCACCAAGGTGGGAACCCTCACCATGGAAGAGGAAGCCTACCGCCGCAAGGGCGTGGCCGGAATGATCGCGCTCACCGGCGACATTGAAGGCCGGATCATACTCGATCTCGAGCCGCAGACAGCTCTGCGCGTGGCCAGCCACTACGCCGGCTCCGAACTTCCCGAGTCCGACGCGCTGATCAAGGAAACCATCTTCGAGCTCGCCAATCAGGTCGTCGGCAACGCCATCTCCGCGCTCAACGATCAAGGCTTCCATTTCCGGGTGCATCCCCCGCTCCTTCTTACTGCTCAGGAGGGTGACAAGACCAGCGAAGATACCGAAGCGCTGATGATCTCATTTGAGACCTCACTTGGCATGGTCTTCATGAATGTCGCGCTACGCTACAACAAGAGGCGGCTGGCCGATCATGCGGGAGTAGGTGCCTGAGGCCCCGGCTTCCAGTGGCATTCTTCAGTACCAAGCCAGCTCGCGTTTATCGGGACATATCGTGGGTGAATCGTCTGACGATACCAGGCTACGAGTCCTTTAGGATGCCAACGATCCCTCGATCTGGCAGAAAGCAAGCCGCAGCAAAGCAAACCGCGAGACAACGCCGGTGGTCCCTCGCCCCTGTAAGGATCAATCTCCGAAACCTCGGGCTGGATCGGTAGGCGTAGCCTGCCCGCCAGGCAGAAGACATCGCCATACAGGCCCGACCGCAGCGAGGAGAAGCGCCAATCCTGCTCAGATCGACACCAAGGTTACGGCTAGGAATTGCTGCGCGGCCCTATGGAACGCCAAATGTGAGCCGGAGCGGGAATTCGATCGTCTTTCTAGGACTGTCTTTACGGCGAAGTGCACCTTCTAAAGCAAAGGATCGAGCCCGTTCACCCTCGATTTATTTGCGCAGTGGTGCGGCGGCATCCGGCAGTAACTTGCTGGATACGGACTTCCTCGCTAGGTTAAGCAAATGCCAAATCATTATGGCGTTAACCCGAGGTGCGCCGAAGATGCTGGCGGTCCTGCCTGGTGCGGAAGTGAGACTAGCATGAGAAAGGCAAGTGCATTCGTCGTTGCGATTTCGCTGGGCGCGCTGAGTCTTTCGGCTGGGTGCTCGAAGCAGACGCAGGCGGCCCGAACGGCAGCGCCTGACTCTACGCAGGCAGCATCCACTCCCCCACCGGTGGCCCCACAAAACAGTTTGGCAGCCGGATACCCGCGGCCGGCTGAGGATACGAGCAGATACGATCCGGAAAAGGAAGCGGAGAAAATTGATATCAAGCTGTATCCGGGCGCGCGAATCCTTTCCATGCCGTATGCAGTACGACGAGGAAATTATCTGCAGCAGCGTGTATTCTTCACGACCACCGATGGCCGTGGCGATGTTGTGAAGTTTTACGACCAGATTTATGGCGTGGGAACTTTTCAAGAGAACGCGATCGGCGCGGCCGCAGCTTCGATCACGCAAGTCGGGTCACGCGACTCGTATCTTTTCAACATACACAACGCGCCCGACGGCGAAACGCACATCGAAGTCACCGAAATCCGCACGTGCGAAATGGTTCCTGCTCCCTGCGACGAAAGCCGGGCCCCGCGGCCTGCTGAGGACACCAGCGCGTACGATCCGGAAAAGGAGGCCGAAAAAATTGGCGTCAGGCTGTACCCAGGTGCGCGCATCTTTTCGATGCCGTACGCGGTGCAGAGAGGAAGCTATTACCAACAGCGCGCATTTTTCGCGACCGCCGATGGCCACGGCGACGTGGTGAAGTTTTACGACCAGATTTATGGCGTGGGAACTTTTCAAGAGAACGCGATCGGTGTGGCCGCAGCTTCGATCGCGCGAGCGGGGGCACGCCAGTCGTATCTTTTCAAAATATACCCCGCGCCCGGAGGCGGAACGAATATTGAAGTGACCGCAATCCGGCCGTGCGAGACGTATTCTGCTCCGTGCGGTGGAAGCTAGAAGTGTCGCGTAACGCCAGGGGGTAACCGGAGGGAGAAAATGATGTCAATGATCAGAACAGTGGCCCACATCGCCCTGATGGTCGCAGGCGTCCTGATTTCTGCAGGGACCTTGTTCGCGCAGGACACACCCATCGGAGATGTGGCGCGTCAGGCGCGCGCCGAGAAGGCCCAGGCGGCCCACGCAAAAAAAGCAATCACGGATGAGGATCTCGGGCCGCAGTTGGCTCCGGTTTCCGAAACGGACGATCCGGCGCAAGTGGTCAACAAAGCCAGGCGTGCCTGGATGACCGATATGCCGCGTAGCTGCCATGAATTCAGCAGCAACAATAGCGGGCCCGGCTCGTCGAATGAAAGTTCAAGGGAAATGGCAGCGCCGGACCAGATACGCATCGTAGTGGATCGGCGGGGTGGTTCAGATCCAGGGCACAGCGAGCTTATTGTCATCGGCAGCGACATGTACAGCCGGATCGGCACTGGACCATGGAGGAAAGATTCGGCGGCCGGGCTCCTCACAGCAATACCGCACTCGCTTCCCGAGGCGCTGGTGGGCGACTACACGAGCGGAGAGCTTAAACTGGTCCGCCGCGACGCCGCCGGGGGCGCGCCAGCCTTCCTATACGAGACCAAGTTTCATCCCGGCGGCGTAGCATTTCGCGACACGACAATCGGCCTCTGGGTGGGAGCGAACGATAATCTTCTCCGGAAGATCGTCACCCTGACGAAAGGAACGGGCCCATCCGGTGGGGGAGTTGAGGTCCGTTACACGATGACCTGCTCCTACGGGCTGGTGCCTGAAATCAAACCCCCGATTTAATCCTGGACAACCGCCCCATCGCAGGGCTCAGGCCAGCAGGGAAAACTGATTGCCGGGAGGCGTGCCGTCGGAGTCTTCAGTGGAGTCGGCGAATCTTCTTAATTCGGGATATTTCTGCAGCAGCGTCGGCGGGGCGGAT
>DATBYA010000136.1:0-7441 GCA_036514015.1 Candidatus Sulfotelmatobacter sp.
ACCCAGACGTACTAAAGACGCTGGCAAGATTTATCGAAGGAACGCCTAAGGTTCACACCTTTGACGTTGTCAACTCGACCTTCCACAAGATTGCCACTCCCGAACTGGTAACAGCATAGAACGGTCCGCCGTTGCCCGAGAGGGCGGCGAAAGCCGCTTTCTCGGTTTCTAAAGTCGCTAGGCTTCGGCTGGCTCATACGCCAAAGTTGCTCGGTGATCGCTCAGCCATGTTCTCTATCACCGCGCTCCAGCCGGAATTGCTCCTGTGCGCCCGTGGGTCCGTCGCCCAGAGTCTTGATCGAATCGCGTTCCCGCCATTCTCCCGGCTCAGCGCAAGTCTCGCGGTGGGGAAGGACTCCTCTCTGGCGGCTTCGAGGCGCTGGCGAATAGCATCATTTGCGTGATTCAGGTGGATGCCTAACCCGCCAAACTTTCCCTTCCCTTGCCGTATGTCGCCCTCGCTGTCGAACTGTCGAACCAAGTGGGCCACTGCTCGACCACCTTTTGCTCAAGTTCCTTGCGCATCTACGTCTAGTTCCGCTGGCAGCGGGCTCGGCAGGCATACAAACGATGTACTCGCCTTCGATGACGTTGAACCATTCATCCTCATTGTAGGCCCTACCGCCAACGGTAATCTGCGTCTACGAGTGCGATCCACTGCGCGACGAGGGCATTGGCCTCTACCGGCTACTCCTGTGGAACGGCGTCCCAGATCGCTGCCGCCAGCGACATGGCCAACTTCACGACGCGCAGTTGATTTCGACGAGGGCGGAATTCAAGGCCGGATAGGGCGTCCTGCTCCCATGCGCAACGGCGTTGGTCGAAGCGATGTATTTAGGGTAATGGAACAGCTGGCACGTGCTTTTGCATCTCGGCTGCTTTGTGTGCGACGAGGTTAAATCCCTTGCCTCGCGCCTCGTTCTCAAGTGTGGCAACATGCGATTCCGCGAGGGTCCTTTGACCAGCTTTCATTTCAATTTCGCCGGCTGCCAGACGCGCCTCCAGCCCCACTCCGACATAGCCTCGTTTTCGGGCCTCGAAGACCACGGACGCCAGCAGCTTTAGTGCAAGGGTTCGATCCGCGGAACTGGAGGCCGGTGTCAGACCCTGTACACGGGCCACAAGGATTTCATCGCCCAGGCGAAGTTCGAGGTTTTGGCTTTTCTTCGAGATTGCGCGGGCCTGCTCAGCCGCGTGCTTCGCGTCGTCAAATTTTGCCTGCGCCATGAGCGCGTAGGCGAGGGTATTCCATGCGAGAGCTTCGTCGTCTGTGGCCTTTTCCTTCTGGAAGTCTTCGATGGCCTGGCGGGCAATGGCTTCCGATTCGGAGGGGCTGCGGCCTTCCTCCAGCGACAACTGGGCAAACAACACCTGCGTTTCGGCGAGCGTGACTTTATCTCCAGCCGCCTTTCGAAGCGCCAGGCATTCTTCGAGCGATTTGCGTGCACCTGCGAAGTCGCCCCCAGCCAGCCGAACCTCGCCGATACTATAAAGGGCGAATCCTGATGACCGTTGATCTCCATTTCGTGTCCATTCCTTTAACGACTCTTCGAACCCACGTTCGGCAGCGGGCAGATCTCCGCGTAGCTCCTGGACGTTCGCCTCGTTGAAGCCGATGGTCGCCGTAGATCCCGAATCCCCCGCGGCGCGGTCCAGTTCCAAGGCCTCTTCGTAGAGCTTTATCGCAGCCGACAGATCACCCTCAGCCATCACGTCGTTGGCGAGATTACCGGTGACCTTGCCGAGGCTGGCCGTGTCGCCAAGCCGGCGATAGATAGCCCGCGAATCGCGATACATCTTTTCCGCCGCGCGCACATCTCCCATGTCGTAGAGCAGCCCCAGCGCGTTCAGGGCGCCGGCCACTCCGCCCTCATGTCCCAGGCTTCGGCACATATCGAGAGCCTGCCGGTCCCGTTGAACTGCTCCTGGTAAATCGGAATCCGCGATGGCATCGGCCCAATAGCGCAGCGCCCTGGCCTCTCCCGCCCGGTCGCCTGCGGCAGCGTACGTGTCGCGCGCTTCCCGGCAGGCAGCGACCGCCTGCTGTATTTGCCCGAGATACCGGGAAACGCGGCATTGTTGATAGAGAGCAAAAGCCACCACCAGATTCGAACCCTGTTCACGCCCTTTTTGCAGCGCTCGATTCAGCGATTCCTGGGCGGCCAGGTAATCGGATTTGCCATACCACGCGTCCGCTTCTTGCAGATCAATGCGAGGGTCAGCGGAGCTGGGTGGGCGCAGTTTTCGCAAAGCTGCCACCGTGGTTAGCGCATCGCTCGGTTTCGAGCCGTCGTATTGCGCGCCTGCCAGACGTAATCCGTAATCGAGATTGTCGGGAAACAGAATGAACAGCGTGCGGTACACGTCAATGGCTTTTTCGAACTCGTGATTGGCCAAACGGTACTCGCCCTCAACCAGCAACCGATACTCGCGCGAGAGGTTCCCGGAGAGTTGGAACGCCTGCTTCGCTTCTTCTTGCGCCTTCTTGTCATATCCGAGTGCGGTCCAAGCATCCGCGAGCGACATGTGAGACAGTGGATACTTGGGCTCGGCCGATACCGCTTCCTGCAGCAGATCGCGCGCCGCGAGGGCATCGAACACCCGCAGTTTCGCCAAACCTTCTGCATAAAGGCGCGCGGCTTCCCGGTTATCCGGTAACGACGCGCGCACGCTCACGGCGTCAGTGGAGGAAACAGCTTCCACCGCCAGTTTTTCCCTCAGGCGCGCTCCCGCCTGTGAAACCAGATCGAAGAGGTCATCTTCGTTACCTTGTGCCGAGACCTCGGCGATGGTCTCTCCGGCCACCGCGTCTTGCACTCGCAGGTCGAGGCGAATGGCACCGGTCGACTTCCCTCCCAAACTGGTATACGAACCCAGGACCACAACGTCGGTACCCAACCTCTTGTGCAAGCGCGCCAACGTGTCTTTGGAAAGGCTCTCTGCGTCAGGAAACTGCAGATCCAGCTTGGTGCGGGCAACATCCTCGCCGGAAACCAGACGAAGCTTTTCTCCTGCGGCCAATTCGGTGTTCAACATCTCGGCGAGGCCGGTAGAAAGCCATGCATTTTCCGTTCGTCCGGACAGATTCCTGAGCCCCAGCACGGCGACGGAGCGGCGTGACCCGTTGGCGGCGACCGGCGGCGGAATGCGGCGAGCCTGCATTACTTCATATGAAACGATGAGCGTCACGGCTAACACGCCGGCAACAACAGCAACAGCAACCAGCCAAAGTCTGCGGCGTGAGGCCAGAGTCGCTGGTACCCATCTCACAGTTGCGCGCTTTACACCCCTCGGGCTGAGATGGAGGTGCGCCTCAACCGCTCCTAAATCAGACAGCATCTCGGCGGCCGACTGATAACGCGTTTCGCGATCCTTGGCAAGCGACTTATGAATGATGCCAACAAATTCAGCAGCAAGATCGGGACTCACGCTCGCCAGCGGCGCAGGATCACGATTCAGGATGGCGTCGAAGATCGTAGCTACCGCCCTTCCGGCAAAGGCGCGCTGGCCGCTGACCATCTCGTATAGAACGGCGCCAAAGCTGAACAGATCGGTCCGGGCGTCCAGATCTTCGCCACGTGCTTGCTCCGGCGACATGTAGGCGACTGTCCCGATGGCAGTGCCGGGGCTGGTCAATGGTTCGTCGAATTCTGTGCCGGGTGCACTCGAGGCCACGATGCCGGTTCCGCGGCTGCGTCCGGGAGCAAGCTTGGCCAGCCCGAAGTCTAGTATTTTGGCGTCGCCGCGCCGAGTGACGAATAGGTTAGCCGGCTTGATGTCGCGATGAATGATGCCCTGCGAGTGGGCGGCCTCGAGCCCTGTCCCTATTTGAATCGCCACCCGCAAAACTGTTGCCGTGTCCATGGGCCGAGAATCGATGAGGTGCTTCAGGGTCTGCCCATCCAGGTACTCCATGGCGATGAAGGCTCGGCCTTCCGATTCGTCGATATCATAAATCGTGCAAATATTGGGGTGGTTCAGAGAACTCGCCGAGCGCGCTTCGCGCCGGAATCGCTCGAGCGCATAAGCTTCGTGAGCAAGCTCCTGGGGGAGAAACTTGAGGGCGACCGAGCGGCCAAGTCTTGTGTCTCTAGCGCGGTAAACCACGCCCATTCCTCCGCCGCCAAGCTTCTCGACAATGCGGTAATGCGACACGGTTTGGCCCACAACTGCCGCATCGCCTTTGTCGTTTGAAGGAATCCGCTCGTGAGCAACCTGAAGGGCGGCGATTTCCAGCGCGGGAGCCTCAATGAACCCCTCCGCCCGCTGGTCATAGCCGAGAAGAGATTCCACGTCGTGGAGCAAGTCGAGGTCAGGGCCACACTCAGTTTTCAGAAATGCAGCTCGCGTGCTCTCGTCATACTCCAGCGCAGAGTGGTAAAGCTGCTCTACACGACGCGCCCGTTCAGCATCCATCGCCCTTTTCCCCGTTTATCGCGCGCAGCAGCCACGCTTTGGCAAATCTCCAGTCGCGCTTAACGGTCACGGGAGATATCTTCAGAGCCTCGGCGGCTTCCTCGACTTCCAGACCGCCAAAAAACCGCAGTTCCACCACTTGACTCTGCCGTGGATAGAGCACGGCAAACTCGGTCAAAGCCGCGTCGAGCGCCATGATGTCTGCGTCCTTCTGCGGCGTCACCAGCAGACCTTCGTCCAAGCAAACCCGCACCGCGCCGGCCCCCCGCTTTTGATAGTGGCGCGAACGCGCAAAATCGGTGAGGACCCGCCGCATCAAGCGGGCGGACATGGCAAAAAAATGAGCGCGGTCCTGCCAACTGACGCCGTGGATGTCCACCAGGCGGAGGTAAACCTCGTTTACCAAGGCAGTTGTTTGCAGAGTATGGCCCGGGTTTTCCCTCGCCATGCAGCGATGGGCCATGCGGTGCAGTTCGTTTTCGACGACAGGGGTCAGCCGTGCCAGGGCTCCGTCATCGCCTTCGCCCCAAGCCTTGAGAAGCCGCGTAACTTCAACTTTTGAGGGAACTTCAGCAGAATCCGGCATAGCTACTCGGGCATTCGGTAAAAAGCAAACTATCACATCGAACATCGGCATGCCAGCCGAACCGCCGCGTGCAAATTATTTCCACGGCACATTGATCCCTCGTGCTCTCGCTTCCCGCTAATTCAAGTGGAGGGCTTTCATGGTGAACGCAAGGAGATTCACCGAAAGCCCTAAGAGACCTGACAAAGGAGAAGGAATATGAAATCCGAAGACAAGAGCAGACAAACTAACTTCAACCGATTTGCAGTTTTGCCTTGGCTGCGCGCGAGTTTGTGCATGGCCACGATGCTTCTGGCCTTGCCGGCTCTGGGGCAGCGGAGCCCGGTGCTGACCCATCATGTACGCGAGGCAGTCGCGAACGGACAGGCGCAGATGCTTGGGCGTCTTCCGGCTACGCAGTCGATGCACTTTGACATCGTTTTACCGCTGCGCGATCGTACAGGGCTGGAAACTTTCTTAAGCCAAGTGCAGGATCCTGCCAGCCCTCAGTTCCGTCATTTCCTCACACCGGAAGAGTTTACCGAGAGGTTCGGCCCCAGCCAGGAAGAATGGGACGCCTTGGTTGCTTTCGCCAAGGCAAACGGTTTTGAAACAGTCAGCGGCTCCCGCGATGCCATGGACCTGAGGCTGATCGGACCGGTGGCGAACATGGAGCAAGCCTTCCATGTGACCCTGGGTGTTTACCAGCACCCCACGGAGAACCGTACTTTCTTTGCGCCCGACCGCGAGCCCACCGTAGACCTGCCGTTCCAACTCTGGCACATCTCCGGTCTGGATAACTACTCGATCCCGCGTCCCCTGCTTCACAACCAACGCGACTCTGCGAAGACCAGTGGGATCCACCCCGAGGATCATGACACCGGCTCCGGCCCCCAGAGCTACTACCTGGGCAGCGACATGCGCGCAGCTTACTGCGGTGAGGGCTGCCTCTTCACTGACGGCCTCGGACAGAATATCGCGCTGTTCGAGTTCGCAGGCTATGACCTCGCCGACTTGAATACTTACTACTCCAACGTTGGACAAACCAGAACCACCCCTGTGAAGGGCATTTCCACGGACGGGACCAGTCTCACCTGCGTCTATAGCGGCAAGAAAAAATGTGATGATGGCGAGCAGATCTTGGACATGACTCAGGCGCTCGGCATGGCCCCGGGCGTGAAAGCACTGTACGTATACGTGGGAAGCACGGATACCGCCATCATTAGCGCCATGACTGCGACTACGGATGCTCCGTTGTCCATGCAAATCAGCTGTTCGTGGGGCTGGGGGCCAGCCGATCCCGGCACTCTCGACCCGTACTTTGAGAAGATGGCGTCGCAAGGCCAAACCTTCTTTTCGGCCTCGGGCGATAATTCTACCTGGACGGAGTCGGGTGTAGCCGAGGCTTGGCCCGCGGACGATGCGTATGTCGTCTCCGTCGGCGGTACGGAACTGACAACCTCTGGCCCGGGTGGCTCCTGGAAATCGGAACCCGCCTGGCCGGATAGCGGCGGTGGCGTTTCTCCGGATTCAATTCCAATCCCCTCCTGGCAGCAAATTCCTGGAGTGATTCACTCGTCCAACGGGGGGTCCACCACTTTACGGAACGGGCCGGACGTCTCCGCCAACGCCGTCGGCTTCTACCAATGCTGGAACCAGGATGGCTGCGGACACGCGTGGGGAACCAGCGCTTCAGCTCCCATGTGGGCCGGTTTTATGGCGCTCGTCAACCAGTATGCGGTGACTCTTGGCGAGGGGACTATCGGCTTCCTCAATCCGCCACTCTACGATCACATTGGCACGAGCTCAAGTTATCACAGCGATCTGCACGACATAACCAGCATAGCCAGCGGCGGCATCAGTGGGAAGTATCCGGCGGTTGCGGGATACGACCTCGTAACCGGCTGGGGGAGCCCCAACGGAATCAACCTAATTGCCGCTCTTGCATTGCCCGGCTCGTGCAGCTATGGGAGACCTGGAGAAATATTGCAATCCGGGGGAAGCATTAAGTCCTGTGACGGGCGCTTTACTCTGGATATGCAGGCCTCAGATGGCAATCTCGTGCTTTACTGGAAGGGACACGGAGCGCTGTGGGCTAGCAACACGGAGGGGAACCCTGGTGCCTATGCGGTGATGCAGGACGATGGGAACTTTGTTGTCTACAGCACGCAGAAAAAGGCGCTGTGGAATAGCGTGACCTCCGGCAACCCCGGAGCGTTTCTCGAACTGCAGGATGACGGCAATCTTGTGGTCTACAATCCTGGCCGGCAGGCGTTGTGGAACTCGGAGACATGCTGTCATTAAGTAGGCGGACGCTTGGCGCGTCAAATTGCCCGGAAGCACGCCCCGCCCAAGTAAAGCTTGGGCGGGATTCTTGTCCCCAACGAGGCGGCGAGCCGGTGATTTTAAACGCGAACCTGTCAACTGGCCATCGATCCGCTCATCTTAGACAGTTCTCCT
>DATBYA010000137.1:0-13477 GCA_036514015.1 Candidatus Sulfotelmatobacter sp.
GCGCGGAAAAGCCATATCGCGCGCACCGATCATCAAGGGCACCAGGTAATTGGCAAATCCGAACAAGATGGGCATGGCCACAAAGAAAATCATGGTCGTCCCATGCATGGTGAACATGCGGTTAAAGACTTCCGGTGAAACGAAGTCGTTGTGCGAACGCATCAGCTGAATGCGAATGATGAGCGCCTCGACTCCCCCCACTGCGAGGAACAACAGAGACGAGAGAATGTAGAGAATCCCCAGCCTCTTGTGATCGACAGTGGTTAGCCACTGATGAAGCTCGTCGACCCAGGGCCTGGCCCCGGTTTGGCCGACCGGAACGGTGATCACATTGGATGACATAATCAGCTTTCCATGCGTTCTAGTGCAGCGTTTCCATGTAACTCACGACTGCATTCAGATCCGCGTCGCTCAGCTTCATGGCGGGCATCAGCGACCCAGGTTTAATTGCGCTGGGGTTCTGGATCCAAAGACGAAGATTCTGGCGAGTGTTTTGGGCGGCGCCGGCCGCAATGGTGGTTCGGCTCATCAAATGCGTCAGGTCAGGACCAAAGCGTCCGTCCGCCGGAGTTCCGGCCACAGCATGGCAGTTCATGCAGGCATTACTTTCAAACACTCGCCTGCCGGCCATTGCGCCTGCATCTACGACGGCGAGTCTCTGCTGCTGGGCGCGAACCCAGGCGGCAAAATCCTCCGGCCCATCCACCGAAATGCGGAGCAGCATTTTCGCGTGCTGTGTTCCGCAGTACTGTGCACACTGGCCAAGAAAGACGCCGGTGCGCTGGGGGTCCATCCACATTCTGTTGGGATGGTTCGGAATGAGGTCAGTCTTGCCTGCAATCTCCGGCACCCAAAAGCTGTGGTCCGTATCGGCCGAGAGCAATTGCAGGAACGTCGGCGTCGGATGATCAGGATCGCTCACTGGGATGTGCAGTTCGTTGGCGGTGACGATCCCCAGCCTGGGGTATCGAAACTCCCACCAGTATTGATGTCCAATCGCGGTGACCTGCACCGCGCCCGCCGGTTCTGGAGCATCCTCGATTGCATGGATGACTCGGGCAGTGGCCAAGAACAGGACAACGACAATCAGAATTGGAATAATCGTCCAGGCCAGCTCGATCTGCGTGCTTCCGTAGACTTGAGCCGGCTCACGGTCGGCATCGACTGCTCGCCCACGGAACTTAACGACGGAATAAACCAATAACGCAAAAACGACGACAAAAATGATTCCGGTAATGACAAGCACAAAAACGGACAAGTCAGCAATTGACTTGGCTGGGGTTGAGGCGGGAGCAAAGATATTTGTGCCGTGAGGAGACGAGCCTTTTGGCTCGCTTGCCCACACCGCCATAGCAGACCAAAACAGAAGAAGCATCGTCTGCCCAAGGAACCGCAACGTCGAAGATTTCATATGCAGCATCGACATTTCTCTTCTTCCGTTCTTCACTTCCGAAATGCGCACCATCGCCGGACTTCGCAATCTCTCCTTAATTCTTATTGTAAATCGCGCGCCACAATTCTTACCGCCCGGAAGCCGATTGATGAAGAGCAAGCGTGCTACCAAAGAAAGAGGCACTCGTATTGACTGCATGGAACCGCGATGAAGACCAACACTCACGAAATCTCGATCATGGCCTCGCGAGGCGACGAAGACTTGCCGGGCCGGTCAGTGTCATCTCTGTGCCGCTTGCGTCAAGTGTCATCTGTGTTGTCACGCAATCGTGGGAACCAGGCTAGGCCCCGTCCCGATGAAGGGTGGTTTGTGATCGCGAATTTCATGGCAGGGGAATTGCATGGACTCAGCGGCACGGTGGGCCTATCCGCGACCGAAACGTTGAGAGTGAACTGCGCGGCACCGATACCGGGTCGACAAAAGAACTCAGGAGGCTTTCATGTCGAAAAAAGTTGCAGACCTATTGTGGGAGATGCTGGCGAAGGCTGGAGTCAAGCGCTGTTATGGAATCGTCGGAGACGCACTGAATCCTGTGGTGGACGCACTGCGCCGAAATGGCACAATCGAGTTTGTTCCCGTTCGTCATGAGGAATATGGAGTGTTTGCCGCGGTCGCGGAGGCTTATTTCACGGGTAACCCAGTGGTGGTGTGCGGAACTGCGGGGCCTGGAGTTGTCCATTTGTTCAACGGATTGATGGACGCACGGAAAGAAGGAGCTCCCATTATCGCCATCGCCGGGGATGTAGAGACCAGCATTATTGACACATCTGCGCTCGAGGAACTGAACCCGTACAAGTTTTTCGAGGCGGCTTCGCTCTATACCGCACGGCTGGTTAATCCGGAGCAGGCCCGCGCGGTCATCAGCACTGCCATCCTCACGGCTGTTCTGGAAAAGGGTCCCACCGTTCTTGCCCTACCTGGCGATGTCGCGTCCGCCGATGCGCCGGACGAGCCAGCCGACTTCACCATTGCAGCCCCAGCTATCCTGAGACCTTCCGATACAGACTTTGAAAAATTGGTGAGGATGATCGATGAAGCGAAAACGGTGGCAATCTTTGGTGGGGATGGTTGCAGAGAAGGTCGCGACGAAGTGGTTGAACTGGCGTGCAAGCTGAAGGCCCCCGTCGGCTATGCCTTCCGCGGAAAGCAATGGCTGGAGCATGAGAATCCTAACGCCGTTGGCATGACCGGCCTGATCGGCTATGGGGGAGCGTACAACGCAATCCATGAAGCCGACCTCTTGCTCATGCTGGGCACGGATTTTCCGTTCTCAGAATTTCTTCCCGGCGCCAGTGTGAAAAAGGTTCAGATTGACAAGAACCCGAAGCACATCGGCCGCCGTACAGCGCTAGATCTCGGTCTGGTCGGCGATATCAAGTCGACGGTCGGTGCATTGCTTCCGGCCGTGCGTGAAAAGACGGATGGAGAATTTCTAGCGAGGCAGGTTGCGCACACGGAGTCCTTCCACCAACTGCTGCAGCACTATGTCGAGAAGGGACCGGCGATAAAGCCGATACGCCCTGAATTCCTCGCCGCGACGCTCAGCGAACTCGCTTCGGATGACGCAATGTTTTTTGCGGACACGGGTACGGCATGTATCTGGCTTGCGAGACATATCTACGGTGGAAAAAACCGCAGGCTCTTTGGCTCATTCTCCTGGGCGTCTATGGCCAACGCTGCACCGAACGCGTTCGGATGTGCTCTGGCATATCCCGGCAGACAGTGCATCGCGTTAACCGGCGATGGAGGCTTCACGATGCTGGGAATGGGCGATCTGCTGACGCAGATAGAACGACGAACTCCCGTGGTTCAAGTGATTCTCAACAACGAGAAGTTCGATTTCGTCCATATCGAACAACAGGAGGCCGGCTTTATTCCGTTTGGCGTAGAGTTCAAGAATCCAAATTTTGCGAAGGTTGCCGAGGCAATGGGCGCGAAAGGGATTCGTATCGAGGAACCCGAGGACGTTCGAGAAGGTCTGGCGGAAGCTCTCGCATACAAGGATGGCCCTGTCGTTGTCGACGCAGTTGTAGATCCCTTGGCGCTTGCCATGCCATCCCATTCACCTTTCCATACCGTCAAGGGGTTCACCCTCAGTTTCGCCAAGCAGGTGCTGAGCGGCAGGCTGGATACGGTGATCAAGGAGATCGGGCGAAACGTGGGAATCGTCTGAGCCATGCGGCTGGGTAGAGCCTTCCTCAGAAATCCGACGAGAAGCTGAATATGCAACGACTCGGACTCCTGTCCTGAGGTGCCGGAATCAGACGCGTCTAGGGACGGGTGGAGGTGTTGTGCCGCCCTCCCATGCTATTGCTCTCGCAACTATCGGAACGCGGCTGAGCCGCTTTGCATCGCCCGCGGCGCGTGGAAGGAGATGTCGGGTATGACCAAATCCATTCTGGTGGTAACCAGCCGTTATCCGAAGGAAGTTGAAGACCGAATCAACCGCGACTATGACGCCCGACGAAACCCCAACCCGTTTCCTTTCAGCCAGCAGAAGCTGCTCTCCGCGGCCGAAGGAGCCGACGCCCTGTTTATCACGCCGGCGCACCGGTTGGACTCTGTGTTTTTCCAGAAGGTTTCGCCCACTGTAAAAATCATTGCCACGTACTCGGTGGGTTTTGAGCATATCGATCTGGAAGCCGCCGCTCGCCGGAAAATTCCAGTCGCTTACACTCCTGGAGTCAACAGTGAAGCAACGGCCGACATCGCAATGCTGCTTTTGCTGGGTGCTTCGCGTCGAGCTTACGAAGCTCAGGAACTGGTTCGAACGGGAGCGTGGAAGCCCCTGAGCCCCGACATGCTCTTGGGATGGCAAGTCGGTGGCAAAGTCCTCGGCATTTTGGGAATGGGGCGCGTGGGACAAGCCGTGGCGCGCCGAGCGCGAGGATTCGGAATGAGGATTCACTATTCGAACGCTTCGGAGTTACCGGCGGAAATCGCAGGCGATGCCGTCTACCACGAGGATCCGTCGGATCTGCTTCGCGCAAGCCAGTTCTTGAGCCTGCACGCACCGGAGACTCCTCAGACCCGCCATTTCTTGAACTCGAAAGCCATAAGTCTTCTGCCCCCCGGGGCTATCGTCGTAAACACGGCTCGCGGCGGGTTAGTGGTCGACGACGACCTCATCGCTGCTCTCAAGAGCGGGCGGGTCGCCGCTGCCGGACTCGACGTTTTTGAAGGCGAGCCAAAACTTCACCCGGAATATGTTTCGCTGAAAAATACATTTCTATTGCCGCATATCGGCAGTGCCACGATTGAAACCCGTACAGCAATGGGTCTTCTGGCCCTGGACAATGTGGAGGCAGTGCTGAGCGGTAGGCCAGCGCCGACCCTAGTCCAGCCCTAGTTGCAGTCGCTCGCTCAAGGCCGCTCTTGACGGTCAGCAAGTGCGGACCTGTCTTGAGTGCCGTTCGTGCGCTGGCAGCTTTCGCAGTTTCCATGTCGCATCATCCGATACAATCGATGCGACACAGCCGTTTGCACAGAATGGCAGAAGGTTGTGCCATGGCGTTTTCACCGTACTTTTGATAGGGGCACGGGGGATGAGTGCGCAAGACGTACCGACCGTATTCATTGTCGATGACGATGCTGATGTGCGTGAGTCTCTTCAGGAACTCCTGGAGTCGGTCGGCCTGCACTCTCAGTCTTTTGGAACTGCACAAGAGTTCTTAGCGGTGGGGCACGGTGACGGTCCCAGTTGCCTGATTCTGGATGTGAGGCTTCCCGGCATCAGCGGTCTGGATCTTCAGCATGAACTGAAAAGAGGGAGAACAAGTATTCCCATTGTTTTTCTTACGGCTCACGCTGACGTTCCGATGTCGGTCAAGGCCATGAAGTCCGGAGCGGTTGAGTTTCTGACCAAGCCGTTCAGGCAACAGGATCTGCTGGATGCCGTCCAGCGATCTCTTACTCGAGCTCGTATCCTGCGCGAGAAAGAACGAGAGTTAGCTGAATTGCGACATCGTTGTGAAAAACTCAGCGTGCGCGAGCGAGAGGTCATGAACCTGGTCGTCTCCGGGATGCTTAACAAGCAAGTTGCGGCGGAACTCGGTGCCAGCGAAGCGACCATCAAAATGTATCGCAGCCAGGTCATGAAAAAGATGCAGGCCAAATCCTTGCCTGAGCTTGTCAGGATGGCGGACAAGCTCAGGTCCTGATAACCGCTGAGTCCCACCTGTCGGCATCGCATGGTCAATCCATCGAAGGTAGCGGTCGGACCTACTAAAGTCTAGTTTTGCCCGCCCAAAGTTTGATTGTTCCCAGTGAGGCCATGACGTTAACCTTGCCGCATGCCGACGGACCGAACGTCCAAATTGATTGCGATCATTGATGATGATGAGGCCATGCAAGATTCTCTGCGCGATCTTTTGGAGGCGGCGGGGCTTGCGGCACGGTGCTTCGGATCCGCGGAGGAGTTCCTCAAATCCGATTTGCATGGCAAAGCCGCGTGCCTGATCGTTGACATCCGCATGCCACGGATGTCTGGTCTGGAGTTGCAGACCAAGCTGAAAGAAGAGGAATGCAACGTTCCCATTATTTTTATTACTGCTCATGGGGACGCTCGGATGCGTATTCAAGCCATGAGACGCGGTGCAGTCGAGTTTCTTGCAAAACCGTTCGATCATCAATTGCTACTCAAGAGAATTCGTTCTGCTCTGAATCTGTGAAAGCTCGCATTGTCGCAGTCGACTGGGGAGCTTTAAGCGTAGAGGTTTCTGTGGGAGATCATGCAACAGTGACGAACGCTGGATCGGCGGATCAGGTCGAGCGAACGTTCGAGCGGATCATCGGTAGTAGCGCTGCTCTCGAATCGGTCCTCGCTCAGGTGGAGCAGGTTGCTCCCACAGACTCGACTGTCCTCATCGAAGGGGAAACCGGTACCGGAAAAGAGCTCATTGCCCACGCCACTCACAATGCAAGTCAGCGCTATGGACGCGCATTCATAAAGCTCAATTGCGCGGCGATTCCGCTGGATCTTCTGGAAAGCGAATTGTTCGGTCATGAGAAGGGTGCTTTTACCGGCGCGATCGCACAGAAGATCGGGCGCTTCGAAATGGCTGACAAAGGCACGCTATTCTTGGACGAAGTAGGCGATATTCCCCCTGCGCTGCAGCCGAAGTTGCTGCGCGTGCTGCAGGAGCAGGAGTTCGAGCGACTCGGAAGCGGTAGAACTCACAAGGTGGATGTCCGGCTCGTCGCTGCAACGAATCGGAACCTGGAGAAGATGGTAGCGCGCGGTCAGTTCCGCAGTGATCTCTATTATCGTCTGAACGTATTCCCTATCCTGTTGCCTGCCTTGCGCGAGCGCCGGGAAGACATTCCCGCGCTCGTAACGCACTTCGTGAAGATCTTCAGCTGCCGCATGGGGAAACAAATCGATAGCATTCCTTCAGAAATGATGGCTGCCTTCCAGTGGCATTCATGGCCTGGCAACATAAGGGAACTGCAGAACTTGGTTGAACGTGCAGTTATCCTTTCGCGCGACGGCGTGCTCCCGAACCCTCTGCAGAAGAGGCAAACGAGCGCCATTATTCTCAGTGCCAATGCACAGTCTTCACTATCGTCGATGAACTGGGAAGACTCCGACCGCGCTCTGATCGTGGAGACGCTTGAGCAGGCCGGCTGGATCGTGGGCGGACCTCGCGGTGCAGCCGCCAAACTGGGACTGAAACGGACCACACTGCTGGCAAAGATGAGAAGGTTGGGGATTTCGCGACCTATTCCTCAGGACGGGACAGACCTTCTCGGCGTCACGCGAGAAGATGCTTAGGCGTGAGATTCCACTGGCGGCCGAGCTTGAAAAGTCAGAAGTTAGCAGGCACGCCGGACTTCCAACGAGAGTGACTTTCCCTTATGCGAGTGAAGCACTCTGAGGTCGCAGTGGCAAATCACAGTGCAGGAGCTTCTGCAACGCATCCTGTCTTTGCAATCCTGAGCGCTATCGTTTTCGTTATCGCGGTGGCCTTGATGGCATGCAGGTCAGAAAAACCTCACGAAACACCATCCATCACCTTCACCAAAATTCCTCCTGCAGCCCAGGGCGGCCGGGAAAGAGTGGATACGATCTCTGGACGGGTCAGAAACGCTCGACCAAAGCAGCAGATTGTTATTTATGCGCACAGCGGGCAATGGTGGGTGCAGCCATGGCCCGATCATCCCTTCATTCCCATAAAAGCAGACTCCACCTGGAGCACGGAAACTCATCTCGGATTTGACTATGCTGCGTTATTGGTGGAGCCGGATTATCATCCCTTGCCCACGACGGATGTAGCCCCGACCCAAGGCGGTTCCGTTGCTCTGGTGACAATTGTGAAGGGCGTTGGAGCGCGGCAATTTGCCCCGACCGGATCGCTTCAATTCAGCGGCTATGATTGGGGTGTTCGCATGACTGCAAGTGACAAGGGAGGCATGAACAACCTCTACGAACCTGAAAATGCATGGACCGATGCGAGCGGGGCGCTCCACATGCAGATCAAGAAGAAATCGGGCAGCTGGTCGTGTGCAGAAATATTCTTAAATCGTAGTCTCGGGTACGGCACGTATTCGGTAACTGTGCGTGATACTTCTTACTTAGAACCAGCCGCGGCCTTCAGTATGTTTACCTTCGACGAATCGGCTAGCGAGCAGCACTTTCGCGAGATGGACGTAGAGGTCCATGGCCGGGGTGAGGCTGCAAATAAGAACAATGCACAATATGCAATTCAACCATTCTACAGTCCCGGGAACCTGTTCCCTTTTGGGGCGCCATCAGGCACCTTGACGTATGTCCTGCGCTGGGAACCTGGACATACAACTTTCAAGACTTTTCGCGGAAGATCGTCTGGTGCCGGAGCGCAACTCGTTTCTGAACATGAGTTCACTGGCATACCGGGACCAGGTCAGGCGAAACTCCGCCTGATCTTTTTCGCCGTTGCAAGCGACAAAAATCCTATGCAGAAGCCAAGCGAGGTTGTGGTTGAGAAGTTTGAATACCTACCGTGAGGACGGTCTTGGAAGGCGCTGGCTACTCCGGTGTGCCATTGCCGGACTCGCGGGCGTCTGCTTCGCTGTTTCGGCGTCTGCGCTCGATCCCACTCGGGCCGTGTCGCAATATCTCCACGACTCGTGGGGAACTGAGAGAGGTTGGCCAGGCGGATCTATAACGGCCATCGCACAGACTTCCGATGGCTATCTCTGGATTGGGACAGATAAAGGCCTTGTTCGCTTCGACGGCTTTAATTTTCACCAGTTCGAACTGGCCCATCCTGATCCAATCTGGATTGGCCCTATACGAACACTCGTCGTTGACGCAAGCGATAACCTCTGGATCTTGCTACAAAACACCCTAGTCTTTCGTTACCAAAATGGAAACTTCGAGCTTATCCGCGGCCAGACTGAGAACGGCACAACCGCAGTGGCACGGGGGACGTCGGGTGCGGTTTTGCTCTCATCATTAGCTGAGGGAACTCTCACATACAGTGACAACCGATTTCGAAGCCTGTCGTCCGCAGCTCTTCTCACCGACGCTGCAAGAGTCGCGAACAGCGAAGCTGCGGACCAGCGAGCAACTCCCTTCAGTTGGTTTGATCGTCTGGCGACTCCCACTTCGGTGGTGATCTCCATGGCGCAGACTGACGACGGAAAGATTTGGCTTGGCACGGAACATCAAGGGCTTTTCTATCTCCAGGAAGGCCGCGTTTCCAGCGTATCGAATGGGAGGGTTGATACGAAGTTTAACTGCCTTCTTCCTCTTCAAAACTCAGAATTGTGGGTCGGAACGGCGAAGGGTGTGCTGCGCTGGAGTGGAACAAAGCTTACTTTGGCAGGTGTACCGTCATCTCTGCACAATCTCGACGTACTTTCCATTCTTCGCGACCGGGACTCGAATATCTGGGTTGGCACGAGTCGCGGACTGTTTCGGTACAACGCAAGCGGGCTTTCTTTACTGAGTACTCACGAAACCAGTGGACCGGTAGCTGCGCTCTTCGAAGATCGGGAGGGAAACATCTGGATCGGTCGCACGCGCGGCCTCGAGCGACTGCGAGACAGCGCCTTCGTTACGTACTCTCTTCCCAATTTGAAGTCGCAGAGTATGGGACCATTGCACGTTGACTCCGGCGGCCGCACTTGGATTGCGCCCATTCAGGGTGGTTTACGATGGCTGAAGGAGGGGAAAAGTGGGGTTGTCACCGCCGATGGGATCGCCAACGATGTCGTCTACTCCATTGCCGGCACTGGCAAGGATGATGTCTGGGTAGGACGACAACAGGGTGGACTCACCCATCTGCGCTACTCGGGCAATTCGTTTACAGCCAAGACCTACACGCAGGCAGACCGCCTCGCACAAAACAGAGTGTACGCGGTCCATCGGAGCCGTAATGGTACCGTCTGGTCCGGGACCCTCAGTCGTGGTGTAAGCGAGCTGAAGAATGGTCATTTCACAAATTACACGACGACAGACGGGTTAGCGGCGAACACAATATCGTCGATTGCCGAGGGCCCTGACGGAACGATGTGGTTCGGGACCCCGAAGGGCGTCAGTGCCATGTCACAGAAGGGGTGGCGAACCTATACCGGCAACGACGGATTACCCTCCGAGGATGTCAACTGCCTCCTGCAGGATTCAACGAGAATCCTGTGGATAGGAACGGCCGAAGGTCTCGCTTACCTCAGTGATGAGCATGTGCATGTACCCCGCGGAGCACTTGAGTCCCTGCACGCACCGATATTTGGCATTGCAGCAGACAAAAACGGCGGGCTGTGGATCGCAACCTCAGATCATGTTTTGCGGGTTCCGCGCGACAAACTGCTTAACGGTCTTGTGAAAGCAGTCGATGTTCGCGAGTATGACCAGTCCGATGGTCTCGAGAGCACGGAAGGAGTGAAACGGAGCCGATCGGTGGTCTCGGATTCAGCGGGCAGGATCTGGTTTTCACTCGGCCGCGGCTTGTCGGTTGTTAATCCATCTCAGATCAATGACAATTCAGTTCCCGCGCTGCCTCACATTGAGGCGATCACCGCCGACAACAACACTGCAAACCTCGCCGCCTCCGTTCGAATTCCTCCATCTCCCAGGCGAATCACATTTGAGTACACGGGGCTGAGCCTCCTGGTGCCCGGGCGGATTCGCTTTCGATATTTTCTCGAAGGTTTCGACGGTAGCTGGAGCCAGCCGGTTGCAGCGCGAGAAGCCGTTTACACGAACCTTGGGCCGGGCTCCTATCGATTCCGGCTAGTCGCCAGCAACAGCGCGGGGCTGTGGAACGGGCCAGAAACTGCGATCGCCTTGAACGTCGCCCCGGCCTACTATCAAACTTACCGGTTTCAATTGTCGTGCCTCTGCGTCTTTATTGCGCTGCTTTGGGCACTCTATCGATGGCGCGTTCATCGACTCAAGGGTCAGGAAAAGCGTTTGCGGGACGTTGTGGAAACGATTCCGGCGATGACGTTCACTGCGTTGCCTGACGGCTCCTGTACATTCGTGAATAAGCGCTGGACCGAATACACCGGGCTTTCTGTCGAGGAGACCTCAGGCATAGGTTGGCAGCGTGCGATCCACCGCGAAGATCTAGCGCGCCATTCCGAAAAGTGGCGCATCTCGGTTGCGACCGGACAGCTTTTCGAAGACGAGGCCAGGTTTCGTCGCGCCGCTGATGGGGAATATCGCTGGTTTCTAGTGCGGGGTGTCCCACTTCGGGGCCGGCACGGAAAGATTGTTAAATGGTACGGAACCCTCACGGACATTGAAGAGCGCAAACGTGCAGAGCAAGAGCGCGAGAAATTGCGCCAACTGGAGGACGATCTTGCCCACACGAATCGCGTGAGCATGTTGGGCGAGATGGCCGCCTCTTTGGCGCACGAAATCAAACAGCCGATCGCCGCCGCCATGACCAGTGCCAACAGCTGCATCGAATGGCTGGCACACGAACCTCCCAATCTTGATCGGGCCCGTGCTGCAGCAGCCAAAATCGATAAATATGGGAATCGTGCGGCTGAGATCATCGACCATATCCGGTCGCTGTATCGGAAGTCTCCTCCACAGAGTGAACTGATCGACGTGAATGAAGTCGTCCACGAAATATTCATATTGCTGCAGGGTGAGGCTATCCGACACTCCATTGCCATGCGATCCGAACTTGCTGACGAACTGCCCAAAATCGAGGCAGACCGCGTGCAACTGCAGCAGGTCTTCATGAACCTCATGCTCAATGCCATCGAAGCCATGCGGGACGAGGGCGGAGAGCTTACGGTGAAGTCGCAGCGGCAGGATGGTCAACTGCTGTTCTCGGTCAGAGATACAGGCCCAGGACTACCAGTTGGGAATGTTGACCAGATCTTTTCTGCCTTCTTCACTACCAAGCCGCAAGGCAGCGGGATGGGGTTGGCCATCAGTCGTACGATTGTGGAGTCGCACGGTGGCCGGTTGTGGGCAACCGACAACGATGGACGAGGGGCGAACTTTTATTTCACCTTACCGACCGAAGTACGGGAGTCATCGCCTCAGATTGCCCAGGTGCTTTGGCGTCCTTAACCATGAGACCGGAGTGTTTACATTTCGGCGGTTACAGTAAGGTGGCGCTCAGTGGAGTGGGATCCGTCCCATGGCTCGCGAACGTCATACCCGTTCCGCCTAAGTCCTCTTCCCTGATGAAAAGCAGGAACATAACACGATGGTACGGCACAGCTCGATCCCGCTACCAGAGACAACGGCTCAAATCACTCTGGAAGGCCATTCCTTTTGCCTTCACAATAAGCGACTTCGCAACCCTGATCTTTTGAGGTTCGCCACATCTCTGGGACCGAACTGGAGGCTAAACGATGCGCCATACTGACGACGAATCGGCTGCGAATAGCTCCTGTCCCAAATTTCCAGAGTTTCTTCAGAACGTCGGGCGAAGGTCATTCCTCAGCAGCGTTGCTACCTTCCTGCTGGTTGCGGGACTAGCTTGCCGGAGGGCAGTTCAACCGACTGCTGAGATCACCCTCGTACTCATTGATCAAACCTGGCTCGATCGTAGTTTCCAGGACCGGCGCAACCTGGAACTCGAGCAGTTCACGAAGGAGACCGGCATCCGAGTGAAGCTTCTGCCTGCACCCGAAGGGGCAGTAGAGACACTAGACGCGTGGCGCAACCTTCTGGAGTCTGGCGCGAAGATTCCGGACGTCTATGCCGTAGATGTGATCTGGCCAGGAATTCTTGCCGAAAATCTACTCGACCTGAAGGCCTTCGTGCCTGCACAGGAGATCGCGGCGCATTTCCCCGAGCTGATCGCAAATAATACCGTGAATGGCAAGTTGGTGGCACTGCCGTGCCTGGTCGACGTCGGCTTGCTGTTTTATCGCACTGATCTGCTGAGGCATTACGGATACCGCACTGCTCCCCGAACCTGGCACGAGCTCGAAACTATGGCCGCACGGATTCAGGCCGGCGAGCGGGCCAGAGGCCAAAAGGACTTTTGGGGGTTTGTGTGGCAGGGAGCATCGTCTGAGTCCGTCACCTGCAACGCTCTAGAATGGCAGGTTTCAGAGGGGGCCGGGCCGATCGTCGAGAACAAAATGGTGACGGTCAATAACCCGGAAACTGCTCGAGCATTGGAAATGGCCGCACGTTGGGTGGGCACCATATCACCGCCAGGCGTGGTCACCTACAAAGAGTGGGATGCGTACAACATCTGGCAGGCGGGACAGGCGGCTTTCATGCGCAACTGGGCGACTTCGCATTTTGGAGAGCTTATCCAAGGGTCAATTACTAAGGACCAGTTTGATATAGCCTCCCTGCCTCGAGGGAGGGCCAGGATCGCCACAACGGTGGGGGGCAGAGCGTACGCTGTTTCCCGTCACTCGCTCTATCCTCGAGAGGCCGCTATGCTGGTTCGCTTTTTGTGTAGACCCGACACCCAACTCAATCGAATCCGAAAGATTGGCGGATCGCCAACCATACCCGAGTTGTACAACGACCCTGGAATGCTGGCGACAAATCCATATTTTTCAACCGTTCTAAAGACCTATCGCAACGACAAAGTCTGGCGGCCCTCTAAGGAA
>DATBYA010000138.1:0-2939 GCA_036514015.1 Candidatus Sulfotelmatobacter sp.
TGGTGGGTCCGTCGTAGAGTGCGCGCGAATTCGCTCCATCCGCATTCGCTGTGAATACCCGAAACTTTCCCACCTCCGGATCGTTCGCCCGCGCGAACACGATGCGCTTGCCTTCAGGCGCGAAGCTTACACCGCTGCCGACGTCATGGAGCACGGGTTGCGGCGAGCCTCCCAAAACCGGGGCGCGGTAGAGATCGAAGGCGCCCTCGGTTCTATTTCGAAAGTAGATGTAATAGCCGTCGGGAGAGAAAATCAGATCCCGGTAATAAGCATCCGCCGGCGCGACCACCTGCGTATCACTATTTGTCGGAATGTGATGGAGCCAAAGGCTCTGCTTGCCTTTGTCTTCGATCACGCTGAGCAGGTATTTGCCGTCGGGAGAAATGGCCGCGCCAACGGTCTTTCCGTTATTTGTGATCTGGGTGATGGTGAAATCTGCGAACGGAGCGGGGTTCGTTCGACGGAGCAGGGCATAGAAGCCGTAAGCCGCAGCGGCCAACAGCACGATCGTGATCAAGCCGCCCGTGGCCAAGCCGAACTTGTGCCGCCGCGCCACGGCCGTGACCGCAGAGCTGCCCGACAGTGCTCCTCCAGAGGCAACTGAAGGCGCATCGGAAGTCGAAGGAACTGTTGCGGAAGACCCGGAAGCGGCGAGCGAGCTGATTCCCGCGATGGGAACACCACTGGAACTCGCGTCGCGTTTCAGCCGCTGCAAGTCCGCTCGCAGATCCGACGCGTGCTGGTAACGCAGCCTGTGATCCTTTTCCAGCGCCTTTTGGATGATCCGCTCGAGTTCGGAGGGCAATTCCGGATTGAGCCGCGTCGGCGGTACCGGCGCCTTGTGAAGGATGGCATCGAAAATGGCGGCGGCGGTTGCGCCCCGGAAAGGCATCGTCCCCGTAGCCATTTCGTAAAGCACAGCGCCAAAAGAAAAAAGATCGGTGCGCGCGTCGAGCTCTTCTCCCATCGCCTGTTCCGGCGACATGTACATCACCGTACCCATGGCCGACCCGGGTGTGCTGAGCAACTCCTTTTCAAACGCGGTGGGCAGCGCAGAGGCCGGCACTCCGGGAAACACCTGCTCCCTGGACAAGATCTTAGCGAGGCCGAAGTCGAGTATCTTGACTTGTTCCCTGCGGGTGCAAAAAATATTTGCAGGCTTGATGTCGCGGTGAATGATTCCCTTTGCGTGAGCCGCATCGAGGGCGTTCGCGACTTCGATGCCGATCTCGAGCAGTTGATCCACCGGCAATGGACCGCGCAAGATCCGGCGTTTCAGCGTTTCCCCATCCAGAAACTCCATGGCGATGAAATGCCGTCCCTGATCTTCGTCAATTTCATAGATCGTGCAGATGTTAGGATGGTTGAGCGCCGAAGCAGCGCGTGCCTCACGTCGAAAACGCTCGAGCGCCGGCCGGTCGCGCCCCATTTCTTCGGGAAGAAACTTCAGGGCGACAGAACGGCCTAGTTTGGTGTCCTCCGCCTTGTAAACAACACCCATGCCGCCGCCCCCGAGCTTTTCGACGATGCGATAGTGCGAGATGGTTTTGCCAATCATGGGCGGAGGTTGGCGCAATCTTAGGTTGTGCTAGAAGGCAAGTCAACGAAGCCGTTCCCAAACCATGATTTCTGGCAGCGTACGGCGTATATTCGGGACAGACACTGATTTCGGCTGATAGAAATACAAAAATGCAAGACGAAGCGTGGATCAAGACACTTGAAGACGGCAGAAAGGTTAAATTTATCTACCTAGAACTGCCGGACCACGGGGCGTTTATCACCGCTCAGCTCGCAGGGAATGAGGTCGTCTATTCGGTTGTATTGAGCAAGGCAAGAATCCCGCTTAGTCGTGAAGATGTTGAAGGCCATTTCCAAGCCGAGCTTTCGAAGAAGTGATATCCGTCTTTTTGAGGCATCCAAACTGACTCAATGCGTGATCATCGCTCTGATGGGCCGAGTGGATTTCAATTCTGAAGTAATGCGACTCATCGGGGCTTGGGCCGCGGTCTGTCAGGTGCGGGGGGAACATCTCGATTCAAGATCAGCGGCAAATTCGACGAAGGTGAAGGGGCGGAGTTGCCCGCCCCTTCGGTTCGCTTCGCGTCAAATGAATTGGCCTGGATGTGCGGTCTTCGCCTTTGTTGGGGTGATGTTGGGCTCGGCGCTCAGCTGTTTTTCCGCGCTGACCCAGTCGTCGACATCCTTGCCAGGCTCACTGCCGCGCTGCGTGTACAGCTCGTATGCTCGGTGAGCGATATCTTCTTTGGAAAGCTCTTTGCGTTCGATCATGGCAACCTCCTTGGTTGTCGGCACGAGGGCAACACTCGTTCCTCCGCGTGTGATCTGCGGACTACTTGCCGTTTGCTGTTACGCTGACTTTGATCTGCTTCGGCTTGGACTCTTCACGCTTGGCCATATGCAGCGTCAAGATCCCATTGCGATAATCAGCTCGAATGTTTTCCGAGTTGACCGTGTTCGGCAACGAAAAGCTTCGCATAAATGAACCGTATGCGCGTTCAATCCGGAGGTAATTTTCTTCCTTGACGCCCGCTTCGAACTTACGCTCTCCACGAATGGTCAAAGTGTTGTTTGTAATGCGGACGTCAATGTCCTTGTCTTGAAAGTCCGGAAGTTCGGCCTTTACGACCAATTCATTCTCGGTTTCGTAGATGTCCACGGCCGGCGCCCAGGTGGCTAGATCGGCATGACCGGACAGGTCGCGACTAAAGCTGTCCTCGAAAAGACGATTGACTTCGTTCTGTAGCGTTAAACCGCGGGACTGGTCCCTACGTGTAATAGTATTCATGGATCTCCTTTAAGGTCTTGCTGGTTATCTTGGCGAGGGGTGGTTCAGATAACTTCCGTTGCGTTCAGGTGAACTGAAGAATCCCAGGTCCGTAACCACCCTGTGCTTCTGCTACGTTGTTGTCAACGGAATT
>DATBYA010000139.1:0-43407 GCA_036514015.1 Candidatus Sulfotelmatobacter sp.
TTCCAACTGAACGAAGAGCAGTTGCATTTGAAAAAAAGTGTACGCGAGTTTGCCGAGCGCGAGATCAAGCCCAACGTCATGAAGTGGGACGAGGCCGGCGAGTTTCCGCTCTCTACCATTAAAGAACTGGGCAAGCTTGGAATGCTGGGGATGATCTTCGCTCCCGAATACGGCGGCGCGGGCCTGGGCTACGTGGAATACGTCACTGCGATCGAGGAACTCTCGCGCGTCGACGGCTCGGTCGGAATCATCGTAGCTGCGCATACGTCCTTGTGTTCGAACCATATTTTTCTTGCCGGGAACGAGACCCAGAAAAAGAAATACGTCAGCAAACTGGCGACCGGCGAATTTATCGGCGCGTGGGGGCTGACCGAGCCGTCGTCTGGATCGGACGCGGGCAGCGCGCGCATGACTGCGGTCCGGCGAGGGAACAACTGGGTGCTGAATGGCACCAAGACGTTTTGCACGAATGGGCATTATGCCGATGTAATTGTCGTCCTCGCGGTAACCGATCGCGCCGCTCATACGCACGGGATTTCCGCCTTTGTTGTGGAGAAAGATACCAACGGATTCCGCCCCGGCAAGAAAGAAAACAAGCTGGGCCTGCGTGCCAGCGACACGGCTGAGTTGATTTTTGAAGATTGCGCAATTCCGGCGGGGAATCTGCTAGGCGGAGAAGGGCAAGGGTTCCCCGACGCCATGCGTGTGCTTGACGGCGGCCGCATTTCGATCGCCGCGCTGTCGCTGGGCATGGCGGAGGGCGCGTACGAGGCGGCCTTGAAGTATTCGAAGCAGCGCCAACAGTTCGGCAAGGCGATCAGCGATTTCCAGGCGATCCAATGGAAGCTGGCCGACATGGCCACCGAGATCGACGCAGCCATGCTCCTGACCATGCGCGCAGCGTCGATGAAAGACGCGGGCATGAAGACCACGCAGGTATCTTCCATGGCGAAGCTCTTCGCCAGTGAAGTGGCTGTGAGGTGCGCGAACGAAGGAGTGCAGATTCACGGCGGTTACGGCTTTATCAAGGATTATCCCGCGGAGAAGTTTTATCGCGACGTGAAGCTGTGCACGATCGGCGAGGGCACCAGCGAGATTCAAAGGCTCGTAATCGCGAGACAGTTGCTGAAGGATTAGCCTCTTCGCTTTTAGCGCTGAAGCCAAAGCTGCCACCCCGGATTGCCTGTGCAGTGCAAGTGCGTTTCGGACTTTTTCGTGATAGGGTTTGCTACGCATGTCAGGCGCGACGCCCATCGACACTGTAGGCGCGACTCAGGACGAACGAACCATGGCCGTCCTAGCGCATGCCTTGCAACTGGTGGGCGGCTGGATTGCGCCCCTGGTGATCTTCTTCGTGAAGCGGCAGTCTCGATTCGTCTCGTTCCACGCGCTGCAAGTACTGTTCCTGCAACTTATTTACATGGTTGTCTGGGGATGCCTGATGGTATTTTGGTTCAGCGGCATCTTGCTGGCGGTTCTGCGCACGCACGGGGGCAACAACCCGCTTCCTGCTGCAGCTTTCTTTGTATTCCCGTTCATCTGGCTCGGTTCCATGGGAATCTGGGTTGCAACAATTCTGATCGCGGTCATTTATTCAATCAGGGCGGGGCGAGGGGAGTGGGCTGAGTATCCGGTGGTAGGCGGATTGGCTCGCCGAGTGCTGAAAATCGGACCGGGCGGCGCGTTGATCGACCCGTGATCGCGATTCGGTCGCTTCGTAGTTGTAACGCAGACATTTTCCGACGGCAACTATGCACATCGTTCGTGGCGCCTACCATTACCGCGGGAAGCCAGTTGGGTTTCGCAATGACTACTGCGTGTCGTGCCGTGCGCCATGTCGGTCTATCGCCATCCGCAGCTTCGATGTGGGTCACGTTTTCTGGATTCCGATTTTGCCCGTCGGTTTTTGGAGGCATTGGGTGTGCAGCGTATGTGGCTGCAAGCCCCATGCGAAGGCGCGCCGTCTCTTTCAATGGAGCGGCGTTTATTCCTTGATTGGCGGATCAGTCCTGTTCTGGGGGCTTCCGGTCGATCCGGAGTTTGTTTTCGGCAGTTGGATCGGCCGACTGGCGGCTCCGGCGGGCGCAATTTTTCTTGTTATTCGTCTGCTTCGAACTGCAACGCCGCTCTCTCTTCGGAAGAAACTGGCGTCGATTCCGCCCACCGCGGATACCGTCTGTCCGTTCTGTTCCATTCCTTTGGTTGTGGGTACGGGCAATCGGTGGTCGTGCCCGGCCTGCAACGCCCACCGATATTAAAGACCAACGGCGCCGGTGGTTTCGCAGACTCCAGTCCTGCTTTACACTGTTCGCTTGGACACTGCTGGTTTAAATCACGGCGTTCCGTCATTGAATACACAGGCCTGGAATACTCCGCAGTGGATCGAGTCCCTGCGGGCCGGCGACGTGCGGACTCTGGCGCGCGCGATTTCGGTGGTCGAGAATCGTGCGCCGGGATGGTCCGATTTGCTGAAGGCATTGTTTCCGCACAGCGGACGGGCTCGCGTGATTGGGCTGACCGGCGCGCCGGGAGCCGGGAAGAGCACGCTAGTGGACCATCTGGCGCGGTTCTATCGCAAACAGAGCCGCAGCGTGGGAATTGTCGCGGTGGACCCCACGAGTCCTTACACTGGGGGAGCGATACTGGGCGACCGCATCCGCATGCAGGAACATTTTGCCGACCCGGGAATTTATATTCGCAGCATGGCGACTCGCGGATCGCTTGGCGGCCTGGCGCGCACCACGGCCGACGTCACCACCGTGCTGGATGCCTCGGGACGCGACGTCATTCTCGTGGAGACGGTGGGCGTCGGGCAGGACGAAGTCGATATCGTGCGGCTGGCCAATATCACCGTCGTGATTCTGGTTCCCGGCATGGGCGATGATGTACAGACCATCAAGGCGGGAATTATGGAGATCGCCGACATCTTCGTGATCAACAAAAGCGACCGCGAGGGCGCTGAACGCGTGGAACGCGAGATTCGCGCTCTGCAGTCGCTCGCGCTTCGCCACGACGGTTGGACGCCACAGATTGTGAAGACGGTGGCCAGCGACGGTAGCGGAGTCGACGACCTAGCCGCGGCAATTGCCGGCTATGAGACTTATCTGCAAGAAGAAAACCTGGCGCTGAAAAAGAGTGTGCAGAACTGGCAGGAGCGGCTGGTCGAAATGCTGCGCGATGCCATGCTCGAAAAAGCGCGCGCACAACTCGACAACGGAAACATGGCACTGCTGGCTAAGGAAGTTGCCGAACATAAACGGGATCCGTATACGCTGGTGGAAGAGATTGCTGCGAAGGTGGGCAGGAGTTGATGTTCCAAATCGATCATCTCGGAATCGCGGTGAATTCGCTGGCGGCGGCTAAGTCGATTTATGAAAAGCTCGGTCTCAGCGTTTCGCCGGAAGAAATTGTGGACCAGGAAGAAGTACGGCTGGTGATGGTGCCGGTTGGCGAGAGCCGGCTCGAACTTCTCGAAGCGACGTCGGAGAATTCGCCGATTGCGAAGTTTATCGCCAGGCGCGGAGAAGGTCTGCACCATGTGTGCCTGAAAGTGCCGGATCTGGCAGCGGCAGTCGAGCGACTGAAAAAAGATGGCGTGCGCCTGGTGTCGGAGGAGATCAAAGTTGGTGCCGGCGGGCACAACTATGTGTTTGTTCATCCTTCAAGCACCGGCGGCGTGTTGCTCGAACTGGTGCAAGGATAGGGATAAAGAATGCCGGTTGTCATGGCGAGCGCAGCGAGGGATATGGGTGTCTCTGCCAGCACCGGCAATCGAGCTTGAGCGGGCAAGCACCTGAATCCCTCGTTTTTCTGGGGATGAAAAGATTTGTCAATCTTCAGATTTCACCGATAGAAAAAATCCCGATGCTTTTTCTCGTCACCGACACCTCCGGCAAGCAGGGTAGCGTTGCTCTGGCACGTGCGGGCGAACGCGAGCGCGATCGAGACGATGTCGAGGTGATGGAAGTTGCGCTACTGGCAGGGGGCATGTTCTCCGCTCAACTTGTGCCGCAGATTGCGGCGCTGCTGGCCAAGCATCGTCTTGGCAAGGCTGATATCGATGCGTTTATCGTTGTCTCCGGTCCGGGATCGTTTACCGGCCTGCGCGTTGGCCTGGCCGCGATTAAGGCGCTGGCCGAGATTTTGCGGAAGCCTATTGTGCCGGTATCGCTGCTGGAAGTCGTGGCAACCTCCAGTCGCAGCCAAGGCAAAGTGGGCGCTCTGCTGGATGCCGGGCGCGGCGATGTTTATTTCGGGGCGTACGAAATTGCGGGCGAGTCCGTGCTGGTTCTGCAAGAGCAGTTGCTGTCGAAGAGTGAACTGTTATCCGCGGCACGCGAGTTCACCGTCATCACTCCCCACCAGAGTTGGGTTGCAGTGGCACGGGAAGCCGGGATTTCTGTGGTCGAGGCAGAACCTCCGGGCACTGAGATGGTCGCGCGGTTGGGATGGACGAAGTTGCAAGCCGGAGAAACCGTCTTCCCCGAGCAGTTGGAAGCGAATTACATGCGGCGTTCAGACGCCGAGATGTTCGTGAAGAAAAGCTTTTAGCTCCTGGTTTTCGGCTTCAACAGCCCAGAACCTGAAATCCCGAAACTTCGTGAATATTCGTCCTGCAACTTGCGCCGACATCCCTTTCCTGATGAACCTGGAGCGGCAATGTGCTACCGCTGGCCACTGGACCGAAGCGCAATATCGGCAGGCGTTCCAGGGCGAAGGCCCGAACAGGCTCATGATCGTTTCGGAAGCGTCAAATCTTGTCGCATCCGACGCTATCGGAGCAGTCAATGCGGCGAGCGGGGTCGTTCTAGGATTTCTGATCGCCCGGCATCTCGCTCCAGAATGGGAGTTGGAAAACATCGTGGTAGCTCCCGCGGCCCAGGGGAAGGCAATTGGAAGGCGGCTTTTGGATGCTCTGTCAGCCGCGGCCCGCGAAACCAACAGCACTTCCGTATTTCTCGAGGTGCGCGAGTCGAACATGGCCGCGCGAACTCTCTATGAAATGGCACGCTTCAAGCAGACCGGTCGCCGCAAGTCTTACTACACAGATCCCGCGGAAGACGCCATTTTGTATCGTCGGACTCTGCCCTAACCCCTCCTCCTCCTGAGATTGTCACCTGAGATTGCACCACTTTTTTGGCATTGAACCCATTTTTGGGCTGTGCTAGCCTGACTTCATATCCCGGTTTGGAGGTCTGCTGGATGCTGACTTCGAGAGACACACTCCTGACCAATCACGAAGAATTTCGCAGATTGGCCCAGGAACACACGCTGTATGCAAAACGCCTCGATTCACTCACCCAAAAACGTTACCTTAGCGAAGATGAAAAGCTGGAAGAGGTCCGGCTGAAAAAGCTGAAACTGCGCCTAAAGGACCAGATGGAATCCATTGAGCGCGAGTATCGACAGCACTACGGCGTTAACGTAGCGTAAATTCTGGCCAACCTCCACGCGGACTCGAACGCTGAGGGAGGAATGTATCTGCCCCAAGATGCAGCGCCGCAGCTATTTACTCTCCGAATTGACTGAGCCGGCCATCCCGCTGCAGGCATCCGGAAAAATGGCCCGACTTGACCTCATTCGACTGCAATCCAGCAAGTTGGTGCACCCGGATCATGGCCATTTTTGAGATCACCACCAAGGGAACATTGAACCGTCTCGCCGCTCCGAACTTCGACGACTTTCGCGATCAAGCCCACAGTTTTCAGAAGACGGCAAAGGTCGGTTAGGTCGTAAGGTTGTAAATCAAGCCGTACGGATCTTTCACGTAGCATCTTGGGAAGTCTGGCTCGTCCTTGACGATCTCACAACCATTCTTCACGAGCCGCCCCTTGGCTTTTTCCACACTATCCACCGTTACCTCCAAAACAGGCCCCAGCGTTGGCCCGGGCTCAATGAATAAATTGATGCTCTTGCCATGGAGGCCGATCATCTTAGGGTTGTCGTCGGTGATCTCAAACCCCAGATGCTCGACGTAGAAGAGCGCAGCCTTCCTTGGGTCCGGCGCTTGAATCAGAATATCTGAACCGAATCTGTTTGCCATGATTCATCCTCCGTTACGCGCTTGCAAAGGCCTTGCAACATCAAGTACGCCGAAAGCTAACATCAATTGCACGGGTGAAACCACGCCTTTTATTCAGGATCCTTCATTGGTTGGGATAGAGCTCCGGTGCGCCGACTGTCGCGGAGGGTTACCAATCCGCTCTTTCGATCTGCTGCGGGCGGGACCTTCCCGGCGTTCTCTCTGTGAATCCTTCCCTGCGTGCCTCTGTCACGGCGGTCCTGGGGAGTGCGCCTGCCTTAGGCGCCTCAGGTTTGCTCGCCTCCCTGGAGTCAGAGTTGCGGCCATTTCGCTCCGAATAGAATCGGGAAACGCCGTGCTCGCGCCCTCGCAGGTTGAGCTTCGTCAGAAAGTGGGACGCTCGGCTAATCTCCAGGACCACATGAGAAACGAAGTCGATGTGAGGTCAATAGCCGGTTCGGTTGTGCTATACGACTGCATGTTGTCCCGATATACCGCTCGTTGCGAGGCATCAAACGCACCATCGTTTCCGTTGAATTTCTGGAACGTGTCCACTCCGTTCGCCGGACACAGAATCATGCCGTCGACCACGCCGGATGTGGCCGCGCTCGCCGGCCCCTCGGAAGCCGCACCCCATAGTACGGGCGTACCTCCTGAAGTTCCGTCCAGAGCGCCTGCCAGGTTCGCCACCTGGTGCTGGATACAGTTTGGAAACGTGCTCCCGTCGCCCACGATGAAGGACGAGCCCCAGGCATTCGTGCCCAGGATGTTGGCCAGCCATCTCTGCGAGTAGATGTCGTAGCTTTTGGATTGGGTCAGGTAGTAGGCTTCGCTGGCCATCACCGACAGACCGGCGCCGTGCGAAGTCGTATCGCCAGCGTTCCATTGATCCCCGAAGCCCCAGGGATCGCTGCCAGCCTGGGAGATCGCGTCATCCACCTGCTGCAAGAGTTGTTTGCGAATGCTGGCTTCGGAGACCGCGAGGCCGCGCGGATTTCCTGACATTTCCAGAGCCCGGTACAACTCAAAGTGGGCCAGGCCGCTTACGTCGTACAGGTTAAGAGTGTCGGTATAGCCTGTCTTGTAGATGTTGGTGATGTAATTCCCGGCAAACTTCGCCGCCTGCTGCAGGTAGTCCATGGGATTTGTGTGCGGGAGTCCGGCGGGCAGGCTGTTGTCTCCTCCGGCGGATTGAAGGGCAAAGTAAAGTTCGGTTGCACCCAGTTCCATGTCATCGTCCCAAACGCTTTCGGGATAACCGTCAAACGGAACAATTGTCAGCAGGCAAGTACGACAAGTGCCTGAACCTACGGTGGGCGCAGGGTCCGGATACGAGGTGTCGGCGAGCGCAAAAATGTCCTCCGCATTTTGCAGGCACCGATGGGCCAGAGAAGGGTCGGCGGCACGATTCAGTTGATAGCAGAGTGCGAAGTCCGCAGCCAAGCGACCCGCGAGATTCGGGCTAACGGGCGAACCTGCTGGCCCTGCCACGTACACCGGCCGATTGCAGATAAAGAATGTCGTGTACGGATCACACGGTTGCGGATCTCCGGCTTGCTCGAAATTATCGGCCGTCTGGGGCAAGGTCCAGATGTCGTACTCGGTGATCAAGCAATAGGGCGTCACATAGGTTCCGCCACAGTTGCTCATCGCCGAACTCGGATTACCTTCTCCGTAGTAATCCCAATCTTGACTATTGTCGACTTGGTAGTAGAGGGTTCGCGTTTTGTCATTCCACATCTTCATCAGCCAGTTCATCCCAAATTTTGCTTCCTCGGTGAAATCGGACGACGCCGGTGCTCCCCTGCCGCTGTCACCCGCATAAGAAACAGAGCCGGGCGGTGGCGGGGGATTCAGTTGAGCATAGGCGCCCATCTGGCCGGGAAAGTCTCGAATCCCGATCTGCATCAGCGCTGCTGTATAACTTACCGTCTCGACGTATTTCATGTAGTCGCCGGCGTCCCACCAACCGCCGGACGCATCGATATTCGGAAGCTTCGCCGAAACGAGAGGCGGTGTCGGCGGCACGTTGTCGACAAAGTCGTTACTGTCGAGCGGCGGCGTCTCGTAGACTCGTGCATTCTCATCCTTGAGATGTCCGGGCGCGGTGCGCAGCCCGTTGCGGATGAAGTTCGCTCCGTCGCGCTCCGTTTCGTAGAAAAACAAAGTATTCAGGAGTAAGCCGGAATAGAGTGCAGAGGGGCTATCGACCGCGAAAGCGGGCGAAGCCGCCGCCACCGGCCCAGACACGGAAATTGTGTAAAGGTGGCCTTCCGGAACCTTGAAGTCCAGTGCGTAGACGTTGTAGGCCACAGTCTTACTATGGCTCCAGATGCCCTGCAAGGAACCCACAGGCCCTGAATAAGCGGCCGCGCCCTTCGAGTCGATCACCCTGAATGTCGCTCCGCTGGCGACTGCCGTGGACATCAAATACGCACGAAAAGGCGTCTCTCCGGCTTCATAGCCAACCTGACTGACGCGCACGAAAGCAGACTGCGCCGCGGCGGTCGGCGTCCCGGCAAACAGCAGGGGTAGTAGCAGTAGAAGGATGGCGATTGAAACCAATCGAATGCAGATGGAGAGGTGGGGGCGAGAAGATAACATGGCTTCCTCGTTGCCGATAATGCCTGTATTAAATGCGTTTAATACAGAGCCAAATACTGCTCCTTTCTTTTTGGAGTGTCAAGCTTCGGATCCAGAAGCCAAACCTCAACCCAACATTCTCCGGAGCACGGACAAATGCGGTTGCGGTTCGTTTGCTCCCTCGCTGATATATCCTTCTTGGTTCGTTCGAGGGGGAACGTTATGCGCAATTTGATAATTGCATCCATTCTTCCGTTCGTGATTTCGATAACGGCCGCCACTCAAAGCACGCGCCATCCTTTCACCTTCGACGATGCTGCTACCCTGCGCAGCGCGACTGCCGTCGCGGTTTCGCCCGACGGCAAAAGCGTTCTCTACCGGGTGCGTTTCGGAGGCACTAAAGGCCCCGACAATACGGAGTGGCAATTGATCCCGGAGGCTGGGGGCGAGTCCCGTCACCTCAATCTTCCCGAGAAATTTCATCCCGTGGGATTCACGCGCGATGGTAGTGCTCTATATGGAGTGTACGAAATCAACAAGATGGCGCAACTCGCCACCTTGCCGCTTGCGCCGGCGAATACTCCCGCCGCTGCGGCAGCCACGCCGGTCCCACTCACCGCCCTGCCAAGGGGCATTCATTCTCCCGTAATTTCTCCGGATGGCTCACACTACGCAATCCTGGCCGATCCGCGGCTCCCCGATCCCCTGGCCGAGGTACACACCATCATCGAAGATCCGCCCAGCAGCCTTTACGTGATGGGCGCCGACGGTTCCGGCGGCGGTTGGTGGTGTTCGACACTGAAAGATATAGCGGAGATTGCCTGGTCCCGCGACGGCGCCTCTATCGCGGCTCGATCGCAAACGCAGAAAATCGGATTTCATTATGCCCGCTCTTTCATCGACGTTTGCAGCGCCACGGGTTCGCGCCAGGTTGCCACGATCGACTACGCAACCAACGGGATCGGCTGGATCAACGGAGACAAAGACCTGGTGTTCCTGAGTACGACTTCGCCGGTGCTGACTCCGGACCACGTCTGGACCGTCACTGCGGCGGGTGGAACTCCAATGGACCGCACACCCAAGCTCGAAGGTAGTGCGGAGCAGTTATCGGTAGACGCGAAGGGAAATGCCTGGGCGACGGTGGCGCACGGTGTCAAGTCGGAGATTGATGCCTTTCAGAATGATTCGCTGATTCTGGCGTACCAGTGGCCCGACGGGACCGTCAATAATGGTCCGATCTCGCCCCAGATTGCTTCCGCGCCGCAGGTGCAGGTTTTCACTGTCGCCGATCCACAACACGCCTCCAATGTCGCCATCGCGCAGGGCAACACATTGCAGCGGATCACGAACGCAGGCGACGATCAATTGGCGAAAATTACATTGGGCGATGTCCGTGCGGTTCACTGGACCAGCAAGGAAGGCATTGCCCTGGAAGGCATCGTTACCTTTCCGGCGGATTATCAGGCTGGGCGCACTTATCCGTTTATGGTGCTGCCCCACGGGGGTCCCGAAGCCAACGACTCGCTTCGGTTCGATACGTTTTGCCGGACATTTGCGGGCATGGGCTATGTCGTGCTGCAACCGGAATATCGTGGCTCGACCGGCTATGGCACTAACTTCTTGAACGCCATCTACCAGCACTTTGGAGATCGCGCTTATCGTGACGTGGATAGCGCCACCGACTATGCGATCGCTCAGGGTTGGGCTGATCCGAATCGGCTGACCATCTTCGGGTGGAGCGCCGGCGGCTTTATGACCTCCTGGACGGTGACTCAGACCCATCGCTACAAAGCTGCCATCGAAGGCGCGGGCATTACCGACTGGCTTAGCTTTATGTGGACCAGCGATCTTCAGCAGATCGACTACGACGCTCGCTGGCCCGACAAAGATCCCAATCCGTTTCTGATATTTTCCGCCGTCATGCATTCGGAAAACGTGACCACACCGCTGCTCATCCTGCACGGCGCGGCCGACGAACGCGTCCCCACCTATCAGGGGCGAGAACTGTTTGAAGTGTTGGCGGCGCGCGGCAAGACGACCCGCATGGTGACGTACCCGGGTTCGCCGCACTTTCCTGCGGTATGGGAGCAGCGCCAGGATGTGTTTCGAGAAATTGCCGCATGGCTGGCGCGCTATAACCCATGAAAATTGTCGAAAAATTCACCCCGCCCGAGAAGGGGCTTGCTGGTCGGCTATCGTCAGGATCGAGCGATCTGCCTGTACTGTTGACATCGTCTGGCCAGTGCACTGAGAATGCCCTTCCGCCGTTAAGGAGATGAGATATGCGTCAGTTTCTGAGTTGCTTTTCGCTGCTTGCTCTCGGCGCCTTGGCGTTCTCGCAAGATCGGAGCAACGCCCGCTCCATGGTGATCTCGCCATACGGCATCGTGGCCAGCAGCCAAGTGCAAGCTTCGCAAGCCGGAGCGGAGATCCTGTCTCACGGCGGCTCGGCGGTGGATGCGGCGATCGCCACGAATGCTGTTCTCGGCGTGATGGAACCGGACATGAACGGCATCGGCGGAGACCTGTTCGCAATCTACTGGGACGCCAAGCCCGGAAAACTCTATGGCCTGAACGCCAGTGGATGGGCTCCCAGAGCTCTCACCATCGACTACCTGAAATCGAAGAACGTCATGCAAATGCCGGCGAGCGGGATCGACACGGTAACCGTTCCTGGTGCCGTTGAGGGATGGAACAAGTTGCACCAGCGCTTCGGCCGTGTGGCCTGGAAGGATCTGTTTGCTCCCGCGATTTTCTATGCGGAAAACGGCTTCGCCGTGCCCGAGATCATAAGCTTGGCCTGGGGGGAAGATCGAGAGAAGCTGTTGAAAGACCCGGAAAGCAGGCGCGTTTTTCTGGTTGACGATAAAACTCCACAGGTGGGCGAGGTTTTTCGGAACCCGGACATCGCGAAAGCGCTTCGTCTGCTCGCCGCGGGAGGACCGCAGGGGTTTTACAGGGACGAGATTGGGAAAGCGGTTCTTGCCACCTCGCGCGAACTCGGCGGCACCATGACAGCACAAGATCTGCAGGATTTCTCGGCAGAGTGGGTCGAGCCAATCTCAACTACTTACCGCGGATGGAAGGTCTACGAATTGCCGCCAAACGGCCAGGGCATGGCAGCTCTTGAAATGTTGAATATCCTCGAGCAGTTCACGCCAGCCAAAGCTGGACCGCTCAGCGCCGAGGAGTTGCACAAGAGAATCGAAGCGATGAAGCTGGCATACGCCGACCTGGCGCGGTACAACGCCGATCCGCGCTTTGCAAAGATTCCGGTTGCCGGTCTGCTCTCGAAGGAATATGCGGCACAGCGCGCACAACGGATCAACCCGCAGAAGGCCAACTGCGATGCAGATGCTGGACGTCCACCCGCCAGTGACACGACGTACCTCACCGTGGTCGACAGGGACGGCAATATTGTCTCCCTCATCCAGAGTAATTTTTCAGGTTTTGGCTCGGGTATTACCGTACGAGGCATGGGATTTCTCCTGCAGAATCGGGGAGCACTCTTCCTGCTGGATCCCGCCAAACCGGACGCGCTCGCCGGACACAAGCGTCCATTCCACACCATTATTCCGGCGTTCATGGAGCGTGGCGATGACCACATCGGGTTTGGCATCATGGGAGGCGCCAACCAGCCGCTGGCGCACGCCCAATTCGTTTCCAACGTAGTCGATTACGGCATGAATCTTCAAGCCGCTATGGAGACCGCTCGCTTCACGGTGCGCAGCAATTTCAATATCGGCTGCAAGATTCTCATTGAAGATCGGGTGCCCGGCGAAGTGCGCCAGCAACTCACGGAGATGGGTCATCAGCTCGATCTCCGCGGGGATTTCTCACTTTACATGGGTCGCGGTCAGGCGATCGACCACAACACAAAAACCGGCATGAACTTCGCCGCCTCCGACGCGCGAACCGACGGCTCGGCGGAACCGGAATTTCCACCCGGATTGCATCTCACGGGCCCTCGAACAATGCAACCAGAGAAGCGCTAGCCCTCGCGCGGAAACCAGAATGAAACGCACGAGCCCGGAAGCGCGATGGATCGCCCGCTGCAGAGGATGTGGTTCTCTGGGCACAGAATCGGCGAGCCGGGAAACCAAGCGAAACGACCGTCCAAAACGTCCGGAGCTTGGGCGGCCTGCTCTATAATTGAAGTTTCTCATGGTTCGTGACGGATACTTCTACGCGTTGGCTTTGTTCGCCGCCGCCGCCGTGCTGGGCTGGCTGACTCGCCCTGCATGGGCGATTATTCCTGGGTTGCTGGCGATGTTCTTTCTCTGGTTTTTTCGCGATCCCGAGCGCGTGATCCCGCAGGAGGCAGGCGCGGTGGTTTCCCCCGGCGACGGCAGGGTCACTGACATTTCGACGGTGACGGTAGGAAACCAGAAGCAGATGAGGGTCAGCGTTTTCCTCAGCGTATTTGATGTGCACGTAAACCGCTCGCCGATCGGAGGCGTGGTTCGCGATGTGCGCTACCAGCGCGGCCAGTTTATGAACGCCATGAACGCGGACTCGGCGGAGAAGAATGAGCAGAATATTGTTACCCTGGAAGACGACGATCAAAAAATTGTATTCAAGCAGATTGCGGGCCTGCTGGCGCGGCGAATCGTGTTCTATCCAAAAGTTGGCGACCGCTTAGAGCGCGGTCAACGCGTGGGCCTGATCAAGTTTGGCTCGCGTGTGGACCTATTGCTCGATGCCTCTGCCCGGGTGAGCGTGAAAGTCGGAGATCGGGTTAAGGGCGGGGCCAGCGTGTTGGCTTACCTCGAACCGCACAGCCATTTCACGGACGCAGCGAGTGCACCTGCAGCCGAGAGGGCGCATTGATGGAACCAACCGCACTCAAACCGCGAGGCCGGCAGAGCAAAGGGATGTACATTCTCCCCTCGTTATTTACGACCGCGAATATGGCGATGGGCTACTACGCCATTCTGCAGGTTATGCACGCCACCGCGAGTGAGTACAGACCCCTCGACAACGCCGCCAAGGCGATTGGATTTGCCGTGCTGTTCGACGGGCTCGACGGGCGCATCGCGCGCATGACCGGCACCAGCAGCGATTTCGGCAAAGAATTGGACTCTCTGGCCGACGTGATCGCGTTCGGTGTGGCCCCCGCCATGTTGGCATGGAGTTGGGGATTTAACCTGATGCCCACCGTCTTGCTGACCGAGTGGCATATCAAGTTGACCGAATTGGGAGCGATCGCCAGTTTCTTGTTTCTTATGGCGGGAGCGAGCCGCCTGGCACGGTTCAACATCACGAGCAACCCGCAGCCCTCGAATCCCGGTCGTCCCGGAAAGAAATATTTTGTCGGCATGCCCATCCCGGCGGGCGCGGGCGTGATCGCTGCAGTGGTTCATTTCGCGGAGGGGAATCCCCTGGTGTCGTGGTACACAGCGCTGACTTGGGTTGCCATGGTGACCACGGTCGGCTACCTGATGGTGAGCACGTGGCGCTTTTATAGCTTCAAGGACATCGATTTCCATTCCCGCCATCCCTTTCGGCTGATTCTTTTTTTGGCTGCGCTTTTTGCTTCCATCTTTTTCTTTTCGCGCCTCATGCTTTTTGTGATCGCTTTGTTCTACATGATCTCCGGTATTTTCTGGCGGCTGCAATGGATTTTCCGCAGGCGCCCCAGTCCGCCACCTCCGCCGTACAGAGAGGCTTCGCCGGTGTCATGAACGACTCCGTCAAATCGCCGTCTGCTTTGCCCCCCTTCCCAGCTCGCGGAAATCTATATCGGGCCGCGATTGTGGGCGCCGCCTCGCTCAAGGGGAAAGAAGTCGCGGAGATGCTAAATGAACGTAATTTCCCCGCGGCCGACATCCGTTTGCTCGATGACGAGGAATCCATGGGTCAACTTGAGGCCATGGGCGACGAGATCAGCTTTATTCAGCGAGTGCGGGCGGAGCAGTTTGAGAATGTTGATTTTACTTTTTTCGCTTCGGAAGAACAGAGCACGCGGGCGAACGGAAAAGATGCTCGCGATGCCGGTAGCGCTATCATTGATCTCTCTGCGTCGTTAGAAAATGAACCGGGAGCCTGCGTGCGGTCATTGTGGACGGAGCGGGAACGCGGCCAAATTCCCCCTCCGGAACTGCAACCGGGCCCCTGCGTAACCGCGCATCCGGTCGCGGTAATCCTAGCACTGCTTCTGTTGCGGACGAAGAAAGCAGGGGTGGTGCAGCGCGCAGTGGCTACAATTTTTGAACCCGCCTCGGAGCATGGGCAGCGCGGCATGGACGAACTGCATCAGCAAACGGTGAATCTGCTTTCTTTCCAGCCTCTGCCCAAAGAGGTTTTTGACGCGCAGGTGGCGTTCAACATGGTGGCGAGTTACGGCCAGAAGTCGCACCCCGCACTCGATTCTATCGAGGCCCGGATCCGCCGCCACTATCGGAAAATCGCCGGGGCCGATTCTCCGCAGCCCTCACTCCTGCTGCTCCAAGCCCCCGTATTCCACGCTCATGCGTTGGCTGCCTGGGTGGAGATGGACCGCCCGGTGGATGTAAAGACTTTGTCGCTGGCATTGGCTGGCGATCACGTAGCCATTCCGGGCGCAGAGGAAGATCCGCCGAGCAACGTGAGTGCCGCGGGACAGGCGGACATCCAACTCTCCCTGAAGGTCGATCCGGCGCAGCCGAATGGCGTCTGGCTATGGGTGGCCGCGGACAATCTTCGCATCTCGGCACTGACCGCAGTGGAGTGCGCGGAGAGTATGATGGCCACGCGCCCGACGGGCAAGATTCAATGACGGGGATTCGATGACGGGGAAGATTCGGTGAAAAGCGCGCCTCGGACAGCGCTGCCTTTGCCCAGGTTGTCCCTGCTGGTTCTCGTCCTGTTCTTCCTCTTGCTCCTCGTCATCAATGCGGGCTGCGGTTATCACACCGCCGGTCACTTGGTGCAACTTCCCGAGAACGTCAAGACCATCGCCGTGCCGGCTTTCAAGAACGAGACACTCACCTACCGCATCGAACAGATGCTGACCGCGTCGGTGGTTCGCGAATTTACAACCCGCACTCATTACCGCATCCTCAACGACACTGGCGAAGACGCAGACGCGACCTTGCGCGGAACGGTTCTCTCCACCGCGGCTTCCCCGCTGACCTATGACAGCTCGACGGGGCAGGCCGCCAGCATCCTGGTGGTGGTCAGCATGAGGGTTACGCTCACCGACCGGAACGGTAAGCTGCTTTACCAGAATCCGGCATATGTGTTTCGCGAGCAATACGAAGTGTCGCAGGATTTGAGTAGCTTTTTTGAGGAAGATTCCCCCGCTTTCCGCAGACTCTCGCAGGATTTTGCGCGTACGCTGGTCTCGAACATCCTGGAGGGATTTTAGAACGTGCGGCGATTTTCTCAGCGGAGTAGCGCCGGCCTCCTGCCGGCCGTTGCCGGGGCATCTTTCCCTCGCAGCTGGACACGCCTGGATCACTATGCGGATCGGGTTGTCGATATGCTAGAGTCGGAAACCATGAGCTTCGCCATAATGACCTTCACCATAACGGGGGGAAACTGATGCGGGCCTTCGCCCAGGCCGAGCGCTTTGTCAGCGAACTGGAATCGCGCAGGCTGCGCGCAGCGTATGTATTTGTGGGCGACGAGGCTTTTTTCCGCAAGCGTTTTCGGCATGCAATCCTCGAGCATCTGGTGCCGGCCGACCTGCGCGACTTCAGTTTCTTCGAGTTCGATCTTGCGGAAAACGATTTGGCGGAGATTCTCGACCGCGCCCGTACGCCGTCGCTGATGGCGCCGTTTCAGGTTTTCTTCGTGCGCGGGGTGAAGAATCTTTTTGGTCGCGGGTCCAATGAACAGAAGCTGGCCGCCCTTGAGGATTATTGTAAGAATCCGAATCCCGACGCGCTGCTCGTATTTGTCGCCGACCATATCAGCATTCCCGCCGACGTGCGCCGCATGGAGATGCAGGATAAAGAACGCTACCAGCGCATCCGCGAGACCATGGGCCAGTACTGCGGCATCGTGGAACTGGCGCGCGTGCAAGAAAGCGAAGCGGTCCGCTGGATTTCGGATTACTGCGCCGGCCGCGGAGTAGGAGTGAAGATCGAAGCCGACGGCGCTCGCGAGTTGGTGGACGCGCTGGGCAGCGACATGATGATGATCTCCAACGAACTGGAGAAGATGATTCTTTATGTTGGCGAAAAGAAGCGCATCACGCTGGCCGACGTAGAAACCATGGTGCTAGCGGCCAAGCAGCGCTCCCTCTATGAGTTGACCGACGCGATCTCGTCGAAACAGCGGGTGCGCGCGCTGGAAGTGCTGAATGCGATTCTGATGTCGGGCGAAGGCGAAGAGGCGGCCATCGGATACATTTACATGCTGGCGAAAACGTTTCGCCAGATGCTGGTGATTCTGGAGCGTAACGTCCGCGATCAGCGCATGCTATGGGCCGCGCTGTGGCAGGGCTTTCGCGTGCCCCCATTCGCCGCCGACGACATTATCAAGCAGGCCCGACGCTACAAGTCCCGACGCGAACTGACCCGAGCCATTCGTCTGGTGGCCAAGGCTGACTTGGCTTTGCGCTCGAATCCCGTGAGCAAGCGCATGGTGCTGGAACGACTGGTGATGGATTTGACCACCGAGCCGAAGCCCGAAACGCCGGGGTGGATGCAGGATCAATTGCCGGTGTGATTCAGCCATGGGCTGGCAGCCGTCGGTTTTCAGCTCTCTGACTTACTCCCCGAGGTCCGGTCACAACCCTTTCTTGCAGTATCCTGGCCGCTAGCGCCCGCGGGCGATTGCCAGAGCCCTGGACGGCGATTTCCTTCTCACGGTAGATGACCGCAAATGGATCGCGCCAAAGGCGAATTTTCTGGTTCCATGTCCACCGCTGGGCCAGCGTCTCGGGGAAGTGATTGGATTTTTAATTCGGCGAGCGCTGGGGGATGAATCTGGAGGAGTTTAGCGGCCAGTGAGAATGGCTTTGCCGGCGAGCTTCTGCCCTGGGAATGGGTTTCACTCTGCCAGAATCGAATTCGGCGATCCGACAGGCCAGCTCCTTGTTCCAGTCTTCCTCAGCCGACACCTCCTCAGCCGACACCTCCACGCTCTCCTCGCGGCTATCGAGAAGCCAACCCGCCAGCGCCGCACGCGCTTCAGCCGGAAGAGCAATCGCCTTTGTCAGCAATTCGGAAACGTTCGGGCTCATGGTTCTCGTTTTACCCCTGGCTGCAATGCAAACGGCAAACCCTCGCGGGTCTGCCGTTTTAAATTTCCAGCAAAGAGTGAACATTACTTCATCGCCGTGACACGCTTGCCCAGGCGGGACTTGTAGCGCGATGCGGTGTTCTCATGCAACGTACCTTTCTGGATGGCCTTGTCGAGAGTAGAGACGGTCTGGCGGTAGGTCTGTTCGGCGGCGGATTTGTCGCCTTTTTCGATGGTCTCGCGCAGGAGGCGCAACTGGGTGCGCAGGCTGGAGGTGTTGGCGCGATTGGTAGCCGTGCGCTTGGTGGTCTGGCGGGCGCGCTTCAGCGCCGAAAGATGATTTGCCATAGCTGGTTCGTTACCTTCGTTTGTGCTGAGAGATATTCGGGTGGGTCCGAATTACATATTATAGGGGGATGGTTCCCGAGCGGTCAAACCTATGACGATGGTCCAGCAATTCGAATTCCGACCGTTTCTGCCATTGGTCAGAGTAATCCTGACCATGGCAGTCCTTCAGGCGCAAGGGGCGATCTTGCGCGCAGACCTACAACGCGTTCGGGGAAGCTTCCACGCTCGCTCCCTCGCCCGGTTGGAATGCGCCGGATTCGGGATGACGCCCTCAAAAGAGTCCAAGAAATTGAACGCACGACGGCCTGAATGAATCGATGACAGACGGACTTGATCGCCTGAAAGTACTCATCAACTCTTCGACACCTATCGTCGTCATGGAGACGTCGGAGGAGATGCGTGCCGTCAACATGGTCCGGGCCGCGTGTGCTGAACTCAACATGGCGACCTTCGAGTGGAGCATCGCCGACGGGCTGTTGCGTTCGGGGGCGAACACTCCGCCGGAGGGAGCAAAAATATCCCTGCAGGCCCGCATCGACCAGAACACAATCTGGACCCAAGCCGGGCGCAGTCAAGCGCCGGCGCGAACCTTACTCAGTCCAGGCGGCGCGGAATCCGATAGACTCGCCCGCGCAGTGAAAGCGTCCCTGGGAGCCGACAGCGCTGCTGCCAGTGCTACTGCCATCTACAACACGCGCGAACCGGTGCAGGCTCTCGCCAATATGGAGTCGATGACCGTTGAAGCAGTCTTTATCCTGAAGGATTTTCACCGTCACATGGAAGATCCGGTTGTCGTGCGGCGGTTGCGCGATGTGGGACAGAAATTTTCCGCCAACCGGCGGACGGTGATTCTTACGGCGCCCGAAATCGAGATGCCGGCGGAGCTGGCTACGCTGGTGGAATATTTCGATCTTCCGCTGCCCGACCGCGACCGGTTGCGCGAAATCATTCACGATACATTTACTCGGCTCTCGAAAACCTACACGCTGAAACTGGAGCTGGATGCTGCCGGCGTGGAGGCAATGTCGGCCAACCTGCGCGGGCTGACCGAAGAAGAGGCAGAGCGGGCGATTTCGCAGGCGCTGGTTACGCGCTATGCGCTGTGTCCTGAGAGCGTTACCGATGTGCTGGACGCCAAGAAACAACTGCTGCGGCATTCAGGCATGCTTGAATTTGTGGAAGCCTGCGACAACCTGGCTGCGGTGGGTGGGCTGGAGAATTTGAAGCACTGGCTGGGACAGCGGCGCGGGGCTTGGGAAGATGCGGCCCGCGAATTTGGTCTGGAGCCGCCGCGCGGGATGATTATCCTCGGCGTGCAGGGATGCGGTAAGTCGCTCAGCGCTCGCGCCGTGGCTGGGGAGTGGAAGCTGCCGCTGGTGAAGTTCGACACGTCTGCCGTTTATGACAAATACATTGGCGAGACGGAAAAGCGGATTCGCAAGGTTTTTCAGACCGCCGAGGGGCTGGCCCCCTGTGTGCTCTGGATCGATGAACTGGAAAAAGTGTTCGCCGGGAGCGGGCCCGATTCAGCGTCGGCCGACGCCGGTGTTTCGTCACGGCTGCTGGCGTCGTTTCTATCGTGGATGCAGGATCGCAAGGCGGCCGTATTCGTGGCCGCGACCTGCAACAATGTGTCAGCGCTGCCGCCGGAATTGATTCGCAAGGGGCGCTTCGATGAATTGTTCTTCGTCGACCTGCCCAACCAGGCGGAGCGCAAGCAGATCTTTTCCATTCAACTGGCGAAGCGCAAACGCAATCCGGCGGATTTTGATTTGGAGAAAGTTGCTGCCGCCGCGAAAGGGTACTCGGGAGCTGAGATCGATGCTGCGGTGCAGGGCGCGCTCTACGCAGCTTATTCCGAGAAGAAGGCGCTTCGGACTCCGTCACTTCTCGATGCGTTGGCCGAGACCGTACCGCTTTCCATCACGCGCGCGGAAGAGATTGCTGCGTTGCGCGAATGGGCGAAGACCAGGGCTGTGGCGGCGTCGGCCCGGGATGGCGGACCTGCGGCATCGTAAGATTCGGTTGTCATGGACTCCTGCTTTCTCATCACGGCCGCAAAGAAGGCTTCTGCATGCGTCAGAAGGTCCCTAGGGAACCATCGGGCATCATCTGCTTGTGGAAAAATCCGGCGCTGGACCGAGACTGATCATTGTGTGGTGTGCGGGTTGCCGGGCTCGGGCAAGACCACGCTTGTCCAAGTGCTCGAAAGCAGACTCCATGCGGTTCGCGTTTCTCCGGATGAATGCTCTCTCACTGGACCCCTGGGATGAGGAAAGGCGGGGAAGATCGAGGCGTTGCAACGGGAGTGCGGGCCTAAACTTCTTGCGCTTGGTCTGCTGGAATCCTTGAATGGGGCACATGGGGGAATCAAGCGAGATACCTTGCGGCTTGGAGCTCGGGCCCTGGGCGCCGCGGTTGCGTTGCATTCTGGGGGTTGGCGCCGGTGGGTGTGCTCTTCGACAGGATTCAACGGCGGGGGCAGGAGAAGCCACCCCCTGGAACGAGATTCACTGTCGCCATGGTAGGTGATGTTTCCGGCCCCGACCGCCGAGGAGATGGCAATCTTCGACGAGCCTCTGGTTCCGGACCGGGTCTCTGGTTGAAACCCGCGCACTATCTTTGACCACTTTGACCGCTTGCCATTGACTCCCTCTTCGCGGCGGGGTACGCTTTAGTGCAATGGTAGTGACTTGCCTCCTGGGCATGCGCATTCCGGCTGGTCCCGTTCCCAAGCGAAAGCCTGCTTTCGGTGTTAGGTGGCGCAGGCGCAGGTGTATCTCAGTGCCCGCGGCTGCCGGGCTCTGCCCCGCCGGACAACCGAGGCGGCGCGGCCTACACGGTTCGTCTAAAACTGCATGAAGAAAAGCATCGGGATTAGTCCCAACATCGAGACGTTTTTCGGCACGCGGGATGAAAATGTGCGTGTGCTGGAGGACGGGCTCAACATCACCATCAATCTGCGGTCGAACGCGATCGAGCTGGAAGGCACGGCGCGGGACGTGGCGCGCGCCGAGCAGGTCTTCGCCGACTACGAAACCTTGCAGCGCTCTGGACACAGCTTCAACAACGGCGATCTCAACAGCATGCTGCGCGTGCTGACCGCGGACCCAAATACGACCTTGCGCGGATTGGCAGACGCCGGGCGCCAGCGTTCGTTTGGACGGCGCACGGTGCAACCTAAGAGCAGCAACCAGCGGCGGTATCTCGAGACCATCGAAAATCACGATATGGTCTTTGGGATTGGCCCGGCCGGTACCGGCAAAACTTACCTAGCCGTAGCCATGGCGATTTCCGCGCTGCTGGCCAAACGCGTGAACCGCATTATCCTGGCGCGTCCGGCGGTGGAAGCGGGCGAGCGGCTGGGATTTCTGCCGGGCACGCTGCAGGACAAGATCGATCCCTATCTGCGGCCACTTTACGACGCCTTGTACGACATGCTCGATCCTGAAAAAGTGGATCGCTACCTGGAGAAGAACGTCATAGAGATCGCGCCCATCGCGTTCATGCGCGGGCGCACGCTGAACGATTCATTTGTCATTCTGGACGAAGCTCAGAACACCACCTCAGAGCAGATGAAGATGTTCGTCACGCGGCTCGGGTTTAATTCGAAGGCAGTGATCACCGGCGACGTCACGCAGATCGACTTGCCCAACGCCCGCCGCAGCGGGCTGCTGGAGGCGATGGACGTGCTGAAGAATGTGAACGGGCTGGCGTTTGTGCACTTCGACGAAACCGATGTCGTGCGTCATCATCTGGTGCAGCGCATCGTTCGCGCCTATGACGAGCATAAGACTCGCGTGGCTGAACAACAGATGCTGCTGTTAGGCGAGCCCCGGCATGCCGACGCGGCGAGCGCTGAAAAGCAGGCGGCGGCCGCTGCCAACGAAGCGGCCGCGAACGAACACAAGAACACGTCCGCCGAAGCTAAGCGATCGTGATCCTCACGCGGGGCGGTTGGATTTTGTGGACCCATGCGGCCCCATGCCAAAGAGGGAAGGTTGTCAAGAACAGTTTGGTGATTCTGGAAAAGCAAGTCGCGGGATTGAACGAGGAAACACTGGAGCGCTTCGTGTTGCGCGCGCGCCGGGCCGTGGGGCTGCGAGGAATGGTGAATGTGCTGGTGACCAGCAGTCGCGCCGTGCGCTCGCTGAACCGCCAGTTTCGCAGGCAGAATACGGAAACGGATGTGCTGTCGTTCCCGTCCATGGCCTCACCCTCGAAATCCCGCCAACAGGCTAATCTGGCCGGAGATGTCGCCATCTCCGCCGACATTGCCCGGCAAAACTCCCACCAGCTCGGACATGCCGCGGTCGAGGAAATTAAGATTCTGGCGTTGCACGGAATCCTTCATCTGGCGGGCTTTGACCATGAGCGCGATAATGGCGAAATGGCGCGCAAGGAATTGAAGTTGCGCCGGGAGCTGGGGCTGCCAGCTGCCCTAATTGAGCGAGCTCAGTCGGAACGCGGACCGTCCTCGAGGCTACTTCGCCGCACGACTGGCGCCAGCGGAGCCCGGAGGATGGCATGAACTTCGGCGTTTCCCTCGCGCTCCTTTTCCTGGTGGCTTTGCTTACGCTGGTCTCTTATGTGGATCGCGTCTATCAGGAGGTCGGGAAATTTCTCTCCCGAGAATTTCAGGACAACATCGACGTCTTTGAGCACAAGATCGAACCCAAGCTGGGCGTGGCCCGGTCTCGGGTCGCGTTGTCCATGGCAGTGCTCACGCAACTCACCATGGCGGCCATCGCGCTGCTTATTGGCTTCCTGGTTTTCAGCGAGGAGTCCTGGAGTATCTACGAGATCTTGCAGGCGACGATCAGCCTGATCCTCATCGTCATTCTATGCAACCGCTTTCTACCCTTCGTATTTTTCTCGCGCACCAAGGGGGATTGGCTGATTCACTGGACGCTGGTGCTAAAGATATTGATCTACCTGGCGATGCCGGTGACGATCGTGCTGGGCTTTTTGCAGTCCGTAGCTTCGCTGACCAAGCAGAACACCGGCGAACAGCCGGAGACTTCAGCCGAGGCGGTGGACGCGTTGATCGAAGCGGGGCAGGAAGAGGGCATCATTCAAGAGGGCGACCGCGACTTGATCCAGTCGGTAGTCGAGTTCAGCGGGAAGACGGTGCGCGAGGCGATGCAGCCGCGTCCTCAGATCTTTGCCGTGCCCACGGATACAACGGTCGAGCACTTCATCGAATTACTGCGCCTCAAGCACTACTCGCGCGTGCCCGTGTATGCCGGCACCATTCATAATATTCAAGGGATCGTATACGCGCAGGACGTGCTGCAAGTGCCCGACAGCGAAGCGCACGTCCGCATCGTGGATACGATCATGCGGCGCGAAGTGTATTTCGTTCCCGAGAGTAAGTTGGGCAGTGATCTGCTGCGCGAAATGCAGAAGCAGAATATCCGCATGGCGATTGTGGTGGACGAATATGGCGGGGTCGCGGGCCTGGTTACGATCGAGGATCTGGTGGAAGAGATTGTGGGAGAGATCCGCGACGACTATGAGAAGCCGGATATCGTGCGGGAAGGTGAGCGCTCATTCATTGTCGCCGGCGGAATGGACGTGGATCGTCTCGATGAACTGTTCGGCAGCAAGCCGGAAGGAAAAGAGTCGGCCACCATCGCAGGTTTGGTCAGTGAACTCGCCGGCCGAATTCCTCGGAAGGGTGAGGTAGTACAAGAGGACGGTCTGCGCTTCGAGGTGCTGGAGTCCACCGATCGCAAAGTGGAGCGCGTACGAGTCACTGCGGTGCAGCCGCAGCAGTTGAAATTAATTTGAAGCAGCTTCTAGCTCCTAACTTCTGGCGAAATCCTTTGGCGGTTCACTTCCAACGGCAAGGATGGCAAAGCGGCCGATCAGCGGGGAGTCGGGCAAATGGAACAGCGCGTGAGCCTTGTCACACTTGGCGTTGCAGACTTAAAACGCAGCCGGGAATTCTATGAGCGCCTGGGGTGGCGGCGGTCCATGGCCAAAGCGGAAGGCGTCGTATTCTTCCAGGCTGGAGGGATGGCCCTCGCATTGTTTCCGCGACAGGAACTGGCAAAGGATGCAAATGTTACTCCGCAGGGCGACGGCTTCCGAGGAATATCGCTTGCCTACAACGCTCGCAATCGGGCAGAAGTTAACTCTGTGCTCGAGGAGGCCGAGGCCGCCGGTGCAAAGCTGGTGAAGCCTGCCCAGGACGCCTTCTGGGGCGGCTATTCGGGTTACTTCTCCGACCCAGACGGGTTTCTATGGGAGGTTGCCTGGAATCCATCCTTCGCGATGGCGGAGGACGGGAGTATTCGGATTCCTCAGTAATCAGCCTCTAGCTACTGCTCTTGGGTTGTCGCTTCTGCCCAGCCCGCAGACGGAATTGCGAAATGTAGGCGCGGCTCGATTCGGCGCTAAGAGAAACAGTTCGCTAGACGTTTCGCGAGCAGCGAGAAGTTCTTATGCCATTCCGTTCCGGATTTGTTTGCATTCTCGGTCGCCCTAACGCGGGCAAGTCCACGCTGCTCAATGCGTTGGTGGGCGAGAAACTCGCGATTATTTCGCCCAAGCCGCAAACCACGCGAAACCGCATTCAGGGCGTGGTCCACGTTCCCAAGCGCAACGGCAAGGGCGGCGGACAGATTGTCCTGGTCGACACTCCCGGAGTCCACAGGCCGGACAGTTCTTTGGGCCGCAAAATGATGGTCGAGGTGCGTGAAGCTCTGGAGGGCTGCGACCTGGTGCTGGTGATCATGGATGTCACGCGCAAGTTCGATCCCCGCGATCAGTTTGCGCTGGACTTGCTAAAGCGTCCGAGGACAAAAGCATTTCTGCTCCTGAACAAAGTCGATCTCATCCGCGAGAAATCGAAGTTGCTGCCACTGATTGAGGAGTACCGCAAGCTCTATGACTTCAGCGCAGTGATCCCAATTTCTGCGCTCAAGCGCAAAGGCCTGGACAAGCTGCTGGAGATGGTGATCTCGACGCTTCCGGCTGGCCCGGCATACTTTCCCGAGGATCAAGTCACCGACCAACCAGCGCGATTCATGGCCGCGGAAATCATCCGCGAACAAGTGCTGCTGAACACCAGCGAAGAGATTCCTTACGCGACCACCGTGATCGTCGACAACTTCGAGGAAGGCGCGCGGCTGACCCGGGTCGCGGCGACCATCTACTGCGAGCGGACTGGGCAGAAGGGGATTCTGGTTGGAAAGGGCGGCCAGATGCTTAAGAAGATCGGCACATCGGCCCGTTTGCAGATCGAGCGCATGATGGGAACCAAAGTTTTTCTCGAGCTTTACGTAAAAGCGGAAGCGGGTTGGCGGGACTCTCGCCGCTTTGTGGAAGAACTCGACTGGCGCAGGCAATTCGAGCACAGGATGGTGGAACACAGGCCACCGGAACCCGGTCCGCAAGCGCGGGGCGCGCAGAGCGGAAGGACTGCAAACGGCGGGCGAAACACAGGAGACTGATGTTATGGTTACGACATGGGTTGCGAACCCTTCCAATGACGCGAGCATTGCCGGATTTACCCCATGCCGCTAGAATCGCAACAGGCCGCGCTCCACCGGCGGACCCAGGAGAGCGAGCCAACCATGGAATCCGGGCCATCTGTCCAAGAACACTTTCCGGGGCACGATTTCGATCCAGAAAAGCTTGACGTGCGGGTGCGAGTCACGCTCGCGGCCGACCGAAAAGCTGTCGACCCAGTCGTCGCCCAGATCATGGAATCCGTGCGTGCGATGAAATGCGCCGAGGGCAAGGAAGAGGCCATTGAACTCGCCCTGCAAGAAGCTCTGGCTAACGCGGTGGTGCATGGTGCCAAAGAAGATCCGAGCAAAATCGTAGAGTGCGTGGTGGCTTGCGATGAGCAACGCGGCATCCTCATCATTGTGCGCGATCCAGGGCCGGGGTTCGATCCCCAGGCAATACCCGCTTGCACCATGGGTGAGAATCTGTTCTCGAATCACGGCCGCGGAATTTTCCTGATCAACCAACTCATGGATGAGGTACAGTTCCACAAGAACGGCACCGAGATTCACATGGTGAAGCGCTAGCCTTCTTCGCCGGCGCGATCGCTTCGATCCGCGCTCATCGAGTGATAACCTTGCTGTATGACTCCCGAACCTGACGTAAATTCTGATGTAACCCCATCTCCTAAAACTTCTCGCTCCCGTGTGGCGGTTGGTTTTGCACTCGTCCTCGGACTTTTTCTGGGGATGATGTTTTTCGGCTGCGTGGGATGGCTGATGCTCTCGCGAAGTTCAGGGCGAGCCTGGTTAAACCATATGTGGTCGGCGGTGACGGGTAGAACCCTCAGCATCGATGTGAGCCAGCCCACGGTGGTGGATCGCATTCAGCGCCTGCAACGGCTGGAAACGGTGGTTTACACCATGGATAAGATCGTTTCGGGCGCGAGAGAAAACCCGATCCTTCCGAATTTTCTGGCAGGAGACCGATTGCTGATGCTGGTGCACGGCGAGGTCGTGGGCGGAATTGATTTCTCGAATCTAAAGCCGGGCGATGTCAAAGTGAATAGCAAAGAGATTCACCTGCATCTTCCGGCACCGCAGGTGTTCAGCACCCGCATCGACAGCGCGAAGACTCGCGTATATTCCAGAGAAACTGGGCTGCTGGTACCAACCGACCCGAATCTGGAAACGCAAGTGCGCCAGGAGGCGGAACGTCAACTGCTGGAGGCCGCCATCGCCGACGGTATTTTGCGAACTGCCCAGCAGAATGCGGCGACGACGATTACCAGCCTGTTGCAGGGTTTGGGATTCGACAAGATTGAGTTCGAGTAGCCGCAGGATCTCGGTCGTGAATGGCTTCCCCTGGCAACTGCAACCCGCGAGCACTCTTCAAAGCGATACGATCGATAGCTGGGGCCATGTGAAAAGGAAGCGAAAGTTCTCGCGCACCATCGCGGTTCTTTTGCTCGCGTGCCATCCGTTTCTGGCGGCACAGACTTCCCATCAGGCCTCGGCAAACCCAGCCTCAGCGAAGCCAGCACCGGAATATAGCTTTGCCGTTGTTCACGTCTTTCCCCATGATCCCGCCGCCTACACTCAAGGTCTCGCGTATCGCGACGGCTTCTTGTATGAGGGCACGGGTCTGAATGGGCGGTCATCGCTTCGAAAGGTGCGCCTCGAAACTGGAGAGGTGCTTCAACAGATCAATCTAGGGTCTGAGCTCTTCGGCGAAGGAATAACACTGGTTGGAGGCCGGGTGCTCCAACTTACCTGGAAGTCAGGAACGGGTTTTGAATATGATCTGAAAGACTTCCGTCTTTTGCGAAAATTCACTTACTCGGGAGAAGGGTGGGGGCTAGCGACAAATGGCAGCGAACTATTTCTAAGTGACGGAACGTCGGAGATTCGTGTACTCGATGCCGAAACTTTCAAGGAAAAGGGCCGCTGCGAAGTCCACGATCGGGCAACTCCGATCGATCAATTGAACGAACTGGAGTTTGTGGACGGACAGATTTTCGCCAACGTTTGGCATAGTAATCGCGTTGCACGGATTTCCCCGCAAACCGGTGATGTGGTCGGGTGGATCGACCTCACTGGACTTCTCAGCCCAATCTATCGTCTCGAACCCGAAGCCGTGCTGAACGGCATCGCTTACGATCCAGTTCGAAAGCGCTTATTTGTCACCGGGAAACTCTGGCCGAGCGTCTTCGAAATCAGGTTGTCTCCGAAACGTCTCAAGTAAAGTCTGCGGGTTTACACCGCGCGCTCCGACGTTGCCAAAGTGAGGCGATGGCATGCAAGCTGGTATACATGCCAGAATTGCCGGACATCGCCGCTTATATCCGCGCGCTCGAATCGCGCATCGTCGGTCAGCCGCTGGAGCACATACGGCTAAACAGTGCGTTTCTCCTGAGAACGGCGCAACCGCCACTGGCGAGCGCCCAGGGCCGAACCGTCCGCGAACTGCGGCGAATCGGTAAGCGCATCGTCATTGGAGTAGAGAACGATCTCTGGCTTGCGTTTCATCTGATGATTGCCGGGCGATTACACTGGCAGGCGCGGGGGGCAAAGCTGGTCGGCCGCCGGAGTCTGGCGGCCTTCGACTTTTCCAATGGTTCGCTAGTTCTTACCGAAGCCGGCACAAAACACCGTGCCTCGTTGCACATACTTCAAGGCGAGGAGAGTTTGCGGTCCATCGATCCGGGAGGAATCGACATCTTCGTCAGCGATTTGAATTTGTTTCGGACGACCCTCACTGCCGAAAACCACACTCTGAAAAGAGCGCTTACCGATCCCCGGCTGGTGAGTGGCGTTGGCAACGCGTACTCCGATGAAATCCTACATGCAGCGCAACTGTCCCCCATTACGCTCACGCAAAAACTGCAACCGCAGGAATGGGAGAGACTATTGGCCGCGACCCGGCACACCATCGAGTACTGGGTTGACCGGCTCTGCGCCGAAGCCAAGACCGGCTTCCCGGAAAAGGTCACGGCGTTTCGCAAAGGGATGGCGGTTCACGGACGCTATGGCGAGCCCTGTCCGAGATGTGGGGACAAGATTCTGCGGATTCGATATGCGGACAAAGAAACGAATTATTGCGCGCGCTGCCAGACGGGCGGAAAAGTCCTAGCGGATCGAAGCTTGTCACGGCTCTTGGGATCGGACTGGCCGCGGACGTTGGAGGAATTAGAAGCTCTTAAGCGGCGGTGAACAGCGGCCTCGGGCTCTCCGCGGCCGGACTTCTGAACCGGCGTGGACGGGGAACGCCGGACGCCGTTACTCCTTTGCCGCGATGGCCAGGGCTTTCATCTTGCGGTAGAGATGGCTGCGCTCCAGTCCCAGCACTTCAGCGGTGCGGGTCACGTTGCCGTGATTCTGGTCCAGGGTTTTGAGAATGTAATCGCGCTCGTAAGCGTCGCGAGCCTGGTGCAGCGTGGAAAATTCACTCTTGGGCGCACGTCGGCTGCCTTCCCGGTAGACCAGCGGCGGCAGATGTTTGCTGTCGAAGCGCGTGGTCGTGGGGTTCATGATTACGATGCGCTCGATCACGTTGCGCAATTCGCGCACGTTGCCCGGCCAGGAGTAACGCATGAGAATTTCAATGGCGTCATCGCTAATCTCCCTCGGCCGACGTCCGTAGGTAGCCGCCAGTTCCTTCAGGAAATGCCGCGTAAACAGCGGGATATCTTCTTTGCGTTCGCGCAGGGGAGGGACAAAGAAGGGAATCACATTGAGCCGGTAGAAGAGATCTTCCCGGAAGTTGCCGCGCGATATTTCTTCATCAAGATCTTTGTTGGTCGAAGCGATCACGCGAACATCGACGGTGATGGTTTCGTCGCTGCCTACGGGCGTGAAGCGCTGCTCCTCGAGCGTGCGCAGCACTTTCGACTGTGTCTTTAGGCTCATGTCGCCGACTTCATCGAGGAAAAGCGTTCCGCCGTGTGCTCTCTGAAACTTGCCTTCCTTGTCCGTGGCCGCGCCGGGGAACGATCCTTTGCAGTGCCCAAATAGTTCGCTCTCGATCAGATCTTCAGGAATCGCTGCGCAGTTGACCTCGACAAAAGTTTCGTCCTCGCGCAGGCTTTGGCCGTGGATGGCATGGGCCACGAGCTCTTTACCCGTTCCTGATTCGCCGTAAATCAAAACCCGGCCGTTGGTCGGAGCCATCAAACCAATCTGCTGGCGCAAAGCCTTCATCGGGATGCTGTCGCCGACGATGATGCTTTTCACCTGCAGTTGCTTCTTCAGGTCCACATTTTCGCGCTGCAACTTCTTGGACTCGATGGCGTTCTTGACCAGGATGAGAGTCTTTTCGAGGGAAAGCGGCTTTTCCAGGAAATCGTACGCCCCCAATTTCGTGGCGCGCACTGCGGTTTCAATCGTTCCGTGGCCGGAGATCATAATCACTTCGGGAGGGTTGTCGAACTCGCGAATCCGCTCCAGAGTTTCCAGGCCATCGGCGCCGGGCAGCCAGATATCTAGCAGCACGACGTCAAACGCGGTTCTGCGCAGAAGGTCGAGACTGGCCTCGCCACTTCCCACCGAAGATGTGGAATAGCCTTCGTCCGCCAGGATGCCGGCCAGAGAGTCGCGAATTCCGGCTTCATCATCAACGATAAGAATGTTATGCATGTTGAACCCTCGCAGCCGCCGGCGTGGGCTCGGGGACAACAGGAAGTTCCACGATGAAACGCGTGCCGACAGGATGGTTCTCTTCCACGCGAATCGAGCCATGATGATCTTCCACGATGCGGCTGACGATGGCCAAGCCTAGTCCGGTGCCGCGTTTCTTGGTGGAGAAATAGGGTAAGAAGAGTTTTTCCTTGAGTTCCCGGGTTACGCCGTGGCCGGTGTCGGCAACGGTGATCTCCACGGCGTCGCGGGTGGCGACCAATGCTGTCGAGATTTCAATTTCACGCACTACGGAATCTTGTGAGGCTTCGGCCGCATTGTCCACCAGATTGGCTACGGCACGTTTGATGGCCTCGCTATCGGCCATAACTTTCGGTAAATCGGAGGCCAGCGCTTTGTGGACGTCAATTCCGTCCAGTCGGCCGTTGAACAGGGAAAGCGCGTTCTCGATCACTTCGTTGATGTCGGCAGGTTGCGGCTTGGCCACGGGGAAGCGCGCCAGCGTGGCGAACTCGTCGACCAGGCGGCGCACGGTTTCGACAGCTCCGGCAATCGTTTCCGCGCACGAACGCACGATGCCGAGCGAGGCGGGATCGGTGGGTGTGGCACGGTCCAGATGCCGTTGAATGCGCTCCGCCGACAATGCTATCGGCGTCAGTGGATTCTTGATTTCATGCGCCACACGCCGAGCCACTTCCCGCCATGCAGCCTGCTTCTGAGCTTTCAGCAGGTCGGAGAGGTCTTCGAATACGATGACATATCCTGAACCTTCGCCTTGGTGACGCAGCGTGGACACGGTCACGGCAACGTTCAGCGATACGCGGGGCAACTGCATTTGCATCTGGCTGGTCGTCATTCCCATCCGGTCGGCGCGGCGAAGCAAAGGTTCAAAATCTTCGAGAACTTCGGTGGGGAAAACATCTGTTAGAGAAGCTCCACGCAGAATCTGAGGTTCGTTTTCGTGTCCGGCATCGGGATGAAACATGCGGAGCAATGCTTGATTGACGTGGGTCACACGACGTCCCGCATCGAGCGACAGCACACCGGTAGGAATACTCTCAAGGATGGTTTCCATTTGACGGCGGCGCTGGTCGAGCTCCGCGTTGGCCGCGCTGAGGTCGCGGCTCGAAGCCTCGAGCTGACGACGACTGCCTTCGAGATCCTCCGCCATGCGGTTGAAGGAACGTACCAGATCGCCGATTTCGTCGGCCGCGCTGACTGGCACCCGATAGTCAAGTCGCCCGCGAGAAATTTCCTGAGTGGCTTCGGCCAAGGCGGACAGGGGACGCGTGACGATCTTCGAAAGGAACAAGGCAAGCCAGGTGGTCACGAAGAGCACGATCATCGTGAGCAGCAAAAGCAAACCCATGTAGGTGCGGCGCACCAGTTTTCGCTCGCGGGCGAGATCGTAGTAGCGTTGCTGGCTGGCTTCGACCTGTCGCACGGTTTGAGAAAATTCGCGCGGCAGGGGAATTGCGACTAGAATCAGGCCTCCGCCCTGCACCGGCGCGCTGCCCAGCGTGTAGTCGGTTTGCTGCCATGTAAATTGAGCGGGATGACCCAAAGCCGCTTCTGCCATGGGCAGCCTGGACTTCAGAACTGGCCATGGCGCCGGCACATTGAAACTCGCCTCGGCGTTGCCGTCCTGAAGCGCCAGTGCGAATCCGCCTTGCAGCGTCAATTCGCGGTGCTGAAACTCACTGACTACACCGGAGAAGCCGTGTCCGGAAAAGCCCCGCTCCGTCTCCGGAGAGGCGGCAATGGAAAACGCTTCGGCCCGTGCGTTCTGCATGGCGTAGCTGGCCAGCAGAGTAGCCATGGCGTGGGTATCGGCCCGTACTTCTTCCACCGGGGTCGAAAACCACTTGTCAATGGAGCGATTCATCAACCCGTAGGCAAACCAGTACATGACCATTACCGGCAAGGAAGACAGCAGAAGCGCCCCGGCGACCATGCGTGTGCGAAACTTCGAGCCCAGCACCCCGAGACGCCGTTCGGCAAACAGTTTCAGCAGATTGCGCAGCAGAACAAATGTGAGTGCGACGAACAGTAGGAAGATCAGGGCCGAGAGCGCGGCCAAGACGACGATGTCCTGATTGTTCCCGGGACGCAGGAAAGTCAAATCAAAGGCAGTTTGCGAAACCAGGATAACCAGCAGCAGAAAAACGGAAATCGCGAGCAGAATGATGACCTGCTTGCGGTGCGAAGTTTTGGCGGGCGGGATTAAGGTCGGCTGTGCCACTGGGATTTCCGCGTCCAGGCGGATGTCTGCGACAGACCCGCCAGAATGTGCAAGTCATTATAGATGCAGGGGTATGGTGAAAGCTGCACCGTCATCATGTGGAACCGGATCAGAGAACCCGGCCCACCCAAGCGTTGGCGCTCACTGTGGGCGATTCGGGTTTGCCAGAGATCTCCGCAAACCTGGCGTCAAGGCTCCGGCCGCACGATGTTTTGCTCGGGCAGTCGCCCGCCGGCACCCACATTGCATTCAACTGCTGGCTGGGATGGATGGCCAGGGCCATGGTAAATGGTAAATGGTAAGTGGTCATGATGGTGGTGGCGGCAGTGCTGATGGTGGTGGGATTCGTGCTGGCGCGATTAATGTCACCGTCGGCGTGATGTGGTGTGGGGCAGAGGACTCTCAGCGTGAATGGGGGTAAGGCCGGCGACGGCGGCAGCACGGGCGGCGCAGGACTTAGTCTACTTTCTTAGGCTCAGGCAGGAAACGTTGTAAAGGGCATTCGTCACATCGGGTCTGTGATTTTCCACAATAGTTTTTTCCCACCCCCACGATGAGCCCATGCATCTCGTTGTAGACCTGCACCCGTGCGGTACGCGCGACCCTGCTCATGGCGGAGGGCGAGTGGGCGGTTCCGCGGAAGCCTGCTGCAAGCTGGGGGGCGATGCTTGCGGGAATGAGTTCCTGCTCGTGAGCTAACGGCGCTAAAGCGCGCTGGAAAAAGTTTTGGATTTCTTCGTAATCCGCTTTCTCCGGCAGAACCTCGTGCCGAGCAAGGATGCGCCGCGTGTAAGTGTCTACGACGAAGATAGGATGATTTCCCGCGTAGAGAAGAATCGAATCGGCAGTCTCCGGACCTACCCCGTTCAGGTTCAGTAACTCTTCCCGAAGCTTGTCAGTCGGCTCAGCGAAAAGTTGCTCTAGCGAGCCCCCGTATTTCTCATCCAGGAAAGCGACGAAAGTCTTGAGCCGTGCGGCTTTTTGGCGGAAGTATCCCGACGGATGAATCAGACGCTCGAGTTTCTCAATGGATAACTTTCGAAATCCTGCGACGCTGAGTACGTCCGCCGCGCGCAGGTTTGCCAACGCAAGTTCCACGTTGGTCCACGCAGTATTTTGCGTCAGATAGGTGCCGACGATGACTTCGAAGCGTGTTTCGGCGGGCCACCAGTGCTGGGGTCCCCACAGCTGATAAAGCACGCGATAGTACTGTAGGACCTGATATTTCTTGTCTTTGGAGGCTCTCGACAAATTAGGAATTCCTTAACTTGAGTCTAATCGAGCACGCTGTTCGGTGGTTACGCCGTTCCCGTGAAGGTGACTAGAGCTTACCGAAGTGCATGTACCTGAGCGGCAGAAAATCCATCCATGGTTAGGAAAGTCTCATTTGGCGCGGGGTTGAGCCCAGACGCCGCACCGCCGGTGAAACTCTGCGTCTGGTGCAAGTACCAAAGTTACTGGTGAAGTAATCCGCTTGGGTTGACAATTTATGTCAACGCGAATGAACTCCGGTCTCTCCCCTTGATGGGCGGTCGTTTGCGCTATGCCTGCACAAGTGCCAGGCATCGTTCCACCCACGTGGATAGGAGAACTGGGTATGTCTCAACGGCTGGGTGACCTTCTCGTCAAAGAGAAGATTATTACCCCAGAGCAGTTGGAACAAGCGAATAAGGTTCAGAAGGAGCAGAGCTGCCGCCTGGGATCCGCCCTGGTGAAGCTCGGCTTCCTCACTGACGAAGACGTCACCAATTTCCTCTCGCGCCAGTATGGCGTTCCTGCCATCAACCTTTCCTACTTCGAGATTGATCCCGCGGTCGTCAAGCTGATTCCTTTCGAGACGGCCAAGCGCTATCAGATTCTTCCCTTGAGCCGCGTGGGCGCGTCGCTCACCATCGCGATGGTCGATCCCACGAACGTCTTCGCGATGGACGACATCAAGTTCATGACCGGCTTCAACATCGAGCCGGTGGTGGCTTCGGAAAGCTCCATCCTGGCGGGGATTGATAAGGCGTACGGCGGCGGGACCAAGGAAGAAGATCTCGAAACCGTGATGCAGTCGATGTCGGAGATGGGCGACAGCGATGTTGAACTGCAATCGGAAGAGCAGCAGATGGAGCTGGCCGAACTGGAAAAAGCGGCCGACGAAGCTCCTGTCGTCAAACTGGTCAACGTGGTTCTGGGCGACGCGGTGAAGCGGGGAGCAAGCGACATCCATATTGAGCCTTACGAAAAAGAATTTCGCGTCCGGTTCCGTATTGACGGCGTGCTGCAATCGATCATGTCTCCGCCGTTGAAGTTGAAGGACGCGATCACGTCCCGGCTGAAGATCATGTCGAAGCTCGACATCAGCGAAAAGCGTCTGCCGCAGGACGGTCGCATCATGCTGAAGATGAACATCGGCGGCCGCAAAAAGCAGCTCGACTTCCGCGTCAGCACGCTGCCCACCTTGTGGGGCGAGAAAATCGTGCTGCGGTTGCTCGACAAAGAGAATCTGCGCCTCGACATGACCAAGCTCGGCTTCGAAGCCGAGTCGCTGGTGAAATTCGAAAAAGCCATTCTGAAGCCTTACGGCATGGTGCTGGTCACCGGGCCGACGGGATCGGGCAAGACCAACACCCTTTATTCGGCGATCTCACGCCTCAACCAGCCCGACACCAACATCATGACCGCGGAAGATCCAGTCGAATTTCAATTGGGCGGTGTCAACCAGGTGCAGATGAAGGAGCAGATCGGACTGAACTTTGCCGCTGCTCTGAGATCGTTCCTGCGGCAAGATCCCAACATCATTCTGGTCGGCGAAATCCGCGACTTTGAAACCGCGGAAATTGCGATCAAGGCTGCACTCACGGGCCATCTCGTGCTCTCCACGCTGCACACCAACGGCGCACCGGAAACCATTACCCGCCTGATGAACATGGGTATTGAACCGTTCCTGGTGGCGACGTCGGTTCATCTCATCTGCGCGCAGCGCCTAGTTCGGCGCATCTGCAAGGAATGCACTGAGGTGATGGATGTACCGGTGCAGACGCTGATTGACGCAGGCTTCACCCCCGAGGAAGCCAAAACCACCAAGATCCAGAAGGGCAAGGGCTGTGGGGTCTGCAACAGCACCGGATACAAGGGCCGCTGCGGTTTGTACGAAGTTATGGAAGTCGACGATGAGATCCGGGAGTTGGTTCTGGTTGGAGCCTCGGCGGTGGAGTTGAAGAAGAAAGCCATCGAGCGCGGCATGATCACGCTGCGCCGGAGCGGATTAATCAAGGTTGCGGCGGGGATGACCACACTTGAGGAAGTCGCTCGCGAAACCATTCATTAATTGGGAAGCGAAGTCGCAACTGAAGAAGCAGTCTGCAGGGAAAGGAATTTCAAATGGGTTTGTCGTTAAGCGATCTGCTCAAAAGAATGCTGGAAATGAACGGCAGCGACTTGCACATCACCACCAACTCGCCGCCCCAGATTCGTGTGCATGGACACTTGGTGCCGCTCGATCTGCCGCAGATGACGCCCGCCGAGACCAAGCAACTGGCCTACAGCGTCATGACCGATTCCCAGAAACATCGCTTCGAAGAAAGCCTGGAGCTGGATTTCTCATTTGGATTGAAGGGATTGGCGCGTTTCCGCGCCAACGTCTTCAACCAGCGCGGAGCCACGGCCGCAGTATTTCGTTTGATCCCTTTCGAAATCAAGTCATTCAACCAACTTGGTTTGGCGCCAGTCGTCAGCAAGCTTTGCGATAAGCCCCGCGGGCTGGTGCTGGTGACCGGGCCGACCGGTTCGGGCAAATCCACCACGCTGGCCGCCATGATCGACAAGATCAACAGCGAGCGCCACGACCACATTCTGACCATCGAAGACCCCATCGAGTTTGTGCACATGAACAAGAACTGCGTGGTCAACCAACGCGAACTTCACGCCGACACCAAGAGCTTCGGCGACGCACTGCGCGCCGCACTGCGTGAAGATCCAGACGTGGTGCTCATCGGCGAGATGCGCGATCTGGAAACCATTGAGTCGGCCCTGCGCATCGCCGAAACCGGTCACTTAACCTTCGGGACGTTGCATACCAACTCGGCGACTTCCACCATCAACCGCATCATCGACGTATTCCCGGCGCACCAGCAGCCGCAAATTCGCGCCCAGCTGTCGCTGGTACTGGAAGGCATCATGTGCCAAAGCCTGCTGCAGACCGTGAACGGAAAAGGCCGCGCCATGATCATGGAGATTCTGATACCCAATGCTGCGGTGCGCAACCTGATTCGCGAAGACAAGATTCACCAGATCTATTCCTCGATGCAGTCTGGACAGGAAAAGTATGGAATGCAGACGTTTAACCAGTCGCTGGCCACCGCCTATTTCCAGAAACAGATCTCGCTGGAAGTCGCCATGGCGCGTTCCAGCAATACGGACGAATTGCAGGAAATGATCAATCGAGGCGCCACTCTGTTGAACCGGCCGACCGCGGCAGGAACGACTATGGCTCGAGGCGCTTCGTCCAAGCACTAGGACGATGGCAGCATCAACATTGGAACGAGAGCAGGTTTCACCAAGCAGGGCACATTCCTGAGGAGACTTAAACCATGCCAGTCTTTACATTTTCCGGCAAGGACGCTTCCGGACAGAAAATTTCCGGAGAGCGGATGGCGTCCAACAAGCAGTCGTTGGCGCAGGCGTTGCGGCGCGAGCGCATCACACCTGGCGCGATTCGCGAAAAGGGCAAGGAATTCTCGATGCCGACCTTCGGCTCGGGCAAGGTCGGGACCAAGGAAATCGCGATCTTCTTCCGCCAGTTTTCGGTCATGATCGATGCCGGCCTGCCCCTGGTGCAGTGTCTGGAAATCCTGGCCGCCAACCAGGAAAGCCAGTCCTTCCAGAAGACTTTGACCGGCGTACGAACCACGGTGGAAGGTGGTGCGACACTCGCCAATGCCATGCGAGGCTATCCCTTGGTCTTCGACGACCTGACCACGAACATGATCGAGGCGGGCGAAACCGGTGGTATTCTCGACGTCATTTTGCAGCGCCTGGCCACCTATGTGGAAAAGGCCGTGCGCCTGAAAGCCGCGGTGAAGTCCGCGCTGATCTATCCCGTCGCCGTGGTCGGCATGGCGTTTGTGATCGTGGGCGCGCTGCTCAAGTGGGTGGTCCCGATCTTTTCCAACCTGTTCGCGGGACTGGGCGTCAATCTGCCTCTTCCCACTCGCATCGTGATGGGAATGAGCGCTTTCGTGCAGAGTTTCTGGTGGGTGGTTTTCGTGGGCGGTTTTGCCGTGTTCTTCGGTATTGGGCAGATTCGCAAGCATCCGCGCGGCCGCTACTACTTTGACAAGGTCCTGCTGCATATTCCCGTGATCGGATCGCTGCTGCGCAAAATCGCCGTAGGCCGCTTCACCCGTACCTTGGGCACGCTGATCACTTCCGGCGTCCCCATTCTGGAAGGCCTCACCATCACGGCCAAAACCTCAGGCAACGCCGTGCTGGAAGAGGCGCTGATGAAAGTGCGCAAGGCGATCGAAGAAGGGCGCACCATCGTCGACCCGTTGCGGGAGTGCGGCGTGTTTCCCAACATGGTTACCCAGATGATCGGCGTGGGTGAAGCGACTGGCGCCATGGACTCGATGCTGCAGAAGATTGCCGACTTCTACGAAGAGGAAGTCGACTCCGCCACCAAAGACATGTTGGCCATGCTGGAACCGTTCATCATCGGAGCGTTGGGCATCATGATTGGCGGCATCGTGATTTCGCTCTACATGCCGCTGTTTGCCATGATCGCCAAGCTGGCTGGCTAGAAGATCGAAAACCAATGTCGGGTCTTAGGTGTCAGGTCTTACGTGCCAGACCAACCTCCCTAAGGCCCAACCCTAACTCCGCCATTCACAAGCGGCGGATTGCTTGGTATCACCGGGATCGCAATGCAATCGACGTTTGACGAGCGCAATTGGCTGGTGTGGCTGGTTCGGGTCCGAATTTTTATCCTGACTCTGTTGCTGGGGATTGAGCTGGCGCTGGCCCAGTTCACGGCGACGCGATTGCCGCTGCGGCTGTTCGTCACCACCATTCTTTTCTGGTACAGCTTGTCGTTGTTCTTCGTGCTCTTGCTTTCCCTCTGGCAGGAACACCGGCTGCAGGCCTCGCTGCAGCTTCTTACCGACTTGATTCTGGTCAGCCTGGTCATCCATGAAACCGGAGGATGGGACAGTTCGCTCAACTTCCTCTATCCCCTGGTCATCATCGTGGCCAGCGTCCTGCTGCCGCGGGTGTGGGCCCAATTGGTGGCCGCCCTGGCATTCATTCTTTACGGCACGGTGCTGGAACTGAACTACTATGGAGTGGTCCCGTCGTACTGCATCACTCATCCCGGCCTTAAGGCACTGCAGGCAATCATCGTCGTCAATCTCTTTGCCTTCCTGGCGGTCGCCTATCTTGCCGGACTACTTACCGCGAAATTGCGGCAAGTGGGCGTGCAATTGCAGAACACCAGCGGCGCACTCGAGAGCCTGCAGGCGCTGCACGAGAACATCATCCACTCGATCAGCAGCGGCTTGATCACTACCGGTCTGGACGGGCGGATCACGCTGGTGAATGGCGCGGCCCAACGGCTTCTGGAGCGCAGCCCGGCGGAACTGCTGGGGGCGCGGGTCGACGAGCTGTTTTTGGATTCGTTGCCCACCGTGGAATCGCAACAGTCCCACGGCGAGGTGCGTTTCGAAGCTCCGACGCAATTTCGCAAGACGGTTCGGGTACGGGTGGCCGCCCTGACCGTACCCGAACGCGGAGAACTGGGATTCGTCTACGTGTTCGACGATCTCACCGAGATTCGAAGGCTGGAGCGCGAAGTACGAATGCAGGACCGTCTGGCCGCCGTCGGCCGGTTGGCCGCAGCCATCGCCCACGAAATCCGCAATCCGCTGACCTCCATTGCCGGTTCGGTCAGCATGCTCTCCGGCATCCCCGAGATGAATGAGGATCATCGCCGCCTGCTCGACATCGTGACCCGCGAGTCGCAGCGTCTGAACAGCATCATTACCGACTTCCTGGCCTATTCGCGTACCAAGCAATATCATTTTGACAAGGTCGATCTCATCCAGCTCGTCGAAGATACGCTGACGCTTATGGATCACCGCATGACGGCGGAAAAAACCGGCATCACGATCACGCGCCGGTTTCCGGCTGGCCAGGCTTGGGCGATCGCCGATGGGGACAAGATCAAGCAGGTATTTTGGAATTTTTGTGAGAATGCGGTTCGCGCCATGAAAGGCGCGCAAGGCGGAGGCGCACTCACAGTCGCAATCGAGTCCCTGGGAGAGGATTGGCAGGTCGGATTCACCGATACTGGAGCTGGCATGAGTCCGCAACAGATCGAAAAAATCTTCGAGCCCTTTCAGTCTAACTTCGAAGGCGGTACCGGGTTGGGGTTGGCGATTGTCTATCAGATTGTGCAGGCGCATAGCGGCAAGGTGTGGGCTCGATCCAAGCCCGGGCAGGGAACCACGTTCGTGTTGAGGCTGAACCGCCTCGATGCCGGGCGTCCCGCCTCCACCGATGAGAACCCGCCGGATAAGGCTCGCGTGCTGGCCGCGGCCGGAGGGGGTGGGCGTGGCTAACATCCTGGTCTGCGACGACGAGCGCTCCATCTGTGAAATGCTCGACATCTCCCTACGCCGCGAGGGACACCGCGTAGAGACGGTTCAATCCGGGCAGATGGCGAAAAACAAGATCGACGGGGCCCTCTACGACGTCATCATCACCGACATCAAAATGCCCAACATCGATGGCATTGAAGTGCTCCGCCACGCCCATCGGGTCTCGCCCGACTCCGCCGTCATCCTGATCACTGCGGTCGATGACTATGCGGCTGCCGTGGAAGCCGTAAAAGCGGGAGGCGCGACCGACTACATTCGCAAGAGTCCCGGCCTGGTCGACGAGATCAAGCTGGCCATCAATCGCGCCGTCGAAAAACTCAATCTCAGCAAACAGAACTTTGCGCTGCGCCGCGACGCCGCCACCCGCAACTCGCTCGACAACATCATTGGCTCCAGCTCCGCCATGGAGAAGCTCAAGCAAACGGTTCGCACCGTCTCCTCCACGGCGAGCACGGTTTTGATCCATGGCGAAAGTGGCACCGGCAAAGAACTCGTCGCCCGCGCCGTCCACGTATGTTCACCGCGCGCTGCCGACGCCTTCGTTTCCGTGAACTGCGGAGCGTTTCCCGAGACTCTGCTCGAGAGCGAACTCTTCGGATACCTGAAAGGCGCCTTCACCGGAGCCAACCAGAACAAGCGCGGCCTGTTTGAAGTGGCCGACGGCGGCACTATCTTCCTCGACGAGATCAGTGAAATGACGCTGGCTATGCAAGTCAAGCTGCTGCGTGTGCTGCAGGAACGCACCGTGCGGCCGGTGGGCAGCACCAGTGAAATCTCGATCGATGTGCGCGTGATCGCCGCCACCAACCGCGACCTCGACAAGGCGGTTGCCGAAAACATTTTTCGCGAGGATCTTTATTACCGGTTGAACGTCATTCCGATCCGCGTGCCTCCTCTGAGCGAGCGCCGGGAAGACATCCCGCTGCTGGTGAACCACTTTCTGAAAAAGTATGCCAGCGCCGCGGGCCGCAGTATCCTGCGCGTGCATGCGCCGTCACTCGATTCCCTGTGCGGGTACGAGTGGCCGGGAAACGTTCGCCAATTGGAGAACACGGTCGAACGCGCCGTTGCCCTCGAAACCACGGACGAGTTGCACGTCCAACTTCCGGCCGAACGCCCCAAAGCGCGCGCTGCGGCAGCCTCCGCCGGCGGGACATTACCCGAAATTGGAGGCGATCTGACTCTTCCCGAAGGCCTGGGTATGGAAAACTACGTTGCCGGCATCGAGCGCACGCTGCTGCAGAGTGCGCTCCACCAGAGCGGCGGCGTACAAACCAAGGCTGCCGACGTGCTCGGCATCTCCTACCGTTCATTCCGCCATTTGATGAAGAAGTACGGACTGTGAGGCTATCGCCGAAGGCATGGGCGATGTTTGTCGTTCATGCCCCCATGGCTGGCTAGAAAGTCGGCTTCCCCGACACCGAAATCTCAACCGTCATCTGGGCGATTGGCGGCGCAAAAGGATATTTTGACCCTGCTTCAAGACTGAACCGTCGGTAGCAGTCAGCTGTGGCACGGGAGAACCTTATCGGGAACCGGCTGATATCGAGAAATACGTTGAGCAACATCGGGGGCAATCACAAAGGTTCCAAGTTACTCAGCCTTTCCCTTCAATTGCGCTTTCCACCCCAGAACCCGCGCCTTTGCGCCTTCCGCCTCGGCCTCGGGGATCATTCCCTTCTTCTGATACAACACCGACAAACTGGTATGGGCCAGGACGTCGTCGGGATCGATCTCCGCCAGACGCTGCGCGATCACGATCGCCTCATCGTAGCGCCGCAGATCCTGCAGAGCCCGCGCCAGACCGTGCATCGCTTCGGTAAAGGTCGGATCGGCGGCCAAAGACTCCTGATAGGCCGCGACGGCCTTTTCCAGGTGGCCGTCGGCCATCAGGTCGAGCGCGGCATAGTACTGGTCTTCGGCTTTTTGGCGAGCGTTGGCGTCAGACATGCGCGGAAAAGTTCCAGGCAGAAATTGGATTCTAACATGCGCCGCTGTTAGGGTTTTTCGGCGGGACCCCATTGACGTTGCAGGTATGATGGCTGCGTGCGCCACAAAATCCGCTTTCTCTGGAATGCCACCAAGGGCCATCGTCTGGCCCCGTGGCGAAGCCCCTATCTGCTGTGGCGCATCGAGACCTACACCGGCGTGAAAATGACCCAGATCGGCTTTCTGGAGTTCTGGGAATTCGTGTGGCGCGAGCGCGGTAACCTCTGGCGCTTTTTGAAATGGACGAGCGAGATGGATCGCCATGTCCATCCCAAACCGAAGAGTTCCTGAATCAGCTCTCAGTTTCTAGCCCTCAGTTCTCAGAAAGGTAAAACAAAAGCGTGCGGTTTGCTTGAGCGCTGGGAATCTAAAATCGAGTTCCTCAGGGCTGGAATCTGGAAACTGAGAACTGCTACGCTCCTTTGCCTGCCGCCGCAGCCTCGCCCAGAAAAATGCTGACTTCGCTGCCCTTGCCGGCGCCGGTGATCTGGGCCGCCGCCGCACGGTTGGCTACGATTTCGAGATAGCCCATGCTCCCGAGAACACCGAAGACTTCTCCCGGCCCGCCCTCAGCAAAGGTCTTGCGAATGTCCGTAATCTCGCGGGTTCCGACTACGATCTTAAAAGTGGCGGACTCCGCAAACAGGGCGGGCGCGTCGGCGGGCGCTACATTGGTAATCAGGTTGCCGAAGCGGTCGACCTTCAACACCACGCCGCGTATGCGGTTTTCGCCCGCGGCCTTGGGTTTGGGAGCGGCGAAGCGCACATAGTCTTCAATCTCATCGCCGAATTTATCCGATTCGACGAATTTGGCGAGATAGGCCGCAACCGGAGCAAATATGTCGCGCCCGTGAAACGTATTGCTCACCGGCTGCCGGAAATAATGCTCTGACGTGATGTGCCACGCATACAGTGCCTCGGTCTGATCGTAAACCGACGAAAGCACGCCATTATCCGGCGCCACGAAATAGTGCTGATCGCTCGCCACCAGCAGCGGCCGCCGCTGCGTCCCTACGCCCGGGTCAACGACGACAACATGAACCGTCCGCGGCGGGAAGTAGTTGTACGCCTGCCCGATCGTCAGCGCTCCGTCCAAAATATCGTGCGCCAGCACGCTGTGCGTAATATCCACCACGCTCACTTCCGGATTAATACTGAGGATCACGCCCTTCATCACACCCACGAGATGGTCACTCGTCCCGTAGTCGGTGGTAAGCGTGATGATCGGCCTATGCATTGGCAAATTGGGCTCCGCGCTCTATCGAATAAAGCGTTGCAATTTATTTTACTGGCTCTTCGACGCTAACGGACGCCCACAAA
>DATBYA010000140.1:0-15536 GCA_036514015.1 Candidatus Sulfotelmatobacter sp.
ACGATTCAAGGCGACGTCTTCTCTAGAGCAGTTCGCGGAGACGCTGACGTGCCGGTTTCGCTTGAGGATGCACTCAAGAACATGGCGGTGATCGACGCCATTTTCCGTTCTGGGGATTCGGGCAAGTGGGAGACGCCCAAAGCCCAGTAGCCTGATCAAGGTTTCAGGAGACCTGATCGGGCACTGCGGGCTGGGCCTCATAATTCCTCGAAGCCGACTTCTTCTGATCATGAAAGCTAGCCATTTCGGTTTATGAGGGTAATGCTCTGTTCACAACAATTTTCGTAGTCGGCGATATAATCAACGGCCAACCTGAAGTTGTCCGAGTTGCGTTCGAGATTTTTGACCATACTAGATTGGTTTTGCATGTAGTTAAGGTTCACGCACTCACCCCGTCAACGGTATTATTCTGGGAGTGAACCTGGATGTTCCGTCACCTGTCAAATGTTTGTTAGCGGAGCGACCGGTAAAGTTGCAATTCGCCTGGAATAGCCGTCTTTTCTAACTTAGCTCGTGTCGGGAAATTGGCCTTCGGTTTGCAAGTGCTGGCTGCTGTTGCCTCCGGGCAAAAACAATATGAATTCAGTTTTGGACTTAACGGAACTGAATCGCCGCTTCGGAATTCCCGACATCGCGCGGTTGAGCAAAGGCGATGGCGGCTTGGTGCGAGTCGACATTACCAGTCCGCTTGCGCACGGCCAAATGTACGTACACGGGGCGCACGTGACTTCCTGGCGCCCCGCTGGCAGGGAAGAAGAGCTGTTTCTCAGCTCGAAGTCGCGATGGGAAGAGGGCCAGGCAATTCGCGGCGGAATTCCGATCTGCTTTCCGTGGTTTCGTGCCAAGGCAGACGATCCCCACGCTCCGGCACATGGATTCGTACGCACAAGGTCGTGGCAACTCTATTCAATCGTCGAGAATAATGCCGGAGTTGCCGTAACGATGTTTATTGAGAGCGATGAGCAAACTCGGCGCTGGTGGCCGGGGGAATTTCGTCTTGCGCACCGAGTCACCTTTGGTTCCGAACTCAAGCTGGACCTCGTTTGTACGAATACGGGCAAAAACCCGCTTCATTTCGAGGAAGCACTCCACACCTACAATCGAGTCGCGGATGTTGGGACGGTGCGCTTACAGGGGCTGGATGGGACGCGATTTCTCGACAACACCGACTCTAATAAGGAGAAGTCGCAGCTCGGTGATGTGACCATCGCTTCGCAAACCGACAATGCGTTCGTAAATACCCAGAACCCCGTCGATTTGCTCGATCCGAAAATGCATCGTCGAATTCGACTGCAGAAGGCGAATTCGAGCACTACAGTAGTCTGGAATCCGTGGCAAGAAGGGGCTAGCCGGCTGCGAGACTTGGGTGAGGGCGAATGGAAGCAATTTCTTTGCGTTGAAGCGAGCAACATCATGCGCGCCGCGATTATGCTGCCGCCAGGGCAGGAACACACAATCTCTGCGGTGCTGAGCATGGCGAGGCTTTAGCGAGATGAAGGCAACACAGCGCTATTTAATCGAGACTCTTAACCGACTCAGAATTAAGCAGAGGCCACTCTCTGATGGAGGTGGCCGACCCCACAGCGCGCAACCTGAGCCAATTCCGGCATTGTCACTGGCCAACTACTTGTCACAGGTCTCTCGAGCACACCCGCTCGCCTAACTCCCCGGGTCTCAGGCGTGAGTACCTAACAGGCGTCGATGATCGAAAGAACGGATCGGCAGGCCCTACGTCCCAGGATATTTCCCCAGGAAGAACAGCACCATGTCGATGCTGTCCCCAATTCCATGCGCGATGATAGGCACGGCCAGGTTGCGCCCCGTCCGCAAATAGATCACTCCCAGCAAAAGTCCCATCAGCCCCTCGTCGATGATGCCCGTCCAGCCCTGATAAGAGTGGGCCAGCGCAAATCCAACGTGAACCACAATCAGGCTGATGCTCCAGGCGCGCCGGGTGCGATTGAACAGGTCGGCAAACCGGTTCATCAGGTATCCGCGGTAGACCATCTCTTCGCCAAAGGCCGCAAGCACCCAAGCCAACGCAATGAAGATCAGGGTAAGTTTCAGGTTCCCGATCAAGGGCCGAAAATCCTCAAGGTCCGGTTGCTTCCTCAGCAATTTCACCAATATGGGTTGGCTGACGAACAATTCAAACCCTTCCAACCCCAGCCCTGCCGCAATGCCCCATCCAAGCGTAGTCTTCCAGTTGCGAAACCGACTCATCCCGACGTCGCGCCAGCGCAATTTCCGCACCCAAAGCGAGATCCACCCAAACAGCACCAGATAAGGAGTCTTACTAAAGAAGATGAGGTGCCGGAAATCCGCCCAGAAAATCAGCCCCACGACAACCAACTCTCCAACCGCCAGCCATTTGCTCTGTCGCCAGTTCGCCGCGCCGTTTCCCGGCTCTGAACGAGCACTTTCCTGAACTGCCATTCTCGAGACCCCGCTGTCGGTAGGTCGACTCATGACCATCTCCTTCTCGTCCGCGTTATCCGGCGAGATCAGCGTCGAGGTAACAGGTGCGATCTCCGATATTGCCGCGCACACCAGAGCGCAACGCGTGTGGTCAGCATTACGACCGCGCAACCCGCCAGCAGCCCTATCGGTACGATCCACCAACCGAGTACGTCCCTGCCCGCGCCCGGCACACTGCCGAATCCAAGCCGAAGAGAAATCTCGGGGCCGCCGATGCTGTCCCGCAAGAGCCACAAGCCTGCGGTCTGTGGATGAAACGGCTTCAACGCAGCAACTAAGATGAAAACAGTTCCGAGAAAATAACCCATCATGGAGCCGACCAGGACAAAAAAACCGGCAACGCTGAGGCTCGCCCAACGGAACAGACTCTCCAGGATCCGCAGCGGCGACCGGCTAGCCTCCGCTCGCGCCAGCAGGTTCTGGGTCATGTACTCTTTGGCCAGCTCTTCCGGACTGCCCAGCGCCGCCAGTGCCGCGTCAACTCCGGCGTCCGTCGCTGCTCCACTCGCCGCGACCCTATCCATAAGGTGGCTGCGCAGCTCTTCGACGATCTCGCCGGCATCTTCGGCGTTCATGCCGCGCAAAAGTTGGCGCAACCTGCCCAGATAAGATTCGACCCTCTGCTGCGCATCGCCTGCCATGGTCATCTATTTCTCCTTCGCGAGTGGAGCGAGCAAACGGCTCATGCCCGAGGAGAAACGCGACCATATCCCAGCCATCTCGCGGCTCCGCTGTTTTCCGGCCGGCGTGAGCGCATAGTATTTCCGCGGATGTCCGGCATCGGACTCCACCCACTCGCTGCGAACCAGCCCCAGCGCCTTCAATCGGCTGAGCAGCGGATAGATCGTTCCCTCCGATACGATCAAATCGGAGTCGCTCTTCAGCCGCCGCAGAATCTCAAGCCCATAGAGTTTTCCGTCCCACAACGCAGCCAGGATGGCCAGCTCAAGACATCCTTTGCGGAGCTGAACTTCCCACTTGTCTGCGGTCTCTTGATCGCTCGCGTCGCGTCCCTGCATTCGCTATATAGTGTATTACAAGGTATCATGTTGTCAATGGAAAGACCTTCTTTTTTGAGTCGCGGCACCCCTTCCATTTTGATCACCACTGTTGAGCGACTTCGACTGGGGTCAAGAGGTGTTCATGGGTTGGTTATCGCGTCGTCGGCGCTGGCCCCCCAGAGGATTTCCTTCGACGTGAAGCTCGCGATTGGAAAAGGCGCGGACCCGTACAGTCATTAATTCGACAGGTGCCGGCGGAAGCAGACCGTGATGGATTACGATGACGCCTTTGTCGCGACCGAGACTGAGGCGAAGGAGATTCTGACCCAGGCGAAAGAATCCGTTGATGTGGTCGAGCGGTGCATCGCCAAGAATCACTCGCCACCAAAAGCATAGGTGCCTCTGCTTCGCGACACCCGCGACGCTGCCGAAGAGTCCCGCCGGCACGGCACAGATCCATCACGCGATCGTTGATGAGCACGGGCTGATATACGCCAATGACCGATTCACCGGCGGACTCTGCATCTTGAGGTACACCGGTTCTGTTCCTCTCATTGAGTGTGGGCGCGACGCACCGGCTCCGCTTGCAAATTCGTTGTGAACAGGACATGAAGCGGATACGATGTGCACATAAGAGGTTCCAATCGCGAATTCCACTAAAAATAGTGATGGCACTGACATCCCACGATCAACTCGATAAGCATTTGCGCAATTCGGAATCTGGGCGATAACAATGTCCTTATCCCCAGCTCTCAGCGCGCTCAACGCGGACCCAGACCGATCCGGTCCTTGGCAGAGGTCGAGAACGTGTATCGGTGTCGACTTTAAATATGCACAGACGCCTTCGAATTGGAAGCGATCTCACCCGACCTGGAGATTGTGGAAATCTATCTCTTCAATTCGAATAATCAGCCAGTTGTCCTACAAGGCCGCGACTTGAAATCAGTTGCGCTTTTCAGTGCGTGAACCTTTCGGAGCGGTAAGGACTATCTTGGGATGACAATGAAGATGCAAGCCACTCCATCGCCCGAGCCAGATCGCCTGCAAGTCACCTTGTCGCAGGCACGAAGCAGTGGCTGGCTTCGTCTGTTTCAAGGTATAAGACCCGTGACTCGGGCCGGAGCGGTCCGGGATGCCTTGGCCGGATTCCAACTGGCGGCGATGAACATCCCGCAGGCACTGGGCTATACCAAGATTGCCGGCATGCCAGTAGTCACGGGGTTTTACACGTTGTTGCTTCCGCTGCTGGCATTTGCCGTATTCGGTTCCTCGCGCTACTTGGTGGTCGCGGCCGATTCGGCAACCGCATCGATCCTTGCCGGGAAGCTTGCGACGATGGCTCCCATCGCAAGCGCAAGATATGTGGCGCTGGCATCGACGGTCGCTCTACTCACTGCCGGATTTCTGCTGCTGGCTCGAGTCCTCAAGCTCGGCTTTCTGGCCGATTTCCTGTCGCAAACCGTGCTAACAGGGTTTCTCACGGGAGTTGGATTTCAGGTGGGCGTCGCCGTGCTGAGTGGGATGGTTGGACTCGAAGTGCACTCCAATCGGACGGTTGGACAGCTCCTCGATATCTTCCGCGGCCTGCCTAGGATTCACCTGCCAACCGTGGCCATCTCGGCGGTGGTCGTGACGGGCGTCTTTGCTCTTAGGCGATTTGCCCCCAAGGTCCCGGGGTCTCTGCTCGTGGTCGCCGGCGCAATTGCGGCGAGCGCAAACTGGGATCTCGCCGGTCACGGCATCGCCCTCATCGGACCGGTCGTTGGGGGGCTCCCTCATTTAGGGTTGCCGGACGTGCACTGGAAGGATGTCGTACCGCTGCTCGGCGTCTCCGTCTCCTGCTTTGTGATGATCCTTGCGCAAAGCGCGGCTACTGCCCGTTTCTATGCCGGGCGCCACGATCAGCATCTAGACGAAAGCCTAGACCTAGTCGGTCTGTCTGCAGCCAATGCCACGGCAGCGCTGAGCGGGACGTTTGTGGTGGACGGAAGCCCTACTCAAACCGCGATGGTCGAAAGCTCCGGCGGTCAGAGCCAGCTTGCCCAGGTGGCTACCGCCATAGCGGTTGCGTTCGTTCTGCTCTTTCTGACCAAACCTCTGCAATACCTGCCACGTTGCGTGCTGGGAGCCATCGTATTCCTCATTGCTGTCCGTCTAATCGACATGCGTGGCTTGCGCGATATTCGACGCGAGAGTCCCGGGGAATACGCTCTGGCCGTGTTTACTGCGGCCGTCGTTGTGCTGGTGGGAGTCGAGCAGGGCATTCTATTAGCCATGGTGCTGTCGCTGCTCCGGATCGTGCGCCACAGCTATCGTCCTCACACTGGAGTCCTTGTCGTAAACGAGGAGGATATTTGGCATGTAGTCCCGGCTGTTCCCGGCGCCGTAACGAAACCGGGGTTGGTGATCTATCGCTTTGGGGCCGCGCTCTTTTACGCCAATGCCGGCCTGTTTGCCGAGCAGATCCGCGGCTTGGTTGGGCCAACTCCTCCCCCCGTGTGCTGGCTGGCCGTCGATGCGGAAGCGATCACGAATGTGGATTACACGGCGGCCCGGATGGTACGTCAGCTTCAGAAGGAACTGGCCGACCGCGGAGTCGTGTTGGTGTTCGCTCGCGTGCCTCTCTCTCTGAAGGCAGACCTGGACCGGCATTTCTTGACTGAGGTCATCGGTCCGGCTCGGCTTTTCGACCGCCTTCACGATGCGGCGGCTGCATTCGCAAAACTCAAAGATCCACAAGCAGGGACGTTCTCATGAATCATTACGGATTCCTCTTGCTGCATCGGTCCTAGTCGACGTCCGAATGCTGGAAATACTATCGACGCGCGGGCCCCCGGGTGCGCGAGAAATGGAGAACGAGAGCGCAGCTCCCAGACCACTCCCGGCTGTCCTGGCGCTGGCTGCAGTACCGTTGAGTTGCGCGCAAAGCCAGCGGATAAAAGGCTCAATAACCGTCTTCTAGGGCGCTCTTAGGCATTTTCGGAGCCATTCGCCAGACTACCGCGAGTGGGTGCGTCGTCGCACAACGAAAGAGTCTTGGTCGCATCGAGTGCTTGCAGGATGGCTACGCGAGTATCTCGTTAGTTCCGCTGCAGCAGCAAGAACGAGTAAAGGTGGAGTAGGAATCGAGAGCCTCCCATATCTCAGACGACCAAATCGTTGGCTTCCGGCTCGCCATGGGGAAACTGGTCCTCTCCCGGTGGTATTGATGACGTCATAGACACGATTGAAACCAATGTTCGGAATATTTGAGGCCGGAGCGTTTCGAGCCGGGCGAGGTGACTACACTCATTTTTTTGCAACGTTGCCTGCCTCGCATTACTCCAACAGGGTTGGCGTCCATCAATTTTTCGCGTTTCAGGTGGCGGAAGCAGGATTGAAGGTTGACGCAAACGCAGTGCGGGAAGTAGACGGCTTGGCGCGCAAGCTAGTAAAGCGCAGCTCTGCCATGGATCCATGCTCAGACGAAAGCCTAAGGAGATGACTATGCAAATTGGCATGATCGGTCTTGGAAGGATGGGAGCCAATATGGTGCGCAGGCTCATCCGCAAGGGTCATAGCTGCGTCGTGTTCAACCGGTCTCCACAGCCCATGCAGGAACTCGTCAAGGAAAAGGCGATCGGCGCCACATCGCTGGCGGACGTCGTAAAGAAGCTTGAGAAACCTCGAGCGATTTGGATGATGGTACCGGCCGCGGTCGTCGACGATACCATCGCCGATCTTTCACCTCATCTCGAGGCTGGAGATATTCTGATCGACGGCGGCAACTCTTACTACATCGACGATCTTCGACGTGCCAAGCGACTCGCTTCCCAAAACGTCCATTACGTCGATGTGGGAACCAGCGGAGGAGTTTGGGGCTTGGAGCGAGGTTACTGCCTGATGATTGGGGGCGAGAATGAGGTGATCAAGCGGCTTGATCCAATCTTCGCTGCGCTCGCTCCGGGGTTAGGCGATATTCCGCGGACTGCTGGCCGCGAGAAGATCGACGGTACTGCCGAACAGGGCTACCTTCACTGCGGCCCAAATGGGGCCGGCCACTTCGTCAAAATGGTCCACAACGGAATCGAGTATGGCGTCATGGCGGCATATGCGGAGGGGATCTCGATTCTGCATAAGGCGAATGTCGGCAAACAAGGAAACGCCCCCGCCGATGCGGAAACTACGCCATTGCGCGACCCAGAGCACTATCAATACGACATGAAGTTGCCCGACATCGCGGAGGTGTGGCGTCGAGGTAGCGTGATCGCTTCGTGGCTGCTCGATTTGACAGCGGGCGCTCTCCTTCGAGACCCTGATCTTTCGAAGTTTGCTGGCCGGGTCTCCGACTCGGGTGAAGGGCGCTGGACGATAAAAGCCGCAATCGACGAGGCAGTGCCGGCACCAGTACTCACCACCGCGCTTTACGAGCGATTCAGTTCTCGCGGTGAGGCCGACTTCGCTAACAAACTCTTGTCCGCGATGCGGTATCAGTTTGGTGGACACCTGGAGAGATCGGACGGCGAAACCAAAGCAGCTTGACGGGGACAGGCACGACTCCCGATGAAGACCGATCCGATGAGGAAACCCGAAGCGGCAGATAGATTGCCTGTTCTCGCGCAAGCAGTAGCCGCGCCGCTTTCTCGCGCCGCGATCTTTCTGGCCGCGACGCTCAATCCGGGTCCTGAAAATCGCGCCACCCTGCGATCGTTCTGCGGAGACCTCGCCGCGCTGGTGCGCGCCGTGGAATTTCGCGAACTGGACGGAGGACTTTCATGCGTGATGGGGTTTGGCTCCGGCGCGTGGGACCACCTCTTTGGTCCGGCGCGGCCGGCAGAACTGCATCCGTTCCGGGAGATTCGCTCCCAATCGCGCCATGCGGTATCCACGCCGGGCGACTTTCTGTTCCATATCCGCGCCAAGCGCATGGATTTATGCTTCGAGCTGGCCACTCAGCTTATGGAGCGTCTGGGAAATGCCGTCTCTCCGGTGGATGAAGTGCACGGCTTTCGTTACTTCGACAACCGCGATCTGCTAGGGTTCGTCGATGGCACGGAGAATCCCCGCGGCGCCGCCGTAGCCGACGCCGTGCTCATCGGCGACGAAGACACCGAGTTTACCGGCGGCAGCTACGTTATCGCTCAGAAATATCTCCACGATCTTGGCGCATGGAATGCACTTTCCACCGAAGCGCAGGAACGCATCATCGGCCGCAGCAAGCTTTCCGACATCGAATTGGACGATTCGGTCAAGCCAACCTCAGCGCACAACGTGCTCACGACCATTGTCGAGAATGGGAAAGAGGTCAAGATCCTGCGCGACAATATGCCTTTCGGCCGGCCCGCGCACGGTGAGTTTGGCACCTATTTCATCGGCTACAGCCGTTCGCCCCGCACCATCGAACAGATGCTCGAGAACATGTTCATCGGCTGCCCGCCCGGCAACTACGACCAGCTGCTCGACTTCAGCCGCGCGGTCACCGGAAACCTGTTCTTCGTGCCCTCGGCAACATTTCTGGAGAACGTCACTGAAGATCAAGCTGCCGAAGATCAGAAGGCGGCCGCGGAATCCTCCGCAGCGCCGCCAGTGGCCGAAACCTCCTCATCCATCCCATCGGTGCGCGAAGGTTCGCTCGGCATCGGATCTCTCAAAGGAGACACACGACATGAATAATCTCCATCGCGAGCTGGCCCCCATTTCCGATTCGGCCTGGGCTCAGATCGAAGAGGAAACGTCGCGCACGCTCAAGCGCTATCTTGCCGGACGCCGCGTCGTCGACCTAAAGGGGCCGGCCGGCACCAGCCTCTCTGCCGTCGGCACCGGCCACCTGCGGACAATCACCCCTCCGGCGAAAGGCATCGTCACGAGGCAGCGCGAGGTGAAGACGCTGGTCGAGCTACGTGTTCCGTTCGAACTGGATCGCCAGGCGATCGACGACGTCGAACGAGGCGCGAACGACTCGGACTGGCAACCCGCGAAGGACGCTGCGCGGCAGATTGCCTTTGCCGAGGACGCCGCCATATTCGAGGGCTATGCTGCCGCCGGCATTGGGGGCATCCGCCAAGGGACCAGCAACCCGATCACGACTCTCCCCGCCGAGGTACGTGAGTACCCGGAGGCCATTGCCCAAGGCTTAAGCCTGTTGCGTCTCGTCGGTGTCAACGGCCCCTATGCCGTGTTGCTCGGCGCCGACGCTTACACCGCACTCGCCGAAACCAGCGACCACGGATACCCGGTGTTGGAGCACGTCAAGCGGCTAGTCAAAGACCAAATCATGTGGGCGCCCGCCATCGCCGGCGCTTTCGTGCTGACCACTCGTGGCGGTGATTTCGAACTACACATCGGGCAGGACGTCTCCATCGGCTACCTCAGCCACAACGATGCCGCGGTCCGCTTGTACCTGCAGGAGACATTCACTTTCCTCCTGCTCACCCCCGAGGCCGCTGTCGCGCTGGTTCCGCCCGCGAAGGCGAAGAAGACTTGACGCGATGGAGACCATTCCGCGCCAAGCGTTCATGAGGAGGGAAATTTGGATCACAACGAGGCAATCCGGAAATTTGAACATTTGATGATCAGAGAGGCTGACCATGCGCACGAGGCGGCAACCGAACTCGAAGCTTTGGTTTCGCTCCTGCCCACTGAGAAATCTCGACAGCTCGCACAGCTCCAAGTAAAGGCCAGTCACAAACAAGCCAAGGACTTTCGCGAGCTAGCGCAGAGAGTCAAAGAAAGTTAGGGTTCCGAGCGTTCGCTGCCGATTTATGTTGGCACCACTGAACAGATTAGAAATTCTCGTTCGCTCGCGGCGGTCCGGCAAGAAGACATTGTGGGCCGACCTCTCTGACTGCAGCGGCTCTCCGTGCTAGTCGCGAAGGCGATGACAACTGGATCGTAGGGGTCTTACTTTGTGCATCGCTCGGAGACAACGGCGGAACCGACAACTGGGTAACTCTGCCCTGGCGGATCAGTGACATTCAGGCTTTCTAATGAGGAATTTCGTTCCAAGTCGTGCCTGTCCTTTCGCTGTCCAGTAACCATTCCCTAACGCTGCTTACAAGGTTTTTCGAGGGCCGCCCGTGTCACGATCTGCTTTGGCTTGTACCTCTTGATTGACATGCCCCGGTTTCCTCCAAGTGGATTCTCTCTCCTTCCCTCTGGTGCAAATTTCGCCGGTCAGGTCAATCGGCGAGCCGTTGGCCGATGCCTTCCTTCATCTCTGGGTCGTGATTTGCCAGTTCGACTTGCATCTGCAACCCAGTGTAGTTATGAACCACTTCGTGATACAGGCATCGACGCAATTCCCGTTTCTGAAACCATCGCTGAGTCCAGACCTTGACGGGCTCGACGAGAATGAAGACAGCCAGAATTGAAAGCGGAGGTCACGAGTGCGATGACGAGTCCTAGCTTTTGAGAAGTTCTCCACTTTCGTTCCGCATTCTTGTTGGAACGGAAATTCGTTGGGTATACACTCCCAATGCTAGGCTTGTCCATTTCGAATCCTGAGTGGGTTTGGGCTAAAGGCATCAAGGTTTGTGGTTCGGTCGCACACATTGTAGTGTTGGAGCGCAATGTCCATGCACATCTCCAAATCTGTGGTGCTCCTCGCGGTCCTAACTGTCTACTCCGCAGCGCAGCGAACCGGCGCCCCGGCTGGTGGAGGGTCGCAAACTGGAATTGATTCGGCTCACGTCCAATTCTCGATCATGGACTTGCAAGCTTTTCAAGCTCGCGATCAGGGCGAAGGGCAAGAGTCACGGTCTGATTCAGTTTCGAAGTTCGATCTCAAAGCGCCCGAAAAATCGAAAAAAGAATATGGCAAGGGTGTAAGGGCTCTGTCGAAGAAGAATTTCAATGGTGCGGTCGGGCATCTGTCGAACGCAACCGGCATCTATCCGTCGTATGTGGCCGCGCATGAGGCACTCGGCATCGCTTACATGGATCTCCGCCGGCCGCAAGACGCGCGGGATGAATTTCGGGTAGCTGTTTCTCTTGACAATCATCTGCCAGATTCCTTTGCGAACCTGTGTAGCGCAGAATTAACGATGGGAGACTATTCGGCAGCGCAGCAGGCGATTGAGAGAGCATCATCTCTTGCACCGCTGAATCTCGAATTTCTCACTACGTTGATATTTACCGAGCTTCTCAATCACCAATACCCGGAGGCTGTATCTACAGCTCGTCAAGTGCACGAACGCAAGCATGGAAGTGCCGCGATCGTTCACTACCTTGCCGCTCTGGCTTGGCATGATCAGGGAAATCCGAATGAGATGCGGCGTGAGTTGGAAACGTTCCTAGCGGAAGATCCGAAGAACCCGGTCGCAGAAAAGGCCCGACAATTGCTTTCTGACATCGAAGATGCTAAGAGTCGTCGTGGCATGACCTCCACAATTCAAATGGGGGAGCCCACCCCAGCCGAACTCGCGGAACAGAAACAAGTTGCGGAAGCGGAAGCGATGTGCGAGAGCTGTTCAGACAGACCTGCTCATGACACTGCCGACGCCGCCAAGGTCTCCCGACCCGCTGGAGACTTTCCTCGCTCAAATGCCAACACCGGTTGGATTCTGCGCAAGACCGTCGACGAGGTGGCGCTGCTGTTTGCGGCGACGGATCATGGAAAGGCCGTTATCGATCTCACATCCCAGGACGTACGAATCCGTGATAACGATGAGCCCCCTGCATCTGTTGTCGATTTCCGATCTGAAGCCGAGCTGCCTCTGCGCTTAGGTCTTGTTATCGACACCAGTGAATCGATCAGTAGCCGTTTTGTCTTTGAGCAGAGGGCTGCTTCTAAGTTTCTCCAAAATGTTCTCATAAATCACGAGGACATCGGATTCTTGGTTGGTTTTGCGAATTCTGTATTGCTAGTACAGGATTTCACTACGAACCAGGCACAACTCTCCGAGGGCATACAACACTTGGCGCCCGGCGGGGGCACCGCGCTATGGGACGCAGTTGCTTTCGCCTCTGGCAAGCTCGGCAGTCGAGTTGAGCGAGGAGCAGTGGCGAGGGTTTTGGTCGTCATCAGCGACGGGGATGACAACTCCAGTACAGAAACACTCACGCAGGCGATCCAGGCGGCTCAGAGCGGACAGGTGATTGTGTACACAATTAGCACTTATGACCCTTCCCCGACGGAGTTTGGTTCGCCAATAGGCGAACGTGCACTCAAGGTACTTGCGGAACAGACCGGTGGGGCATCTTTCGTTCCCGGGTCCGTCCGCAGCCTTGGTCGGAGTCTCACTGAATTGCAAGAGGTGATTCGGAGTCGCTACCTAGTTTCTTACAAACCAGCTCACCTGCAGCTCAACGGTAGTTTCCGGAATATAGATCTGAAAGCGGAAAAGTCCGGCCGCAGGCTTCGTGTATATTCCCGGAAGGGATATTACGCCAAGTTGAATTCTGATGGCGAGGGGCGTTTTTAGCCCTCTGTGAATGTGGATCACGCCGTCGACAGCCGCGGCGCCGCTGCGAAGGCTTTCGAGATCTTCGAGCGAACCGCGATGCACGTCGGCTCCAGCGGCGATGAGCGACTTGGCGCCCGCATCTGAGCGCGCAAGTCCGAGCACGTGATGACCAGCGTCGATCAGTTCGCGAACAATGGCAGAACCGATAAAGCCTGTAGCGCCGGTAACAAAAACACGCATATTCGTTCCTCCTAAGCAACTTGTGGTTCAGTCGACGAAGCGTTTACTCGACTTGCGAGCCGAGTCGAAGCCTTCGCAGTGATCAATCGCCATTCGCAGGCTGAAGCGGGCAGACCATCGATCTCAATCAACTCCTGCAGCCAGCTTTCTGCTGAGAGGGGCCGCCTGTTCTGACCCGAACAACTGGGTCACAGCCTTGAGGTATGCTGACAACTCTCGCTCCGTCATCGTCATGAGGTCGGCGCAACGAGAGTTGGAATTCGTTGACGTTTGTAACCGGCGAGTGGATTCATATTCCTCACCTCTCGTAGCCAGAAGAAACGGGAACCGCTGTTGACAGGCCGCCGTGTTCCGACTAAAACGGAGAGTGTCTCCGAATTAGCACACAAGCTAACCGGAGATCGTCTCCGGTTGATTTTTTTATGCCGACCAAAAATCAGAAAATTGCCCCGCGAAAACCCCGCACCGACGCGCAGCGGAACCGCGAGCGCATCCTGGAGGTGGCGAAGGGGGCGTTTACTCGGTCCGGCGCGAACGCCAGCCTCGACGACATCGCCAAAGAAGCAGGTGTCGGAGCGGGAACTCTGTATCGCCACTTTCCTACACGAGATGCATTGATCGAAGCGGTCTATCGGACTGAAGTAGAAAAGCTAGCGGCAGCGGAGCGGAAATTCTCCGACGCAATGGCCCCGGTTGAAGCGTTGCGAGCCTGGATGCTCTTGTTCGTGGATTACATTGCAACGAAGCAGATCATCGCCCCCGCACTGAACTCGCTCGTCGGGGGGCCTTCGAAGCTATATGAAGGTTCACGCAGTCAGATCCAGGGAGCGATTGATTCGTTGGTGAAGCGCGCAATCAAGAGCTGCGACATTCGTAGAGATCTGGAGCCATTCGATCTGCTTCGGGCACTGATCGGCGTCTCCCACGTGGCGTCCGGTCCTGACTGGCAGCAAAGCGCTAGGAGACTCGTGGACATCCTCATCGCAGGTTCACGGCCAATCAAATAGATGCGAGACCCGGACCTCGTACGCTGTCTCAGGTCACAAGCGTCGAAAAACATCGCCCGTTTTCGAAAGCAAGGGGAATCGTGCCGCGATTATCGCGGGCCATGTGGCCAATGCGCAGTCGCGGGGCTATTTTATCGGGGAGAGTCTCAATAAATAATCCATCGCCAGCTCGCCCTCATAAGTTTCGGCGCCGACCTTCAATGCTTCCGTCACGCGCGCTTGCGTGACCTCACTAGCGACACTCATATCGGACTCATGGGCTTCCACCAGAAGCCCGTCTGCCATGGAACTAAATGCTCCAGTATCCACGGCCGCCTTGGCGTGAGCAATGGCATGCGCAGGAAACGAGGCGATGCGATGAGCCAGTTTCTCGACAAAAGGCGTCAGCTCCTCCGCGGGCAACGCTCGATTGATATAGCCGTAACGTTCTGCCAGCTCCGCCGAGAGATCATTGCAACCCAAGAGGACCTCCAAGGCGCGTCCCCGCCCAATGAGCCGTGGCAATCTTTGCGTAGCACCCCCACCCGGAACAAGCCCAACTGCCACCTCTGGATGGCCGAATATCGCTTTGCCAATGGCAGCAAAACACATGTCCACGGCCAGCGCAATCTCACTCCCTCCGCCCCGAGCCCATCCCTCGATTTTGGCAATGGTTACCTTAGGCATGTTTCTGAACCGCTCGCCGATCGTCTGGGTAAGACGAAAGCTGCGTGTATGGGACACTATTTTGGAAGCGGCTGCAACCCGGCCCAAGCCAGAGTGGGCTACAAAGAAATCAGGAAGTGCGCTCTGCAAGACCACAACCCGGACGCTCTCATCGGTCTCGAGTTCCCTGCCGAGTTTGTCGAATTCCTGCGACAGAACTTCATCAAGAAGATTTATCGGCGGGTAATCGATGCTGACGAATGCGACTCCGGAATCAAACCCGAACCGAAAACATTTGTAATCGGAATATTGCAAGGGAGTAGCTCCATTTCGGCTTGATCTATGCTCTCCTACTCATGGCCCGGGATATCGCAACTCGTTAGCGCCGGCGGGTGAGGCCGGCGGTCCGCAATCGGCAATGCACTGACACTGCAGTTCCTGCCCGGCACGCTCTTTCAGCCCTCCTCCACGGAGTTGGTCAGGACTCCAAGGCCCTCGATATCCACTTCGAAGATGTCGCCGGGCTGCATGAACACGGGTGGTGTACGCGCCGCTCCGACGCCACCCGGCGTGCCGGTGATGATCACATCACCTCGTTCCAGACTCATCGCGACACTGATCATTTCAATCAGCTCTGGAACACCGAAGATGAGCAGGTCTGTGCGCGCATCCTGCATCACGCGGCCATTTAAACGGCCCTGGATGCGCAATCCGCGGGCACCCGGTGGCACGGCATCGGGCGTCACCAGCCACGGGCCGAACGATCCGGTGCCATCGAAATT
>DATBYA010000141.1:0-7179 GCA_036514015.1 Candidatus Sulfotelmatobacter sp.
GATCCGGGAAGCGTTTCCCTGGGACCAAGGGTGCCAATATCTTCTGCGCGACCGCGATGCCATCTACGGGGATGACTGGGTAGAAATGACGAAAGGCCTGGGGATAGAGGAAGTGATTACCGCGCCGCGATCTCCATGGCAGAATCCATTTTTGGAGCGGTTGATCGGTTCCGTTCGCCGGGAATGCTTGGACCACATGATCGTGTGGAATGAAAGATCGTTGCGCCGGACTCTGCGAAGTTATTTTGCCTACTACCAGGACTCCCGAACTCATCTGGCGCTGGCCAACGATGCTCCGGAATCGAGAGCCGTGGAGAAGCCAGAACGCGGGCGCATCGTAGTGATTCCTCAGGTCGGAGGACTTCATCATCGATACCAACGCCACGCCGCTTAGAGTTAGTCGGTCCTCGGCGACGATAGCTTCCGTTCGTCTTATGAACCAAAGCAATCTCGTCACGAGCCGAGACCGGATTGTTCTCTGCACTCCCCGCTTTGCGATTCAGAACGCCGTTGCATCGTTGCATCGCCGCTGCACGGTTACATCGATCAGTTTCTCCAGCAGAGAGTGTCGGCATCCAGACGAGATTTTCGCGTTTTCAGCTCGGACGGAGTTTTCGATAACCACAGCGTTTCCGATATAGACTTCCGCTTCATAGGACTGAAAAACGAGTTTTGTGCTTGGTGGAAATGGTTTCTATCCCTCTTGAAGCAAGATTGGAAACTGTCCGACTATCCGATCTCAGTGCGTGAGCACGAGATTGATACGAGCTATGTCGGTACCCGTTTGAAACAGCACAGGTATACCGCCCAGATCGTGAATTGGTGGGTGATTAGCGGCGGGGGTAACACACAGCTCGAAGCCCTTCAGGAATTACAGAAGCGCTTCGCAACAGTGACGGCTGAAAAAGCAAAGGATGGGAAAAAGCTCCCTCGGCCGGGCACACACGTAGAAATCGAGTTTGCATCAAGGGATAGGGTCGATGCTCATGCAGAACTAGCGGAAGACTTCATTCGCCGTGTGCTGAACCTCGATTGGGCATTTGTGTCCGACGAGTCGAGCCTAAGGGATTTTCATAGCTCTGATGACAACCATGACTTGATTGCGAAGATCAACGTAGTCTACGGTGTCGACGTGTCTGATATTGAGTCCGCGAGCTTTGGCAGATTTTGGATCGCACCGCCGGCAGGATGGAAAATCGGAGATAAGACGGGTTCTGGAGAGCGGGGGACGACGAACGTTCTTGCCATTATTTGGCCACCTCACGAGGCTCCGGTCCTAGTCTCCGTCTACCTGACGGGTGCCCTCCCCGATTCGGCACGGCGCAATGAGATCATCGCTGCAGTCGGAAGAAGCGTCGCTGCGATGAGGTAATAGTGGTTTCTCGGGACGGGTAGGGCACCAACGATCAAGGTGAGATCGCCGGCAACTACATCCTGCACAACGAGTCTCAAGGTTCGTTTCTGGTCACTCTGCCAACACAATAAAATTCGAGGGATCAGACAGACGGGTGGGTATGTGAACGGTGGCCCACTCAAGTTCTGACGGGTGGCCCATTCAAGCCCTCTTTTGGCTTGAGTGGGATATCTGAAGGAATGTCCACCCCTACGGCTTCATCGGATCCACATTCTCCAACTGCGTATAAGTCCCGCGCAAATATAGGTTCGGATTGATGTCGTTGGGGTTCTGCAACAGGATGTTGTTCGTGCCATCCTGCTGCCACGCACCGGTTCCATATTTATTGGTGACGGTGCTCACCACCCCAGTCTGCGGATTGCGCACGAGTTGGTTATCTCCGGCGTACAGAGTGTAGGCCAGAGCGCTGCGGTTCATATAATCCATGTGCTGGGCAAATTGCTGTTGGCCGGCGTTGAAGCGGTCATTTTGCCCCTTCTGGAAATTTGCGTTGCTCGTGTTGAGTGTATTTCTCAACGCTGCGGCGTTTTGCATGATCTGGGCTTGAGCCGCCGCCGTCTGCCGGTTCAGCATTGCCTGGTTGGCCGCTGTGTCGCTGGCAAGTTTTTGTTGGAAGCGTTGCATCCACTCCGGTGTCGACTGGTAAGCGCCGGCAAGCATTGGGACAAGCATACGCAACACGTCGTCGAGTTGACCCTTGGGCGCTCGAATCGTGCGAACGCTCGCGTAAGTAGTCCAGGTGAAATTTTCCGGACGGCGGGGAAATATGTCCTTGGTTTTATACGTCTGCTGACGCACCTCAAAATACTCCTCCATCGCCTGTCCGCGGAAGGCGTACTGGATACGGCTGCAGACCGCGCCACCGCTGTCCGGAGCTGTGCCAAACGCGGCCATCGACCGTTGGTTATAAGCGTTGATCTGCTGTTGCCATTGCTCGGCATCGTCGCTGGGCCCAATCCGACCGACGATGGGATCGGGCCGCACTAACGGCGCGGCATATTCCAGAAACTCCTCTGGACTTACCGGCTCCATGGTCTTGCAATGGAAGCGGCGGAAGTTTTCCATGTGGCCGGGATTGCTGGCCCAGTTCGAGGCAAAATCGGGCATCATCTGCGCGCCATAGAGCCCGTCTGGGCTGGAAATTCGCCACGCCAGCGTGGGAGCCAGCCCGCAACTGTCGTCCCGAATGATAATGCCGTCAAAGTTCCAGTCAGCAGGAATTTGAAAACGTGCCGCCACAATTCCCCACGCAGGGTCCTCTATCTCAGCCCATCGCGTGCGATTGCCGATGTTCACTCTTCCCGGGGGTGCGCTTTGCATCGCGCGGCTTGGCTGCGTGACCTTGGTTCCGAAATCCTGGTTTGTGGAACTCCGGTTCTGGAAATTCTGGCTTTCGGAATCCTGCGTCGGGCGAGGACTCGAATTGATGGCAGCCTGCCCCGCGAACCACAGCGTCCCCGGCATCGCAGACAAAGCCGGAGTCGCAGCCTGTAATTCGCTCTGCGGAACCGAAGACTCGGCAACATAAAACCGTCCGCCCGGAGCCGCAATCGCAATCACCACCAGCGACACACCTTCGCCGTTCTCATCGACTCCCGTGAAATGCCCGATGGCGATATCTAAGCCGTTCAACCTGTCGGGATCATTCTGCAGCATCTGAAAATTCTGGTACTGCGATCGAAGATGCCCCGCTACACTCTTCACCACGTCGGTTGGCTGCCTGCCATCGCCCGAATACGGCGCCAGAAAAGCCCAGCTTCTGCCCGGCGACTGGATATTTACTCCGGAGGCGTTCTCCGGACACTTTCCCCGGCCATAACAACCGTGGTTTGGTTTCGCCGACCACCCTTGCGGAATCACGATGTTGAAAGCACCGTTCGCATCTTTATATAGCGTGCCGCCGGCAGCCTGCTGAGGATTAAAACGATCTTGCCCGGTCTGTTGCCGGTCGGACCGTGGCGGCGTCGGATCATTGCTCTGATAGACGTTCGAACCGGAGTTCGTCTGAGCGGCAAGGGGCGTGCCCATGAAAATCACGGCAATTGCGACAGCCACTCGGCCTTGCCCGAACGCGATGATCCGTGTACCTCGGCTAACCGACATGGCAAAATCCTCCTGAATTTCCTCTAACCCAGCTACTGGACTGCTCAGTGCGAGACCGAAACCGGCCCTTCTCCGCTGCCCTCGCCTGACCTAACCTGGCTGCCCTCAGGCGGCAGCACAATCGCGCTCACAATCAGCACCACAATCGCCGCAACCAGTACGGCCAGAACCCGTCCCAGCGGACTGCTTCGAAATCGGGCTCCAGCCGTTCGTCGGCACCCCGGGACCTCACAGGATCCTAGCAGGCGGGCGGCACTTGACATAGTGCGGGCGCCCGCAGGCGTTCGTAAAACCGCAAAACCAACTTTCGTTTGAGGCGGGTTACTTCCGGTTTGCCTGTCATCCAACCGGAATCCGAATCCAGTCATTTCGGTTGATGACCGGTCTCGCCTGTTGCGTTAGTTGATTTATTGCAGCTTCGCGAACTCGGCCTTGGCTTGCTTCAGAATGGGGAGGTCCGAGTCGGCATTCTTCCAGTTTGCAAACAGGGTCGCGTAGGCTGCGCGGCTTTTGGCAACGTCTCTCTGCATCGCGTACGCACGGGCCAGGCCCAGTTGCGACATTACCAGTATGGGGCTCAAAGGGGACAGTCCGCGATGCGCCAGAACCGCGCTGAATTCCCCGGCGGCGTCTTCGTAGCGCCGGAGGCGAGGTAAGCCAACGCACGAATGTAGGTTGGAACGAGCTCGGCAATAGTGCCGAACTCGAAAGGCTTTACCCGATCAAGGGTACGCAAAGCGGCATCGGCCTGACCAACACTTAACTGAGAAGCGACGAGGACAAGCGGTGTATCCAATTCATTCAGAAACGTGTCGGCGGGATACTCGTGAAGCAGGTCACTGATAGTCTTCTGGGCTTCCCGTTCCTCACCGTTCAGGACCATGACTCTGGCTGTGCGTTGTTTGATTTCTCTTGAATCGGACAACTGCAGCGCCTGGCTGAGGGTTTTCCCGGCAGCGGAACCCTGACCGTAGAGAGCTTCGCCTCGTGCGAGATCGACCAGCATGTCGGCCGCGACCTCCGACAAGCCAGACCCGACCGAAATGCTTACACCGCGTTGTGCCCGTTGACGGGCGCTCTCCAGACGCCCACCGTGGAGTTCGATCATTGCCAGGTAAGCCACTACAGATGGATCATCGGCGTTCTGTTCCATCCAATTCCGCTCTCTGTCGAGCGTCGCTTGATCGGACCGCAGCAGCGCCAACTGGTAGCGCTCTGCATGGTCATGGGGACTCATGGGCTGATCGGCCGGAATGACCCGGAGGAGGGCTTCTGCCTCGTCGTAGCGGCCCTGTGCGCGCAGGACGAACGCCAAGTTGAAGATTTCGCGCGGCACGGTGGGAAAAAGATCTTTGTTCTTCTGAAGCTCAACCTTCGCTTTCTCGTAGAGACCGAGCTGTTGATAAGTCAGCCCTAATATATTGCGGGGTGAAAACTCGTTGGGCTGCAGTTTTTCCGAGGTTTGCAAGACCTCAACGGCCTTATAGATCTCTCCGGTAAGTTCCAGGTAATAGCTCGCTTCAACGCGTGCTTTTTCGTTGTCGTGGAGTTTATCGCGTAGAGCGAAGGCGTGCCTGAGGTCGCCCGCTGCTCGCTTGGTTTCGCGCAGCTTGTGGTCCTCAAGCGACAGGGTCTCCCAGGCATCGGCAAAATTGGGATCGAGCTCCGTCGCGCGGCGGAGCATCGCCGCACTCTGCTTGAGCTCGGTTTCGCCGAGCCTATCGCTCACCAGGTAAGCCTTGTAGGCCGGCAAGGAAGCGGTAGGCAAAGGCGCCGGACTGTTGCTGGCAGAGTTGGGGGAACTGCCGGAAAGCTGGAGGCGGACGTTTGTAGCAAGCTGACTCGCCGCATGCATCACGTCGTCGTTGCTCATTGCCTCGGCGTGTTGTTGGGCCACAATGCCGCCTGAACTGCATTCCCGCACGAAGAGATCGAGCAAATAACCGTTGCCCTGCGGCTTAATTTCTCCATCCGTGAAGAACCTGCCCTTATCGCGTTCGCACAGCTGCCTGGCGAGGTCCGGAGTGAAGCGGTCATCCGGACTCTTCCCTATGCTCTGTAACAATTTCACAATGTCTTCGCCGTAGGAATCCACAACTTGAACAGCCGGGGAGCGGTTCAATTCATTGCCGACGATGGCGCGCAGCACATCGTCGAAGTCAGCGTCATTGGTGGAGTTGGTAAACTCCGCGACGTACAGCGGTACGCGGCTATTCACGGGCAGAGCCGACCGCGAGCGGTATCTGTAAATGCCGACGCCGATTGCGGTCAAGACCACAAACGCAGCAGCCGCCATGATCATCCCGTTGCGGATGCCCGGACGAGGATGCAGAGTGGTTTTCGCTCCGCTCAGGTTCTGCGTTGCCGTTACCCTTCCAGACTCCGAATCGCGCTTCACTCGCTGCAGATCCGCACGGATGTCGGCGGCGTGCTGGTAGCGCAGACTGCAGTCCTTCTCCAGCGCCTTGAGGATGACTGCTTCCAGAGCCGGTGCAACCTTTGCATTGATCTGCGATGGCGACACCGGTTCCTGGTGAAGAATCGCGCCGCATATCTCCCCGGCGCTTGCCCCATCGAAAGGCGGCTTGCCGGTTACCATCTCGTACAGCACCGCTCCGTAAGAGAACAAATCGGTTCGGGCATCGAGTTCTTTCGCCCGGACCTGCTCGGGCGACATATAGGCCACCGTGCCCAACAAGGCACCCTCGCTCGTCAGTTGTGAAGCGTCGGAGTCAAGCGTAACTGTTACGGAATCGCTTCCAGCCGAGGTGGGTTTACCTAGTATCTTCGCCAATCCGAAGTCGAGGATCTTGGCGTGGCTTGCCTGAATGACAAAGATGTTTGCTGGCTTGATGTCGCGGTGGATAATTCCGGCCGCGTGAGCGGCATCGAGTCCATCGGCGATTTCAATGGCCAGCGGCAGCAAAACCTCGGTCTCCAGCGGGCGCCCGGCAATGCGATGCTTCAGGGTTACACCCTGCAAAAACTCCATGGCGATGAACTGACGATCTTGATGACGGCCGATTTCATAGATGGTGCAGATGTTGGGGTGGTTCAGCGCGGAGGCGGCACGGGCTTCCCGCCGGAAGCGATCCAGGGACTGCGGGTTCTGCGCAACGTTGTCAGGAAGGAATTTCAGAGCGACGAAGCGCCCGAGGTCGACGTCCTCGGCTTTGTAAACAACACCCATCCCGCCACAGCCCAACTTCTCGACGACGCGGTAGTGCGAGATGGTCTCGCCAATCATTGGGCTGAAATCTTAGGACTGCGGCTAGGGCAAGTCAATGAAGGTGTGGAAGTTGGGCGACCTGCGGATCACTAACGAGAACGCCATTGTGTTCACAAAACAAGCCAGTTGGCGGTTCGAGCGAGCGTCGGTTTCGACCGGGCTCTGCCGTGTGAAAGCACACCCGAAATTATGGTCCATTAACAGTCCACGAATTGTTTCCGAACCTTACTAAAACGTTTCTGTAGCGCCATCCGTGCCCCGCGTTTTCTGTTAGTTACGAGTGAAATGGTCACTGTCACGGCAGAGGTCGCGAGTTCGAGTCTCGTCGTCCCCGCCATTCATTCTGAAGCATTTAGTGAATGGTCATTCCACTCCAGCTTACCCACAATTTCTGAAGGTGACGGGCCGGAAATCTGGCACCGCTAGTTGTTTT
>DATBYA010000142.1:0-27973 GCA_036514015.1 Candidatus Sulfotelmatobacter sp.
GCCCCCGCGCGTCCTGCAATCGAGCCAGTACAATCGCGCCGCCCTCCGCCTTGCCCGCGGCCTTCATGCCCAGAATGTCAAGTTTTAACCCGGACTGATCGGCCACCTCTTCGGCCAGCGTTTCCGCGGCAATTCGATCCTCGGACTGATGACCGAGCTGCACGAAAATCTTGGTCCGCCGCCTGACTTGAAACCCGCCGTCGCGTTGCTGCACTTCCTTAGGGGCCGGAACCAGCTTCAACTGCGGCCCGCCATCGGAATCCAGCGCGCAGAGCGCCGAAGTACAAACCGCCACACCAGCAAGAAGCCACAACCATCGCTTATTCATTCCGAATCCTTGACCTCATATCCTACGCCCATATTGTACGCGCAAGCCGCAGGATTGTATGCGCAAGCCGCAGGCGGCCGAACTATGAAAGATACTAATGCGTCGAACAAGAAAATCCCGTCGCAGGCGTCGATTCCCAAAACCAGAGACTATTTCCCAAACCCTTCTTTATTCACCACATAGGGCATCTTGGTGACATTCCCGCCGTAGTTGCCCTCCAGCACGTCAATCAACCCCTGGGCACACCGTCCCGCCATGCCTTTATCCGGATCGGTCGATAGTCGTGTGATCCGGGCCGCACTGGCAAAGTGCGGCAACAAACGGCAGCGGTCCGCAATCGCCGGGTCGCGCAGCGGAGAATCCTCCGGCAACGGTTCCTTCTCATACACATCCAAGGCAGCTCCCGCAATCCAGTTTTCTCGCAGCGCTCGCGCCAGGGCCGCTTCCTCCACCACCGGCCCCCGCGAAGTATTCACCAGATACGCGGTCGATTTCATCAGCCGCAAATTTTTCTCGTTGAATAAATGAAACGTCGGCGTCGCACTCTCCGCCGCCTGCAGCAGCGGCACATGAACGCTGACAAAGTCCGCGCCCCGCAATGCCTCTTCAAAGGGGACGTATTTGATCCAGGCCTTTTCTCTGCTCAGTCCCGTGGCCTGCCGCAGATCGTTGATCGCTTGAATCGTCGTCACAAACGCCTGATTCTCATATGCCGGGTCATAGCAGAGAACATTCATATCGAAGCCAACGCATTTCTTGATCAAGGCCAGCCCAATGCGCCCAGTCCCAATCACGGCCACGGTCTTGCCGGTAACTTCATCCCCCAAAAACGGTAAATACGGATGCCAGTATCCCCACCGGTTCTCGCGCGTAAGATGCTCCGCCGTCCACATTTTCCGCGCCAAGGTCCCCATCATGAAAAATGCAAATTCCGCCGTCGCTTCCGTCAACACATCGGCGGTGTGTGTGAATGGAATCTTGTAGCGGTTGGCGTCCGCCCGGTTGATGTTGTCAAATCCGACCGCAATTTGCGCCACCACCTTCAGCCTGCCCTTACCCGCCTCAAACACTTCCGCATCGATCGGATCGCGCAGGGTCGTGATCAGGCCGTCCACGCCCGACTTTATCTTGTCGACAATCAAACTTTTCGGCGGGGCTTCCGGATGCGGATAGACTTCCACCTCATACCCCCGCTGGCGCAGCAGGTCAATCGCTTCTCCAATGTCGCAGGTGGCGAACACGCGAAATTTTTTATTCATCACTGTCGAAAATATCACAGGTTTGCACTGTAGAGACGGAGCCGTGCTAGCTCTCTGCCTGCGCTATTAGGGACGATCGTTGAAGAGAAATCGCGTGACCACGCGAGAAGCCCCGGCCGATGCCGGGATGCTTTGTCTCACCCGGGTTCCTGGTAGATCCCGATGACGTTTCCGCCCGGGTCGCGGAACCTCGCAGTAATCTCAGGAGCATCCGCACCGACCGTCTGCGCGATCTCGCCCCCGTTCGCGAGGATCGCCTCGACCGTCGCGGCAACGCTGTCGACCATGATGTACACGAGCAGGCCGGGCTCGGTGGCGGGCGGGCGATCCAGAACCCATTCCCCGCTCACTTCTCCGACGCCGTCATCAAAGGCGGTGCCGTGCTCACGTTGCCGGATCTTCCAGCCGAAGACTCGATGGTAGAAATCAGCCGAGCGGGCAATATCTGTCGCCGGAATCTGGATGTAGCAGATCTTTCCGTTGCCAATCGTGGGAGGCATGGTTGACTCCCAGTTTACCCCGCCTCGCGGAATCGAGCCCGCGCCTGCCCAGCGGAACCCCCGCCCGAACCGAGGAGTCCCACTACGCCTCGCAGGCTTTCCCATGCTGCTTCATTCAAGGAAGCCTCCGCACTCACCAAGTCGCGGATCATGTTCCAGGCCGCCATGTTGAGGGCACCCTCCGGCGGCATCCCCATGGCCAGCGATACCGCGCACTGTGGACAAAAACAAATCCTCTGCGCTCCGGATTTTTGCCGCGGCCTCACTCCGACGGTTTGGGCAAACATGTACACCGCTACGGATTTATGTCCGGCCTCGATCTCCCGTCTACAGCGCAGACAGACGATGGTTTGCATGATGATTTCCACGTTCTTTATTTGGAAGGCTGAGAACATGTTTACTCTCAGCCACCCCACAGCCCCCGGACAAGTATGAAGAAGGATTCCCGGCGGCAGATGGTTTTGCACTTGCCTCGAACGCTCCGAAGCAACTCGCCGCCGATCGACCTCGACGAAGCTTTTTCTCCGACCGAGCAAAGCACTTTTTTCTTGACAGCCCCAAGCTCTAACTGTTACACATTGTAACGCTACAATGACTAACACAGGGCAGATTCGTCTCAGGAACTTGGGAGATGTCGAGCAATTGGTCATGGATTACATCTGGGCCCACGGTCCATCCACCTCGGAGGCTTGCCGCGAAGCGCTGGCCTCGTCCCGTCCGATGAAGGATTCCACGATCCGCACCGTTCTTCGTCGGCTGGAAGAAAAAGGCTATCTCGCGCACGAGACCGAAGGCCGCACATTTATTTACCGCGCCTCAGACGCGCGCCAGAACGTTGCCGTGCGCGCCGTAAAGGGCATCATCGACCGCTTCTGCGGCGGATCGGCCGAGGAGCTCGTGCTCGGCATGGTGGACGGCGCCGTGCTCAGCCGCAAACAATTAGAACGGCTGGCCCGCAGAATCGACGAGAAAACGATCGCAGAAAAAGCAGCCACAGGAAAAGAGAGTTCCGCCAAAAAGTTCATAAAAAAGGAAGAAAAGCCATGATGCTCATTGACGCCCTTCAAGCATCAACAAAGGTTCTCCTGCATCTGCTGAATCCTGCCGTTCGGGCTCTGCTTCTGAGCCTGATCGCGGGTGGGGGGCTGGCTGCGTTTCGCGTGAGAACCGCTTCCCTGCGCCTGTTCACCTGGACCGCAGTGCTCTATGCAGCCATGGCCATGCCAATGCTGCAATGGATGTTACCGCCGCTCGCGATCCCCGCTCCGGCTTTTCTGCAAAATGCTTTCCTGCAACATCCCCAGAGTGCTCCGTCCAGGCTTTTCCTCGGGGTTCCCACCGATGGGGTGGTGATGCAAGCGATTGCCACTCCTACAATCGGCAACCGGTCGATCCGCGATCAAGAAGCACAAAAGCCGAAGCTGGCCCCAGGAAGCGGCCATGCGACCTCGGAAAAAGACACTCCTCGGACGCCAGCCGCCGCGGTCCCGCCATCGTTCCGGTCAGCGATTCGGTGGAATGCACTCGCCGCCGCCGCCGCGATTTATTTCGCGGTAGCTTCGCTTCTTCTGGTGCGCTTCTTCGTAGGACTTGCGTTCAGCCGGCGCCTCCTGCGAGCCTCGCAAGAAATTGACGAAACCCGCCTAACCCTTAAGCTTGCCTCCCGCGCCAGAACGGTAACGCTCTGTTCGATTCCCCGCACTGCTGAGTCTGAATTGATTTCCGTGCCCCTCACCATGGGCGCGCTGCGGTCCATCATTCTGCTGCCCGCCGATTGGCGTGAATGGGATGATGCGAAGTTGGACGCGGTGCTCGCGCACGAGTTGTCCCACGTCGCCCGGCACGACGCGCTCACGCAGCGTCTTTCCCTTCTGCATCGCGCAGTTTTCTGGTTCAGCCCGCTCGCTTGGTGGCTCGACCGCCATCTGGCTGACCTCGCGGAACAAGCCAGCGACGAGGCTGCCTTGTCCGGGGGGGCCGACCGTAAGGATTACGCCAGAACTTTACTGGAATTCTTCGAATTGTTGCCCTACGCGCCGCGACGGGTGTGGTGGCAGGGCGTAGCGATGGCCAAGGCAGGCCAGGCGGAACGGCAGGCAGAAGAACGACTCGAACGAATTCTTTGCTGGAAAGGACCGGTGACCTCGGGCATGAAGAATATGGGTATACGAAATATAGCTCTGAAGAAATCGCTTGCCGTCGTAGTCCTCACCCTGGCAGTTTCCCTCGTTTATTTGGCTGCTTCCGCGCATCCGGCTAGCGCTAACGTGCGTTCCCAGGGTGCAGAACTCGCCCCAGTGCAGACAGCGTCACCCGCCCCGGGTCCCGCGGCAAAAACTCCGTCTGCTGACAGCCTGGCACCGGCACTGGCACCGGCGTCGGACGCCCCTCTCTCGTCCGAACCATCGGCTCAGTCGGATGTTCTCGCCCCGAAAGCTATCGACCAAACCATCAGCGGAACCAACCGCGAAGGGGTTTCCAGCATGCCGGCTCCCGCCGTCGCGCCCCTGCCTGCTATTCCGCGGACGACAGGCATTCCGATCTCGGCTGCTCCTGTTGCCGGTCCGGTTTATCCTCCCATCGCTGCAATAGCACCCGTGGCGCCCGTGGCTGCTGCCACATGGCGTAGCCAGTCCTCAAATCGCGGCTTTTCCTATCGCTACGGCTACGACGACGAACAGCGTTTCGTAATCGTCTCCGGTAAAACGGATTCCCTTACCATGTCGGGCTCGGCGGAGGATGCCCGGCATGTCGAGAAACTTAGAAAACTGATCCCCGGCGACTTCATCTGGTTTCAGAGGGACGAGAAATCCTACGTCATTCGCGACCAGGCTACGATCGATCGCGCCAAGAAGCTTTGGGATCCGCAAGAAGAGCTGGGCAAGAAACAGGAAGCACTCGGCAAGCAACAAGAGGCCCTGGGGAAACAACAGGAAGCACTGGGCGCGAAAATGCAACAGGTCAAAGTGAACGTTCCCGACATGACGGCAGATCTCGAAAAACTCAAAGCCGAATTGAAACAACTCAGCTCCGGCGCCACCGTGGAGCAGGTCGGACATATCCAATCCGAGATTGGAGAGCTGCAGAGCAAGATCGGTGAAATCCAGTCCCACGCCGGCGTTCAGCAGAGCAAGCTGGGCGACGAAATGAGCACCCTGGGAGAACAACAGGGCAGACTCGGCGAGCAGCAAGGCGAACTAGGCCGCCAGCAGGGCGACCTGGCCCGCGAGGCCACTCGCCAAATGAAACAGCTTCTCGATGAAGCGGTCACGAAAGGCATCGCTCAGCCCGAACTCTAGTACGTAGATTCATCCTGAACGCAGCCGTTTTGCAGGCGAAGTGAACAGTTTGCCCGGAACGAAGTGGGACACGGTGGGGCTCCAGGCGAGATCCCTCGCCCGACAATTTACAGCGCAACCGCCATCTCCCGTATCGTTTTCGGTTTGGATTTCGCCCCCCCTTGACATTTCCCTGCTCCCCTCTATAGAATTAGCACTCGATAGGCGCAACTGCTAACAGCGGTTCCTAGCCCAACCGAATCATAGGCTTACAAAATCAACCGAAGCAGCACAACGTTCTAAATCCTTGAAAGGAGTTACAAACCATGGCGAAATTTTCACCACTCCATGACCGCCTTCTGGTCCGTCGCGTGGAAGAGGCTTCCACCACTCGTGGCGGCATCATCATCCCCGACTCAGCCAAAGACAAGCCGCAGGAGGGCGAAGTCATCTCCACCGGCAAAGGCCGCACCAACGACGAAGGCAAGACCTTCCCTCTGGCAGTCAAAGAGGGAGACCGCGTCCTGTTCGGCAAGTATTCGGGCACCGAAATCAAAATTGATGGCGAAGACTTCATCATCATGAAGGAAGAAGAAGTCCTCGGCATCCTCACCGGCGCCGCCAGCCCGGCCAAAAAAGAACTAGCCGGCTCGAAGAGATAACTCTGCTCCGTCTGGCGTCATCCCGAGCAGAGCCGTTTTTCCGGCGAAGCGAAGGATCCCGCGAGGAGCGTTTCAGGTTTCGCTCTCGCTCGCAGCCAAAAGAAATCGCGCAGGTAATCCTGCAAAACACATTTAGGAGATAACGCAAATGGCAAAACAAATCGTTCACGGAGAAGAATCCCGTCAGGCGATCCTCCGCGGCGTCAACCTTCTGGCCGATGCCGTGAAGGTCACCCTCGGACCGAAAGGTCGCAATGTAGTCATCGAAAAGAAATTCGGTTCGCCCACCATCACCAAAGACGGCGTCACCGTAGCCAAGGAAATCGAACTACGGGACGGCCTGGAAAACATGGGCGCCCAGATGGTTCGTGAAGTTGCCTCCAAGACGTCCGACGTCGCCGGCGACGGCACCACCACCGCCACCGTTCTCGCCCAGGCCATTTACCGCGAAGGCGTCAAGACCGTTGCCGCCGGCGCCAATCCAATGGCTCTGAAGCGTGGCATCGAGAAGGCCGTCACCATCATCGCCGGCAAACTCGACAAGGAAGGCAACCGCGTCAATGGCGAACTCGACAAGCTGTCGAAGCCCGTCACCGGCGAAATGATTGCCCAGGTCGGCACCATCTCCGCCAACAATGACGAAACCATTGGCAAGATCATTGCCGAGGCCATGAAGAAGGTTGGCAAAGACGGCGTCATCACCGTCGAAGAGTCAAAGACCCTGGAGACCCAGCTCGAAGTCGTCGAAGGCATGCAGTTCGACCGCGGCTACCTCTCGCCCTACTTCGTTACCGATCCCGAGCGCATGGAAGTTGCACTCGAGAACGCCTACATCCTGATCAACGAAAAGAAGATCAGCTCGATGAAAGACCTGCTCCCGCTGCTCGAGCAGATCGCCAAGTCCGGCAAGCCGCTGTTGATCATCGCGGAAGATGTTGAAGGCGAAGCGCTCGCTACTCTCGTCGTCAACAAGCTTCGTGGTACGCTGCAAGTCGCGGCCGTCAAGGCTCCCGGCTTCGGCGATCGCCGCAAAGCCATGTTGCAAGACATCGCGATCCTGACGGGCGGCAAGGCCATCACGGAAGACTTGGGCATTAAGCTCGAGAACGTTCAGATCAGCGACCTCGGCCAGGCCAAGAAGATCACCATCGACAAGGACAACACCACGGTGGTCGAAGGCAAGGGCAAGCACGCTGAAATCGAAGGCCGCGTAAAGGAAATCCGCAGCCAGGTTGAGAAGACCACCAGCGACTACGACCGCGAGAAGTTGCAGGAGCGGTTGGCGAAGCTGGTCGGTGGCGTAGCCGTCATCAAAGTCGGCGCCGCAACCGAAACCGAAATGAAAGAAAAGAAAGCCCGTGTGGAAGACGCGATGCACGCCACCCGCGCAGCCGTGGAAGAAGGCATTGTCCCCGGCGGCGGAGTTGCACTGGCACGTTGCGCCGCAGCGCTCGACAAGGTGAAGGCCGACGGCGATGAGCAGATCGGTATCAACATCGTGAAGCGCGCCATCACTGAGCCCTTGCGTCAGATCGTCGAGAACGCCGGCGAAGAAGGCGCAGTCATCCTCGGCAAGGTGCTCGAATCCAAAGAGACCAACTATGGATTCAACGCCTTCACCAACGAGTACGAGGACCTGGTCAAAGCAGGCGTGCTCGACCCGACCAAGGTCGTCCGCACCGCCCTGCAGAACGCCGGCTCCATCGCCAGCCTGATGCTCACCACCGAAGCCCTGGTAGCGGAGATTCCCGAGAAGAAGGAAGCTCCAGCTCCCGGCGGACACGGCGGCGGCGGCGGCATGGGCGACATGTACTAAAACGGCTTCGAGCTAAGCTCTTAGCTTCTTTAGTTCGAACGATGTTGGACACTCCGGTCCGAAAAAGCTCCACTCCTAAGAGTGGGGCTTTTTCTTGTCTTCCTGCGCCATCTTTGAACCAGCACAAACCGTTCCCCCGCTCGACAAGATTCAGAACCGGGCAGAGCTCGACCGGGCCCTCACCGCTCTCGCTGCCGCGCTGTTCGACACGGCGGGGGCAAATCAATTGCCGCCAACGATGGCGCCCGTCCCCAGCTTTGCTGGGGCGGGGATTTTCGAGGAATGGTGCAGTTTGGATCTTTGCCTGTGCTTTTGCGGAGATCATCTTTCGCCGGTTTGGGTCTGCGTGCGAGATCCTATCCTCCGCCGGAAAGCGGCTCCGGTCAGGATAGCGCCCACCCGGGGACTCTCACTTTGTGACTGCGTGACTGCCACTGAGCAACACCCCGCTGGGAATGGGATCTTTCGAAACCCCCAAACTGTACCACCACCGATTCTGGCGATGGATCGGAAGTCAAAGGCCGCATGGTATAGTGCGACTTCGCGATGGGATCTTTCCTACTCTTCGCCTTTTCGTGGTGGTCGATTCTGCTGCGGATTGTGGCTATCGTCCACTTCATCCGGCGGCGTCCGAACTTTTTTTGGATCTGGGTCATCCTGTTTCACTGGGTGGGCGCGCTCGTCTACATCCTGGTGGAAGTCATCCCGGATGCGGGCCTGCTGCGCGGCACGTTTCAGGTTTTTCCCCGCCGCAGAAGAATTCAGGAACTGGAGCGCACCATCCTCGACAATCCTTCAGCGGGAAATTACGAAGAACTCGGCCTGTTGTATCTCGATGACGGCAACTTCGCGCGGGCCCGCAGCTGTTACGACAAGGCCATCTCTTCGCGCACGGATCACGCCGATCCGTTCTATCGCCGGGGCATCGCCGAAGTCGAACTGGGAGACTTCCCCGCCGCCATCCCCGACCTGGAGCGCGCCGTCAACTCCGATCCGGAGTATGACTTCCACCGGGCCAAGGGACTGCTGGCCTGGGCCTACGCCCAGACCGGGCAGGCCGAGAAAGCGGACGTGTTGTTTCGCCAAGCAACCCGGATTTCAACCATCTCGGAGACCTATTATCACTACGCGCTGTTCCTGCAGTCGCAGGCCCGCGCCGCCGAAGCTCGCGAGTGGGCGCAGAAAATTCTCGACAAGAAGCCAACCATGCCAGGATATCTTCGACGCCGCGAACGTCCGTGGTTCCGCAAGGCCAGCAACTTGCTGTCCCGGTTGCCGGCGTCGTGAGATTTGCCTCCGCTGATTTTGCCTTGCGGCTGTAAATCAAATCGATTCTTGCTCGCAACTTGGCTGGCAACTTTACAGGGCAAGCTGGCGTGCGCCGCAATCTACCAATAGATCATCGTGAATCCATCCGTATACGCGGTGATCGTTGTCTCCTTCTCCCCGTTGTTGATGCCGTCCAACTGGAAGTTGAGCGACAGCAGACCCTGCGCCCATGGCCCGCTTCGTGAGGAATTGCCGTACATGCCGGAAAACGGCGTTGTTTTTCCGTCGAGCGTGACGGAATCGTAATAAACATTCCCGTTACCGGTCGTGTGAACCGCAATCTGTACGTGATGCCACTGGTTGGCCGCCCAGGTTTGCGGATTGCACGGATAGGAGGACGAAATCCATCCCTGATACGTGGTGAATTGCCAAACACTGTAGGGAGGACCGGCACACTGCAAGCCGTAGATGACATAGGCGCCGTTGGTATTCCAAACCTGGTTGGTATCCATCTCCAGATTCTGAATGTTTTCGGGGTCGGTGACGTAAATGTAAGTGTCGTAGATGAAATGAGTTTTTGATTCGTTGGCAACATTGTCGCCGAAGTTGAGCGAGTACCGTTCTCCGGGTGTGCCGGTCTGCGAGTTGGCCATCCAATCTGCGTAGTACAGGCGCGATTGCCCGTCCAGCGCCGGACTGCTGACCGTGTAGCTCGATGTGTCCGATTCCATGCAGCAATCGGTGTTGCTGTCCCAGACATAGAACCAGACGTCCTGGTCGGTCGAAGCTTGGTTCGGCGGATCGGCATTCGGAAGATCATCGATGTTGGCAACCGTCGTCGTGGCAGCACCGGTTACGGTGATGTTGACGTCGTCTTCCGCGCACGCTCCGGCATCGGACCATGCCTTGAAGCGAATCGTGTATTGGGCTCCGGGAGATGGTTGCGCGCTCAGACGGTACTCGGTGGTATTGATCTGCGTGCTCGTACCATTGTTCGGGCTTGGAGTAGCCAACGGGCTGCTGTTGATGGAATATTCGAACAGAGTGACATTGCTCGAACCCGCACACGCGGATACGTTCGCGGTCAGCTGGACTGGCACGGTTGTCCAAGTGGAACCGTTGGTTGGCGAGGTGACCGTAATTTGGGCCGTAGCGGTGGCCGCGAGGATTGAGAGGAACGCGGCGCATAAGAGCGTCGCCGGGCTGGCGGAGTTGTGCTGCATGACTGCGTCCTTTCTGGGATAAAGTTGCGGTTTAGATGAAGGTAAGGAGAAGCGGGTTGTTTCGGGGGACTTCGTGGTTGCCGTTGTTCCCTGCCTCGCGACATCGAGCCAAGTTTGCCCAAGCTCAATGCTAAAATTGTAGTCAGTGAAGATTTCCGGGCCCTCCATCCGACTGCTGGCGACCGACATCGACGGCACGCTGCTCAATCCGCAATTTCAGGTTTCCGAGTGCGATCGGGTGGCGCTGCAGCGCGCGCATGCGGCAGGAATGGAAATTGTGCTGGTCACCGGTCGCAGACATGCGTTCGCCCTGCCCATCGCCAAGCAGCTGGGGTTTGATTTGTGGCTGATCAGTTCGAATGGAGCAGTAACGCGCTCGCTGGCGGGCGAGACCTTTCATCGCGACCTGATGCCCGCAAAAACTTGCCGCAGGCTTTGCGGAGCAATGCAAGCATTCCGCGGGCATACGGTTCTCACGTTTGACAAAGAAACCAAGGGAGCGATCGTGCTCGAACGCCTCGATGAACTCGGGCGAAGTATTCGGCGATGGCTGGAAAAGAATATGGAATATATCGAGTTCGTCGTCCCGATCGAAGAAGCGCTGGTGAGCGATCCGGTGCAGGCCATGTTCTGTGGAACCATGGCAAGAATGCGCGAGGCGTTGCGCGCGCTCCAGGGCACAGGCATGGATGCAGCCGTAACCGTGTTGCGCACAGAGTATCCCGAGCGCGATTTGTCGATGATCGACGTGCTGAATGCGGGCTGCTCCAAAGGATATGCGCTCGAGCGCTGGGCGGCCCATCGCGGTTACGCCCGCGAAGAGGTCATGGCCGTCGGTGACAACCACAATGACATTGAGATGCTTGAATTTGCCGGGCATCCGTTTATCATGGGAAATGCATGCGAGGAGTTGCGGGAGCGTGGCTGGACCGTGACCCGCGGCAACGATGCGTGCGGCGTCGCGGCAGCAGTGGATTTTGCGCTCGGCGCGGAAACACTGATCGAGGGCAATTCGATCGTCGGTCATTCGATCGTCGGCGGCTAGTTTGTGATTGCAGATGCGAACTTTGATTTCATTTCGGTTGCATTTTGCCTTCCTGGTGACGTTGGCCACGGCTGCGCTTCCCTGTTTTGCCGCGGAAGTCGCGGTGCTGCGCAACGGTTTCTCGATCCAGCATGAACGGCGCGAAGTCGTCGGCGGGGTTACGCGTTTGTATGTCAGCGCGGATGGATCGAGTTTCGTCGACGTCCCCACGGCCGAGATTGAACATTTCGAGGCCGCGCCGGAGTTACCGGCTTCCGGCTCTCGACTTCCGGCCTCCCACGAAGTTCTTGTACATGAATCACCCTTCGCGAGAAACACCCCATATTCTCCAGCCATGCTTAGTCTCAATGAGGTTGTCAATTCAGCGAGCGGGCGCTATCGCCTGGATCCCGACTTGGTAAACAGCGTGATCAAGGCGGAAAGCGGATTCAACGCGCGGGCACTTTCCCCCAAGGGAGCGCAAGGGCTTATGCAGTTGATGCCCGGCACGGCAACGGCGCTGGGCGTTCCGAATGCGTTTGATCCACAGGCGAATGTTGAGGGCGGAGCGAAATATCTGCGGGAACTCCTCGAGCGTTACAATTTTGATCTGGTAAAGGCGCTGGCCGCCTACAATGCCGGGCCGCAGCGCGTCGAGCAGTACAAGGGCGTGCCTCCTTACTACGAGACCCGGGCCTATGTGGCACGGGTGGTAAGAGATTTCAACAAGAAGAAGGCCGCGCAGCAGAATGAAGCTGCAGCCTTGACTGCGAAATCCGCTGCTGAGAAACGGGCGGTTGCAAAGTCTTCCAGCACCGCTGCCAAGACGAAAAGTTCTCCGCTCGTGAAGGCGAAGGTGAGCACGGCGCAAAACAGCGAGTAGGCTCGGCCCCGCCTCGCATCTTCATCTTCCATCTTCGGCTGCCCCCTCGACGTTGACCCCTTGGGCTTAGTCATTTACCTTGGAACTGCCGTTTCCCGCTTCGCGTTGCGAGGGCCGCGGCGCGGAGTCTTTCCCTCTTCATGGACAAGAAGCGCATTCTGGCCAGCTTCGTGGTGTTCCTAATCCTGGCAATTCTGGTTTACCTGCAATACCGGCACTGGCGAAGCTTTGACTGGGGGACGTTCTGGAGCCAGATTCATCGCATCAAGAAAATTCATGTGCTGCATGCGATTATCTTCGTCTATGCAGCGTATGTGCTGCGGGCCTTGCGCTGGAAGATTTTTCTGAAGCCGGTGCGACCCCATGTGAAAACCCTGGAACTGGTCGCGCCCATGATGATTGGCTTCACTGGACTGGCGCTCCTTGGTCGGGCCGGCGAGTTTATTCGTCCTTACCTGGTGGCGCGTCGCGCCGAGCTTTCCTTCTCCTCCCAATTGGCGGTGTGGGCAGTGGAACGAGTCTTTGACGTCGGTGCATTCGCCGTGCTGATCGCAGTCGCGATTTTCTTGCCGAGCGCCCTGCAGTCGATTCCGCACCCAGAATATTACCGGCAGTTGCGCAATGCGGGATTTGTGCTGATTGTGGGAGTTACGTTGGCCGGGGCTGCCGCGGTAATGATCAGCCGCAGCGGCGAAGTTTTCGCGCGGTGGATCGAGAATCGATTCTCCCATCTGTCGTCCGGATTCGGACATCGTCTGGCGCAACGCGTGCGCGAGTTTGGCACGGGATTGAATACCATTCATGGCCCCGGTTCCCTGCTAGGGCTAATTCTGCTGTCTCTCGTAATTTGGTATATAACCGCATTAGCCTACAAGGAGGTTACGCACTCCTATGGCGCGGATGCGCTGGAGATCCCGGTCTCGCAGCTCCTGATTCTGATGGGAGCAAGCATGGCAGGATCGATGCTGCAGTTGCCGGCCGTAGGCGGCGGTTCGCAAATGGCAACGATTGCAACCCTGTCGGCTGTGTTCGACGTACCAGCGGAGATGGCGGCCAGTTGCGGGATCCTGCTCTGGCTCGTGACCTTTGCCTCGGTGGTGCCGGTGGGCCTGGCGCTGGCGCATCGCGAGAGGTTGTCACTACGAAAGTTGTCAGCGGAGAGCCACAGAACTGAGGAAGCGGAAGTCGAAAAGCCGCCAACGTCGTGAGGGTCTCAGGGTCGAGTTGGGTTTTGCATCTGGCGAAGCTGCCTCCAGATCTAAGACCGACAACCTAGATTCCCTCCAGCGGCGTTCGTAAACGCTGCTCCGCTCCTATTGCTGAATTGCCGTGTCCGAAGCGGCCGGCTTCTGCGTCATTTGCTGCGGAGCCGGCAATTGCGAACGATCCCATCCTCCCCCCAAAGCCTCCACCAATGCCACCGCAGAGGTCATTTCTTGCACCTGAAGATTATTCAAAGTCTGCATGTCGGCCAAAACAGTGGTCTGCGCAATCAGCACATCGACGTAAGGATCAATCCCCGCCTCGTACCGAGCCTCTTCGAGCGTGAGATTGGTTTGCGCGAAATGTACCGCCTGTTGTTCCTGCTGAATTTCCTGGGAAAGAATGCGTACTTCGGCAAGCGCGTCTTCTACCTGTTGAAATGCGGTCAGAACGGTCTGACGATAGCCGGCGAGATCCGCATTGTAGGTCGCGACATATTGCTGCACCGTGGCACGGCGCAAGCCGGCATCAAAAATAGTTTCGGAGATGTTGGCTCCAACGGAAAAGAATCGGCTCGGCCAAGATAGCCAGTTCTTGAAGCTCGAACTCTCGAAGCCAGCTTCCCCGGTCAAGGTAAGGTTGGGAAAATAAGCGGCATAAGCGATGCCGATGGCGGCGTTCGCTTCTGCCATGGTGCGCTCGGCTGCGGCGATATCAGGACGCCGTTCCAGCAATTCCGACGGTACGCCCACCGGGACGGGCGGCGGGACCATGATCATGGGTTTTACCGGAACGGAAAAGCCGGTCGCGAGTTTGCCAACCAACATCGCGATGGCGTGCTCATACTGCGCTCGCGCGATCGCCACATTGGTGGCACCCGCCTGCGCGCTTTGCAGCGCGGTTTCGGCTTCGACCACGGATATCTCGTTGGTTATACCGGCTTCATATTGCGATTGGGTCAGTTCTAGTTCCTTCTGATCGGCCGCCACGGTATCGTTGAAGAGCTTCTGCAGTTGATCCTGTCCGCGAATTTCGAAAAAGTATTCTGCCAGGGCTGCCTGCTCCGTCAGCCGTTCGTTTTCCAGATCGGCCGCGCTGACTTGAGCCGCGTACCGAGCTTGGCGCACGGTATTGCGGATCTTGCCCCACAGGTCGGGCTCCCAGGACGCTTCGAGAGGCAATGAATAGATGGTGCTCTGCGGGGTGAAATTAGAGCCAGTACCGTTTGCCGAAACGGTCGTGCTGCCGCTCAGGTTTCGCGACAGTTGAGAGTGGGTAACGGACGGGGCAGCCGCCAAGGTGGGAAAGAATTGTGACCGGGCCTCGCGCACTACGGCGCGAGCCTCCATGAAATTTTCGAAATATTGTTTGATGTTCTGGTTGTTGATATTCAGCTGCTCTTCCAGGCTATTCAGCTCAGCATCATTGAAAATCTCCCACCACTTGCCGCGCAGCTTGGCATCCGCAGGCTGAGCGACCGTCCAGCCTCCGGTGGCCTGAAACTGGGTGGGAGATTCCTTATAGGCGGCAGCGGGAGCCTGCGTCGCGGGTGGGTGATATTTCGGTCCCACCACGCAGCCCGATAAAGCGAATAAGAGCGCCGCCGCGCCCAGACCAATCGGGCCGTTCCCTGGTTTTCGCCAAAACATATCAATATCCATAAAGTTTCTGCACCGCTCTCTCATCCCACGCATTAGCTCACTTGCGGCGCCGGAGAAGAACGTTGCACTTTCTTCCCTTCCAGGCGCAACCGCAGGCGGTCGAACTCCAAATAGACGACTGGCGTGGTGTAGAGCGTGAGCATCTGGCTCAAAATCAGCCCGCCGACAATCGTAATACCAAGCGGGCGGCGCAGTTCATAGCCGGTGCCGGTGCCCAGTGCCAGCGGCAGCGCCCCTAACAAAGCCGCCATCGTAGTCATCAGAATCGGGCGGAAGCGCAACATGCACGCTTCAAAAATTGAGTCGATTGGCCGCATTCCTTCCTGGCGTTCTGCCTGCAGCGCGAAATCGATCATCATGATGGCGTTCTTCTTTACGATCCCGATCAACAGTACGATGCCGATAATGGAGATGATGTTCAGATCCTGCTTAAAGATCATCAACGCCAGGATCGCCCCTACACTCGCCGAGGGCAAGGTCGAGATAATTGTCACGGGATGGACGAGGCTTTCGTACAAAATCCCAAGAACGATATAGACCGCCAGCAGCGCCGTCGCGATCAGCACTGGCTCGGTGCCCAGCGACTGTTGGTAGGCCAGCAGCGTCCCGGCAAAAAATCCTTGCATGGTGGAGGGAGTGCCAAGCCGTTTCTGCATCTGGCTGATGCTCAAAGTCGCATCGCTCAACGATACGTTCGGAGCCAGGTTAAACGATACCGTAACCGAGGGGAATAGGCCCGTGTGGTTGATGGCGAGCGGAGTTGTGTTGGCCTGTCCCTGGGCCACCGTGAGCAGCGGAATGTTGCCGCCCGACGAGGTACGAAGATAGATATCTTTCAATCCTTCCGGACTTTGCCAATACTGGGGAGCAACTTCCAGCACTACGTAATACTGATTCAATTGGGTGTAGATGATCGAAACCTCGGACTGACCGAATGCGCCATACAAGGCCGAATCCAGCGACTGAGTGGTCAGCCCGAGCTTTGCCGCCGTCACCCGATCATAGTTCAGCATCTCGTCGAGGCCGCCATTCTGCTGGTCAGAGCTGACGTCCTGAAAGCCGGGCAATCGCTTCATCTCATTCAGCATGGTGGGCCCCCACTTCACCAGATCGTCGACCGTGTCAGATTGGATGGTGTATTGATACATCGCATTGCTGGAGCGACCGCCGATGCGCAGATCTTGGACGGCTTGCAGGAATGCAGACGCTACCGGCAAGCGGTTCAATTGGGGCCGAAGGCGATTGATAATCTGAACGGCACTGCTGTTCCGGCCCGCCAGCGGTTTGAGCGCCACATAAAGACTGCCGGTATTGGTGGCGCCACTGCCGCCCGTAAACGCAATCACATTGGCGACGGCAGGATCTTTCTTGATCACGGCGCCGATCTGCCTGCTGGAGTCGTCCATCGCGGGGAAAGACGAATCCTGCGGACCGCGTATACTGCCGCTAATTGCTCCCGTGTCTTCGACCGGGAAAAAGCCTTTGGGTATCTTGATGATCAGCACTACGTTGAGCACGATTGTGATAAAGAGCACGCCCAGAGTGATGGCCGGATGGTCCAGTACCCAATGCAGGCTGTCGCGATACAACGACAACACCCAGTCAAAGAATTTTTCGCTGGCCATGTAGAGGCGGCCATGTTTTTCCTTTCGCTCGTTTTTTAAGAAGTAAGCACACATCATCGGCGTGGTGGTCAGCGAGATCACCATGGAGACGAATACCGCCGTCGAGAGAGTGACGGCAAATTCGCGGAACAGCCGGCCAACGATTCCCCCCATCATCAGAAGAGGAATAAAGACGGCGATGAGCGAAATGCTGATGGTAAAGACGGTGAACCCGATTTCCTCCGCGCCCTTCAGCGCCGCGGCGAATGGCGCCATGCCGTTTTCCAGATGGCGCGCGATGTTTTCCATGACCACGATGGCATCGTCGACTACAAATCCGGTGGCGATGGTCATGGCCATCAGGGAGAGATTGTCAATGCTGTAGCCAAACAAATACATCACGGCGAACGTACCGACCAGCGAGACCGGCACCGCGACCCCGGGAATCAGCGTGGCGCGGCCGTTGCGCAAGAAGATAAAAACCACCACGATGACAAGGGCGATGGAGATGAGCAGAGTCCTCTCCACGTCACTGACGGAGGCGCGGATGGTGGTCGTGCGATCGAGAACGATGGTGGTGTCGATGCCCAGCGGGATGGATGCCTGAATCGACGGAAGCTGCGCGCGGATACGGTCGACGGTGGCAATGATGTTGGCGCCGGGCTGGCGAAAAATAATAACCGTAATCGCTCGCTTGCCATTTAAATATCCGGCGGCACGGATGTTCTGTACCGAGTCTGTCACCTGAGCGACATCGGACAGGTGAACTGCAGCGCCGTTGTTATAACCTACGACGATCGGTTTATAATCCGCGGCCAGCGAGATTTGGTCGTTGGCCAGAATGTCCAGGCTGACATCGCCGTCGGAAATTTGGCCCTTGGCTAAGTCGGAGTTCTGCAGGCTAAGCACGGACTGCAAATTCGCGAGGGTGAGTCCGTAACTGGCCAGTTGGGTGGGATTGGCGTCCACCCGAACGGAAGGCAACGCACCCCCTCCGGCGGTGACCTGGCCCACGCCCTGGATCTGCGACAACTTCTGTATCACGACGGTCGAAGCTTGGTCGTAGAGCTTGGCGGGACCGAATTTATCTGAAGTCAGACCGAGAATCATGATGGGCGCATCCGCCGGGTTGACCTTGCGATATGTCGGATTGCCCGGCAGATTACTCGGAAGGTAGGTTCGCGCCGCATTGATGGCGGCTTCCACGTCGCGTGCTGCCCCATCAATTTCGCGGTTCAGATCAAACTGGATGGTGATCGAGGTACTGCCGAGCGTGCTGGCGGAGGTCATCTCGGTCACCCCTGCAATATGACCAAACTGTCGTTCCAGGGGAGTGGCGACAGACGATGCCATGATAGCGGCGCTCGCTCCGGGCAGGCTTGCACTCACTGAAATCGTGGGAAAATCCACCTCCGGCAGGGGCGCCACCGGCAGCACCTCGAACCCAATCGCGCCGGCAAGGGCAATCGCCACCGTGAGCAAGGTCGTCGCTACCGGGCGATGAATAAAGGGAGCAGATATATTCACGCCGGACCTGCCTGTTCCGCCGGCCCCGGATTTCTGCTTTCTCCATTTTTCGTTTCTACATTTTTTGCTTTGGGGGAAAAACGCTGCGCCAGAGTATCAAAAAAGATGTAAATCACCGGTGTCGTGTACAGCGTGAGGGCCTGGCTCAGCAACAGTCCCCCCACCATGGCAATGCCCAGCGGTCGACGCAACTCGGAACCGAAACCGCTGCCCAGCGCCAGCGGCAACCCCGCCAGCAACGCGGCCATGGTGGTCATCATAATGGGGCGAAAGCGAAGCAGACAGGCCTCGTAAATTGCCTCAGTCGCATTCTTTCCGTGCTGCCGCTCGCCTTCCAGAGCGAAATCGACCATCATGATGCCGTTTTTTTTGACGATACCAATCAGCAGGACAATGCCGATGATCGCCACCACACTTAGATCCTGCCCAAAAAGAATCAGCGCGAGAAAGGCGCCGACGCCCGCTGACGGCAACGTAGACAGAATGGTAATGGGATGGATAAAGCTCTCATATAAAACCCCGAGCACGATATACACCGTGACCAGCGCCGCAAGAATGAGCAACGGCTCATTGGACAGCGAATTGGTGAACGATGCCGCAGTGCCTTGAAATCCCGCTTGCAGGCTGGGAGGCATATGCAAGTCTTTTTCCACCTTGTCGACGGCCGCAATGGCCTCGCCCAACGCGGCATTGGGCGCAAGATTAAACGAGACGGTGATTGCCGGAAATTGGCCTTGGTGGTTGATGGAAAGCGCCTCCGTCGTCTTCTCAAAGTGCGAGAAAGCGCTCAGCGGCACGGCGTTGCTCATGGCCGAACTGGGAGCGCCTGCAGAGGATGCTCCGTTATTTGACGTTGAGGCGGTGGTGGGCGTAAGCGCATTTGCCGGAGGCGCAAGAGTATTTGCAGCCGGGGTATACAGCGCCGACGAAGTTACCGAATTTGATCCGGCCGAGGCTGATCCTGAGGACGCGAACGAGGTAGAGGCACCGGTGCCGGTTGCGCCCGCCGACGCATTGGATTGAATGTAGAGATGATTCAGCTTGTTTGGATCCAGTTGAAACTGCGGTTGACTCTCCAGAACCACGTGATACTGATTGATCTGCGTATACATCGTACTGATCTGCCGCTGACCGAAAGCGTCATAGAGCGTGTTGTCGATGGTCGAGGGCGCGATGCCAAGTCGCGAAGCGGTAACGCGGTCGATCACCAGAGAAACCGCCAGCCCTCCCATTTGTTGATCGGTGGCGACATCTTCCAATTCCGGCAACTGCTGCAGCCGACTTACGAAACGGTTGCTCCAGTCGTTCAGTTCATTCGGGTCTGGGTCTTCGAGCGTGTACTGGTATTGCGTGCGACTGACCCGGTCGTCCACCGAAATGTTCTGCACCGGCTGCATAAAAAGCTGTATGCCCTGAACCTGGTCGAGTTTTGATTTGAGCCGGCGGATCACGTCGGAAGCGCTCATCTTGCCGCGCTGATCGAGCGGCTTGAGATTGATCGACATTCGGCCGCTGTTCGTGGTTGTGTTGGTTCCATCGGCGCCGATGAACGACGAAAGGCTCTCGACGGCCGGATCCGCCAGAATCACTTTCGCCATCTCCTGCTGTTTCGCCGCCATGGCTTTGGAGCCAATCGTCTGCGGCGCTTGCGAGATTCCCTGAATGACGCCCGTATCTTGGACCGGGAAAAAACCCTTGGGGATGATGATGTAAAGGAAAATTGTGAGCAACAGCGTGGCCAAGGCCACCAACAGCGTAATGGTCTGGTATTCGAGGACAAACTTCAGAGTCCGCCCATAGAACGCGATCATCCTCTCGAAAACACGTTCTGAGGCTTGATAGATACGGCCTTGCTTCTCTTTTGGATTGTGCCGCAAGATTCGGGCACTCATCATGGGGGTAAGCGTAAGAGAAACGACTGCCGAGACGATGATCGTAACCGCGAGGGTGACGGCAAACTCACGAAATAGGCGTCCCACCACGTCGCCCATGAATAGCAGCGGTATCAGCACCGCAATCAGCGACACCGTCAGCGAGAGAATCGTGAAGCCAATCTGCTCCGCGCCCTTGAGCGCCGCCTCCATGGGAGGGTCGCCAGCCTCGATGTAGCGGGCGATGTTTTCGATCATTACGATGGCATCATCCACCACGAAGCCGGTGGAAATGGTCAGCGCCATCAGCGATAGATTATCCAGACTGTAACCCAGCATATACATCGCCGCGAACGTGCCCACCAGCGACAGTGGCACCGCCACGCTCGGGATGATCGTGGCGTAGAGACTGCGCAAAAAGAGGAAGATGACCAGCACGACGAGGCCGATCGTCAACATCAATTCGAATTCCACGTCCGAAACCGATGCTTCAATGGCGGTGGTCAGGTCGGTAAGCGTGGTGACCTGAATGCCGGTGGGTAAATTGGTTTGCAGCTGCGGTAAGAGTTTCTTGATGCTCTTTACCACGCTGATGGTGTTGGCTCCGGGCTGGCGCTGCACGTTCAGGATGACGGCCGGGGTCTGATTCATCCACGCGGCCTGATTGTTGTTCTCTATCCCATTCACTACTTGCGCTACGTCGGTCAGCATCACCGGCGCGCCGTTGCGGTAGGCTACCACCACCTTCCGATAGTCGTCGCTGGTGATCAGTTGATCGTTGGCGTCAATCTGGTAGTCCTGGCGCGGTCCGTCGAAGTTTCCTTTGGCGGCGTTCACGCTGGCTTGGGTCAGCGCGGTGCGGAGGTCCTCCATGTTGATGCCGTAGGACGACAGCGCCGTCGGATTGGCTTGAATGCGGACCGCAGGTTTTTGGCCTCCGCTGATGGTCACCAACCCAACACCGCTAAGCTGCGAGATCTTCGGAGCAATCCGCGTATCGACGAGGTCTTCTACCTGGGACAGCGGCATGGCACTGGACGTGATTCCCAGCGTAAGCACCGGCGCGTCGGCCGGATTCGTTTTGCTGTAAGTTGGCGGTGCTGGCAGAATCGATGGCAGCAAACTTTGTGACGCATTAATGGCGGACTGCACTTCCTCTTCCGCTACATCAATATTCAGAGTGAGGTTGAACTGCAGCACAATCACGGACGTGCCGCCGGAACTGCTGGAGGTCATCTGGCTCAAACCCTGCAGTTCGCCGAATTGCCGCTCCAGCGGCGCGGTTACGGTCGTCGCCATCACGGTGGGACTGGCTCCGGGATAGAACGTCAGTACCTGAATGGTCGGATAGTCGACCTCAGGCAAGGCCGATACCGGCAGTTGGGTATAGCCAACAATACCGACCAGAAGAATTGCGGCCATTAGCAAAGAGGTCGCAACCGGCCGCAAGATAAACGGACGAGATGGACTCACGGGGCGCTGCTCCTGCTTTTGCCGGATGAACCAGACTTTGAACCCTTGGTCCCGCTCTTTCCAGCGCCTGGGGCCCCCCCGGTGGCTCCGCCGTTGTTCCCGCTGGTCACCGCAACATTATCCTGCAGCTTATCGAAGCTGCTGGTGGCAACCACATCCCCCGGGTTGATGCTGTCAACCTGGGTTTGGCCGCCATCGGTTACGCCCGGTTTCACACTGCGCATGTGAGCGACGTTGTCTTGAATTACGTACACGAACGATGCCGACCCATTTTGTTGAATCGCCGATGCCGGAACCAGGGTCACGCCCTGCAGCGTATTCACCAGCAGCCGAGTGTTGGCAAACTGGTTGGGAAACAGCGCATCATCCTTATTGGCAAAGACGGCCCGTGCTCTTACGGTCCCGGTTGTGGTGTCAATCTGGTTATCAAGCGTCAACAGCGTTCCACTTGCAATTTTTGTCTGCGCGGTGCGATCAAAGGCGTCAACGGGAAGTTTCGCCTTCTTCTGCAATCTCGCTACAACGGGCCCGAGACTGTCTTCGGGTATGGTGAATATTACGGTGATCGGCTGCTCCTGCGTGATGACGGCCAGCGTTATCGTGCCCGCTGACTGCACAACGTTGCCCGGATCCACCAGCCGCAGGCCTACGCGGCCGGCGATGGGAGCGGTGATGTGGCAATATCCAACCTGAATCTCGTCATACTGCACCGTCCCCTGATCGTTCTTTACCGTGCCCTCGTCCTGCAGAACCACCTTTTCCTGGTCGTCCAATAATTGTTTCTGGATTGCATTGTGCGCCCAAGCCTGTCGGTAGCGCTCCAGGTCCATCTGAGCCTGGGCGAGCAGATTCTGGTCGCGCTCCAGGGCGCCTTGGGCCTGCAAAAGCGTGGCGCGATACGGTCGCGAATCGATGTCAACCAGCGGATCTCCTTTCCGTACCAGTTGACCCTCCTTAAAGTGCACAGCCACGACCGGGCCCGTCACCTGGCTGGTGATCGAATCGGTGTAGACCGGGGTGACTGTGCCGATTTCGTCAAGGTAAACACCGATGTTCCCTTTCTCGGCTGTCGCTGTGGTGATGTTAATCTTCGGAGGTGGGGGTGTCGGTTTCTTGGCGTTTTTGTAGTGACGCCATAGCAGAACAGCGATCAACGCAATGGCCAACAGCAACAGAATCCAAAAGAGGGTCCGGCCCATTTTGTGACCTTGAGCCTCCGAAGCATGCTCCGGGAGCTGATGGCCAGGGTCGGTAATGGGACGTTCATTCGTGTCGACGGTCAACAGGAAGCTCCTTTTCCGGCTCCGAATCGCTGAATTATAACTTAGAGGAAAGGAAATTCTGTCCTTAGAGCAGCATTGGAAGCGGACGGTTGCTAGAGAGATTGGGATGGGCTGGTGGCCCCGGGCAGAGTCGAAGCGCCGACCTTCGGTTTAGGAAACACGGAAAACAAAGCAGATACTTCCCTTCCATCGGCAGATTCCGGGAAAGTCCTGCAAAATCCGCAACCCAGACGCAACAAGCCATTAGGGATACCATGACTCCGCCGCTGGATTCGTGTTTTGGAGGAAAGAGCCGGGTAGAAGCAACGGGCCTCTTCTTGCTTTGGGCACGATGGGTGCCACGCAAACCACTGACCAGCGTCCTCAGGAAGAGTGTCAGGGCGGCGAGAGCACAGAATATCACCAAGGCCAGCGACTAGAGGTTGATCTCTACTGTTCGTTTGAAGCTCCGACCCGTTCCTTGCCATTCTGCCGTCGGATTTTCGATCTCCCAGAAGTTTCCCGGCGGGAGTTCAATTTGAAGATTACGGCCGGACGGAGAACGCAGCCCGCCGAGCTCCGCCAAAGAAATTGGCCATCTGAGAGCTAGTCGCGATACTTCCTGAAAAAACGAATGGATACGATCAGAGTGATCGCCACCACAATGATGTTTGCAAGCATGAGCGAGCGAACCTCTTCCTCTGAATACAGTTTGTGACCATGTTTCTAGCTTTGGAATGGCTCCGATGTTCGGGGCACCAATGTAACCCGCCTCAGGTTACTCTGCAACCGTTTGGGCCCACTGGGGGCGTTCCACAAACAGTTCTTTGCGGAACGCCTCCCGCAGCTCATTTCGGATGTAAAGAATGAGCAGGTTGCAGCCTCACTTACGTGCGGGTTTTTGGAACAACTCGTCAAACGCCGTTAGTTCGCCGTCGCCTTTTCTGTAAATACTTTCCAACTATGGCGGTGCGGGCTTCCACAAAATCGTGTTCCGACCGATTGAAAGTGTCGCTGAAATAGCGGTTGATGTCGAGCTCGGCCGCGAGCCTGCTCCTTACCAAGATTGGGACGACGATTTCACACTTCACGAAGGAAGAGCCGGAAAGAGAGCGCGGATCTTTGGAAAGGTCGTGTACTACGACAGTTTGTCCGCTGCTAGCAGCAGCGCCGCACAGTCCGGAGCTCAATGGAATGCGAGCGTGCGGTGTAAAGCAGCCTACGAAGGGTCCGACCAGGAGAATGTTGGGGCCTTCGGGTCAACGAGATAAAAGCCCCCCAGTTGTAGCGCGTCATCTTTTCATGTAGGCCCTGTGCGATGTGCTCCATAACGGCCACGGCCGCGGAAGCGGTTTTAGCAAAGTCCTGAAATTCCCGGAGAAGCTCGTCCTGCCCAAGCGTCATGTCGGCCCCGGTAAGCCTCAGGATGTTGCAACATCAGCGGTGATTCTTGTTTCCGTTGAAAGTGCGCCCTTTGACGTGCAAGGAGTGTCCGGCAACGAACAGAATCGACCAAGAACGGACAGTTTGGTGCGCTCGATTTCACTATAACTATCTTGAATGCAATATTTGCCATTCCTGTGGATGGGTAATGAGCGTGCTCTTCTTTGCGAATTAAGAGAGGTGTGCTATGTTCGCCGATTTCAGGCTGGCTTTGCGGCAGTTGCGGAGATCTCCGGGCTTCACAATGACGGCCGCATTAACCCTTGCACTTGGCATCGGCGCAACGACGGCTATCTTTTCGCTGGTCGAGCAGGTCATGCTGCGGTCGCTTCCCGTTACGAAACCGCAGGAATTATGGCGGCTCGGCAACAAAATTCACTGCTGCGGTTATGGCGGCTACACGCAGGACGAGGAGTTCTCGCTCTTCTCGTGGAATCTGTACCAACACTTTAAAGACAATACGCCTGAGTTTTCCGATCTGGCGGCGATGCAGGGTGGCAGCGCCGCGCTGGCCGTACGCCGCGACGGCACCGGCCAGCAGGCCGAGACGCGAAATGGCGAATATGTCTCCGGCAATTTCTTCCACACCTTCGGCGTGGGTCCATGGATCGGTCGCGTCCTTGAGTCGAATGACGATCGTGAAGGCACTCCGCCAGTGGCCGTTATGAGCTACCACGTCTGGAAAGACAAATACGGCGGGGACCCGTCCGTCGTGGGCGCGACCTATCGGATCAACGGCCATCCGTTCACTATCGTCGGTGTCGCCGCACCGGGTTTTTACGGAGCGAAACTGACGGGGTGGGCCATGCCGGATATCTGGCTGCCGGTGACGACGGAGATGCTGCTCGACGGTCCGACAGCGCGGCTCAAAATGCCCAATCAGCACTTTCTGGACATCATTGGTCGCGTGCGCCCAGGGATCGATCCAAAGAAACTGGAGGCGCGGCTACGGGTCGAGCTGCACGCCTGGCAGGCAAGCCATCTGGCCGATATGAGTGCGCAGGATAAAGAAGCGTGGCAGCAGCAGAAGCTGTATTTGACTCCGGGCGGTGCGGGCGTGGATGAGTTGCGCGAGGGCTACCGGGAGGGTATGACGATTCTGCTGTCGGCGGCGGGCTGCGTGCTGCTGCTTGCCTGCGCCAATATCGCCAACCTGCTTCTTGCGCGAGGGCTTAGGAACAGACAACAAACCTCGATTCGAATCGCTCTCGGCGCGCCGCGTAGGCGACTGGTGCGCAAGGCGCTAGTCGAGAGCGTCACTCTTTCCCTGATCGGGGGGGCCCTCGGTATCGGCGTGGCATACGCGGGAACGCGGCTCATGATCCATCAGGCTTTCGAGATCGCGAGCGCCGACAATTTCGTGCCCGTTCAGTCGTCGCCATCTTGGCAAGCGCTGATATTCACATTGGGGGTTTCAGTGCTGACAGGGCTCTTGTTTGGAATCGCGCCCGCCTGGATGACCTTCCACGCGGAGCCGGTTGAGGCGTTACGCGGATCGCGCGGATCGACAGGCAGTCAAGCGCGCTGGCCACAGAAAGCGCTGGTGATTGCGCAGGCAGCGATGTCGCTCGTGCTGTTGGCGTCCGCGGCAATGCTCAGCCAGAGCCTGCGCAACATCAGAAACCAGCACTTCGGCTTCGAAACCAAAGGCAGATATATCGCCTGGATCGACCCGAGCTTGGCAAATTATAAGGCTGAACAGTTGAACCCACTTTATGAAGTGATCGAGGAGCGCTTGCGGGCTATTCCTGGCGTGCACCGGGTCAGCGCCGCAATGTATGCGCCGATGAGCGGTGATAGCTGGAACTCAGATATCCACGTCCAAGGCAAACCCGAACCAAGCGCAAAAGACGACTACGAGGCGACCTGGGTGCGAGTGACGCCAGGCTTCTTCGAAACTCTTGGCAACCGGATCGTGATCGGCCGGCCCATGACAGATCAGGACACTGCAACTACCCGCTCCGTAGCCGTTATCAATGAGGCATTCGCACGGAAATTCTTTAAAGGTGAGAACCCGATCGGCCAGCATTTCGGTCCCGATCGTCAGCAGTACGCGGCAACGTACGAAGTGGTCGGGGTCGCCGCAAATATGCGCTACCTCCCATGGGGCATCAGAGAGCCGGACCGACCGATGTACTTTGTGGCCGAGGCGCAGACGGGTCATTACAACGAACCTCAGGGAGTAGCCGGAGAGCTGTCTTCGCACTTCCTCAACAACATAATCATTTGGGGACCGGAAAATCCCCTCGGTCTTGAGGCCCAGGTGCGAAAGACGCTGGGGCAGATTGATCCGAACCTCGTGCTCTACACCGTCGATACATACGGACACATCTTCGACAGTGATTTTGCGCAGCAAAACATGATCGCGAATCTGACGTTGCTGTTTGGTGCTCTCGGGCTCATCCTCGCCGCCGTGGGGCTTTACGGAGTTACAACCTACACGGTCGAACAGCGCACCAGCGAGATCGGAGTACGCATGGCGCTCGGAGCTGACCGCAGTCATGTTGTCGGCATGGTGCTGCGCGGAGCGCTCTTTGAGGCAGGCGTCGGCCTCGGGATTGGCATCTTGGGGGCCATAGTCGCGGGCCGGTTGATCGTGAATCAGCTGTTCGGCATCAGACCGTGGGATCCGCTCATGCTGTCTCTGGCTACAATATTGCTCGGAACAGCGGTTTTGACGGCGGCGATTATTCCCGCGCGACGGGCGGCGGCGCTAGATCCGGTGGAAGCGCTCCGGAGCGAATAGCAGGGCCGCCACGAACTGACCCGAAACTGATCAAACAGCGGAGGAGTTCCTACGACTATTGCATTGCCCTCAGTTGTGCAAAGAAATCCTAGCCTTGTCATCCGCGTCGATAAGTAAAGCAAGCGGAATATGACCAGCGCTTCCGCGAGCGTGCTGTTTTCTCCAAGTGAATTGATGGCGGCTTTTTCGGACTGGTCCCGCACGCGGCGTCAAAGCCAAGAGTGTCAGCAAATACCTCCACAGACATGCCGGGCATTCGTTGCAGCTCCGTTGCCCCCTCTATGGCTCTCCCCGCCAGAAACGCAGCTTCGGCGAAGATCGAATGCACGTGTGCATTTGAGGATCTGCTCATCTCCGAGATCTTCCGATTGACGCAAGCCAATTGGAACGCACAATGCAGAGCCGGGGCAATTTCCGCGTGGGAGGAGGTGAGGATTATGTTGGCAGTTCGCTTTGGGAACACAAAGCACCTCCGGACTGCCGTTCGGAAAAGGCCCCGCAGACATTTCTGGAACGCCGCTGTCCGATTCGGTGGGCCGTTCCGATCCGAACCCCAACCCCCATCTCTTTGGCGATCGCGCGCCAGCAAGCCCCAGATGCACGAAGGGCTTCAATCTCGGATTCGGTCCTTGGGCGCGCCCTAGCTTTTTGCCTTTCGCCCGGGCGTTACGAATGCCGGCCTTGACCCGTTCGACGATCAAACTGCGCTCTCGTTCCGCTACAGCGGGTCCCAAGCGCGAACATTGCCACATTGCGTGGGTTAATCGGCTCGACCGGAAAACAAGTCAGCAACAAAATGCAACTCCCGCGCAACTGGATGAAGAGGGTGAGCAGGAAGTATCGCCGGAAGTTCTTGAAAATAATGGTGGCCCCGGGCAGAGTCGAACTGCCGACCTTCGGTTTAGGAAACCGCTGCTCTATCCATCTGAGCTACGGGGCCA